>JAGHTO010000045.1 GCA_018065305.1 Candidatus Cacconaster scatequi | reverse complement strand
CCGCTGCTGGGCTTGACTTGCGGCCGGACAGCGTCCATTCTCGCCATCTGCGTCATTTGCTTCGCAAATAACTTGCTGTCTGCGGCTGAGTCTGTCCTTTGCCGCAATGTCAACCCCGGCAGCATAATATTGTCCCGACGTGTTCAGAATCTGGCTTTATTTCAGGCCGTACTTCTTGAGGAGGGCGTCGCTTTCGGGGTCGCGTCCGCGGAAATTCCTGTACAGTACGTCAGCGTCCTCGATGCTGCCGCGGCTGAGGATGTTCTTTCTGAATGAGGAAGCGACTTCCTTGTTGAAAATCCCCTTCTCCTTGAAGAGTTCGAAAGCGTCGGCCTCCAGAACTTCCGCCCACTTGTAGGAGTAGTAGCCTGCGCTGTATCCACCCGAGAAGATGTGGGTGAACTGCGGGCCCATAGCTGCGCCCTCCACGATGGGAACCACCGCTGACTTGCTCACGACGGACTGCTCGTAGGCGACCACGTCCTGTGAAGGAACGGTCTCGCCGCAATGCCAGGCCATATCAATCTGGCCGAACTGCAACTGGCGGACCTGGGAATAGCCTGCAAGGAAGTTCTTGGCCGCGACGATACGGTCGATGTACTCCTGGGGGATGACTTCTCCCGTCTGGTAATGTTTTGCGAAAGTCTTGAGATATTCGGGCTCGTATGCCCAGTTCTCCATTATCTGTGAAGGCAGCTCTACAAAGTCGCGGGCTACGGAAGTACCTGTGAGAGAGCCGTATGATCCTTCTGCCAACATTCCGTGAAGCGCGTGTCCGAATTCGTGCAGGATTGTGGTCACCTCATCGAACGTGAGCAGGGAAGGAGTCGTTTCGGTAGGTTTCGTAAAGTTCGTGACCAGGGAGACGAACGGGCGCTCCTCGATGCCGTCCTTGATGCTCTGGCCGCGGAATTCAGTCATCCAGGCTCCGCCGCGCTTGCTCTCGCGGGGGAAGAAGTCCATATAGAGAAGGGCCATGAAGCGTCCGTTCTCATCGGACACCTCAAACGCCTTTACGTCGGGATGATATACGGGTATGGCCGTATTTTCCTTGAACTGAAGGCCGTAGAGACGGTTGGCAAGATCGAATATTGCAGCGATGACGTTCTCGAGCTTGAAATAGGGTTTGAGAAGTTCCTCGTTCAGGGAGTAGGTGGCATCCTTGTATTTTTCTGACCAGAAGCTGAAGTCCCAGGGCATGAACGTCCCTTTGAAGCCGTTGGCAACAGCGTACCGGCGAATCTGTTCAACCTCTTTCCTTGCCGCTCCGAGACTCTGTCCCATCAGGTTGTCGAGGAAGCTGTTCACCGTTTCCGGGGTCTTTGCCATCTTGTCCACAAGTGCGGCCTCGGCGTATGTCCTGTAGCCCAGAAGCTGGGAGGACTTGATGCGGAGTCCCACGATGTTGAGGATTTCATGAGTATTGTCGAACTCATCGTTGATGTTTCTCATATTGTAGGCCTTCCATATCTTTTCGCGAAGGTCCCTGTGCTCGCTGAACTTGAGAAAGGGGCTGTAACTGGGGGCGTTGAGGGTAAAAGTCCATCCCTGTTCGCCGCGCCCCTTCGCTTCGGCTGCCGCCATCTCTCTGACATATTCAGGAAGTCCGGCAAGGTCGGCCTCATCGGTGAGATTGAGAGTGAATGCATTGGTTGCGGCAAGCACGTTTTTCCCGAATTTCAGGGTTGCAAGGGAGAGTTCTTCGGATACTTTGGAAAATTCCGCCTTCTTGTCATCGGGGAGGTTCGCTCCGTTGCGTGCGAAAGATTCATAGGTCTCCTTCAGGAGTTTGCTCTGTTCCGTGTTGAGGTTCAGTTTGTCCTTCTGCTCCCAGACAGCCTTGATTCTGCCGAACAGTTCCGCATTGAGAATGACTGACATGCTGTATTCTGTGAGCATAGGCGAAACCTCCTCCGCAACCGTCTGCATCGTGGGGTTTGTGCAGGCTTCGTTGAGGTTGAAGAAGATATTTTCCACCTTGCCGAGATCCTTGCCGCAATATTCAAGGGCTTCGATGGTGTTCTCGAAAGTGGGTGCTTCGGGATTGTTCACGATAGCCTCGATCTCTTTCTTTGCGGAGGCTATTGCGGCCTCGAATGCGGGTTTGTAGTCGGCATCCTTGATTTTGTCAAAGGCCGGGGCACCATAGGGGTTTGAAGAAGGTGCCAGCAACGGATTTTCTGTCATAGTGCAGGAGTTTGTCAATATCGCCGCAAATAGTGCTGCGGAGGCTGTAATCTTTCGTAACATAGCGGTTAGTGTTGGTCTTGGAGGCAAATATACTGTTTTTCACCCTATGATATGCAGTTTTCCCAGGGAAATGTAGTAGCGGTAGCCGAAGCAGTGGTAGATGGGAGGGCGGAGGAACCGGCGTTCGATGGAGGTGAAAAAACGCGAATTGAAAAAAGCCGTTCCCGGTTCGCTCATATTAATCACCATGTTGCCAGCCCTGAGGTTGTCCCGGAGGAACTCCCTGTTCCGGCGCAGGATTCTGTCCACATCCCTGACCTGATTTCCGTCTTTCATACGAAGACGGTTGTGATACTCGCTCCTGCAGGCATCGCTGCAGAACTTCTTGTCCGTACGGCCCTGAAAACTTTTGCCGCACAAAAGGCACTTCCCCTCATTCTCCATATATGCGATTTTTATTTCTGTCACCGACAAAAATAAGATTTCAATCGGATAAAAAAACGTATCGGTGAAAATTTACGTTTTTTTGGAAAATCCTTGTCGTTTATATCCATTTACAAATGTTTAATGTGAAAATTTCACCGTTGAACAGTTTTCCTTTGCCTCTGAAATTCAAAAAAAACAAAAGTATGGAAACATTGAACAGAATGGAGCTCCGTGGCCGGATCGGCCAGGAACCGAAAATTTTCACCGTGGGCGACTCTTGTGTTGCCAGATTCTCGGTGGCGACAAACGAAGTCTTCCACGACAGGGAAGGAGCAATCAAGGAGGAGACCACCTGGCACAACGTCAGCGCCTGGGCCGGAAGGAACATCGTGGACTTCGACAAGATTCACAAGGGAACGTTCGTGTCGGTGGTGGGACGGATAAGGAACACAAAGTTCACCAATACCGATGGAGTGGACCGCTACCTGACGGAAGTGGTTGCCAATCAGCTTTCAGTAGTGCAGAATTGACGTCAGGCCCGGATTATCTCCACCTCGCCTTTGAGTCCGACCTTGATGATCTGGGATGATTTCCCGGTCGCACCCTCCTCAAGGTACGGGTCGGCGACCCAGTCGACGGCGTTGATGATGTCAAGGGAAATTTCTTCGTATAGAGCGGGTGTCGCCTCTCCGGAGATATTGGCCGAGGTCGATACAATGGGCTTGCGGAAACGGCGTACTAGTTCACGGCAGAATTCGCTCATCGGAATCCTGATGGCGACAGATCCGTCCCCGGCTACCAGATTGGGAGCGAGGTTCATCGCATTGGGATAGATGATGGTCATAGGCTTGTCATTCACCTCAATGAGGTTGATTGCCATTTCCGGAATGGTTTTGACGTATTTCCCGATCATATCGATGTCCGATACGAGAGTGATGAGGCTCTTGCTGTCCTCACGCCGTTTGATTTCATACACTTTTGCTACCGCGTCGGGATTCGTGGCATCGCAGCCGATGCCCCATACAGTATCAGTGGGATAGAGTATTATTCCTCCAGCTTTGAGGACTTCTACAGCGGCTTTGATCTCTTCAATGTCAATGTCTGTTTCTGTATTCATATCGGAATCAGTTTTTGGAGTTGTTTTCAAAAATGGTGGAAATGACCGGATAGTGGTCTGAATAGGGAGCGCGGAGAACCTTGTGGTCACTGCATTCCAATCCGTCGGGAATAAGGATGTAATCTATGCGCAGGAGCGGCCACAGCACGGAATATGTGCTGCTGAAGCCCTCTCCGGCCTCGGAAAAGGTGTCTTTTCTCCCGAATTTGAGTTGACGGTATGTATATGACACGGGTGTGTCGTTGAAGTCCCCGCAGATTATGGAAGGATACTGGTTGTCCCTGTCGATTTCCAGTATTCTCTCCACCTGTTCCGTCCTCCTGACGGTCGCGTTCCCTATGCGGTCGTGCAGGCTGATGAATTCTTCCCGGAAATAGCCCTTCCTGGTCAGTCTCTTGACTATGGAAGTGAAGGACATACTGTATGATTCCAGATGACAGTTGAAGATGCTTATGATTCCGAACCCTGTCTTCACGTCACTTTTGATGCAGAGATTGGTGGATTTTCCGAATGTGAGGGCCTCACTTCCGACAATGGGGTACCTGCTCAGGGTGATATTGCCGAAAAAAGTCGAACCGTGGAAAAAGTGGCTGTATCTGTACGGATAGTCGGGAAGTCTGGAAAGAAGGGATGACGTGTCCCGGGTAAGGAATTCCTGGAGGCAGACAATATCGGGGTTTTCATCGGATATCAGTTTTTTGATGTCCGCGGACGTCTTCTCTTCGGCTATCCCTTTGCCGGCAAGCATATATCTCCCTACGTTGTATGTCAGGACCTTGACCGCTTCTCCGGTTCGCTTCGGAACATCTTCCCCTTTCCCGACTTTCAGGAAGAGGTCGGAATGGAAAATGGCGGGCAGAAGGACCAGCAGAGGGATAAACAGAGCATAGGAACGACGGCAGATTGCGATGATGAAGAGGAGAATGTTCAATCCGGCCAGAGGAATGAAGTAAAGCCCGAGGAACATCGGGAAGGACGCGACTTTCGGACTGATGAACACTGACAGATAGGAAAGAATCATCAGCAGGCCGGATCCGAAGAGTATCCATAGGAAAAGCCTGTTCAGGCGCTCCTTCGTGGGCATTTTCTTCTTCTGGCTCTTCAGGTGCTTCGGCCCGGGCCTTTTTACCAGTTTGACCATCAGTTATACAATCTGTTGTCCTTTTTCCAAATTAGAATCAGAATCAGTCCGAACAGCATTCCGCCGAGGTGGGCGAAATGGGCAATTCCGTCGGAAGTGTTCACGAGGCCCGTGAGAAGCTCGATAGCCGCGAATATCACCACGAACCACTTGGCCTTCAATGCCACGGGAGGGAAAATCAGCTGAAGTATGCTGTTGGGGTAGAGCATCCCGTAGCCGAGAAGGACTCCGTAGATGGCTCCCGAGGCACCGACGGTGGGAGTGCGGAGAATTCCTGCCACCGCGAACATATTGTCCTGTGCCGCAAGGAGGTCTGCAACGTGCAGATGAATCACGAAATTATGGCAGAGAGCGGCTCCCAGTCCTGTCACCATATAGAACAGGAGGAATTTCCCGCTGCCCCAGACCCTTTCGAGGGCCACTCCGAATATCATAAGGGTGTACATATTGAAGAATATGTGCCAGAACCCTCCGTGCATAAACATATGGGTGACAAGCTGATATGGATGGAAAAGCGGGGATTCGAAGGGGAACAGGGAAAATTTCTCATACATCGGTTCGCCTATTATGGTTGTACCAATCATGAGGATGACGTTGATTATGATAAGGTTCTTCACGACCGGCGTAAGCATCGAGAAGAATCCCGGGCGTCCGTTATATTCGTAGTAACTCATAGCAGTTTATCCAAGAAGCTGTTTTGAAATGGTTCACGAAAATTATTATAGATTATTTTTCAGTAGATTTTTTGATGATTTGAGGCCGCAATGGGTTTCCATTGCGACTGAAAAGAATCGGAAAATATGCGAAAAAGAAGCATAAGTATTGAAGTTAATCATTTTAAAACAGCTTCTAACTCTTCTGTTGAAATGGTGGCCACACATCGGTGTCCTGAAGGGGACAGGTGAGGTTCCCTGCAGGCGAACAGACTGTCGACCAACAATTGTGCCTCCGTGCGATTGAGGGATTTACGCCCGGTTGCAGCGGCGCTTTCCGCCAGTTTGACAGCCACGCTATGACGATAATCGTCAATCTGTGTTTCATCGCACAGCGCGGAGATCAGGGCGTCGATACTGCCGGCGACCCCGGTTTCATCTATCTCAAAGCCCTCCGGAACGCCGTAAACCACAACGCTGCCGCCTCCGAAATCCCGGATGTCGAAGCCCAGCTGGGCCACCGTTTCGCTCCGTTCCGTTATGGCTATATAGTCCTCGGCTGACAGTTTCACTGTCTGGGGGAAAAGAGTCCGTTGCACTATGGGCTGCTGCTCCGCTATTTTCTCATAATATCTCTCATAGAAGATTCTCTGTCGGGCCCTTTCTATATGAATCACCATTATCCCTGACTTGACGGGGGCGATGACGTATTTGCCGTGAGCAACCAGAATGTCCCTGCCGTCTTCTGCCGGAGCCTCCTCGAAAAGGAATTTGTCCTCCGTGTGGAAGGTATCCAGGACAGGGGGAGGGCAGGACGGTGTGTCGAACGGGTTGAACAGCGGAGTGTAGTCCACCTTCGGTATGTACGGAGAGCGTGGGGCGGAGTCCGTTTTATGGAATACCGGTATCTGCGGTATGTTCCCTACGCTGTCGAACTCTATGCTCGGAGTGAAGTCGTTCTTCCCGAGGCTCTCCCTGACCCCGGCCATCAATATCTCGAAGATGACCCCCTCGTCCCCGAATTTCACCTCTGTCTTGGTGGGGTGGATGTTCACGTCAACCTCTTCGGGATTTATCGAGAGATAGAGGAAATAGGTCGGCATAGCCCCTTCGGGAACAAGTTTCTCGTAAGGTTTGCAGACTGCCTTGTTCAGCAGCGGCGAACGGAAATATCTGCCGTTCACGAAGAAGAACTGGTTGCCGGAGCGCTTGCGTGCCCCCTCCGGGTTGCCGATGAACCCCGAGACGTTCACTATCGTGGTGTTGACATTCACCTCCACGAGTTCCCTGGCCACGTTCATCCCGTAGATATCGCGTATTCTCTGTTTCAGATTCTGCACCGGCCGCAGGTTGTAGATATCCTTTCCTCCCGATATCAGGCGGAGGGATATCTCCGTCCTGGTCAGCGCCACCCTCAGGAATTCCTGGACGATGTTCCGCATCTCGACAGCGTCCGACTTGAGGAATTTGCGCCGGGCGGGAACGTTGTAGAACAGATTTCGTATCTCGAAGACGCTCCCTTCCGCAATGGAGTCCTCTTCAACCGAGATAATTCCGGACTGTCCCGCCTCGACTTTCGTCCCCACCTCTTCGCCTTTCCTTCTGGTCCGGAGCGTCACCGTCGAAACCGCAGTGATCGAAGCAAGCGCCTCGCCACGGAATCCGTAAGTCATTATCCTCTCAAGGTCAGAAGCTTCCGAAATTTTGCTGGTCGCGTGCCTCTCAAAGCAGAGTACGGCTTCGTCCCGGCTCATTCCGCAGCCGTTGTCGGAGACTTTTATCAGGGTTTTGCCGGAGTCGGAGATGGAAACGGTAACAGCCGTCGCCCCCGCATCCACGGAATTTTCCATAAGTTCCTTCACCACCGAGGCAGGGCGTCCGACAACTTCCCCGGCCGCAATCAGATTGGCTATTTCAGGAGGGAGGACTTTCAGCATCAGTCTATTGGAAGAGGGGTTCGAACAACTTCGCCAGATAGTAGGCGGCGATAAAGAGCAGAATAAGCGTGGCAAACAGGACAAGCTTGTTGACACCTGAGCCTCCGGCCTGTTTTTTCTTTCCTCCTACAGTGCCCTTGCGGTATGCCTCGCGGATTTCAAGCCCGGGAATATATTTGCCGGTGGTGTTCTCCTTGGGATGATATTTCTCCTCGGCCTCGGCGATGCGCTCCTTGGCTTCATCGTAGAAACGGGGCTTGTAACTGTATACTCTGTGTTCGGGAATTCTCAGAAAAGTAAGACGGAATGCCATCGCTTTATTTTTTTGTTGCCACAAAGATAATAAGAATCAAATAAAAATTACTATCTTTGTATTCCGATATGAAGAACATCCAATCATACGGAAATCACATAGAAACAATCACCTTAAACGGCGGCGGGACAACATTATTGTTTGTCCCTTTTTTTTATATATAAACAACTGTATATATAAACAACTATGGAACCAGGCGGAAAGATGAAACTTGTCCTTGAGGACGGCACCCAGTTCGTGGGTGAAAACTTCGGAGCTCATTGCAATGCGGTGGGAGAATTGATATTCAACACCTCGATGGTCGGATATCAGGAGATTCTCTCGGACCCGGCCTACACGGGTCAGATAGTGGTGATGACATATCCCCTTATGGGCCAGTACGGCATCACTGCCGAAGACAACCAGTCCAAACTGAAAGGCCCTGCGGCCATCGTTGTAAGGGAATGTTGCCAGACACCCTCCAACTTCCGCTATACCAAGACTCTGGCCGAGGAGCTTGAGGAGCACGGAACCCCCTGCATCTCGGGCCTCGACACCCGTATGCTTACCCGCAAACTCCGTGACGGCGGCTCCCTCAGGGCTGCAATCGTCGACGAGGAGACAAGCCTGGAAGATGCCCTCCGCCTGATTGCCGCCACCCCCGCTGACCCTCGCCCCGTCGAGAAAGTCAGCTGCCGCAAGAGATGGTTCTCCAGAACTCCCCAGCACAACTTCGACGTCGTGCTGATAGACTGCGGAGTGAAATATGCAGTGATAGATGCTCTCAACAGAAAGGGGTGCAACGTGACAATCGTCCCCTTCAACACCACTGTCGAAGATATTCTGGCCTTCAATCCCGACGGGATTCTGATTGCAGGAGGCCCCGGTGATCCCCGCAACCTTCCCGAACTGGTGGAGATCATCAACACACTGAAGGGAAGGATGCCGATATACGGCATAAACATTGGCCAGGGGTTGATAGGCCTTTCCTACGGAGCGGTGGTGGAGAGAATGAAATGCGGATACCACGGTGGAAGAGCCATCCGCAGGCTCTCAACCGGACGCATCTGCAGCGCGGAGGCCAACCACGGATACGCTCTTGATGCCGCGTCCCTGAAGAAGACGACCCTGACGGTTTCATTCCTTGACGTCGCCACGGGAACCGTGGAGGGTGTCGAGTGTGCGGTGGACAGGGTGAGTGCCGTACAGTTCTACCCGGAAGGAGGCCCCGGACCGGAAGAAACCTCGTTTTTCGATGAATTTGTAATTGCAATGGAGGGATAAGATATGCCTAAAAGAACAGATATCAGAAAAATTATGGTGATAGGGTCAGGCCCCATCGTCATAGGCCAGGCTGCAGAATTCGACTATGCAGGCACACAGGCCTGCCTCGCCCTAAGAGAAGAGGGGTATGAGGTCGTTCTGGTCAATTCGAATCCCGCCACGATAATGACAGATACCCATATAGCCGACAAGGTGTATATGGAACCGCTTGACCTTGAGTATATTGCGAAAATTATCAGATATGAGCGCCCCGATGCGATAGTCCCCGGACTGGGAGGTCAGACAGGACTTAACCTCGCCGTGAAACTGGCGAAGAAAGGAGTTCTTGACGAGTGTCACGTGGAAATTCTCGGAACTTCCTTCCAAAGCATCGAGCAGGCCGAAGACCGTGAACTGTTCAAGGAGCTTTGCATCAGTCTCGGTGAGCCTGTGATTCCGTCCCAGATATGCTACTCCACTGAGGAGGCTCTCAAGACGGCTGTCGAGATTGGTTATCCCGTCGTGCTGCGCCCCGCCTTCACGCTCGGCGGTACGGGCGGAGGATTTGCGGCCAACCCCACGGAACTCGCCGAGATGATGAGGAACGCTCTCGCTCTCTCTCCTGTCCATCAGGTTCTCATCGAGAAGAGCGTCAAGGGCTACAAGGAGATTGAGTTCGAAGTGATGAGGGATGCCAACGACACGGCAATAACAATCTGTTCTATGGAGAACGTGGACCCCGTCGGAATCCACACGGGAGACTCGATAGTCGTGGCCCCTGTCCAGACTCTGGCGGACAAGGAATATGAGATGCTCCGCGAGAGCGCCCTCAAGCTGATACGCGCTCTGAAAATCGAAGGCGGCTGCAACGTGCAGTTCGCTCTCGACCCCCTCTCGTTCGACTATTACATAATCGAAGTCAACCCCAGAGTATCCCGCTCTTCGGCGCTGGCTTCCAAGGCATCCGGATTCCCCATCGCAAGAGTTACGGCTAAAATCGCCGTGGGACTTACCCTCGACGAAATAACGGTGGCTAACGCCCCGGCCTGCTGCGAACCTTCCATAGACTACATTGTCAGCAAGATAGCAAGATTCCCCTTCGACAAGTTCAGCGAGGCTACCAACGAACTTGGCACTCAGATGAAGGCTACGGGAGAGGTGATGAGCATAGGCCGCACCTTTGAGGAGAGCCTTCTCAAAGCCATCCGCTCGCTTGAGATCGGAGCCTGCCACATCTACAAGAAGAAATTCGAGTCGCTCAGCGACAAGGAACTGCTCCAATACATAGCCAAATTCCCTGACGACCACCTGCTGGCAATTGCCCAGCTGATACGCAACGGCGTGGATATCAGAATTATATATGATATCACCAAGATAGATATGCTGTTCCTCGAGAAACTGTGCAACATCATATCCGTGGAAAGGGAACTTGCGGCATCTCCGTTCGATGCCGACCTGATGCTGAAGGCCAAGAGACTGGGCTTCAGTGACAAATACATAGGACAGCTTTGGGGTGAAGTACCAGAGAAAGAGATAATAGAGTGGCGCTGGTCGAAGAACATCAACCCGACCTACAAATTCATAGACAGTTGTGCCGCAGAGCACGATGCGGATGTACCCTACTTCTATTCAACCTACGAGCAGGAGAACGAATCGGTTGTCAGTGACAGGGAGAAGATTCTGGTGCTCGGCGCAGGTCCCATCAGAATCGGGCAGGGAGTCGAGTTTGACTACTCGACGGTACACGCAATATGGGCAATCCGCGAGGCGGGCTATGAGGCCATCATCATCAACAACAACCCTGAAACCGTTTCCACGGACTACACGATATCCGACAAACTCTATTTCGAACCCCTCACCGTCGAGGACGTTATGAATGTAATCCGGTTGGAGAAACCAAAAGGGGTGATAGTGACTCTCGGAGGGCAGACGGCTATCAATCTTGCCAACCCTCTTGCAGGCTTCGACGTCCCCATCATCGGCACCCGGATAGAGGCCATCGACAATGCCGAGGACCGCAAGCTGTTCGAGGCGATAATGAGAAAAACGGGAATACCCCAGCCCCGCGCGAAGGCTGTCACTGACGTCGAGGAGGGAGTGAGGGCCGCCGCGGAGATAGGATATCCGGTGCTGGTCCGTCCTTCATTCGTTCTTGGAGGCCGCGCGATGATGATTGTAGGCAACGAGGAGGCGCTCAGGCACTATCTCCACAATGCCGTGGAAATCAACGTGGATTCCCCTGTGCTTGTGGACAAGTACATTATGGGCAAGGAGACTGAGGTGGATGCAATCTGTGACGGGAAGGAGGTCTTCATCCCCGGAATTATGGAGCATATCGAGAGGACCGGTATCCACAGCGGAGACTCTATCAGCGTATATCCTTCATTCTCACTGAGCCAGAAGGTCAAGGACCGTATCGTGGACTATACCCGCCGCCTCGGCCTGGAAATTGGCATTGTCGGACTGTTCAACATACAGTTCATAGTCGATGACAACGAGGATGTATATGTAATCGAGGTCAACCCCAGGTCGTCACGCACCGTTCCGTTCCTCTCCAAGTCGACCGGAATCCAGATGGCCAAGATAGCCACGATGGTGATGCTCGGCCACAGCCTTGCTGAACAGGGTATCGTACAGACATACTACCCGGAGCGCAGGAGACATTATGTCAAGAGCCCGGCTTTCTCCTTCGGAAAACTCAAGGGCATCGACACATATCTCTCCCCCGAAATGAAATCGACCGGAGAGGCCATCGGATATGACGATTCCCTCAAGCGCGCGCTTTACAAGTCGCTTCAGGCATCCGGAGTCAACGTGGTCAATTACGGAACCATCTTCGCAACCATCGCGGATGCTGACAAACCGGCTGCGCTACCTCTGATAAAGCGCTTCTATGACCTGGGATTCAACATAGTGGCAACCGAGGGCACGGCCAGGTTCCTCAAGGCCCACGGCATCAGGACAAGGGCCCTCGGCAAAATCACCGACGGAAGTGACGACATAATCAGTGTTCTCCGCAAGGGACACGTAAGTTACGTCATCAATACCATTGACATAAACCAGCACAGCACGCGTCTTGACGGATATGAAATCCGGCGAGCCGCCGTGGAGAACAACGTGACACTCTTTACGGCACTTGAGACCGTAGGGGTGCTGCTGGATGTATTGGAAGAGATAACACTCGGAATATCAACGATCGACGAGGAATACAAATAGGCTATGAGACAGGGCGACTATACGATTCTTGAGAACAGCCGCATCGCCTCACGCATCTGGAGGATGACTCTCAGCGGAGATACTGAAGGCATCCTTCGCGGAGGACAGTTCGTTGACGTCGAGGTGGACGGATGTTTCCTCCGGCGTCCCTTTGCCGTTACGGACTGGACAAAGGATACACTTTCTCTCATATACAAGGTTGTCGGACAGGGTACGGAGATAATGTCGCAGTGGCGCGAGGGCAGCAGCGTCAATCTGCTCACCGGCCTCGGAAACGGATTCGACACCTCGCTGTGCAGGAAAAAGGCTCTGGTTGTATGCGGCGGAATCGGCGCGAGCCCGGCATTCCATCTTGTGAAGGAACTGATTGAGGAGGGGAAGGAGGTTACTGTTGTCCTGGGCTACAACAACGCTTCGGAACTGATTCTGTTCGACGAATACAGGAAACTGGGAGCGGGAGTCAGGGTTGCCACTATGGACGGCTCGGTCGGAATCAAGGGACTTGTCACGGATGTAATCGACACTCTGGACGGAGGATATGACTTTTTCTATACCTGCGGCCCCAAGGTGATGATGGAGGCTGTCTGCCGCAAACTTGATATCAGCGGACAGGTAAGTCTCGAAGAGAGGATGGGCTGCGGCTGCGGAATCTGCTTCGGATGCACCTGCCATACGGCTGACGGCCCCAAGCGTGTCTGCTTTGACGGTCCGGTCTTCAAAAAGGAGGATGTGATATGGTGACTTCTGTGAATTTGTGCGGAATAGAGCTCAGGAATCCCGTTGTTCCGGCCAGCGGAACCTTCGGGTTCGGGCTGGAAGCTTCGTCATTCTATGATATCAACTGCCTTGGCGGGATAAGCCTGAAAGGGACGACTCTCGAAGCCCGCTTCGGAAACGAGTGCCCCAGAATTGCGGAATGTCCGGACGGAATGATAAATTCCGTGGGACTCCAGAATCCGGGCGTGAAGGTGCTCGTCGAAGAGAAAATTCCCGCTTTGAGAAAGATATACGGCGGAGTCGTGATAGCTAATGTCAGCGGGTTCAGCATCGAGGAGTATGAGAAGTGCTGCAGTGCCGTTTCCGCCTCTCCCGATGTGGACATCATTGAAGTCAACGTCTCCTGTCCCAATGTCCACGGTGGAGGTCTCGCATTCGGGACAGATGCCGCTACTGCCGCTCAGGTGACCCGTGCCGTGAAGAGGGTCAGCACGAAACCCGTATTTATCAAACTCAGCCCCAACGTCACGGATATCGCGGCGATAGCCCGTGCCTGTGAGGAGGCCGGCGCTGACGGACTAACCCTTATCAACACGATTCTCGGGATGCGGATAGACATCCGTCGCCGCAAGCCGGTGGTGGCGAACAGATATGGCGGCTTCAGCGGCCGGGCGGTTCTCCCGGTGGCTTTGCGTATGGTCAATCAGGTTCACAATGCCTGCTCCCTGCCGATAATGGGATGCGGCGGAGTGTCGTGCGCTTCCGATGTGGTGGAGATGATGATGGCCGGTGCAACCGCTGTTCAGGTGGGAGCTGAGAATCTTCGCAATCCGATGGCTTGCAGGGATATAGTGAACGAGTTGCCTCTGCTTATGGAGGAACTTCATATAGAAAACATAAACGAGATAATAGGGATTGTATAGTATGAAAGACGTGATTGTGGCGTGCGATTTCAGCGGCGCCGATGAAGTTCTCTCTTTTCTGGACAAGTTTTCAGAGTGCGACAGAAAGCCTTTCGTGAAGATAGGTATGGAACTTTTCTATGCCGCGGGACCTCAGATAGTGCGCGACATAAAAAGCCGTGGGCACAGGATTTTTCTGGACCTCAAACTTCACGACATCCCCAATACCGTCCGAAAGACAATGAAGGTCCTTTCCGGACTGGACGTCGATATGACCAATGTCCACGCAGGAGGCACCATTGAGATGATGAAGGCAGCTCTGGAAGGACTCACCCGCGAAGACGGCACCCGTCCGCTCCTTGTCGCGGTTACCCAGCTCACCTCCACTTCCGAGGAGAGGATGAGGCAGGACCTTCTGATAGAGCGTCCGATAGGGGATGTGATTGCCCATTATGCCGCAAATGCGGCGGCCGCCGGACTTGACGGTGTAGTATGTTCCCCTCTCGAAGCGTCAATCGTCAAGGAACGCTGCGGAAGTTCATTCCTTGCCGTCACTCCCGGAATCCGCTTCGCCGACTCCGCCGCCGACGATCAGGTGAGAATCACCACTCCGGCCCGTGCAAGGGAGATAGGTTCGGATTTCATCGTGGTCGGACGTCCCATCACCGCAGCTGCCGACCCCGTGGCCGCCTACAACAGATGTGTCAAAGAATTTTTAGAGCAATAGACTTATGGAAAAAATCATCGCCGAACAACTTCTCAGCATAGGGGCAGTCTTTCTTCGCCCCGAACAGCCGTTTACCTGGGCCAGTGGAATCAAGAGCCCGATATATTGTGACAACAGGCTCGTCCTCTCCGCTCCGTCCGCACGTACCATAGTCGAACAGGCCATTGCGGATACCGTGAAGGCGAAATTCCCCCAGGCGGAATCCCTGATGGGAACCAGTACCGCCGGCATCGCACACGCGGCAATCGCGGCGTCGATTCTCGGACTCCCTATGGGATATGTAAGAGGTGAGGCAAAGACACACGGCCGGAACAACAAGATTGAAGGACGCCTTGAAAAGGGAATGAAAGTCGTTGTCATCGAAGACCTTGTGTCGACGGGAGGCAGCGCCGTGGAGGTTGTCGAGGCTCTTCGCGAAGCCGGAGCCGACGTTCTTGGCATCGTCAGCATCTTCACATACGGTATGAAAAAAGGTCTCGACCGATTCGCGCAGGCCGGCGTGGTCAACTGTTCCCTGAGCAATCTGGACGCTCTGGTGGACGTAGCCGTCGAAAAAGGCATCATTGCCCCGCAATGGAAGGAACGTATCCTCAAATTCAGGGACAACCCTTCCGATGAAAGCTGGATAAGATAAGAGTCTAAAACCGATATCATATGAAACACCTCATTGACCCCACAGACATCACGAAACAGGAGACCGATGAAATAATCGCTCTTGCAGAAGATATCATAGCCAACCGCGAAAAGTACCGCGAAGTTCTGAAGTACCATAAACTGGCAACCCTCTTCTATGAACCTTCAACCCGCACCCGTCTCAGCTTCACATCTGCGATGATGGAACTCGGAGGCCAGGTTCTGGGCTTCTCCGATGCCCGCAACACCTCCGTGAGCAAGGGAGAGACTGTGGCCGACACTGTCAGGGTGGTGGAGAACTTCGTGGATATCGTTGCAATGAGGCATCCCCTCGAGGGTGCTCCGTACGTGGCTTCGCAGGCGGCGCACATTCCGATTATCAACGCCGGAGACGGCTCTCACGCGCATCCGACCCAGACCCTGACGGATCTCCTTACAATAAAGAGGGAAATCGGACATATCGACGGCATAACCATAGGATTCTGCGGAGACCTCAAGTTCGGTCGTACGGTTCACTCTCTCATCAAGGCTCTGACACGGTATGAGAATGTCAACGTAGTCCTTATCGCTCCCGATGAGTTGAGGCTTCCGGACTACATCAAGCACGACGTGTGCGACCGTCAGGGTGTCAACTATCGTGAAGTCAAGACGATAGAGGAGGTTATCGGAGAACTGGACGTACTCTATATGACCAGAGTCCAGCAGGAGAGATTCCTTGATCTGGACGAGTTCGAGAGAGTCAAGGACAGTTTTGTGCTTGACAATGAGAAGATGGCTCTCGCAAAGAAGAAGATGTGTGTCCTTCATCCTCTGCCCCGTGTCAATGAAATCAAGACGGAGGTGGACGATGACCCCCGCGCTGCATATTTCCGTCAGGTTGGCAATGGTAAGTTCGTGCGTATGGCGTTGATACTCAGTCTTATCAGGTGGAAGAACGACCCCACCCGCAAGATGGCCGGCCATCCGGAGTTCTATGAGGATGAGACTGCGGTATGCCGTAACCCCAAATGCATAAGCCGCAACGAACCGGTTCGCCATCTTTTCCACAAGTCAAGTGACGGTACGGTCCGCTGCGCCTACTGCGACAGTAAAATCTGATTATTTCAGTCTGAGGAAGACCTCCATTGCCTGGTATTCCGCCATTCCGAGCGAGTCATACAGGCGTGCGGTTGCCTGGGTGCGGTCTTCCGCCCTCTGCCAGAATTCACGGGTGTCATCTCCGGGGAAGGGCATTATGTCTTTCTGTGAGAGGTGACGGTAGATTGCGTGTCGCTTTTCAATCACCTCGTCCGGTGAAAGGGGCACGGCCATATCGACGCTGCCGAGGTCCCATTCCATCCAGGCGCCTCTGTACATCCAGATGGTACATTCGTCAATGCCCTTGAACCTCTCTTCGCGAAGTTGCTCGATGGCCTCCAGAGCCGCCTCGGTGCAGACCCGGTGGGTGCCGTGAGGGTCCGCAAGGTCACCTGCCATATAAATCTGGTCCGGGTTGACCTCTTTGATAAGGTTCTTGATGATATCCACGTCAGCCTGGGTGCGCGGCAGTTTGATGATGCCGCCCGATTCATAGAACGGCAGGTTCAGGAAATGCACATGGTCCATTGTCAGCCCGAAGCTGCGACAGGCCCCTCTTGCTTCGCTTCTTCGGATTCCTGCCTTGATTGCCAGCAGTTCCTTGGGCTCAGCAGCACCGGGAATCTTGGATTCAATAAGTTTCTCCATCTGTTCGAACTTGTCCTCGAATCCGAGTTGAACGGCGGCGTCCATATGCTGGAGCACGACGTCATCGTGAACCGCGACGTTCCCTGAAGTCTCGTATGCCACGTGGACGTTGTGACCCTGATGCACAAGTCTTATGAAAGTACCGCCCATTGAGACAACGTCATCGTCGGGGTGAGGTGAAAAAATGAGAACTGTCTTGGGAAACGGCTTTGAACCGACAGGTCGTGTGGGCTCGTCGGAACCCGGCTTTCCTCCCGGCCATCCGGTAATCGTATGCTGGAGGTCGTTGAAAATGTCGATGTTGATTTTGTCATAAGGGCCGTACTGCTCCAGCAACTCTCCAAGCGAATTGTCAAGATAGTCCTGAAGGGAGAGCTTGAGAATGGGCTTACCCACCTTCCTGCACAGCCAGATTACTGCTTTTCTGCGCATCTTGCGGGTCCAATTGCAGGGACCTATCATCCACGGGGCTTCATTTCTTGTCAGGAATTCCGCTCCGACCTTGTCAACATACAGTTTGGCGTTGCAGTGCTCCTGGAAATATGACGCGGGGCAGTTCGGCGTCTCCGGCTCCTCTGCAATCTGCTTGATGGCGTGGCTTTTGTTTTCGCCCCAGGCCATGAGAATAATCTGTCTGGCGCTCATCATCGTTCCGATACCCATTGTCAGGGCCATTTCAGGAGTCTCCAGGAGGTTTCCGTTGAAATTCTTGGCCTGACGCTTTCTGGATTTGTAGGGAAGATGGACGAGCCTTGTGCGGCAGGTGCGTGTTGAGCCCGATTCGTTGAATCCGACCTGACCTCCGTCGCCTACACCTACGACAAGGAGGTCCAGATTCTTCGCCTTCTCATCAAAAGTTTTGCAGTGGGCGTCAATCTCCTTGACATCAATGGTTCCGTCAAGAATGTGTATGTTTTCCGGCAGGATGTCAATAACGTTGATGATGTCATCGTGCAGGCGTCGGTTGCGGCTTTGGCTGTCGGTCGGCTTGGACGGATAGTATTCGTCTATGGAAAAGATTTCCACGTTTTTGAAACTCACTTCCCCTGCGATGAATCTTTCGCGCAGTTCCTGATACAGAGACAGGGGAGACCTTCCGGTTGTCACCCCGAGTTTGAAAGGACGGTCCGGCTTGTGCGAATTTATGGCGGATATTATGACGTCCGCTATATTGCGGGCGGCTGATTCTACATCCTGAAAGACTTCTGTCGGGATTCTGTCAAAACTGTGAAGGATGTCGGAAGGTATTCTTTCAATCTTCAAACCCCCTTCTTCCGGTAAAGAAAAATGTTTCATGGCCATTTCAAAAACAGGTTCTAAAAAAAATAGCCGGCGCTTTGACCGGCTGTGCAATTATCTGTCCCGTTTCACGGGAGGGTCTTTACAGTTCCTCGAAGTTTACGTCTGAAAACTCGGAACCCGGCTCCTGTCTCCTTTCGTAGGAAGGTGTGTCCTGAACGGGGCAGTTCTTCTTTATGTACTCCACGGCCTCGGACAGCCCTTCGGCGAATTTTTCAAAATCCTCCTTGTACAGGAAAATCTTGTGTTTGTCGAACACCTGACGTCCGTCCTGCTCGATGCGGCGCTTGCTTTCGGTGATTGTCAGATAGAAATCGTTTCCCTTGGTAGCCTTCACGTCAAAGAAGTAAGTCCGTTTACCGGCCCTCACCGGCTTTGAATATACGTCATCACCGCCTCGTTCCTGCATTCCAGCATTTCCATAGTCATCTGTGTACATAATCGCTCTTTTTTTGGATTTGTTTTCACAAAGATAAATTTATTTTTTGGTTGAAAGAACTATATTTGTAAAATTATTTGAAATAAAATTGTAAAAATAAATATGATTTCCAGACGGCTGATTCGGATAAAGGCGTTCAAGACACTCTATGCCTGTGAAGCTTCGGGTGACGTGGATGTGCCTGCAGCGATAAAGGAGTTCGATTTTTCCTGTGAAAAGGTCAGGGAACTGTATTATTTCATTATAAATTTCTCCGCATCTCTGGTGGATGTGGCGAGACAGCATATCGAATCGGGAATGAGCAAGTTCAAGCCCACGGAGGAGGAGATGAATCCGAATATGAAATTCGTGAACAACAGGTTCTTCTCCCTTCTGAGCGACGATCCCAAATTCGGGATGTTCTGCCAGAAACATTCCCTGATATGGAACGAATATGACGTTTTCGTCAGGAAAGTCTACAATTCGATGGTGACGAAGGAGTATTACAAGAACTATATGGAGTCCGGGATTGACTCTTTTGAAGAGGACTGCACGCTGGCATCCTGCATTTTCCAGGATGAATTCGAAGATGACGAGGATCTGGCCCGGATTCTTGAGGAGAAGTCGATATATTGGATAGACGATCTGGAGTATGTCCTCAATGTGATTATCGCCAATATCGAGGTGACGAGGAAGAAAAAGGCTATTGTCCATCCGACAACTTTCACGAAGGAGGAGGACAAGGCGTACGGGGAAAGACTGCTGGGCGACGCGATGTTGAGATATGATGAATATTTCAGTCTGGTCTCCGGAAAACTGAACAACTGGGACACGGAGAGGCTTGTCCCGACGGACGCCGCCCTGATTATCCTGGGAATCACGGAGGCTGTCTCCTTCCCGACAATTCCGGTGAAGGTGACAATCAACGAATTTGTGGAAATAGCGAAATATTACAGCACTCCCAACAGCCGTATCTTTGTCAACGGTTTGCTTGACAGGGTGATACAGGAGAAAATCGCTTCAGGCGAGGTATCAAAGCAGGGCAGGGGACTGCTGCAGAATTGACAAACTGAACAAAACGAGATATGAAAACACTTATTTTCCTTCAGCAGGCCGCACAACAGGGTGGCGGACTTTCGATGATTCTGATGCTTGTTCTGATTTTTGTGGTGATGTGGCTCTTTATGATCCGGCCCCAGCAGAAAAAACAGAAGGAGATGCAGAAATTCCGTGATGCTCTCAAGAAAGGGGACAAGGTTGTGACCGTGGGCGGAATATACGGGACAATCTGCGAAGTAAAGGAGGGGGCTGCAACGGTTCTTCTCGAAGTGGACAAGGATGTCAAACTGAAAGTTGACAAGGCATCTCTTGTAAAAGATTTCAGCGAAGCCAACTCGAACTAAATGAAGCGGGACTGGGTGATATTCCTTATCTCCCTGCTGCTGTCCTGTTTTGTATGGGCTTTGCACATCCTTTCTCTGGATTACATGGCCTTTTTGCAGTACAGGGTGACAGTCACTACGGATATGGTGGGATATGCACCTTCTGCCGTGGCTGACGAACTTCTGCTTGTAAGGGGGAAGGCAGCCGGCTATTATATCCTGAAAGCCAAGGGGTTCCGCAGCGGCCCAATGAATCTGCAGATTGAGGTTGACAAGTCGGCGATGACCCATAACAATGACGGTTCGTTCACGTTGCCTGTCCAGTCCATACGTGAACAGGTGATGGAGGCTCTTGGGGAGCACATTGTCATTGACTTTTTCGATACGGAGTCGCTTACATTGAAATATGTCCGTCAGAATTACCGGCACGTACCTGTGACGGTAGTGTCAAATCTTGACTTCTGCCCCCAATATATGAGGGTGGGGAATATTCAGGTAAAGCCGGATTCGGTCTTCCTTTACGGTCCCGCGGATGAACTGGTCCAGATTACGGAAATTATGACTGACCCGATTTCCTACGAGAAGCTGAAGACCCCCGTGAACGGCTATGTCGGGCTTGATGTCCCGGCAGGGATTTCAATCAACAGGGATCAGGTGCGTTACTCCATTTCCGTAGGGAGGTATGTCGAGGTGGAAACCACTAAGAAAGTGGCTGTCAGCAATGTCCCGGTCCAGAAATCACTGCTTACCCTGCCCTCGGAGGTCAGGGTCGTGTGCAGGGTTCCGTTCGGAACCAGACAGAATGCATTCCTCAACTCGCTTTCCGTTTCCGTTGACTACAATGATGTCATCGATTCAAAGTCGGCGAGACTTATTCCTGTGCTGGCCAACGGAAGCTCGATCCCGATATACAAGTATGAAATTTACCCTCCTGTCGTGGAGGGCATAATAGTTGAGGGGGATTGATGGCTGCGGGGAAGACGATATTGTGTACCGGCGGGATAGGAAGCGGCAAGTCGGCCGTTGTCAAGGCTCTCTCCGCTCTCGGAGTCCCATCTTTCGATACGGACCGTTGCGCCAAAGCGCTGTATGAAAGGGACCGGGGACTGCTGGAGAGGGTTGCGGATGCTGTCGGAAGTGACGTTATAGTTGACGGACATCTTGACAGAAAGGCTCTTTCAGCGAAGATTTTCTCCAATTCCGAAGCTCTTGAAAAGGTGGAGGCCGAAGTTCATCCTGCCGTCATACGCGAATTTGAGAATTGGAAGGCCGGGTGTGGCGCTGAAGCGGTTGTCATCGAATCGGCAGTGATGCTCCAAAAAGTCGCATTGAGGGATATTCCTGATTATGTGCTTTATGTCACGGCACCCCGGGAGGTGAGGGTTGGCAGGGTTATGGCGCGTGACGGACTCTCCAGGGAGGCAGTATTGAAAAGAATGGAGTGTCAGGAGGACCTGTCCGCCCGGGCGGACTTTGTAATTGAGACTGATGACAGGCAGATGATTCTGCCTGCCTTGATTGATATTATTGAAAAATTGAAAAATGGAAAAGACAGATCTTAAGAAAATCATCTCCATATCGGGAGAACACGGACTTTTTGAATATGTGGCCCAGACAAGAAACGGCATCATTGCCCAGTCGCTTATTACCGGCCAGAGGAAAGCTTTCGGACCATCTTCAAAAGTCAGTTCGCTTTCTGACATATCCATCTATACGGAAGATGGCGAGGTGTCGATGAAACAGGTTCTTGAATCCATAGCCGAAAAAGCGGCGAAGGCGAAGGCAATGGACTCAAAGAGCAATCCGGACAAGATAAAGGAATTCTTCAAGACAGTGCTGCCCACATACGATGAAGACCGGTTCTATGTCTCCCACATGAAGAAGGTTCTGGACTGGTACAACTGCCTGGCCGAATTCGGCTCTCTGGAGTTCGTTGAGGAAGAAGAGGAGAAGAAAGACGAATAGGATTTGAAAAGGATACAAGTCATATCTCTCGGTTGCTCCAAGAATCTTGTGGATTCCGAACGCCTGATGTCGGTACTGCAGGGCAGGGGATACCAGCTTGTTCCTCAGGATGTCGACCTGACGACCGGCGGGGTGGACGAAGTTGTCATCAACACCTGCGGGTTCATCAATGACGCCAAGGAGGAATCCATAAGTACGATTTTGGAGGCTGCCCGGGCCAAAAAGGAGGGCTATATCAGCAAACTGTCGGTATTCGGATGTCTCAGCCAGAGGTACAAGGGTGAGATAGAGGCCGAGATTCCCGAGGTGGACAGCTGGCAGGGGGTGATGACCTTCGACTCCATCGAGAGGGTTCTCACCACTCCGTCGCATTATGCCTATCTCAAGATTTCGGAAGGGTGCGACAGAAGGTGCTCCTATTGTGCCATTCCGCTGATACGCGGACCCCACGTCAGCGTGCCGGTGGAAAAGATTGTCGGCGAGGCTGAAATGCTTGCGGCAAGAGGTGTGAAGGAGCTTATACTGATAGCCCAGGATACGGCATGGTACGGCCTTGACCTTTACGGCAAGCGCAGGTTGGGATATCTTCTGGAACAACTCTCCCGTGTCGAAGGCATCGAGTGGCTCAGGCTGCACTACAGTTATCCGGACGATTTCCCGGAGGATGTTATAGCGCAGATGGCCTCGAATTCCAAACTCTGCAACTATCTCGACATTCCCCTGCAGCACTCGGAGGATTCTGTCCTCAGGGCTATGAGAAGGAGTATTACCTCTTCTCAGACGCGGGAGTTCATAGCTCGCCTCAGACGGGATATTCCCGGTCTTGTGCTCCGTACCACTCTTATGGTGGGTCATCCCGGAGAGGGCCGTCAGCAGTTCGAGTCTCTTCTTGATTTCGTGAGGGAGTGCAGGTTTGAGCGTCTGGGCGCTTTCGAGTATTCTGAAGAGGAGGGGACTTACGGGGCGTTACACCTCAAGGATGATGTCTCCCCCGAAGAAAAGCATGAGAGGTATGAACGGCTGATGGAACTTCAGAGCGGTATCTCGCTGGATTTCAATGTTTCCCGTATTGGCACCCGGGAACGTGTGCTCGTGGATGGCTTTCAGGACGGAGTTCTGGTCGCGAGAAGTTACGGAGAATCCCCCGAAGTGGATGGTCAGATTCTGATCGGTGACGTAGCCTCGCTGTCAAAGGTCTCGCCGGAAACGGTTGCGGGACAATTTCTGAACGTGAAAATAGAAAGTGCCGACGAATATGATTTGTTGGCGAAAATTGAATAATTATGAACGAGATAAAAGCTATCGGTGTCCTTACTTCCGGAGGTGACGCTCCCGGTATGAACCCTGCAATCCGCGCCGTCACGCGTGCCGCAATATGCGAAGGATGGAAAGTTTTCGGCATCTATCGCGGATGGGAGGGCCTTATTAACGGTGAAATCAAGGAATTTACAACGGAAAGTGTCTCGAACCTGATGCAGAGAGGCGGCACTATCCTCAAGACCGCCCGCAGTGACGAATTCAGGACAGTGGAAGGCCGCGCCAAGGCGTATGAGACCATAAAGAGGTTCGGAATAGACGCCCTTATCGTCATAGGCGGCAACGGCTCCCTGGCTGGTGCTCAGGAACTTGCCCGTGAGCACGACATTCCTGTCATCGGGCTTCCCGGCACCATCGACAACGACCTTTACGGTACAGACCATACGATAGGGTATGACACCGCTCTGAACACAATAGTGGAGTGCGTGGACAAGATACACGACACCGCCGCATCCCACGACCGTATCTTCTTCGTGGAGGTTATGGGGCGTGATGCCGGATTCCTCGCTCAGAACAGTGCCATCGCCGCCGGTGCGGAGGCTGCCATAATTCCCGAAGACAGCACGGACATAGACCAGCTCGCCACGTTCATCGAGAGGGGTATCAGAAAAACCAAGAACAGTTCGATTGTCATTGTATCCGAGAAGGACGGAGGCGCAATGCATTACGCCGAGCGTGTCCGTAAGGAGTATCCGCAGTATGACGTGCGCGTTTCGATTCTGGGACATCTCCAGAGAGGCGGCAAACCGAGCGCCTATGACCGTATCCTGGCATCCAGAATGGGCGTCGCGGCAATCGAGGCGCTGAAGGAGGGACAGCGCAACGTGATGATAGCCATCTATGACGATGTCATCATCAACGTCCCCATCTCCAAGGCTATCAAGATAAACAAGCCTATCGACAAGGAACTTATAAACGTACTCGATATTCTTTCACATTGATTATGGGATTACTTGAAAAAAAAATCGCGCTGATAACCGGCGCAGCCAGGGGTATCGGAAAACAGATTGCTCTCGCTTTCGCTTCCGAGGGAGCGGATATCGTATTCACTGACCTTGCCATAGATGGCGCAGCTCTTGAAACCAAGTCTGAACTGGAGGCTCTCGGGGTTAAAGTTCTGGCCATATCTTCCGATGCATCCTCATTTGCTGATGCCCACGCTGTTGTGGAGGAGGCAATGTCGGCGTTCGGCCACATAGACATTCTGGTGAACAATGCAGGTATAACGAAGGACGGCCTTATGTTGAGAATGACGGAAGCCCAGTGGGATGCGGTGTTGAACGTGAATCTGAAGAGCGCCTTCAACTTCATCCACGCAATTTCTCCCGTGATGCTCAGGCAGAAAGGCGGTTCCATCATCAACATCAGTTCCGTCGTGGGCATCCACGGCAATGCCGGTCAGTGCAACTATTCCGCGTCAAAGGCGGGTATGATAGGTCTGGCCAAATCCATAGCGCAGGAACTGGGTTCCCGTGGAGTACGCGCCAATGTGGTCGCTCCGGGGTTCATACTGACGGAGATGACTCAATCCCTTCCGGAAGCGACATTAAAAGAATGGGAGTCCAAGATTCCGCTTCGTCGCGGTGGACTCCCGTCAGAGATTGCAAAGGTATGCACCTTCCTTGCCAGCGACCTGGCTTCATACGTCACCGGACAGGTGATTCAGGTCGACGGCGGAATGGGTATGTAGATTCCTAGTAGTTTTCCTCGTGAATTTCGAAATATGACTGAGGGTGTGCGCAGGTAGGGCATACCTCGGGGGCTTCGGTTCCGACGATGATATGCCCGCAGTTGCGGCATTCCCAAACTTTCACTTCGCTCTTCTTGAACACTTCGGCTGTCTCGACGTTCCTGAGCAAGGCGCGGTAACGCTCTTCGTGCCTCTTTTCGATTGCAGCGACAAGGCGGAACTTGCAGGCCAGTTCGGGGAATCCTTCCTTTTCAGCGGTCTTCGCGAAGTTTTCATACATATCGGTCCACTCGAAGTTCTCGCCTTCGGCTGCGGCGGCAAGGTTTTCAGATGTTGAGCCGATTCCGTTCAACTCCTTGAACCACAGTTTGGCGTGTTCCTTCTCGTTGTCAGCGGTCTTGAGGAAAAGGGCGGCTATTTGCTCGTATCCTTCCTTCTTGGCCTTTGATGCGAAATATGTGTACTTGTTCCTTGCTTGGGATTCACCGGCGAATGCCGCTTCCAGGTTTTTCTCGGTCTGGGTGCCGGAATACTTTGTCTTCATAATATTTGTTTTTTTGATGCTATTTGGTTGTGTAATCGTTTCTCTTTGATTTGGGAGGCGGGCAGTAATGTGTCTTTGCTTTCGGGACCCGTTCGGCCGGCACCTTCCCTTTGATACTGTACCATACAAAATATATGCCTGCCAGGATGAAAGGGATGCTCAGAATCTGCCCCATATCCAGAGTCATTCCCTCTTCGAAATCCACCTGTTTTTCCTTGATGAACTCTATGAGGAACCTCATCCCGAAGCATCCGATGAAGAAGACCCCGAGAAAGAATCCCTGATGGACCTTGTTTATCCCCTTCAGATAGACAAGCAGCAGGGCAAGACCGAGAATCAGATAGGAGAAAGCTTCGTACAGTTGTGTAGGATGTTTTGCGGCGGTCTCGCCGGCCTTTACGAAGACGAATCCCCAGGGAAGAGAGGTCTCACACCCGTATATTTCCGAGTTGAAAAGGTTTCCTATCCTGATGAAGAATGCGGCGAAACAGACGGCTATGGCAAGTCTGTCGAACAGCCACAGGGTATCGAAGTCATACGCCTTCCCATACTTGCGGGCATACCACAGAAGCGCGAGTATCACTCCGACCGTGCCCCCGTGCGAAGCAAGGCCTCCTTTCCACACCTGGAGAATTTCTCCGAAGTGTTCGGGGGTGAAATAGTAGTCGGGCTGATAGAAGATGCAGTGCCCCAGTCTCGCTCCGACGATTGTGCCGATAAGCAGCGCATAGAGCAACGGTTCGAGTATTTTCGTGTCCAGTCCGGCCCGTGTGTAGAATTTTGTGAACATCCAGTACCCGAGAGGGAATCCTGCGATGAACAGCAGTGAATAATAGCGGATTGCAAGGGGGCCGATACTGACTATGACCGGATCCACGTTCCATACTATCGACAAGAACTCCATAATATCTTTCTATCTTTCAAGTCTTGAAAAAACGCTCAGAGGGAGGGCTTTGCCGAAACTGTCCCTGAGCACGAGCTCCCCGTAGTCCAACGCCTTGAATCTGCCTTCGAAAGCGCTCCTTACAATGGTGTCGGCAAGAACGGCGGAATAACCGTTGGAGTAAAGGTTGAGCACCATAAAACTGTCGGACGGAGCCAGAATGGCGGCGCAGGCCTCCAGAAGTTCGAAAAGGCACTCGTCCAGTTTCCATTTCTCGCCGTCGGGTCCGTGCCCGTATGCCGGAGGGTCGAGAATCAGCCCGTTGTAAAGGTTGCCCCGTTTGGCTTCCCGTCTGG
The DNA here is from genome assembly GCA_018065305.1 of Candidatus Cacconaster scatequi. Lineage (GTDB taxonomy): Bacteria > Bacteroidota > Bacteroidia > Bacteroidales > UBA932 > Cacconaster > Cacconaster scatequi. The sequence continues at coordinate 10,779 of JAGHTO010000045.1, read as the reverse complement.
CGAATTTGAGGGCATCTTCGATTATCCACCTGATTCCGTCCAAAGAACTCAACTCCATATTGCCTCTTGCCCAGGTGACAACCTGTCTGACGGAATCAAGATGAGTTACCTGAGCCCCGGCCTTGCAGGCGGCAAGGGAGGCGGCGCCGGTGTATGCGAACAGGTTCAGCACTTTCGGCGCTCCCTGCACGTTGCCGGAGCTCTTCAGCCTCTGCACCTGCTTCCGGATATACTCCCAATTGGGAGCCTGTTCGGGAAACACTCCCACGTGTTTGAAACTGGTCAGCCCGAGACGGAGATTGAATCCGCAGGAAGGGTAGGAGATTGCCCACTGGTCCTGCATCGCCTTGAGCCTGTTCCACGAGCCGCTGTCCTCTTTTCCGGCCTTACCGAATCCAGCGCCCGGCTTGAATTCGGTGTGGGCCATCCTGAGCCACCGGTCGTCTCCTAAAGATTTCTTCCACAGAGCCTTGGGCTCCGGGCGTATCATCACGTAACTCCCGAAGCGTTCCAGCTTGCTGAAATCTCCGGAGTCAATCAATTCATAGTCTTTCCACTCCCGTGACGGCTCTTCTATCGTCATATTGTACCCTTTTATTGCAAAGATATGCATTATTTTTGTACTTTTGTACGGATTGGAAACAGATACAAATCACCACTATATGAAAAACATTGAGACTTATGACTTTAATGGCAAGAAGGCCATTGTACGCGTTGACTTCAACGTTCCGTTGAATGACGAGTTTGAAATCACGGATGATACCAGAATCCGTGCAGCTGTCCCCACGTTGAAGAAGGTGCTCGCAGGTGGCGGAGCCCTCATCATTATGTCGCATCTCGGCCGTCCGAAGGGCCCTGCCGACAAATTCTCTCTCAAACACATCATTGACAGAGTAAGCAGTTATCTCGGAGTTCCCGTACAGTTCGCTCCCGACTGCCAGAAAGCCGACGAACAGGCTGCGGCTCTCAAACCCGGTGAGGTCCTGCTTCTTGAGAACCTCCGTTTCTACGCAGAAGAAGAGGGCAAACCCCGCGGACTTGCAGAGGATGCCACCGATGAAGAAAAGAAGGTCGCCAAGGCTGCCGTCAAGGAGAGCCAGAAGGCTTTCGTTGCCAAGCTCGCTTCATACGCTGACTGCTATATCAACGACGCATTCGGTACGGCACACCGCGCTCACGCATCTACCGCTTTGATTGCCAAGTATTTCCCCAATGACAAGATGTTCGGTTACCTGATGAACGGTGAGATCAAGGCCATCGACAACGTGCTCAAGAACGCGAAGCATCCCTTCACAGCCATCATCGGCGGTTCAAAGGTCTCTTCCAAGCTCGAAGTTCTGAAGAACCTTGTCACCAAAGTTGACAACCTGATTATCGGCGGCGGTATGGGTTACACCTTCATAAAGGCTCAGGGCGGAAAAATCGGCAACTCCCTTCACGAGGATGAACTTATTCCCGATGCTATTGATATTCTGAAGACTGCAAAGGAAAAGGGTGTCAACATCTCCCTCTCTGTCGAGACTGTTGTAGCTGACCAGTTCAGCAATGAGGCCAACACCAAGGTCGTTCCTTCAAATGATATCCCTGACGGGTGGGAAGGTATGGATGCCGGAAAGACTTCTCTGGAGAACTGGAAAAAGATAATACTTTCTTCCAAGACCATCCTTTGGAACGGTCCTGTAGGCGTATTTGAGATGCCTACATTCGCCAAAGGTACTCTCCAGATTGCCGAAGACCTCGCAGAGGCCACGGCCGCAGGTGCCTACACTCTTGTCGGTGGCGGTGACTCCGTTGCAGCTGTAACCCAGATGGGTTATGCCGACAAGGTAAGTTATGTCTCCACCGGTGGCGGCGCGATGCTCGAGGCTATCGAAGGAAAGGATCTTCCCGGTATCGCGGCAATCCGTGAGGACTAGAAACTGTTTTGAAATGATTTGAAAAGAGGTCTGTCCGGAACGGGCAGGCCTCTTTTTCAGTTGTCAGGACTGGCGGTCGATGGCCGCCTGATGGAGAAGTTGGAACAACTCCTCGACGAAAGCCGGGTCGAGGCCTCTGTTTTTCGCTCCTTCGGAAACAATCTGCTGAATCTGTTCCCATCTGGGCTGTTGCAGGATTGTCAGATTATGCTCTTTCTTGAAGTCTCCAAGCTTTTCGACAACGGCCATTCTTTCGGCAATCACGTCAAGCAGATTTTCGTCAATCACGTCTATCCGGGAGCGCAGCTGCTCAAGTTCTTTCTGCAGGGAACGGGACTCGGCGTAAATGTCCTTTATCGACAGTGACCGCAGCAATTCACACAACGCATTCGGAGTGAGTTGCTGTTTGCTGTCGCTGAGGGCTTCGGAGGGGTTTATATGGGATTCCAGAAACAATCCCGCAAATCCGAGGTCGAGGGCTTTCTGCGCTACCTCAGGAATGTATTCCCGGCATCCGGTGATATGGCTGGCATCACCGTACATCGGTACTTCGGGTATTCTCTGCATCAGTTCGATGGGGACCTGCCACTTGGGAAGATTGCGGTATCGGCTCTTCTCATAGAAAGAGAATCCGCGATGGACTGCCGAGACTTTGGTAACGCCCACGGCACGGAAACGGTCGATTGCCCCCTGCCACAGGTCAACGTCCGGATTGACAGGATTCTTAACGAATACAGCAATGTCGCCGCATCCTCTCAGGGCATCCGCTATCTCCTGAGTGTCAAAAGGATTTGTCGCTGTTCTCGCACCTATCCAGACTCTTTTGAGGCCGGCATTGAGAACAGTCTCGACGTGTGAGGCTTTCGCTACTTCCACCATACCCTCAAGACCGCTCTTTTTCTGTGCGTCAGCCACCCATCCGACGGCATCCTTCCCGGCACCTTCGAAGCATCCCGGACGGGTGCGCGGCTTCCACGCTCCAGCGCGAAAAGCCTCCAACTCGAATCCTGAGGCTTCCATATCAGGGCGCAAAGAAACTATGGCACTCACTGTGCCATAGAGTTGAGCCGATGACTCTGCGCTACAGGGTCCTGCGATGAGTTTTATCTTGCGCACGGACTCTATACTGTCATTATCTCTTTTTCCTTGGCTGCAAGAAGTTCGTCAACCTTTTTGGAAAAAGTGTCGGTCTGTTTCTGGGCATCAGCCTCGAAATCCTTCTCCGAGTCCTCCGGAAGCCCCTCTTTCTGGAGCTTCTTCAGGGCATCGATGGCGTCCCTGCGGGCATTGCGGATGCTGACTTTCGCCGTCTCTCCAGCAGTGCGCGCCTTCTTGACCAGTTCTTTCCTGCGCTCCTCGGTGAGGGCGGGGACATTGATGCGAATCACCTCTCCGTTGTTCTGGGGGGCGAAACCGAGACTGGCATCTATGATTGCTTTTTCTATTGTACGGATTAGGTTCTTGTCCCAGGGCTGGATGATCATTGTCTTGGCATCCGGCGTCGTTATGCTTGAAACCTGGGGCAGGGGGGTAGGCGTCCCGTAGTAGTCAATCGACACTGAATTGAAAACTGACGGATTGGCTTTCCCGGCACGATAATTTTTCAGTTCCTCGTCCAGATGGGAGACGGCGTTGCGCATCTTCGCAACGGCGGCCTCCATGGTTTCTTTTCCTTTTTGAATCATATCTGTCAAACTTTAATAATCATTTTGCACTGATTGTCGTACATACACCGGTTCCGGCGACAACCTGCTCCAGATTGCCCGGTTTACGGATGTTGAACACCACTATGGGCATATCGTTCTCCTTGCAGAGGGTAAAGGCCGTCAGGTCCATCACTTTCAGCTCATCCGCAAGCACCTTGTCGAATGATATCGTATCATAGCGGACTGCATCCTTGTTGACTGCCGGGTCGCAATTGTAGACTCCGTCAACTTTCGTCCCCTTGAGCAGTGCGTCACAGCGGAGTTCGCAGGCCCTCAGGGCTGCTCCGGAATCGGTCGTGAAGAAAGGATTTCCTGTTCCTCCCGCCACAAGCGCTATTCCTCCGGATTCGAGATACTCCAGAACTTCGTCCCTCATATAATATCTGGCCATCGGCATCATCGGGGTGGATGTGAACACTTCCGCTTTCACTCCGTGACTGCGGAGCGAAAGGCTCAGACCGATGCTGTTGATTACGGTGGCAAGCATTCCCATTTGGTCGCCGCGGACACGGTCGAACCCCTTCGATGCTCCGCTCAGACCTCGGAAGATATTTCCTCCACCTATTACAATAGCTATCTGGACGCCTTTCTTCGCAATTTCCGCTATCTGGGATGCAAAAGCATCCATTGCCTTTTCATCCAGTCCGACACCGTTTTCACCGCCCAGTGTCTCGCCGCTCAGTTTGAGAAGAATACGTTTATATGACATATCGATATGGGGTTTATGATTAACAAAAGTAACTAAATATTATTGTTTTTACAACTTTAGGCGTATATTTGCAGTCTCAAGTGAAACAATAACTTATTATTATGGCAAGCATATTCAAGTCTTCAATCGGCAAGAAACTCATAATGAGTGTTTCAGGCCTCTTTTTGATTCTGTTCATCACGCTTCATATGTGTCTGAACCTCACCTATGTCTTTGATCCGACCAGTACCGTTTTTGCGGGTGTCTGCGAATTCATGTCTCTTGGCATTGTCAAGGTTATGGTTCCCGTTCTTGCAGCCGGGTTCGTAATCCACATCATCTACGCGATGATTCTTACAATCGGAAACAGGAAGGCTCGTGGCGAAGTCAGATATGCAGTTTCAAACAAAGCCGCCGTGGATTCCTGGTCAGCACGCAATATGTTCGTTCTCGGCCTTATCGTCCTTCTTGGTATAGCTCTGCATCTCACTGATTTCTGGGCAAATATGCAGTTGAAGGAATTTATGGGACAAACTCCGGACGATGTGTACGGACTTATGAGCAACACCTTTGCAAGTCCTGTTGTGACTTTGCTCTATGTGTTATGGTTCGCCGCCATCTGGTTCCACCTGACTCACGGCTTCTGGAGCGCACTCCAGACAGTCGGCTGGAACAACCAGATTTGGCTCAAGCGCTGGAAGGTGATTTGCGGTGCATACGTGACCCTGATTCTTGCAGGTTTCGCTTTCATTGCAATCTACGCCTGCGTCAAGGCAAACGGCCTCGTCTAGGCTATTTGCTCCAGTCAATCGGCTGCAAACCCTGCCCCGACAGGATATCGTTGGTCTTTGAGAAATGACGGCAGCCGAAGAACGCGCCCCTTGCCAATGGTGAGGGGTGCGCTGCTTCAAGGACGTGGTGTTTCGACATGTCTATCAGTGGTTTCTTGCTTTTTGCGAAGTTGCCCCAAAGCAGAAATATCAGACCGCTCCGCCGTTCGCTCAGAGTCCGGATTACCGCATCGGTGAACTCCGACCATCCGATACCGCTGTGAGATGTCGGCTGTCCGGCCCTTACGGTGAGGACGGCGTTCAGCAGAAAGACACCCTGACGGGCCCATCCTTCGAGGGAACCGTCCTTTCCCGATAGGTCCAACCCCAGGTCGGAATGAATCTCCTTATATATATTAAGGAGGGAAGGCGGGCAGGCCGTGCCGTGGGGCACGGAGAAGGAGAGTCCCTCCGCCTGACCCGGATTGTGATAGGGGTCCTGCCCTATAATCACCACTTTCACCCTGTCGAAGGGTGTGAGATTGAATGCGTTGAAAATGAGAGGTCCGGGAGGGTATATCACTTTCCCGGACTTCTTTTCCTTATGAAGAGTGTCCGCCAGCGAGATGAAATATGGTTTTTCGAATTCTCCGGCAAGAACGCTTTTCCAACTGCTCTCTATCCGTACGTCCATCAGAAAACCTTGTTTATGACGTTATCGATGGTATCGACATACTCAAAGGTCAGCCCATTGACATATATCGGGTTGATCTCCTTTATGTCTTTCTCGTTTTTCCTGCTGAGGATTATCGTTGTGACGCCGGCACGCTTGGCCGCGAGAATCTTTTCCTTGATTCCTCCGACGGGGAGGACTTTGCCTCTCAAAGTTATCTCACCGGTCATTGCAATGCCGTTCTTTACGGGTTCTTTCCTGAAAGCGGATGCTATGGCGGTGGCCATCGTTATTCCGGCGGAAGGACCGTCTTTGGGAATAGCCCCCTCCGGCACGTGGATGTGAATGTCCTTTTTGAACATATCCTTCACCGTCACTCCTGCAAGTTCGGGATGGGCCTTCAGATATTGGAGCGCAATAGTCACGGATTCCTTCATCACGTCTCCGAGATTTCCAGTAGTGGAGAGATTGCCCTTGCCTTCGTTGAGGCTGCATTCTATGAACAGGATTTCGCCTCCGACCTGAGTCCAGGCCAGGCCTGTCACCACTCCGGGTACGCTGCTGTCTTCCTGCAGGTCATGGAAATTTGTGGGCAGCCCGAGATATTCCTTCACGGTTGCAGGGGTGATACGCTTGGGAAGTTCTTCCTCGAGGGCGATTTTTCTGGCAGTTATCCTTGCCATTTTGGCAATCTGCTTGTCCAATCCTCTGACACCGGATTCCCGGGTGTATTCGTCGATTATTGTTTCAAGGGAGCCTTTCCCGAAGGAAAGCTGGCTGCGTGTAAGTCCGTGCGCTTCCAACTGTTTGGGCACCAGATAGTTCTTTGCAATCGAAACTTTTTCCTCCGCCAGATACCCGGACACGTTGATCATTTCCATACGGTCCTTGAGTGCGGGATGTATGCTGCTTATGTCATTTGCAGTGGTGATGAACAACACTTTTGACAGGTCGTAGTCCACATCCAGGTAGTTGTCGTGGAAAGCTGTGTTCTGCTCCGGATCCAACACTTCCAGAAGTGCGGATGACGGATCTCCGTGGTAATCTTCCGTGACTTTGTCAATTTCGTCCAGAACTATCACAGGGTTTGAACTTCCGCACCTCTTTATGGTCTGCATTATACGGCCGCTCATTGCTCCGATGTAGGTTCTGCGGTGACCCCTGATTTCGGATTCGTCGTGAAGTCCACCGAGGGAGATTCTTCCGTATTTGCGACCCAGAGCCCTTGCGACGGATTTGCCGAGAGATGTCTTGCCGACACCCGGAGGGCCGTACAGGCAAAGTATCGGGGATTTCATATCTCCCTTCAGTTTGAGGACGGCCAGATATTCTATTATTCTCTCCTTGACCTTTTCCAGTCCGAAGTGGTCCTGATCCAGAACCTTCTGGGCATTCTTCATATCCAGATTATCCTGTGTCATTTCGTCCCAAGGCAGGTCGAGCAGAAATTCGATGTATCCATACTGTACGTTGTAGTCCGCAGAGTTGGGGTTAATGTGTTCGAGTTTCCCCAATTCCTTTTCAAAAAGTTCCGCCATCTTCTCCGACCATTTCTTCCCCTTGGCCTTTTCCCTGAACTGGACCACATCCTCGCTGTCGCCGTTCATTCCGAGCTCTTCCTGGATGGTCTTGAGCTGATTGTTCAGATAGTATTCCCTCTGCTGCTGGTCGATGTCACTTTTGACCTTCCGCTGGATATCATCCTTTATCTTGAGAAGTTCTATCTGGTGCGTCAGCAGCTCCATAAGCTTAAGCGCCCTTTCCTGCAGGGAGTCGATGCCCAGAAGGGGGACCTTCTCGTTGATGTCATCTATTTCTATTGTCGAGGCGATGAAGTTGACGGTGAAACTGTATCCCTCCACGTTCTTTATTGCAAACCCCGCCTCGTTGGGAATGTGGGGATTCAGTTTTATCACCGAGATGGCGGCGTCTTTCAGGGAGCCGATGACGGCCTCCATATTCTTGTCATTAGGGGCGGGAACGATATCGTTGCGATATTCCACCTGAGCCACCATATAAGGCGCCGTGATGTTCATTGATCTGATATCGAAGCGCTTGATACCCTGAATGATGGCGGTGACGCTTCCATCGGGCATTTCTATCAGCTTGAGAATTTTGCCGGCGGTTCCGGTCTGGAACAGATCCCCGGGACCCGGATCGTCGACTTTGGAGTCAATCTGTGTGACACAACCGAGAATCTTGCTTACCCGGTTCACTTCGTTTATGAGTTGAAGACTTTTCTGTCTGCCAATTGTGACGGGAATGACCGTGTTCGGGAACAAAATGGCATTCCTGAGTGGAAGTATTGGCAGAACGGGCGACAGTTCCTTTTCCTTGATGTCCTGCATATGGGCATCTATGCTCATTACCGGAATCAGGTTCATGTCAGCCTCCTGGGCGTTAAATATGTTTTCCAGCACGTTTTTCATACCTTTTTCAGCTTTATGACATATTGTCAGTTGTTAAGCGGTGAGTCATATATGGTCAATAGTTGTGCCAAGAAATTTTTTGAAAAAATAGCATTAGCATTTTGATAATTAAAAAATTACCTCTACTTTTGCAACCGATTGCCCCAAAATCGGGGCGGTTAGTGGAATATTCAACAAATTTAACATTATAGAATTATGACTAAAGCTGACATCATCAACGAAGTTGCGAAGAGCACTGGAATTGAGAAAATCAAAGTTCAGAGTGTTGTAGAAGGATTTATGGACAGTGTAAAGACTTCTCTTATCAAAGGTGAAAACGTTTATCTCCGCGGTTTCGGAAGTTTCGTAATCAAGACACGCGCAAAGAAGACCGCCCGTAACATCTCCAAGAATGTTACGATGCTCATTCCTGCTCACAAGATTCCTTCATTCAAGGCTTCAAAGGCTTTTGCAGAAAAAGTCAGATAAGAGACAATAATTAATACCTCTATATTATGCCAAACGGAAAAAAGCATAAAAGACACAAGATGGCCACTCACAAACGTAAGAAACGTTTGCGCAAGAACAGGCACAAGAAGAAATAACCGACGGTTATTCTCCGATAATCACATCAAACTAAAGCAGGTTAAGCCTGCTTTAGTCGTGTTAGAAGCTGTTTAAATTTAATTATCCTCATTTCAAGCACAAAGCCATCAAAAAATCTGCGATAATAAATTTCGGCAATCAAATTTAAACAGCTTCTTAGGAAAGAACAGTTGTGAAAATGGATAAGGATCTGATAATTGACGTGACGGAGTCGGAGGTGTCGCTGGCACTTCTGGATGACCACAAGCTGATAGAATACAGCAAGGAGAAGACTCGGGAACGGGGTTTCTCCGTCGGTGACGTTTACATAGGGAAAGTAAAGAAACTGCTTCCGTCGTTGAATGCGGCTTTCGTCGATATCGGGGATCAGAAGGACGCTTTCGTCCATTACCTTGACCTGGGCCTCAATTTTACGGCATTTGACAATTTTGTCCGCAAAATCAACGGCAACAGTGATTTCAAGACTCTGTACCAGAATATTCCGATAGACGAAATTCTTGAGAAGGACGGTCGTATAGAAAGATTTCTTTCTCCCGGGCAGCCGATAATTGCCCAGATAGTCAAGGAGCCGATTTCAACGAAGGGTTCAAGGCTTACTGCGGAGATTTCGATAGCCGGGCGGAATCTTGTGCTCCTTCCCTTTGCGGACAAGGTGAGCATCTCTCAGAAGATATCCTCCAAGGAGGAAAAGTTGCGGCTTGAAAGGCTGGTCTACAGCATTCTCCCCAAAAATTACGGAGTGATTATCCGGACTGCTGCGGAAGGCAAGCGTGCCGCCGTGCTCGATGCGGAACTCAGGTCACTGGTCCGCAAATGGGAGGATTCCTGGGAGAAGATTGCGAAGAACAAGGGGGTTCAGTTGCTTTTCAGTGAGAACAGCCGTACCACCACAATGCTCAGGGATCTTCTGAATGATTCGTTCACCAATATATATGTGAACGACGAATCCGTGTTCAAGGAGATAGACGAGTATGTCTCGATGATCTCCCCCGAGCAGGAAAAGATTGTCAAGCTGTATAAGGGCAGCGAGCCGATTTTTGACCATTTCGACGTGAACCGTCAGATCAAGAGCTCCTTTGGCAGGATAGTCTCTCTCAAGCAGGGGGCCTACCTTGTCATAGATCATACGGAAGCTCTTCACGTGATAGATGTCAACAGTGGGATACGTGTGAAGCAGACGGAGCAGGAGGGGAACAGTGTCGAGGTGAATATCGCTGCGGCTGATGAGATTGCCCGCCAGTTAAGGCTCCGGGATATGGGAGGAATAGTCATAGTCGACTTCATAGATATGGATGAGGCCGAGCACAGGGCTCTCCTCTATAAGCATATGGCCGAGGTTATGGCTTCTGACAGGGCCAAACATACCATTCTGCCCCTTACCAAGTTCGGACTTATGCAGATAACCCGGCAGAGGGTCCGTCCGGTGACAGAGATAGAGACAACTGAAGAGTGTCCTTTGTGCCACGGGACAGGAAAGATAGGCCCGTCGATACTCTTTGACGAGACTCTGGAGAGGGAACTGGTCTGTTATGTAAAGGAAAGGGGAGTGAAGAAGCTCGGACTAAAACTCAGCCCGATTTTTCACGCTTATTTGGACAAGGGTTTTTTCAGCATCAGGCGCAGGTGGGAGAGGAAATATCATTGTTCTGTAAAGCTGCTTCCGATGGGAGATTTCTCAATAATGCAGCGCATCTGGTGCAATCCGGACGGAACTGCTTTTGAGGATGAAAAATTATTGCACTGAATGATAGCCATATAGCCTCCAGAGACGAAAAAAGTTTGAAAAAAGATTTGGAGGTATCGAAATAATAACTACCTTTGCCGTCCCGTTTGAGAAGAACGGGTGGCGCGAATGAGGGGACGGGAAAAAAGTTGAAGATTTTTTCACTTTTTTTTGTGAATTAAAAAAAAGTCCTTACATTTGCAGCCCGCTTTGAGAGAAGCGGAAGTTCATTGAAAGAATGGAAAACGAAAAGTACAAGCAAGTACCGATTTTAACACGATTAAAATCA
>JAGHTO010000043.1 GCA_018065305.1 Candidatus Cacconaster scatequi | reverse complement strand
CTGCGGATAGCTCTTCACTCTTGCAGAAATCTGGCTGGCTGGGACAGTCTGGCCATCTTTGCGGGAATAGAGCTCCTGTGCGTTGATTTGCTTTGCTATCTCTGTGAATGTGAGAGGATGCCCACTCTGGCGGATTACCTCCTGAATGGCTTCGTGCAGTTTCATCGCACTCTTGGGTATTATGGGCTTTTCAATTTCTTCTTCCGGGTCCTCTTCGCCCCAGCCTGTATTCAGCAGATCGACGAGCGCACATCCGGCCTTTGCCTTGTCGATGCGCAGCTTCTCCAGATACTTCTTTGATTGCTCACGTTCGTCAGAAGAGAGGTCGTCATATTTGCGCTCGAATTCATCACGTGCCTTGTCTTCATCCCTCACTGCGTAGAAGAATTCCGTCGTAGCTTCAAGCAGCATATTGTAATCGTGCTCAGGACTGAGAACGGGAAGTTCACCCTTCGTGCAATAATCAATGTTCAGGTCGAAGTCCGTGCTGAAACGTACTGCAGAGAACAAAGAAAGATATTCTTTTCCGTTTAGCAGGGCATACAACTGCGTGGGCGTGATGTTCTTTTCCTGAGCATACGCATTCAGGTTGCCGTATTTCTGCTTGATGATGTCCTTGATGGAGGCTGCTACTTGTTCGGGTGTATGCATATTTGCTCTAAATTTTCTGCAAATATGCAACAAAAATTCGATAATACAAATAGTAACATTATATTTATTATATCTAATTGCTCGTTAACTCTAAAATTAGATATAGATTTTACAATTTTTCCTTCAACTTCTCCCGCACCGGGAATCCTACCTCTTCGGCTTCCTTGAATAGTTCCTGTGCCGTCTCCAAATCCTTATCAACTCCACGCCCGAAATAATAACATCTGCCAAGATTATATGCAGCCACAGGTCCCGCGCCCTTCTCGTAGCCGAGTTTGTAATACCGAAAGGCCTGCGCATCATCTTGAGGCACACCGCGCCCTTCGTGGTAGCATAGCCCCATCATATTGAAAGCCTCAGGGTCATCTTTCGCCATAGCCATCTTCAACAGTTCAACGGCTTTGGTGTAATCCCTATACTTCTTCGGCCCAAGAGTGAGCATATTGGCAAGATTGACCATAGCAAAAAAGCATCCGTGCGCCACAGCCTTCTCAAACCAGTACTTTGCCCAACGGTCACTGCGTTTCACACCCTGACCCTCCATATACATATTGCCCAGATTGTTCATTGCCATCGGATGGCCTCGGTCCACCATTTTGTATAGGATCTGCAGTGCCTTCGGATAATCGTTCTCCCCAAACCAGTTTGCCGTATAGCCGTACGAGAGCAACTCTCCCGCCCATAAATCCTCATCGGCCCAGGCTATTAGAAGATATCCCAAACCCTCTTCCGTTTTCCCTTCTGACAGCAGGTGCAATCCAGTGCAGATACTCTCCTCATCATAGTTCTGCGGAACATATTTATCTTCCGGTTTGGGCGCAAATCTCAAAGAGAAACTGCCGTTGTAAATCTCAACACCGGGCTCGATTGAAACATTGCTCATAAGGCACTTCCGTTTGATGGTAAATCATAGCACGATTCTTCCCGGATAGTCCAGCTGCAGCAGTTGAAGCATCCACCGTGGATTACAAGGTCGCTGGCATCCACCATCTCGATGCGTCCTGCATATTCAGGCATCAGGAGTGAAATCTGCTCGAAGGCATGCTCATCTTCATCAATGCCGAATTTCGGAAGAATCAGCACCTGCTCTGTCTGGAGCCAGTTGATATAAGCCCAGCTATGCTTGTGAGGCTTCCTGTGGGCGCAAAAGGTCAATTCTTCCACCTGTTTGAAGCAGGCCCCAAGGATATTGCGGAATCGGTTCGCCATCTTGCTGTCGAAATCCGCATAGTTCGTCAGCAATACTCTGTCCTCACCGATGTACCGGCAGATTCCGTCCGAGTGACCAAATTCCTCGTTCGCATCCCAGGGAAGAATGACAAGCCTTGCACCAAGAGCGCTCTCGATATAATGGATAAACCAAGACAGATTATCACTCGGATTCTCCTCAAAAATCTTGCTTGTCATTATTGCACGGCCGGCAGCCTTGACCACATTGCCGCCATCAATCTTGACCGTACCGAGCATATCGCTGCAAGCGTATCCCAGCTTTCTGCAAATCTCGTTTCCGTCCGTTATCGTGGCCCTGTCCTTTGCACTATGGAGAAGATAATCCGGATGATAGTCATACCCCACAAATTGGTTCGGCAGTATCTGGATTGGCATATAGTCCCTGCACCAGATATCATTGGTTCCCTCAAGAAGAGACCAGGGGACCTCATATCTATCAAGAACTTCGGTCAGTCCCCGGAACGTCACCGGACAAGCCTCCGGCAAGAGTGCAGAAAAATACACTCTGTTACAAAGAGAATCTGGAATCATATTTTGGGGTTATTTGCTAACGTTGAATTGTTTGGCAGCCGAGAAGGACCATTCTCTTGTATCCTTTTCTTTTGGTTTTCTTCTGATATAATCTGGCTGGCCATAACTGTAGTCGGGATTCTTGTCAAATTTAAAGACATTCCTTCGAACAGTGGGCTTTTGAAGGTCATCCTCTGTTTCAGAGTAATTTACATCAACCCATGCTATCCTTTTTTGGCATTCCTTTTCAAGAGAGAAACCGTTGATGATGTCATATAGGAATGTTGATCGGTCATCCTCGCCAGATAATTTCTTCGATCTTATTAAAGGCTGAAAGGTGTCGCCTGTTTTATACATGACGACATATTTACGTATCAGTGCGGATGCCCTGAATGAGCCTCGCTCAAAAGCAATATCAAATCCCGAAGCATGTGCATGAAGACTTATGAAGGGAAAGTTCGGCACCTCCTTGATATCATCGAGTCGTCCATTTCTGTGATATACGATAGGATCGGTAACTAGTCCGTTTTCATCATGGAAGTAGAACTCGACCGTTCTGATATAAATGCGGTATACTCCATTGACGTCAATGTAGCCACCATAAATGAAGGACGGTGCCAGCTTTTTGAAAGCATTACTCAATGTAACATCATTGATTCCTTCTTTCTGAATTTCTGCGTAGAAATCCTCAATCCTTTCCTTAAGTTTCATGTCTGTTGTCTAAAATTCTATGCAAAGTAAAACACTTTTGTGTGCCTCACCAAACATTTTCCGTTAAAAAATGTTAAAATTTTCGAAATAGTTGTTGTTATTTAAATCTCTAATTATCAATCTATTCCTATTTTGTTTTGAGAATAATTATATTAAGCGGTCAAGACATTCTTCTTTCGCCAATGCCCGTCTCTCACGCAGTTGATTTTCCAGAGCGAATAGACTTGTTTTTCTCTTTTTGAGGGGTCATTTTCAAGAAATCAGAGAGAAAACGACGTTATTTCTCTGACTTTGATTTGCTGAAAGCATTTGTGGCCAATGGTGATAGGTGGCTGGGACATCATGCTCGTGGGATTGAAAAAGGCCTTTCGCCATCCCTCCAAGAGAAATTTCATCGTCTACGGATGAAAAACCGCCATTTTCGATCCCGCCGCTTTTGGCTCCTGTCTGTCACGCAAGTCGGACTTCGCTGCGCTTTTATACGGGGCGCTGCTCCGCCCACCCGCCCTGCGGCGGGCCAACTACCGGCTTCGCCGGTCATCGTGTGGCCGTTGTGAAGGTGTTTATGGGTGCTCTTATCGCTTGCCGTTCCGTTAATTATTCCTTAATTTGCATTCCGTAAGCATAAAGATTCATCTATGGTACATTCGATTATTATCCTTGTCCTCTTCCTGATTGGTGCTGTCCTTGAGGTTTATGAGATAATCAACTTCGAAAATCACATCAAGGCGCAGAAAGACAAGGAATACATTCACCTCTACAGAAAGTGCCACTATACATACCTCGCAATCTTCCTTGCAATTTCAATAGACAAGGTGATTGCTCTGTTCTCATAACCCTACCTTATAGGGAGACAACAGACTAATGATAATTCCCGCCTGAGGCGAAATTAAGACCTGCTGGTCTTTTCTTCCTTGAGCCTCGACATGGTGATTTTGGCCGGGACGGGTTGCGAAAGGATGCATTGCGGATAGTCGCGAGGGGTTCACAGCAGGCATTTTGATGCCTGCGGCCCGAAGCAGCAGGGCTTTAGCCCGCCGTAGCGAAAGGATGCCGGATGCGAGTGGAGAATGTCTGTGGGCCGGCTCCTGCCGGCGGGACCCGCAGACATCACGAAGCAGCCGCGCAACTTTCAGGCACTGAAGCTCAGCATCCGTCGCAACCTGTCCCGGCCACTCACGACATTTAAAGTCTTCTTCTTCCAACCTTGTACGAACGGTAATGGGAATAAAAATGGCGTTTTTCTAGCCGCGGACAAGGAAATTTTGCACGAGTGGATGGTGAAAAGCCGATTTAAATCCCTCGAAGGCATGAAGGCGAGTTTCCGCAGCAAAGGGCCCCTGCGCAGACGATTTGCAGAACGGCCTCGGGATTCTTATATCCCAAAATACTCCCGGTAGCGGTTGTAGAGGTGTCCGGCCTGAAGGTAGGCGGACTGGGGACTCATAAAATGAGAGAATTCGAAAGTGATGGCCTTGTCGTATCCGCAACGTTTGGCAGCCTCCAGCTTCATACGGAGCTTGTCAAACTTGATGGGTAGGAAATGGATGGGCATATCGCGGTCGAAAGTCTCCGCATTAGTCCAGCACTGCATCCCGTAACGGTCGGCAAGCCTCTTGTTGACAGTGAAGAACGCATCCAATTCATCATAATCGATGTGTCCGTCCTGAAAGGCGCAGGCATCTACCACGTCGTGTATTCCGTCAAAAATCTCGTTCCACTCCTCTTCGTGCTGACGGACGGATACTCCCTCTTTCAGATTGACGTCCATACCCATAACCGCCTTCTTGCCGTCTATCCAGGGCGAGATGAATGTAGGAAGCCCGTTTGAAATATCCTTGCACATCTTCCCCATAGTATGGAAAGTTTCTATGCAGCCTTTTGTCTTTCTGGAAATCTCAGTGGAGATATACCACCCCCGGAAACTTTTATGGTGCCCGTATGCATTCCAGACCTCCTCGATGACATATTTGTTGCTCTCCAATTCGTATGACATATCCCCCGTATCCCAGTACTTACCGCTGTCATAGAGGCCGAAATAGTAGTTCATCCCGTATTTGTCCGCCAGGGTAAGAAACAGTTCGACCAAATCCATAGAAGGCATATAGCAGCCCTTCCCCAACAGATATCTGCTGGGCCAGGTGATGAACTTCCGGTAGCCGCTCCTGATTTGAATCACGGTATCTATCCCAATGGCCTTCATATGGCGGAAATCCATATCCCACTCCTCCACTCCCCAGTTCTGGTGCGGGATGTCGTGGGAAATCTCATCCAGAAAAGTACCAGTAATCCTAAGCCCCGCGCCCCTCGGGACAATCAGCGCATCCGGCGCCATCGCCGTAGTGGATTTCGTTTCGGAGGCGTGCAGCCCCGTTGCGGGTGCACAGACAGCGGCCGCCGCAGTTACGGCAGCCGTCTTTATGAAATTTCTACGTGATGATTGCATAACTGATTCAGGTAACTTTAGAACTCCTTCCCTTCAAAGCCGGCCTCGCCGGAAATAGCTCCTCCCTTCTCCTTTGCCGCCTTGGTGTTGAACCGGAACGTGAAGCCCAGCACTATGTTCGGATACTTGGGGCGTACCCAGGTACGGGACTCAAGCCCGGCGGTGGAGCGCAGATTCTCATAGACAGCGGTATGGAAGATGTCGTGAGCCACGAGGGACAGTGCAATCTTCCCATTGGCGAATTGCTGTCGGGCGGCCAGGTCGAAATAACAGTATGCCTTCTCGGAACCCTGCGTAAGGACGTGAGGACCTACGAAATGGCCGTCAAACTGAATTCTGGTGTTCTTCGCCACAGTGAAATTGTTAATCCATCCCAACATATAATTGAATCCGGAAGCGTCTTTACAGTCACTTCTGGTGGCCTTGAAATCATAGCGGTAGAAATCCCCGTTTACCGTCATCATCCACCATTTCCACGTCCTGAACTGCGTGCTGAATTCGATTCCGTATTCATTCCGGTTACCGGCATTGACTATCTTGTCGAGGGTGATGCCTGGTTCGTATGGAATCCTTATCCAGTCCACCACATCCTTACGGTTACGCCAGAACAGAGTTGCGGCCAGATTGCCGGAATTCCCAAGCCCCCTGCGATAGCCGAGTTCCAGGGAATTCACATACTCCGCCTTGATGTCCGGGTTGCCCACCTTTCTGGTATAGTAGTCCTCGTATGTGATGTAAGGTTCCTTCTGCCAGATGCCAGGGCGGTTGGTGCGGCGGGAGTAGCCGAAACTGAAGACTCCGGCGGAAGAGGCATCATATGAAATGTGGGCCGACGGGAAGAAATCCCATATCTTGTCGTGCTGTGACACTTCATACTTTTCCAGAGTCACGTCGTCAATCACCCTCTCTGCACGGAGTCCCGCATCGAAAGCGACGGAGCCGATACGGTCAGTGACCAAGGCGAAGAGAGTATGCGTCTGACGGCGGTAATAGAATGGGGTACGCAGGCTCTCATCCCAGATGAAATCCTGAGCCGCCTTGTCCCAGGACTTGAACTTGAATTCACCGTGCTCGCTGTAAGTAATGTACTGATATCCGGCCTCAAGAGTTCCTTCCGGCTTGAAGTCGAACTTGTAGACAACGGCCCCGTCGGCATCCCAGTGGTGTTCTTCCTCATACCCACGGGTTCCCTCGTCCCTGACACCTTCGAGCGTGAACATATTGCTCTCGGTGTATTCCAGCGAATAACGGTCATATCTGAGACGGCTGGTGGCATTTATTTCGCTGCGCGGGGAAATCTTCCAGGTATAATCGACGGATGCCTGCATCAGCTTCTTGTGAAGCATATACCTGTCGGCGCTGTTATAGACATTGTCATAGAGCGGAGTCCCTTCGAAACTGCGGGATTCGTTATAAAGCATATCGCCTCCCCTGCTGTTCTTTGTCTCGCCCATCTGCAGGTCCAGGACGAAATTGTGCCTCTTCCCGTCATCGAACTGCCACCCGGCGTTTCCTATCATCGTCCTGTTGCTGCGGAAACGTTCCCCGTCGGAATGTGATACGGTCCTGTATCCGTCCACATCCGTGGTCTTGTCCTGCTTGAAGGCACCTTTTGACTTGATATCCTGGAACGTACCGCCTGCATAGAAGGTATTGTGGCCGCTGCGGAAGCTCAGTTTTCCGTCCGCACCCCAAGTGCCGAGCGTGCTTCCAGTCAGATTGACAACCCCTCCGAAACGGTCGGCGGAAGGTCCCGAGGTCTTTATGTTTATTATACCCACGTCACCGTCGGATCTGTATCTCGCCGATGGAGTTGTGATAATTTCTATGTCATCGATGGATGAGGCCGGTATCTGTTGAAGCGCGGCAGTGCCTTCCAGCGGGCTCGGCTTTCCGTCCACATATACGAGATAGTTGCTGCTACCTCTGAGAGTGAGTTCACCGTCGGCATCAATCTGCACGGAGGGGACGTTGGAGAGAATGTCCAACGCCGTGCCTCCTCCCGCCGTCAGGGAAGAAGAGCCGCTGATTGTCTTCCGGTCAAGTTTGTAAACTATCTGATTCTTGTCGGCGACCACCGTAACCTCCTGGATGCCGACGGACTGCCTGTTCATACGGATGGTACCGATATCCGTCGTATTCCCTGCGGCAAGAACTATCGGTTCGCTGACGTATGCTTCATAGCCTATCATCCTTACGGTGACCAGCACGGTGTCCGCTTTGATGCCGCCGACAATGAAAGAATCACCGCTGACCGTCCCCGAAGCGACAACCCTGTCATTCATATCGGACACTATGACATCCGCGAATTCCACTGCAGTACCGTCAGCGGAATCAACTACATGCCCCTTGATGGAGGACAAGCCCTGCGCAGGGAGAGAGGCCGATACGAGCAGAAAAACGATTGATGCGACTATATTTCTCATTTTCAAAGTTCTACCGGAGTAAGCCTGATTGATGATACAACGGCGTGCTGATAATCCTCGCCGACGGGACGGATGCAGATGCAGTGCCTGCCCGGATTGTCGATTTCTATCCAGCCGAGCCTCTGCCAGGTATAGACGTTGGCCGACTTCTGGCTGTTGAGAAGGGCCTGTTTGCCGTCAATCTCAAGTTGCCAGAGCACCGGACCATCACCCTTGTACTCCAATTCGACGTCGTAAGTGCCGGCCTTCTGGAAATTGACGGTCCAGTCAAACCAGGTGTCAGCACTAAGATCCTTCAGGCTGTGCTTGAACTTCCACTCGCCGAACTTGTTCATCCAGCTGTCATAAAAGGCACCGCACATGTCGTGATCGCCGAATACGACGGAGAATCCGCTCGGAACGGAAGGGTCTGCCGCAATGTTCTGCGAAGCCACAGGCTTTCCTTCAGTTTCTATCTCTATGACAGATGCATACCGGTCCGGTGCCTGGGAGGGAACATCTATGCGGGTCCATCCGTTTTCGCTGTCGTAACCGAGAGCCGCGCCACCGTACAACTTCACGGACCTGATGCCAGATCTGAGTCCGGGAAGCCACAGATGTCCGTCGGAGGGCCAGTCGTACACTACAAGGTATATCTTTCCGAACTGTGTGACCGCATCACCCCAAGGGAGAGCGTGTCCCCAGGGAGAAGAACCGGAGCCATAGACGACCTCGGGATATCTGCCTACCCACTCCCCGGCCTTGCGGAGAGCAGCCGCAGCCTGGGGGGCTATCAGACCCTTCGAGGTGGGGCCCACGTTCATCATAAAGGTTCCGCCGCGCGCGATGGTGGAAGTAAGGGTCTTCACTATATATTCGGGGCTCTTCCATTCGGAGTCATTGCGGGAGTAGCCCCAGCCGACCTGCGTGACGTCAATGCCTTCCCAAAGGCTGTTGATATTCTTCAACGGCACCTCCATATCTCCGAGTGTCTCGTAATCACCCAGTCCGTTGCCCACACGGCTTGACACCAGAGCGCCGGGCTGAAGTTCGTGGACGAGATTCACCAGGTCCTCGGAATATTTCGCCTGCATATCGCCGGGAGTGTCGAACCATATCAGCTGAATCTCCCCATAGTTGGTCAGGAGTTCCGTAACCTGAGGCACCACCTTGCTGTGATAGTATTCGTCAAAACTGACCTTGCGCCCTGAAGCATCGACAGAAGGACCTCCGCCTCCACCGGGAGCCGTCCAGTCCTGGAACTGGGAGTAGTAGAAGCCTATGCCCAGACCCGCCTTGTGGCAGGCGTCCGCCAGTTCCTTCATAAGGTCGCGGCCGCAGGGAGTTGCATCGTGGACGTTGAAGTCACAGGCATCGGAATCGAACATCGCGAAACCCTCGTGATGCTTGGAGGTGATGATGATATATTTCATCCCGGCGTCCTTGGCAAGTTGGACAAGCGCCTCGGCGTCGAATTCGGAAGGATTGAACTCCTTTGCCAGAGCCTTGTAGTCCTCCACGGAGATACCGGCCTGTTCACCGTTCATTATCCATTCGGCATTGCCGAAATATGTCTTGCCCTTCCATACGCCTTCAAGCTGTGAATAGAGGCCGAAATGGACGAACATCGCATAGTTACCGTCCTCGAACAGAGTCCTCTGGGCAGAGCGTTTCTCCGGGCCGTAAACGGCTAAATTCCTGATTACCGGCTCCGCCTTGCTGGACTTGACTTCAAGCCTGACGGCGGTCAGTTCGATGTTCTGGAAAAGGTCGATATGCTTGTGTCCGATGTTAGAACCGCGAGCCAGATCCACCCATTTGCCGCCGGTAGTACACCCCTTTAGAGAATATTCAAGCACCCTCTCGCCGAAGGCTATGTCCTCCTGAAGCACAGCCCGGTCTATGATGGTGGGGCTGTCGAATTTGATTTCAAACTTCCGTCCTTTACCGGAAGCGGTTGCGACAGGGCTGCCGTATTTCTCCTTGATTGCCTTGCCGAACTCCTCCAGACGCTGCACGTCCCCTTCAGGGACAAGGCCGCGGGGATCGACCACCAGACCGAGCAGCATATTGGTGTTGCGGCCCACGCTGGTCTCGTATTTATCCATCAGTTCACTGACTGTGAAAATCCTGTCATCCTCGCCGGGAGCCCATTCCCATCCCCCCTGACGGGTGCTGTTGTGGCGCAAGGTGCAGTCCGACTCCCCGGGACACCAGAACGGTGCGTCGGGACGGCCGTTCATACCTTCGACGGCTACAACCCCGTCCGAATTGGTGGTGGAGTCGGCCGTAGCCCAGCAGGGATAGGGTGCAAGACCGGACTCGTTGCCCACCCATCGGATCAGGTTGGGATGTCCGTAAGGACCCTGAAAAGCAATCGCATCAGGCTGCAGCTTCTTCACAAGCTCCGCAACCCCGGCTCCTCCCCTTTCCGGTGACAGAACCCCGCCGTCAAACCATATTTCGAACAGCTCTCCGTAGTTGCTCCAGAGTTCGGTCAACTGCTTTTCGACCACGGCGTTATATTCCTCCTGGGTATATGGTCCGCCGGGCTGCACAAGGCCGGGATTGTCCACCCAATAATAACCGTTGGCTGTAGTGCTGGCATATATTGCCGGCTTGATGCCATACTTCTTGCAGGACTCGATGAAATCTCGGACTATGTCGCCCTGTCCGTTCCTCCAGGGGCTGTTCTTCACGCTGTATCCGTGTGCCTCTGTCGGCCACAGGCTGAATCCGCAGCAATGCTTTGCCACAAGCACGGCATATTTCGCTCCTATCTTCGAGGCGGCATCAAGCCACTGGTCGGTGTTGAGTTCAGTGGGGTTGAAGGTGGAGGCATCAGGATGCGTACCCCAGTGACGCCATTCATAATCAGGATTGAAGACCTGCATATCGAAGTGGTACATCACGCCCAGCTCGCATTCGGCCCACTCACGCTGCTTATCGTTTGGAACCACGACATCTGCATTCCTTCCGCAGGCAAGAAGCAGGAACGGCAACAAGGCCAGAAACAGTTTTCTCATAGAATTGGAAAATTTCTTCAAATTTAACTATTTCCATCCAATCCTGAAATAATCTCCAGCACCTTGTTGAGAAGCCAAATCGTTTTTTCGAGGAATGCGGCACAGATTCCCGACATTCCCGGAATAGCCGAAGAGATGATGCCGGCGGCAATCAGATACATCACGACCGTCGCCAGCGGCACCGCCAGAAGATTTGTAAGAAGAAAATAGCGCGGGAACGTGCCGAAATAGAGCCATCCCAGCACCCCGCAGGTCGCCTGACAGGAGATTGCAATCGAGAGCGACCCCCACACTGCCTTGAGAAGCCGGGATTTCGTGTCGAGCAGAGCGTTCAGCCGGGGATGAATCGTATGGATGGCAAGGACCGCGCTGTATGAAAGCTGGAAACCGATGTTCCGGGGAGCGGCCGGCGAGAAGAGCGTTATGAGCAGGGCGCTGGCCGCCAGACTTGTCAGGCCGTCCCTGCCGTTTGTGACGAACACGGAGATTTCATAGACCGTTATCATTACGACGGCCCGGCAGATGGAAGGGCTGAGCCCGGATACAACCGCATAACCCCACAGGAAAAGAAGCGTGACGGATGACCTGAACACTTTTGCCGGAGTGTTCCCTCCCAGAAACGACAGAGCAAGAACCGCAATTCCATAGATTATTCCGACGTGCAGGCCGCTGAGGGCAAGCAGATGCATTGCGCCGGCTTCCCGATAGACCTGCCGCAAGCTGCGGGTAATGTCGCTCTTGTCCCCGATTGCCAACGCTTTCAGGATTGCAAGTTCATCTCCGGGAGGAACGAACCGCTCCAGAAATAGAGAAAAAGAACGCTTGCATCGGGCAGCGAGGTCCGCGATGGCCGACGGTGTGTCATCCCGAGTACAGAAATCAATCTGAATGCCGGAAACCCCGAGAAAGAGAAAGCAGATGAGTATCACGCCCGCATTCCTGAAGCGGAGTGCAAGAGAGGCCGAGAAAGCCGCCAACAGCAGATACGGCAACGGAGCTGCCGGAACCCATCCTCCAAGATAGTTTCCAAGCAGAAAGAAGATTGTGCAGAAGATTATTTCCCTACCCCTCATACCGACCCGCCACAGATGATTGAAGACAAAAATAGAGCACCGTAGCGCTCTATTCTGTGATCCGCTTGGGGCTCGAACCCAAGACCCCAGCATTAAAAGTGCTGTGCTCTACCAACTGAGCTAGCGAATCATTCCCGAAAGGGATGGCAAATATATAGCACATTTTTGACAAAAACAAAAAAAAGCCGGATTTCTCCGGCTTTTCATAATATCAGTTGCAGGCTCTATGCGCCGAAATTGTCGTAATAGATATTTTCGGGCTGAACTCCAAGGCTGTCAAGCAGATTGTTGACGGAAGAAACCATCATCGGAGGTCCGCACATAAAGTACTTGATGTCCTCTGGAGCCTCGTGGTCCTTCAGATAAAGCTCGTTCATCACATTGTGGACGAAACCTGCAGTATATTTCACACCTGCGGCATCGGCTGCGGGATCCGGACGGTCGAGAGCCAGATGGAACTCGAAGTTGGGGAACTCGCGCTCGATTTCAGCAAAATCCTCAAGATAGAAGGCCTCCACAAGCGCGCGGGCGCCATAGAAGAACTTGACCTTGCGGTCTGTCTTGAGAGTCTTGAACAGATGCATTATGTGGCTGCGCAGAGGGGCCATACCGGCGCCACCGCCGACGAACACGTATTCAATCTCCTTGGGATCATCCTTGGGAAGAAGGAACTCACCGTAAGGGCCGCTGATGGTGACCTTGTCACCAGGCTTGCGGCTGAAGACGTATGAAGATGCCACACCGGGGTTGACAGGCAGGCACTTGAACACGCCCTTAGGCTGCGTGCGGTCGAAAGGAGGAGTGGCGATACGGACGTTCAGCTTGACAATGTTGTCCTCCGCAGGATAAGAGGCCATCGAGTAGGCTCTGATTGTGGGGACGGGGTTGTGCATCTTCAGGTCGAAGAAGTTGTATCTCTCCCAATCAGCGCGGTATTCGGGCTCTACTTCGATGTCGGAGAAGTTCACGTCGCAGGCGGGGATGTCAATCTGAATGTACTCGCCGCTCTTGAATTCGATGTGCTCGCCTTCGGGGAGACGTACCGTGAACTCCTTGATGAAGGTGGCCACGTTGTGGTTGGAGATTACCTCGCACTCCAGCTTCTTGACGCTCAGTACGGAGTCGGGAACCTGAATCTTCAGATTGTCCTTGACCTTTACCTGACAGCCGAGACGCCAGTTGTCCATAATCTGCTTGCGGGAGAAGAATCCAACCTCGGTGGGAAGGATTGTTCCGCCGCCCTCTAGAACCTGACACTTGCACTGTCCGCAGTTGCCCTTTCCGCCGCAGGCGGAGGGAAGGAAAATCTTCTGCTCGGCAAGTGTGCTCAGGAGAGAACCTCCCATCGGAGCCTCAACGACCTTCTTGCCGCCGTTGATGTCAATCTTCACGCTTCCGGAAGGGGTGAGCTTTGCCTTGATGAAAAGAAGAAGGGCTACGAGAACCAGGGTGACGGCAACTATGACGGCAACCGCTGAAATGATAGTGATATTCATATCTGTTTCCTCCTCCTTTTAAAGTGAAATACCCATAAACGCCATAAACGCAATACCCATAAGTCCTACGACTATGAAGGTGATTCCGAGTCCCTTGAGAGGGTCGGGAATGTGGCAGTAGGACATCTTCTCGCGGATTGCCGCAAGGGCCACGATTGCCAGGTACCAGCCGATACCGGAACCGAGGGCGTAAACCGCAGACTCACCGCAGCTTGCGAAATCTCTCTGCTGCATAAAGAGAGAACCACCGAGAATCGCGCAGTTCACCGCAATCAGAGGAAGGTAGATTCCGAGTGAAGAGTAAAGTGAGGGAAGGAACTTCTCCACGACCATCTCCACAATCTGCGTGATTGCCGCGATTACCGCGATGAATATGATGAAACTGAGGAAACTCAGGTCCACGTTTGCGAAATCCTCACCGAGCCATACCAGCGCACCGGGACTCAGGACGTATGTGTTGAGCAGGTAGTTGACCGGCAGGGTGATCAGAAGCACGAAGATTACGGCAATACCCAAACCGTTCGCTGTCTTGACATTCTTCGATACCGCCAGGTATGAGCACATACCCAGGAAGTATGAGAAAATCATATTGTCAACAAATATTGACTTTACAAATAAACTTATGTATTCCATATTCAGTCTGAGTTATCGTTATTTCTCCTGAAGATCCTTCTGAATTGCCCTCTGGACCCATACGATGCATCCCAGAAAGATGAGGGCCATAGGAGGAAGGATTACAAGGTTATTGGGAACGTATGAATCGGGCAGTATCTGGAATCCGAGGAGGGTTCCGCTGCCGAACAGTTCACGGAAGAAGGCCACGATTACGAGGATTAGTCCATAGCCGACACCGTTGGCCACACCGTCGATGAATGAGGGCCAGGGCTTGTTGCCGAGTGCGAAGGCCTCGATGCGGCCCATCACGATACAGTTGGTGATAATCAGGCCGATATAGACGGACAGTTGCTTGTCGGTGCTGTAGGCGTAAGCCTTGAGAATCTGATCGACAAGGATTACCATCATAGCCACGACAACCAGCTGCACGATGATGCGGACACGGTTGGGGATTGTGTTCCTTATCAATGAGACGACAAGGCTGGAAAGTCCCGTGACGACTATGACGGAAAGTGCCATCACCAGAGCGCCCTTGAGCTGTACCGTAACGGCAAGAGCCGAACAGATGCCGAGCACCAGCACGGAAATGGGGTTGCCCTTGAATATGGGATTGAGCAATGTATTTTTCAAATCTTTATTCATATCCGTTCCTCCTATCTGTTACATTGATGATTTCCGCCACAACTTCCGTTGCAGCTTCCTCCGCCGCAGCAGTCACCGCTGTTTTCACCGCAGGAGCCGTCACATTCTTTTGAAAGGGATGCTCCCATCTGGGTGGCCAGGAAAGGCTTGTAAGCTGAAAGCCAGGTGTTGATTGCGGCATCCAGACCGTTGCAGGTCATAGTCGCTCCCGCAATCGCATCCACCGCGCCGGTTGCGCCTTCGGGGGCTCCGCCTTTCACGATTGCGAAAAGTTTTGTCCCTGCAATGTCAACGCTCTTGCCTTTGAACTGCTCACGGAAAGAGGGCTCGTCCTTGATTTTTGCGCCGAGGCCGGGAGTCTCGCCGCTGTGGTCGAAGTATGCGCCCACTATCTTGCTGCAGTCATCGTTGAAGGCTATATATCCCCAGACGGGACCCCAGAGGCCCGCGCCGTAAACGGGAAGGACATATATCTCTTCACCGGCTTTGTCGAAAACATACACCGGGAGATTGGGTTCTCCGGCACCTTTGATATTGTAGTTCTGTTCCTTCAGATTGTCGGCAAGTTCAATCGAACCATCCTCCGTGTTCAGTTCACGGACCTTGGCTCCCTTGGAGTTGATGAGGAAAGCTGTCCTGACACTTTCGGAATACTTGGCGAGCACCGACTTGTTGTCCATCTTCTGAAGGTCGGAATCATTGACGAGCTGTGCGGCGGAAAGCATCTGACTGATGGTTTCAGCCTTTATGTTTGCGTCCTGGAGAGGTTTCAGAGTCATTGCTACGAAAGCCAGGACGGCGGCCACTATCACAACGATGATGGTGGTATATATTACCGTATATATATTACTGTTTGTATTCATAGCGCCTAAACTGTTTTGACACGTCCGAGACGTTTTTTGATATTGTGGTTCACTACGCAGTGGTCAATCAGAGGAGCGAAGGTGTTAAGAAGCAGGATTGAGAGCATCATACCTTCGGGGTATCCGGGATTGAAGAGGCGGATTACAACCGCTATCGCACCCACCAGGAAACCGTAAATCCATTTTCCGGTCTCGGTCTGAGCCGCGGTCACAGGGTCGGTTGCCATAAAGACCGTACCGAACAGGAAGCCACCCATAATGAGGTGATACCAGGCGGGAACGTCGGTAGCTCCGAACGCTGTTCCGAGGAATCCCACGAACAGTCCGCCGAGAACTGAGGAGAGCATTATCTTCCAGCTGCCCACACCCGTGTAGATGAGCACGAAGGCACCGATCAGAATTGCCACCTTGCAGGTCTCTCCGACAGAACCGGGGATTGTGCCGAGGAACATATCGGAAACGCTGTACTGGATTGCATCAAGACCGCCGGAAACCTGACTGAGCGGAGTCGCGCCGCTGAAGCCGTCAACAATGACGTCAGCCTTGCGGGTAGCCACCCAGATTCCGTCACCGGACATCTGATTGGGATATGAGAAGAAGAGGAACGCACGCGCCAGCAGCGCAGGGTTCCAGATGTTCATACCTGTTCCACCGAAGACCTCCTTGCCGAAGATGACTGCGAAAGCCACTGCAAGGCCGAGCATCCAGAGAGGAATTGTGACGGGAACGATCATCGGTATGATGAGTCCGGAGAAAAGGAAGCCCTCGTTCACCTCGTGTCCGCGGAGTTGTGCGGAGGTGAATTCGATGCCCAGACCCACGATATATGTCACGAGATAGAGAGGGAGAATCTTCAGGAAGCCGAACCATATCATAGCCCAGAATCCCATATCCCCGCCGATTGCCAGATTGCGCTGGTAGCCTATGTTCCACATCGAGAAGAGCACGCAGGGCAGCAGCGCCACCATTGCGGCCGTAATCACACGTTTCAGGTCAACGCTGTCGCGTACGTGAACTCCATTTTTCGTAACCGTGTCGGGAACGAAAAGGAAAGACTCGAAAGCGTCGAATGTCGAATGAAGCCATCCGAACTTGCCGCCCTCGCTGAAGGTCGGCTTGATTTTATCTACAGTCTGTCTTAAACTCATAGCGTGTCCTCCTTAAGCCATTTCTTTCAGCATAAGGTCGATGCCTTTGCCTACGATATTCTGTATCTCTATCTTGGAAGGACATACGTACTCGCAGAGAGCGACGTCCTCTTCGATGACTTCATAAATTCCGAGCTGTTCCATCTTCTCGATGTCACCGGCAAGGATGGCCTTGAACAGATAGACGGGATAGATGTCCATAGGAAGGACCTTGCCATAGACGTCAGATACGAAGAACGCTCTCTGTCCGCCGTTGGTGTTGGTATCCATCTGATATTTCCTGCCTTTTCCGCACAGCCATGACCAGTAGGTGCGTGAGAAACTGAACTTCTTGCAGCGGAAGGGCTTAACCCATCCGAACATCTCGTGGTAATTTCCTTCGGGAACCACGCTTACCAGATTGTCATAGAATCCGAGGAATCCGTCATTTCCTACAGTCGTGCCGCTGAGAACGTCTCCGCTGATGATGCGGATATCACCTTCGGAATTGTCGAAATATTCCGCAAGTGCGCTGATGGCGACACCCTGGGGAACCTTGACGTATGAAGGATTCTTGACTGCGGGACCAGCCACTGCTATTGTCTTTGCAGTGTCATACACACCGTTCAGGAAGAGACGGCCTATCGCGGCCACATCCTGAAGATTCACGGTCCATATGGTCTCACCCTTGTTGATGGGGCTTATGTGATTTATCTGGATGCCCACGTTTCCTGCGGGATGTGCTCCCGCAAAGACGTGCGTGATTACATTCTTGAGGTTACGGAATTCAGTCTTGCCGCAGTTTTCCCTGTTCAGGCTGAGATGCACTCCGCCGTCGGTAAGTTTGGCAAGGGCGTCTATTCCGGCCTGTATGCAGGGAAGTTCCCCGGCCAGGACGAAATCGAGGTCGGCTCCCAGAGGCGCCGTGTTGAATCCGGAGATGAATACCGCCTTGGGCGTGGCCTGAGGGTTAGCCACAGTACCGTACGGGCGCTGCTTGATACAAGCCCAGAGACCGCTCTGAAGCAGGAGCTCCCTGACAGCATTTCTATTGGCTTTTGAAACCTCCGGGGCACTGAACTTAAGGGACTCATTCTTTCCGTCGGCTTTCACCGTCACTGCAAGAAGTTTCCTTTTGTCACCGCGGACGATTGCATTTACCGTACCGCTTACCGGAGAACAGAAAACGATATCCGGATTCTGCTTGTCGGCGAACAGAGGAGTGCCGGCCTTCACCGCATCGCCCTCTCTGACCAGAAGGCGGGGAATGACTCCGCGCCAGTCAGATGGCTTCACGGCAACCAGGTCAGGCTCGACTGTCTTAGTCACTTCAAGGGCCGCCGCTCCCTTTATGGGAAGGTCAAGACCCTGTTTCAATCTGATATAGTCTGACATTATTATTTAGTGATTGATTTATCCGGCAAAGATACTCATTAATGTTGAGGAAAAAAAGATTATTTTTGTAGCCTATGAACAATTCGGATACAGATTACATCAAGGGCCTTAACAGTGCGCAGGAGGCGGCGGTGACAAATATTGAAGGCCCTTCACTGATAGTGGCGGGAGCTGGAAGCGGAAAAACGAGAGTGCTCACCTGCAGGGTGGCCCACATCCTTCAGCACGGCGACTGCACCCCGGGCCAGATTCTGGCTCTGACCTTCACCAAGAAAGCGGCCACCGAGATGAAGGAGAGGATAGCGGGCCTTGTTGGGGAAGCCAGGGCGAGATGGATTTTTATGGGCACTTTCCACTCCATCTTCATCCGGTTCCTGCGGCAGTATGCCTCTCTTCTCGGCTATCCCGAACAGTTCACGATATACGACCAGACAGATTCCAGAAGCATTGTCAAGCAGTGCATAAAGGAGTTGCAGCTTGATGACAAGGTTTACAAGCCCAACGTGATTCAGAACGTGATATCCAGGGCCAAGAACGACCTCGTCACGGTCGGCGGCTACCGTGCGTCAGCCGACAGGATGCAGAGCGATATGATGGCCAGACGCCCCCGCACGGCGGACGTGTATGCGCTGTACCAGCAGAAATGCAAGGAATCGGGAGCGATGGACTTCGATGACATCCTGTTCAATATGAACGTCCTTCTGCGGGATTTCCCGGATGCCTGCAACGAGATAGCCGCCAGATTCCGCTACATAATGGTGGACGAGTATCAGGACACCAACTATGCCCAGTATATCATCCTCCGCAAGCTGGCGGCCCCTCACCGCAACATCTGTGTCGTGGGGGACGACTCCCAGAGCATCTATTCATTCCGTGGCGCACGCATCGAAAACATTCTCCGCTTCCAGAAAGATTACCCGGAATCTGGCATCTACCGTCTGGAGCAGAATTACCGTTCCACCCAGACCATCGTCAATGCGGCCAACAGCCTCATCAGCCACAACGAGGGCAGAATAAAGAAGGAATGTTACTCCAAGGCCGAGACCGGGGATAAGATAAACATCATCAAGGCTTTCACAGAAGCGGAAGAGGCATATCTGATAGTGGCTTCGATTTGCGACCGCATCAATCTGTCGAAAGCCCAGTATGACAGTTTCGCCGTCCTTTACCGCACGAACGCCCAGTCAAGGGCTATTGAAGAGGCCCTTAGGAAGAGAAACCTCCCCTACCGCATCTACGGCAGCCATTCATTCTACGACAGAGCGGAAATCAAGGATATGCTGGCCTATTTCAAACTGATAGTAAATCCTTTGGACAACGAATCCTTCAGACGGGTGGTGAACGTGCCGGCAAGGGGCATCGGAGGCACCTCTCTCGAAAGGCTGGCAGCCGTCGCCTCGCAATGCGGATGCACTCTGTTCCAGGCCTGCACCCTCCCCGCGGAGACCCTCGCAGCCGGGGGGCTCAAGGATGCAGCGGTCCGCAAGTTCCGCGCTTTCCGCGACACCATAGCGCCTCTGACTGAAAAGGTTGCAGTCACCGACTGCTATGACCTTGCGGTGGAGGCGGGCAACGTCACCGGATACCTCACCGCCCTCAAATCAGACAACACTCCTGAAGGGATGGCGCGGTTCGAAAACATGGAGGAACTTTTCAACAGTATGAAGGAGTACTCCGAGGAAGAGACCGAACTTCGCAGGGAACTTGCTGAAGACGAGGACGTTCAGGCCGTATCCACCGTCACGCTGAGCGACTATCTGGAGAATATCTATCTATTGAGCGAGGCCGAGAAGGACGACACGCAGGACCCGGACCTCGAGGATTCGAACAAGATAACGCTGATGACCGTCCACGCATCGAAAGGTCTGGAATTCCCATACGTCTATATTGCGGGTATGGAGGAGAACCTCTTCCCCTCCGAATCGATGAACGGCTCCCCGCAGGAGATTGAGGAGGAAAGAAGACTGTTCTATGTGGCTGTGACTAGAGCGATGAAAGCAGTTACGGTGTCATACTCCCAGAACCGCCGCAAATGGGGAAGCGAGGAATCCAATCCCCCTTCCAGATTCCTTCGCGAGATAGATTCGAAATACTATTCCAACCCGCTGTTCACTCCCCGGACAGAATTCGTTGCAGGGCCAGCCGCAAGGCCGGTTGCCGGACCCACCGCCAGGCCCGTCACGGCGCAGGCTCCGAGGTCGGACTTCAAGCCCTCCCCCATCTCGGATCTTCGCGTGGGCCAGAGAGTGGAACACGACCGCTTCGGTTTCGGAACCATCGTATCATTCGACGGCCACGGCCCCGATATGAAAGCTGTCGTCAACTTCGACAACTCGGCACCCAAAACCCTCCTTCTGAAATTCGCCAAACTGCGAATCGCCGACTGACGCAATAGATGGCAGAGGCAAAACCTGCGCTGGCTCCGGACAGTCACTGATTCGGACTTCGCTTCGCTCATCCCTCCCAGCTGCCGCTGGGCCCCTCCCGCTATCAAGCGCGGGTGCTTAGGTCCTCATTCAGTGACAGTCTCTCCGCCAGCTTATTTCGCGCAGTCAGTAAAGGCATCGTTTGAAATCGAATTACTACTGATGCGATAAATTTTTGTTAAAAGTTCAAAATAATAACAGTTCATTGACATTTTGATTTTGAGTGAGCGGCTCAGGGACATCCAGGAGTTCTCTGATATCAGCCTTGGAAAGGATGGACGCCTCTATGACTTTTGATACCTCCGTGAAAGTCAGCGGACTTTTGAGTTCCGCTTTCACCCAGGCGAGCAACAAGTAGGAGATAATTGCAGTCCAAAGGTGGATTTTGACAGCATTCTCGGAGTATCCCCAGAGAGATTTGATTGTCAGGTTTCCCTTTATCCATTTGAAAAAGTTATGAGAAGCTTTGCATAATGCTATGCTTATCATAAACGGCCTTTTCAAGAACCCACCTCGGAAAGAACTCCATCACCTGAGAGAAGACAAATTTGCGTTGACTCATAATTTCGGGCTTTAGACGGCCACAAAATTAGGCATACGCTCACTTCAAATCGTAAAATGTCAAAGAGCTATTTAAATAATTTGTAGTTAGTGACTTGCAACGACGT
>JAGHTO010000019.1 GCA_018065305.1 Candidatus Cacconaster scatequi | reverse complement strand
ATCGTGAGACAAAAGTTAGGCCGGCATTTAGCGCGCGGGGTTGACTTGCGACCGGACAGCGTCCATTCTCGCCATCTGCGTCATTTGCTGCGCAAATAACTTGCTGGCTGCGGCTGAGTCTGTCCTTTGTCGCAATGTCAATCCCGGCTGGGGCCGTCCCACAGACATTTTCCTCTCGCAGCCAAGTAGATGAAAGAAAGACCGCATCAGCGGTCCGGCGGAGGCCGTGTATTTGCCGCAGGCAAATACGGCAAGGCCGGGAGCCGCGGGGCAGGGGGCAGAGCCCCTAATTATAGTCGGGATACCGCGACTCGAACGCGGGACCCCTTGGTCCCAAACCAAGTGCGCTACCAACTGCGCCACATCCCGATGACTTAAAATAGGGTGAGCAAAGGTATGTCAGTAAATCTTAATAACCAAAAAAATTTTTGGTGTTTCTGCCAAAACAATTATCTTTGCAGTCCCGTGATTTGCGAGGTAGTTTGGTGAGGTGGGTGAGTGGCTGAAACCACCAGTTTGCTAAACTGACGTACGGGTAACCGTACCGGGGGTTCGAATCCCCCCCTCACCGCAAACAAGACATAAAATCAGCCTATTGCACGATTTGGGCCCCAAAAAGGCCCAAATTTTGCTTTTATTAAGACCGTTTTTATCTAAATTAATATCGTTTTCCTAAAAACGGCTGCAAACTTGATCGGATTATCGTATAGATCCTATCTTTCTGTTCCTTCTATTTACGAGAAGAAAAGTTCATAGAATTTATTTGTTATTTTTGTACAACAACGAATAACAGTAAACCACTGCCCGGAATTGACGGGACGAAATTCGCCTTTTATGAAAAATCACTATCTTTTCCATCTTGCATTACTGGCAATGTCCGTTTTCGTACTCATTCCGGGAGTATCCTTTGCACAGCAGGCAAACCCATCCGGAGGATGGTACAAATACGAGGGCAATCCTGTCTTGGGAAACAAGGACCTCGGAACCTGTTTTGACGTCAACGTCATCTCACAGGGCCCTTCCCTGTACAACATGTATTTCTCCTGGCGTCCGCAGGAGTCCATCGCCATAACCTACAGCGAGAACGGCACGACATGGACGGAGCCGGAAATCGTCCTGCCACCTGACAAAAAGAGCGGATGGGAGGATATCATAAACCGCACCTGCACATTATATTGGAACGGACAGTATCACATGTGGTACACCGGCCAGGCCCGTGGATACAGCAAGATTGGATATGCCGTATCGGATGACGGAACACACTTTACCAGGGTGCAAAAATATCCGGTGATGGTGCCTCAGTACAACTACGAGGGCTTCTCAGTGATGAATCCATATGTAATCCGTGATGAGGAACGAGGCGTGTTCAGGATGTACTATGCTTCCGGTGAAACTATCGAGCCCAACGTAATTTGCGTAGCGGAGTCCGTGGACGGCATCAACTGGGAACGTTCTCCTCTCAATCCCATCTTCATACATGGCAGCTCAGATGAATGGGACCAGGACAGAGTCGGTGGATGCGAGGTTCACCGCTGCATGGTCGGAGGAGAGCTCAAATGGGTGCTCTTCTACATAGGATATTCAGATATCAATACTGCAGCTATTGGCTGCGCGGTATCCGACGACGGACTCACCGGATGGGAACGCATGCCGTACAACCCCATCGCATGCCCCGATCCCGGCACGTGGGATGCCGATTCCTGCTACAAACCCACCGTTACAGTCGATGTGGCTAACGGCAGATATCTCCTTTGGTACAACGGCCGTCGCGGAGGCGATGAGTACATAGGACTGGTCATTCACGACGGACTCGACCTTGCAGAGAAACGGCCATGAATATAATCAAGTATAGAAAGTCTCTGACGGTGACGGCGACAGTGCTGTTCGGCCTGGCGCTTGTCATCAATTTCGTGGATTATTTCACTCTTGCGCAACCGGAAAGGAATCTGCTTCTTTTCCTTCTGAAAACGGGGTGCTGGATTGCGGCTCCGGTATGCCTGATTGTTTCGATGAAAGAGTCGAAAAAGAACCGTTACCGCGACATCTATTTCGCCGGAGGTTGTTTCTGGGGGACCGATACGGATACAACCGGATATGTAGAGACCGTTCACGTGAAGTACGACACGACTGTTACAAGTCTGAGGAAGCTGACGGAATTTTACTTCAAGGCCATAGACCCAACCTCCGTTAACCAGCAGGGGGAGGACAAGGGGACGCGCTATCGCACAGGAGTCTACTATATCGATGACAATCAGAAGGATGCTTTTTTCCTCAAGAAAATCTTCGAGGAGCAGGCCAGGATATACGGTCCTCTGGCCGTTGAACTCCTGCCGCTGAAGAATTTTGTCAGGGCCGAGGAATATCATCAGGACTATCTGGACAAGAATCCGGACGGATATTGCCACCTGACCCCGGAACTGTTCGAATACGCCCGGAAATAAAGACTAAACTCAATTACAGCATCTTCAACGCCTTCTTTATCAGGGCCTCGATGGTAATGTCCGGGGTCTGCTGAAGAATGGTTGAGAGAACCTTTTCGACGGCAGGTCTTGCGAATCCGAGAAGGACAAGGGCGCTGCGGGCCTCTTCCCTGACAGCGGAATCCCCTCCGACAGGTCCGGCCAGAGGAATGTCACCCACGGCGGTCTTGTCAATCTTGTCCTTCAGTTCCAGAATTATGCGCTGGGCGCTTTTGAGACCGATTCCCTTGACGGCCTTGAACCTATTGGTGTCCCCTCCGAGTATGGCGGCCCGTGTTTCGTCGGCGGTCATTGAGGAGAGAATCATCCTCGCGGAGCCTGCACCGATGCCACTGACGGATATAAGTTGTTGAAAAACAGCTCTTTCATCTTTAGTGAAGAATCCGTACAACTGTTCATCATCCTCTCTGAGATGATGGTGAGTGAAGAGTTTCACCTCCTGTCCGGTGAGGGACTGGAGAGGGGAGAAGGTGGTCAGAGAAATGGCGAGTTTCCACCCTATGCCGCAGGTTTCGACAATTGCTTCGGCGGGTGATATTTCGGTCAGAATGCCCTTGATATATTCGTACATATTATCCAATATTTCTGTAAAAATAGTTATTTTTGCCGGATATATGAAAACAGAAGAGATACGCGCGCAATTTCCAGGACTCACCCGTACGGTTTACGGGAAGAGACTCGTGTATCTTGACAATGCGGCGACTTCCCAAAAGCCTCTCAGCGTCCTTCAGATGCAGGATTCCCTCTGTCGGGAGACGTGCGGCAACGTCCACAGGGGAGTTCACAGGCTCAGCATAGATGCCACTGCCGCATATGAGGCGGCCCGTCAGACCGTCTGCAATTTCATCGGGGCCCGTTCAACAGAGGAGATAATCTTCACTTCGGGGACCACCGCTTCCTTCAATCTTCTGGCGCACAGTTTCGTTTCGCGATATGTGGGCAAGGGGGACAAAATTCTGATATCGGAGGCCGAGCACCATTCCAACATCGTTCCCTGGCAGATTGCCTGTGCGGCAGTCGGAGCCGCGATTGATGTGGTGAGGGTGGATGACAGGGGTATCCTCGATATGGACGACCTGTCACGTAAGTTGGACGGGCGCGTCAAGTTGCTCTCAATCACCCAGATATCCAATGTTCTCGGAGTCATCAACCCCATAAGGGAGATTATAGCCGCCGCCCACGCGAAGGGAATTCCGGTAGCTGTTGACGGTGCCCAGGGAATAGTCCATATCCCTCTTGACGTAGTTGAGCTGGATTGTGATTTCTATGCCTTTTCCGGGCACAAGATATATGCCCCTACAGGGATAGGGGTCCTGTTTGGGAAAAAGGAATATCTTCAGGAGATGCCTCCGTATATGGGAGGAGGGGATATGGTGGAGACCGTAACCTTTGAAAAGACGACATACGCTCCTCTGCCTTTGAAATTTGAGGCTGGAACCCCCAATTTCGTCGCGGCATCCTGTCTGAAGCCGGCCCTTGAATTTGCCGCCGCCATCAACTCTGACGGAGAGGTGGAGTCCTGCCGGAAAAATCATCTGAATTATCTGATGGATGAGATGCAGAAGATGAAGGGGATGAATATCTTCGGGAACCCTGAAAATCCGCAGCTCAAGGCTCCCGTCATAAGTTTCACGGTGGAGGGCACTCATCCTTCCGACCTGGCCCAGCTGCTGGACAAGATGGGGATAGCGGTACGCAGCGGACTGCTCTGTGCGGAACCGATAGTGAGAAGATTTTCCGAAACCGGTATGGTACGGGTTTCGCTTGCCCCTTACAACACGATGGAAGAGTGCCGGACTTTCACGGAATGTCTGGCCAAAGTGGTGAAAATGTTGAGATGAAAACGATAAAGGAGATAGAAGAAAGCATTGTTGAAGAGTTTTCCCTCTTTTCCGACTGGATGGAGAAGTACGAATATCTGATTGAGTTGGGAAAGGAGATGCCCCTGATCGATGAAAAGGAGAAGACGGAGGGGAATCTGATAAAGGGTTGCCAGTCGAGAGTCTGGCTCTCCTGCGAGAAAAGGGACGGAGCGCTCTTTTTCAGAGCCGACAGCGACGCAATCATCACGAAAGGTATGATTTCGCTGCTTCTCCGGGTGTTCAACGGTCAGAGGCCTGAAGATATCCTCTCTGCCGAACTCGGTTTCATCGATGCGATATCCCTTCGGGAAAATCTCTCCCCCACACGTGCCAACGGGCTTGTTTCGATGATAGATAAAATCAGGAATTATGCAGACGCCAACCGCTCTTGAAGCTGACATAAAACATGCTCTGATGTCCGTATTCGACCCCGAAATTCCGGTCAACGTCTATGATTTGGGTCTGATTTACAAAATTGACGTCGACAGGGAGAATGTGGTTGAAATCGATATGACTCTCACGGCGCCCAACTGTCCCATTGCGGACCAGGTGGTGGAGATGGTGCAGGAGGCTGTCAGGGACGTGCCGGGAGTGACGGATGTGAAGGTGAATCTGGTGTTTGAACCGGAATGGACTAAGGAGATGATGAGCGAGGAGGCGATGCTTGAACTCGGGCTGCTATGATTTGTCTGCTGCTCGGATCGAATCTCGGGGAGAGGGAGAAAAATCTCG
This sequence comes from Candidatus Cacconaster scatequi, assembly GCA_018065305.1. Taxonomy (GTDB): domain Bacteria; phylum Bacteroidota; class Bacteroidia; order Bacteroidales; family UBA932; genus Cacconaster; species Cacconaster scatequi. The sequence goes on along the minus strand of JAGHTO010000019.1, from coordinate 10,224 downwards.
CCCGTGCGAGGAAAAAACTGGAGGAGAGACTTCAGGTGACTCTCAGGTGTTCCGGGATAATGGAGACGGAGGCGATAGGCTTTGACGGGGCTGACTTTCTGAATCAGGCTGTCTGCTTTGAGAAGGAGACGGATCCTTTCGAACTGCTCGAACTGACACAGTCCTGTGAAGAGGAGATGGGGAGGGATCCGCACACCGCTGAATATGACAGGGACGGGAAGAGGATATACAGAGACAGGGTCATTGATATAGATATATTGGAATTCAATGATTTGCAGATAGATACAAAAAGGTTGACACTGCCGCACCCACAGGTATGGAGCCGTCCGTTCGTGAAAAAGTTGATGAAACAGTTGAAATAAAAAACATAAGACAATGACACAGGAAGAAGTTTTCAAAAATCTGATTGCACACGCCAAGGAATACGGATTCATATTTCCTTCAAGCGAAATCTATGACGGATTGAGCGCCGTTTACGACTATGGGCAGATGGGTGTTGAGATGAAGAACAACATCAAGCGCTACTGGTGGGAAGCCATGGTGCATCTGAACGACAATATCGTCGGAATCGATTCGGCCATTTTCATGCACCCCCGTATCTGGGAGGCTTCAGGTCACGTCGGAGCATTCAACGACCCTCTGATTGACAACAAGGACTCCAAGAAGAGATATCGTGCCGACGTATTGATTGAGGAGTATCTTGCGAAACTTGAGGAGAAGATGAACAAGGAGGTGGAAAAGGGACGCAGGAAGTTCGGAGAGGCCTTCAACGAGGAGCAGTTCCGGGCCACCAACCCCAACGTCCTCCGCGTGAAGACTAAATATGACGAGGTTCACGCAAGGATGGCGAAGGCTCTCAACGACAATGATTTATGCGAACTCCGCCAGATTATCGTCGATTGTGAGATTGCCTGCCCCATCAGCGGAACGAAGAACTGGACGGACGTCCGCCAGTTCAACCTGATGTTCAGCACTCAGCTCGGCAACGTTGACGGAGGTGTGGGAACAATCTACCTTCGCCCCGAGACTGCGCAGGGTATCTTCGTGAATTTCCTGAACGTCCAGAAAACGGGCCGTATGAAGATTCCTTTCGGAATCGCCCAGATCGGCAAAGCTTTCCGCAATGAGATAGTCGCCCGGCAGTTCATCTTCCGTATGAGGGAGTTCGAGCAGATGGAGATGCAGTTCTTCGTGCGCCCGGGGGAGGAGATGAAATGGTTCGACCAGTGGAAGAAGACCCGTCTTGCCTGGCACAAGGCCCTTGGTTTGGGAGATGAGAAATATCGTTATCACGACCACGAGAAGCTTGCCCATTACGCAAATGCCGCCACTGACATCGAGTTCGAGTTCCCCTTCGGATTCAAGGAGCTTGAAGGCATCCACAGCCGCACGGATTTCGACCTTGGACAGCACCAGAAGTTCAGCGGAAGGAAAATCCAGTATTTCGACCCCGAGACCAACGAGAGCTACACTCCGTACGTAATCGAGACCTCCATAGGTTTGGACCGTACATTCCTGGCAATCCTGTCATCCTCGTTCTGCACGGAAACTCTCGAGAATGGAGAGGAGCGTGTGGTCTTGAGACTGCCCGCCTGCATAGCCCCTGTCAAACTTGCAATCCTTCCCCTTATCAAGAAGGACGGACTTCCCGAAAAGGCCCGCGAGATTATGGACGAACTGAGGTTCGATTTCAACTGCCAGTATGACGAGAAGGACTCCATCGGTAAGAGATACCGCCGCCAGGATGCAATCGGTACTCCTTACTGTGTCACCGTTGATCACGAAACTCTGACCGACGGATGCGTGACTCTGCGCGACCGTGACACGATGTCGCAGGAGAGAATTCCGATTGCAAGTCTCCGCGGAATCGTTTCAGGCAAGGTAAGTATGGCACCCCTTTTCAAGCAGATTCACAAAATATGAAATAATCGTTTAAAAAATTGCATTATTGAAGGCAATTGCTTAAATTTGTGTGTTTAATATTGATATCAAGCAATGAATACACCTGCCGAGTTGAAATATACAAAAGACCACGAATGGGTCAGAATTGAAGGAGACGTAGCTGTTGTCGGTATTACGGATTTTGCCCAGAGCGAATTGGGGGATATCGTGTTCGTTGACATTCAGACAGAAGGTGAGACACTTTCAAAGGGTGAAGTGTTCGGTACGATAGAGGCCGTCAAGACGGTTGCAGATGCATATATGCCTGTTTCCGGAGAAGTGATTGAAGTCAATGCCGAGTTGGACGGTGCTCCCGAAAAAGTCAACGGTGACCCTTACGGAGAGGGATGGATGGTTAAGATCAAAGTTTCCGATGTTTCGGAATTTGATACTCTTCTGTCTGCCGGCCAGTATGAAGAAATAATCTGATTTGTAAATCAAATGTGATGTGTTCAAGGGGGCTAAGCGAATGGCCCCCTTGGTTTTTAGAAAGAGAGATATGTCATTGAAATGCGGAATAGTAGGATTGCCCAACGTCGGCAAGTCCACTCTGTTCAACTGTATCAGCAGTTCCAAGGCTCAGGCAGCCAATTTTCCATTCTGTACAATCGAACCCAACATCGGGTCGACGGTCGTTCCGGACGAACGGCTCAATGTCCTTTCCGGGATATGCAATCCCAAGAGGACAATCCCGGCAACAGTCGAGATTGTGGATATAGCGGGTCTTGTCAAGGGGGCCAGCAAAGGAGAAGGTCTTGGGAACCAGTTCCTTGCCAATATCCGTGAAACGGATGCAATCCTCCACGTCCTCAGGTGCTTTGACGATGAGAACGTGACACATGTCGACGGGAGCGTGGATCCTGTCCGTGACAAGGAAATCATCGATATGGAACTCCAGATAAAGGATCTGGAAACCGTGAACAACAGAATTGCCAAAGTTCAGAAACAGGCGCAGACAGGAGGTGACCGCGAAGCGAAGAAAGCTCTCGAATTGCTGCAGAAATATCAGGCTGTCCTTGAAAAGGGGCGCAATGCCCGCGAGGTCGTTGTCGAGACTCCGGATGAGAAACGTCTGGCCAAGGAGTTCTGCCTGCTGACCTGCAAGCCGGTGATGTATGTTTGCAACGTGGACGAGAATTCCGCAAAGGAGGGCAATGCATACGTGGAAGCCGTAAGAAAGGCCGTAAGCGATGAAGATGCCCGGATTCTCGTGATTGCGGCAAAGATTGAGTCAGAAATTGCCGAACTTGAGGATTATGAGGAGAAGCAGATGTTCCTCCAGGAGATAGGCCTTGAAAGAAGCGGCCTTGAAAGACTTGTTCAGGGGGCATATTCACTGTTGAATCTCCAGACATTCTTTACGGCCGGTGCCGATGAATGTCGTGCCTGGACAATCAATAAAGGGGACAAGGCCCCTCAGGCGGCTGGTGTCATCCATACCGATTTCGAAAAGGGGTTCATCAGGGCCGAGGTCATAAAGTATGAGGATTTCATCTCCCTCAAGAGCGAATCCGCCTGCCGTGCCGTCGGAAAACTGTACAGCCAGGGAAAAGATTATGTGGTTGAGGATGGAGATATCATGCATTTCCTTTTTAATGTGTAGAAAATTCTTATTTTTGTCCCGTAATTGATATATCATAACGTGATATGAACAAATTTCTGTTGGCATTTGCTTTCTCTGCGACGATGTTGACCGCATGCGGGCAAGACTTATGGTATTGAAAAATCAAATTCAAAATAAATAAGAAGAAAAATGTATCGTTCTCATAACTGTGGAGAGTTGCGCATCGGGGACATTGGCCGGAGCGTGACGCTTGCGGGTTGGGTACAGAAGGCCCGCAAAATGGGAGGAATAAGTTTCATTGACATTCGTGACCGTTATGGTATCACCCAGCTCAGGGTGGACGAATCCTGCCCAGCTTCGGTTGCCGAGGTGTCCTCTTCTCTTGGAAGAGAATACGTCATACAGGCGACAGGAGTGGTTGAGGAGCGTCAGAGCAAGAATGAAAAACTGGATACGGGCGACATCGAGATCCGCCTTACGGAATTGAAAGTGCTGAACGCATCCCAGACCCCGCCTTTCACTATCGAGGACGTATCGGACGGAGGCGAGGAACTCAGGGCGAAATACCGCTATCTTGACCTTCGCCGCAATCCTTTAAAAAAGGCGCTTATGCTGCGTCACAGGATGGCCGTCGAGGTTCGCAATTATCTTGACAGACAGGGATTCCTCGAGATAGAGACCCCTTTCCTTATCAAGTCGACTCCTGAAGGCGCACGCGATTTCGTGGTTCCCTCCAGAATGAACCCCGGAGAGTTCTATGCATTGCCGCAGAGCCCCCAGACTTTCAAGCAACTTCTGATGGTGGCGGGATATGACAGATATTTCCAGATTGTACGCTGTTTTCGCGATGAGGACCTCAGGGCGGACCGCCAGCCGGAATTCACGCAGATAGACTGCGAGATGAGCTTTGTGGAGCAGGAGGATGTCCTGAATCTGTTCGAAGGTATGATGAGGCACCTGTTCAAAGAGGTCTGCGGAGTGGATATTGCTCCGAAACTCCCCAGAATGACCTGGTTTGAGGCTATGGACCGTTATGGCAGCGACAAGCCCGACATCCGCTTCGGAATGGATATTTCCGAGGTGACCTCTCTCGTTCAGGGGAACGGATTCTCCGTTTTCGACAGCGTGCCTTATGTCGGAGCAATTGCTGTTCCCGGTGCGGCGGAATATACCCGCAAGCAGCTGGATGAACTCACCGAATGGGTGAAGCGCCCCCAGGTCGGAGCAAAGGGTCTTGTATATATCAAAGTGAACGAGGACGGAATAAAATCCAGCATAGATAAGTTCTATTCACCGGAGCAGCTTCAGGCTGTGGCTTCAAAGGCCGGAGCGAAGATCGGGGACCTTGTTCTGCTCCTCTGCGGACAGAAGAGGAAGACACAGACCCAGCTCGGCGTGTTGCGTATCGAAATGGGCAACCGTCTCGGTCTGCGCGACCCCAAGGTGTTCGCGCCCCTGTGGATTGTCGATTTCCCGCTTCTGGAGTGGGATGACGAGACACAGCGTTTCTATGCTATGCATCACCCCTTCACGGCACCGAAACCGGAACATCTCAAATTGTTCTATTCGGACAGGAAGGAAGATTTGGAGCAGGTCTGCGCGAATGCATACGACTTTGTTCTCAACGGCACGGAGCTCGGAGGCGGATCCATCCGTATCCACGAGGCTGACGTCCAGCAGAGAATGTTCGACGTGCTTGGAATCTCCCGTGAGGATGCGGAGTACAAGTTCGGTTTCATAATCAACGCATTCAAGTTCGGGGCACCCCCTCACGGAGGTCTTGCCTTCGGCTTCGACAGGGTATGCGCACTGTTCGGAGGACAGGAGACCATACGTGATTTCATCGCATTCCCCAAGAATAACGTGGGACGCGACGTGATGCTCGATGCTCCTTCAAGAATCGATGATGCTCAAATGGATGAATTATTCTTAAAATCAACTGCTAATGAATAAAATAGTATCAGCACTTTTCGCAGCGGCAATCGTTCTGGCATCCTGTGGCAGTCAGCCTCAGGCAGCGGTGGAGACTCCTTCCACCAGAGGTTCCCAGGATTTCAAGATCGGCGTGGCCGGTTTCACCTACCGCGAATTCTCAATCGAACAGACTTTGGAATATCTCAAGAGCTTGGAAGTCAAGTATTTTTCCGTAAAGGACTGGTGGTTGCCCCTTGATGCGACTGCCGGACAGATGGAACAGTTCAAGGCAAAATGCTCTGAATATGGAATAGAGGGATACACACTCGGTCCCATCTATATGCACAGCAAGGAGGAGGTTGACCGCACCTTCGACTATGCCGCCAGATACGGTGCTCCGATGTTCATCGGCGTACCCGATTATGCTCTGATTGACTATGTAATCGAAAAGGTAGCACAGACCGGAATCAAGGTGGCGATTCATACTCACGGCCCCGACGGAGCCGATTTCCCCGATATCCGCAAGATTGTCGAGTTGGTCAAGGACCCCTCCCTCGGTGTCGGATGCTGTATGGACCTGGGGCACTCCGTTCGTATGGGGTATGACATCGCCGAGGATATCGTAACCTACAAGGATTGGATATACGATATTCATATCAAGGATGAAACCGCAGCCTCTCCCGAGGGACAGACCTGGGAAATGGGACGGGGTGTGATTGATTTCGTGCCTGTCGTCAAAGCCCTGAGGAAAATCAACTATCAGGGAGTCATTTCCCTCGAGTACGAGAAGAACGGGGACGACCCCCATCCCGGTACTGCAGAGAGCATAGGTTATTTGCGCGGTGTCCTTGATGCTGTCAGATAATTAAAATATTTTTATACCTTTGCAATTCTGATTGAGATATGGTGTAATGGTAGCACTACTGATTTTGGTTCAGTCAGTAGAGGTTCGAATCCTCTTATCTCAACGATATAATTGATTTATTGCACAAATGGAACCTCCGAGTCGTATGACAATGCCCCTGGAACCGTCTTCGAGTGACGCGTTCCCGTCGGTGTGCAATAAAGTCCCCACAAGAAATTCAAATATGCCGCCTGTGACTTCAAGTTGCGGGCTCGGCTTCGTATTATAAACCATTATGGCACTTTATCTACAAAAAGAACTTGAGAACGGAGCGAAAATCTATGTCTGGGATATGACGGAAACGGAAGAGGAACTTCTGGCGACCACGTCCGTCCCTGATGATGAGTTGGAGGAACTGTCCTATATCAAGGGAGAATCCCGCAGACGCGAGAAACTCGCCACAAGGGCATTGCTGAACACAATTTTCCCTGAGAAGCTCTATTTGGGGCATCACGACAACGGCAAGCCGTATCTTCACAATACGGCGGTTGAAATCAGCATCACTCACGACAACCGTTTTGTCGCCATCATCGTCCATCCCGACGAGGACCTCGGCATTGACATAGAGAGTCTTGACAGGGATTTCTCGGTGGTGGAGAAGAAAGCTCTCAGCGAAGATGAGATTGAGGATTTGGATGAGAAGAAAAAGAATATCCAACTTGCAATCTACTGGTGCGCCAAGGAAGCCATATTCAAGAGAATGTCGCTCAACGGGGTGGATTTCGCCGAACAGATTGAGATTGACAAGTTCAATCCTCACGAAGACGGAGAACTTGACGCCACTTTCATCCACAAGGATGGCACAGAACTGGAGTTCGAACTGGGATACGAAGTTTTTGAGGGCCACGTAATGGTTTGGGTACCAAATAAATAGGAGATAAAACAAAAATGAAGAATTTTGTAGAAGAATTGAAGTGGAGGGGTATGATTCACGACATTATGCCCGGTACTGAAGAGGAACTGATGAAGGGACAGGCGGGTGCGTATGTGGGAATAGACCCTACGGGAGATTCCCTTCATATCGGACATCTGGTCAGCATAATGATACTGAAACATTTCCAGAATTGCGGGCACAAGCCGTTCGCTCTTGTGGGCGGGGCAACCGGAATGATCGGGGATCCTTCGATGAAGTCACAGGAAAGGAATCTGCTTGACGAGGAGACGCTTGCGCATAACGTCAATTGTATCAAGAAGCAGCTCTCGAAATTCCTGGATTTTGAATCTTCCGCTCCGAACAAGGCGGAACTTGTGAACAACTACGACTGGATGAAGGACTACTCTTTCATCAATTTCACAAGGGACATCGGCAAGATGATAACCGTCAATTATATGATGAGCAAGGATTCCGTGAAGAAGCGTCTCAGCCGTGAATCGTCTGAGGGAATGTCCTTCACCGAGTTCACGTATCAGCTCCTTCAGGGTTATGATTTCCTCTATCTCTACAAGAACAGGGGAGTCAAACTCCAGCTCGGCGGAGCGGACCAGTGGGGGAACATCACCACGGGTACCGAACTTATCAGGAGAAGTCTCGGCGGAGAAGCCTTCGCATTGACCTGCCCCCTGATTACCAAGGCTGACGGCGGAAAATTCGGCAAGACGGAGAAGGGCAACATCTGGCTCGATCCGGAAAGGACCTCCCCCTATCAGTTCTATCAGTTCTGGCTGAACGTATCCGACGCGGATGCCGAGAAATATATCAAGATATTCACTATGCTTGACAGACAGACCATAGAGTCGGCCATAGAGGAGCACCGGGCCTGTCCCGAGCAGCGTCTTCTCCAGAAGTTGCTTGCGAAGGAGATAACGGCAATGGTCCACAGCGAACAGGATTATGAGAATGCGGTCGCCGCATCACAGATGCTTTTCGGCAAGGGAACATCCGAGGCGTTGAAGGCATTGGATGAGAAGACGTTCTTGGATGTTTTTGACGGAGTTCCCCAGTGGAATCTTTCAAAAGAGGATCTTCCCTGTGACATCATCGAGATGCTTGCGGTCAGGACGGACATCTTCCCCAGCAAGGGAGAATGCCGCAAGATGATACAGGCCGGCGGCCTGAGCATCAATAAGGAGAAAGTCTCTGACGTAGCTCTGCAACTCAGTCAGAAACATCTGCTTGACGGCAAATACATCCTTGTCCAGAAGGGGAAGAAGAATTATTATATCCTCAAAATCAACAAATGACACCTATCCGATGGAACAGGAGAACACAAGACAACTGAAAGTCGCCCGTCAGATTCAGAAGGATCTGGCGGAGATAATTCGAGGGAAGGGAATGGCGGCATATGACGGGGCTCTGGTTTCCGTCAGTGGAGTCAAACTCAGCCCCGATTTGTCAAGCGCGCGTGCTTACGTAAGCATATTCCCCTCTTCAAAAGCTGAGGCGGTGCTGAAGAAGATTGAGGATGAGACGCCCAGGCTGCGGGGTGAACTCGGGAGAAGGGTGGCCAAGCAGCTCAGAATTGTGCCCGAGCTCTCATTTTTTCTGGACGACAGCCTCGACTATGTAGAACACATAGATGAATTACTGAAGAAATAGATTCTGTGTGCGGATAGCCGATTTCATAGCGCGACGATATCTTTTTGCCCGGAAATCGATGGGGGTGATAAACATCATTTCCCTGATTTCGGCCCTTGGGATAGCAATCGGTTGCGCGGCTCTTGTAATAATTCTGTCAGTATACAACGGATTCGATTCCATTGTCGTCCAGTTGGACAAATCTCATACGGCGGACATTCAGATTACGCCTGTTTCTGGCAAAAGTTTTTCCCTCTCTTCCGCAGGATTCGACGAATTGAAAAATGACGGAGCTGTGAGGGCGTTCTGCAGGGTAGTACAGGAAAACGTGTTTCTTCAGTATGATAGGAATCACGGTATTGCTGTTGCCCGGGGGGTCGATTCCATATATCAGGAAGTCACCTCTCTCAAGGAACGTATCGTCGAGGGCGAGTTTTCTCTGAATTTCGGAGAGGTGCCTCAGGTGGTGGTGGGGAGGGGACTGGCCTCATCAATGGGAATCAGGACGGCGTTTCTGACACCGTTGGAAGTCTATTTCCCGTCCCGTACCCGTGATGTGGATCTTCTGAATCCGGCCTCCAGCCTCAGGCAGGCCAAGGTGTTTCCCTCGGGAATCTTTTCGATTGACCAGGAATTTGACAGCAGATATATATTTCTGCCGGTGGGTTCTCTCCGGCAGTTGCTGGAATATGATGAAAATGAGGTTTCATCCGTCGAACTGTTCCTTGTGCCGGAGGCTCTCTCCTCCGAAGGTATCGCCACCTCCCGGATTTCCCGTCATATCAAGACTCTTGTGGGAGAGGATTTTGTGGTGAAGGACAGGAGGCAGCAGAATCCGATGTTGTACAAACTGCTGCTGTATGAGAAGATAGCGATATATCTCATACTGCTTTTCGTAATAATCATAGTTTCTTTCAATATCTTCAGCAGTCTCTCTCTCCTTATCATAGAAAAGGGGGAGGATATCCGGATTCTCCGTGCAATGGGTACTGACAGCCGGACAGTCAGCAAGGTCTTCGTTCACGAGGGATGGTTCATAAGCCTGATCGGAATTGTTGCCGGAGTGGTGGCAGGTCTGGCGGTCTGCATTGCACAACAGAAATTCGGGTTTGTCAAGATGCCCGGGAACTTCATCGTGACGGCATATCCGGTTGTCATCAAGTGGACAGACATCGTTCTGACGGCTGTTCTTGTGGGCGGAATTGGGTACGCCGCCGCGCTTCTTTCAAAAAAATTCGCTTCCGCTGAAATTTAGTGGTGCTGCCTTTTGCGGATTGTCTGTCAATTAAGTCGGACTTCGCTTCGCTCACCCTCCCACTGCGCTACGCTTGTAGGCCCCTCCCGCTATTAAGCGCGGGTCGCGAGGGTGTTTACAGCAAGCATTTT
>JAGHTO010000055.1 GCA_018065305.1 Candidatus Cacconaster scatequi | reverse complement strand
CCGCTATCAGATTCAGAAAAACTCTTCATCTCTATAACAAACTATCTTTTGCTTACAGTTTTTTTACCTCGTTATCTCTCTCATTAAGTCAATGAACTATTCCGTTTGCGTGTTCAACCATCAGGTTCTTCCGAAACGGGCTGCAAATGTAAGGACTTTTTTTTGAAAACAAAATTTTTTCTTAAAAAAAACGTTATTTTTCTTGAAAAGAATCCCGTTTCCTCCGGCAATCCTATCCGGCGAAATCGCTTATGATGTTCATTATCACCTCGACAGCCTTTTCCATACTCTGCACCGGGACGAATTCCAATTTTCCGTGGAAATTATGACCGCCCGCGAAAATGTTCGGACAGGGCAGACCCATAAATGAGAGACGGGCCCCGTCGGTACCTCCACGAATCGGCTGGACCTTCGGCTTGATTCCGGCTTTTTCCATTGCGGCAATCGCCTTTTCCACCACGTGGAAATGAGGCTCCACCATCTCTCTCATATTATAGTACTGGTCCTGCAGTTCCAGAGTGACTATCTTCCCGTATTTTTTGTTGATGAACTCCACGGCATCCTCCATAACCTTCTTCTTCTCTCTGAAAAGCGACATATCGTGGTCACGGATGATGTAGCTGACGGACGACTCCTCAACGCTCCCCTTGAATGAAGTGATGTGGAAGAACCCTTCATAATCGCTTGTGAATTCAGGTCTCTGGTTCACAGGGAGGAGGGCATTGAGTTCCATTGCCACCAGCAGGGAATTTATCATCTTGCCCTTGGCATAGCCGGGATGGATGTTGCGGCCCTGGATATGAATTCTGGCAGATGCGGCATTGAAATTCTCATATTCGAGTTCTCCGATTGCTCCTCCGTCCATAGTGTATGCGTACCTGGCTCCGAACTTCTCAACGTCGAAGAAGTCCACGCCGCAGCCGATCTCTTCATCGGGGGTGAACCCAATCCTGATGGGACCGTGCCTGAACTGCGGATTTTCCATTATATATTGTGCCGCGCACATTATTTCCGCCACACCGGCTTTGTCATCCGCACCCAGAAGAGTGGTTCCGTCCGTTGTAATGAGAGTCTGCCCCTTGTATTCGGCCATTTCGGGGAAATCCGCTACGCGAAGAGCCATACCGGGAACACCTTTGAGAGGGATGTCTCCTCCGTCATAGTTTTCGATTATCTGAGGTTTGATATCCTTCCCCGGAGCATCGGGTGACGTGTCTACGTGAGCGATGAAACCTATTGCGGGCACAGGGGCATCCACATTGGAAGGAATCGATGCCATCACATAGCCGTTCTCGTCCATTGACGCGTCGGAAATGCCCATCTGATGAAGTTCCTCGACAAGCAGCGCCGAAAGATTCTTCTCCTTCGGGCTTGAGGGATGGGTGGATGAATCCTCGCAGGATGTCGTCTCCACCGCCACATATCTCAAAAATTTCTTTTCAACCTTTTCCATAATATCACTTTGTTTCCAAATCAGGCTATTTCTTGTATTTGGCGGATTGTCTATTACTTCCGCGCTTAATCAATACGCCATCAGGCGTTAGCGGAGGGCAGGCAGGGCAAGATTGTGGGATAGCTGCCCGGAGCGGCGGGGTTCGGGGCAGAGCCCCGTATAAAAGCGAAGCGAAGTCCGACTCAAGTAATAGACAGGAGCCATAGAAATAGCCTGATTTACTGTTTTTTCTCAACTTTCATTGAAGACACTGTCATATATGCAATTATCGCAAGATAGGGCACGATTGCAACCGCCTCTCCGTAAGTCGCATTCCACGAAGAGAGGAACCAGTCCACATCGGCGAACTTCATAATCGCGCTGACAACACCCATTAGGGCACCGCCGGCAATGAATCCGGAAGCGATGAGAGTTCCCTTCTCCTGCCTTGCCGCATTAACCTCCTTGTCCTTGGAACGGGTGCCGACATACCAGGATACCGCACCTCCCACAAGCAGGGGAAGGTTCAGGTCAATCGGGATGAACATACCGAGGCAGAATGCCAAAGCAGGAACCTTGAATACCGTAAGGAGAATGGCTATCAGCGCACCCAGACCATACATCAGCCAGGGAGCGCCGCCACCTTCCATCATAGGCTGGATGACAGCCGCCATAGCATTGGCCTGCGGCGCTACAAGAGCGTTGTCACCGGCAAACCCGTATGTCTTGTCCAAAATTATGACAACTCCGGCCACAGTTGCGGCGGCAACCAGCACGCCCAGGAATTTCCAGGTCTCCTGCTTTGCAGGGGTTGTTCCGATCCAGTAACCGATTTTCAGGTCAGTGATGAACCCTCCGGCTGTTGAGAGAGCCGTGCAGACGACACCTCCTATCAGAAGGGCTGCCACCATTCCGGCATTACCGCTCAGACCGCAGGAAACGAGAACAAGCGCGGTGATGATGAGGGTCATGATGGTCATACCGCTGACAGGGTTCGTTCCCACAATCGCTATCGCATTGGCGGCGACAGTCGTGAAGAGGAATGCAATCACCGTCACTATCAGAAGTCCGACAAGAGCCTGCCAGATGCTGTTCACAACACCTCCGAAGGCGAAGAATGCGAAGACTGCCAGAAGCGCTATAATCACCCCGAAGACTACACTCTTCATCGGGATGTCACGCTGAGTGCGCTCGACTGACTCTTCGGCAGCATTGCCGCCTTTCCTGCCCAACTCGGTACCGGCGAGTTTAACTGCGGATTTGATGACTCCGAAAGATTTGACAATGCCGATGATGCCGGCCGTGGCGATACCTCCGATACCTATCTGACGGGCGTATGTCTTGAAGATTTCATCCGCCGACATCTGATCCATCACGTCGGAGAAATTCATTCCCATAATGTCAAGACCTCCGCAGAACGCCCCCATAAGAGGAATTATCACAAGCCAGACAAGCAGGGAGCCGCAACAGATGATGAAGGCATATTTGAGACCGACGATATAGCCCAGACCGAGGACTGCCGCTCCCGTGTTGATTTTCAGAACGACCTTCGCCTTGTCGGCCACAACCTGTCCCACGTGGGTGACGGTGGTTGTAAGGGTCTCCGCCCAGGCACCGAACGTCGCAATGACAAAATCATAGATACCTCCTATGAGACCGGCCACAAGCAGAGTCTTGAAACTGCTCCCACCGCTTTCGCCGCTGACCAGCACCTGTGTCGTGGCAGTTGCCTCGGGGAAAGGATATTTCCCGTGCTGTTCCTTGACGAAGTATTTTCTGAAGGGAATCAGGAACAATATTCCAAGAACACCTCCCAACAGCGAACTGAGAAACATCTGAACGAAGTTCACGTCAAGTCCGAGGATATAGATGGCGGGGAGGGTGAACACGGCTCCGGCCACCACAACCCCGGAGCAGGCTCCGATGGACTGGATAATCACGTTCTGTCCCAACGCCCCTTTTTTCTTGAATACGCTGGAAAACCCAACTGCAAGGATTGCAATCGGAATCGCGGCTTCGAAAACCTGTCCCACCTTAAGTCCCAGATATGCTGCGGCGGCGGAAAAGATAACGGTCATTACAAGACCGAGGGAGACGGACCACGCCGTCACTTCGGGATAATTTTTATCAGGGCCGAGCAACGGCTCATATTTCTCGCCCGGTTTCAATTCGCGGTAAGCGTTCTCGGGCAGTTTCGTCTTCTGTTCCATAACGGCGATTATTTATTATTCAGATGTTTCTGCCAGTTCCAGGCTGAGCGGAGAGTATCTTCGAGAGTGGCCTCGGCTTTCCATCCCAGTTCGTTGTTGGCGTATGAGGGGTCTGCCCAAACGGCTTCTATGTCACCTGCGCGGCGGCCCACTATCCTGTAATTGAGTTTCAGTCCGTTGACCTTCTCGAAAGTCTTCACAATCTCAAGAGTCGACACTCCGTTGCCGGTACCGACGTTGAACACCTCGAAAGAATCTTTCATCTTTCCCTGACGCATCCTTCCGAGAGCGGCGATATGAGCCTTGGCAAGGTCGACAACATTGATGTAGTCGCGAATGCAACTGCCGTCAGGAGTGTTGTAGTCATCCCCGAAGACGCTGAGCTGCTCCCTGATGCCCGCCGCTGTCTGGGTGACGAACGGGATGAGATTGTTGGGCACGCCACGGGGGAGTTCGCCTATCAGGGCGGAAGGATGAGCCCCGATGGGATTGAAATAGCGCAGGGCTATCACCTTGAAATCGCCGTATGCGACGACGCTGTCACGGAGGATATCCTCACAGATATGCTTGGTGTTGCCGTAAGGTGACGTGGCCTCCCTCCTGGGAGTCTGCTCCGTAACGGGGAGTTTCTCCGCCTGCCCGTAGACGGTGCAGGATGAAGAGAAGACGATATTCTCAGTGCCGTGTTTCCTCATTGCGGTGAGGATGTTGACCAGTGAGTTGAGATTGTTCCTGTAATACATCAGGGGCTGCTGCACGGATTCCCCGACTGCCTTGCTGGCCGCGAAATGTATCACCGACTGAGGGGCGAAACGCTCGAAAACCTTGTCCAAAGCATCATAATCGCAGCAGTCAACCTGCTCGAATTCCACTTTTTTTCCTGTTATGGCCTCTATGCCATATTTGACGGAAGCCTCCGAATTGGACAGATTGTCCACGATAAGAACCTCATATCCCGCTTCCTGCAATTCAACGACCGTATGTGACCCGATATAGCCCATACCGCCGGTCACCAGAACTCTATTATTATCCATTTCAATGATGATTTTTAGTCATAAAGGTAATACTTTTCGGACAATTTACGGAAGGACTCGACATCCTTGAACCAATACTCCCGTATGTCGGACACCTTGAAGGTGCGGCTGAAAGTCTTCTGCACGAAATCAGACCCGCATACCTTGTCGACCATCGCATAAGGCCCGCCCGCATAGGGATTGTGAGAGGGGTAAAGTTCGTGGACAGCCTGCATCACATAAAAGTTCAAAGTAGTCAGTTCCGCCGCCTCATAATCCGTGAAGAAGAACTGAACCCCGTGTATCAGTTTGTCCTTCGCACCCCCGAAGAAAGGCTTGTAATGAATCGTGCGCCAGACAGTTCCGGGAAGATTGTAACTTTCCAGCCTGGCCTTCAGTTTTTCCGCATCAATCCATTCGGCGGCAAAAGTCTGGAAGGGAAGCGTATAACCCACACCTATGTTGAGATAATTCGCGCACTCCCCCACTATCCCCGCGCAGGGGTAGCCCAGAGCGGCGGCGGGCGATGGAATCTGGGGAGAAGGGAGAATCCAGGGCAGCCCCGTCTGATTGTATGTCATGGAGCGCTTCCACCCCTCCATCGGGATGACGGTCAGCTTGCACTTCAATGGAGGAAGGTCACCTTTCTGCCCGCAGTTCAATCCCTCCTCATTGATGAGCCGGGCCAGTTCTCCGACAGTCAATCCGTATACATAGGGAATCTTGAACTCGCCCACGTATGAATAGAACCCCTTTTCGGGATAGTTGCCCTCGATTTTCAAACCTCCCAGAGGATTGGGTCGGTCGAGGACCATAACTTCTATCCCCTGCTCGGCGCAGGCCCTCATCATCAGACCCAGCGCGCTGATGAAAGTGTAGGACCTTGTGCCCACATCCTGAATGTCATACACCACAACGTCAAGACCCTCGAGCATCTGGGGAGTCGGGCTGCGGTATTTCCCATAGACGGAATATACCGTCAGTCCCGTCGCTTCGTCAACGGTGTCATCGGCGTGGCCGCCCGCGTAGATATCTCCGCGCACTCCGTGTTCGGGGGCGAAGAGTTTTACAAGATTGACGTTTTCAGCCTTGTAGAGAATGTCGATGGTGGAGCGCAGATTTCTGTCAACCCCTGACGGATTTGTGAGAAGTCCGACTCTTTTCCCTTCCAGACCGGCAAATCCACGGTCGCGGAGTACCTCAACGCCCGGCTTCACCTGCGCCGATGCAACGGCGGCGGACAAGGCCAGAAGCAAGCATATTCCAAAATGCAGTTTCAATTTCATATCATCATTTTTTACCATATTCAGGGTCTATCTTGCGGGAAGCCACAGCCGTTACCGCAAAAGTGGCGATGCAGCAGACCATCACCAGCCAGAAGAATCCCGCATATCCCACGGCTTCCTGGAGATATCCGGCGAACATACCGGGAATCATCATACTGAGAGCCATGAAGCAGGTGCAGAACGCATAGTGGGAAGTCTTGTATTCCCCTTCCGCAAAGTACATCATATAGAGCATATATGCGGTGAAACCGAATCCGTATCCGAACTGGTCGAAAGCGACCGCCGCAGATATGACAGCAAAACTCTGAGGCTGGCAGAGAGCAAGATAGACATATACCGAGCAGGGCAGGGCCAGTGCCGCCGCCATCCACCAGATACATTTTTTCAGTCCCACGCGGGAGGCTGTGACACCTCCGAGGATTCCTCCGGCAAGAAGGGCTATCACCCCGATAGTACCGTACGCAAGGCCAACCTGGGTAGTCTGCATCCCCAGACCTCCGGCTTCGCGGGAAGCGACCAGGAACGGGGTGCACATCTTCAGTGCAAGAGCCTCTGGGAGGCGGTAGCACAACATGAATATCACCGCCAACCAGACTCCGTTCTTGCTGAAGTAGGTCTTCACGGTGCGGCCGAACTCACTGAAGATACGCCCGGCACTGCCTGACTCACCTGACGTCTGCCTCGGCATATCTTCTTTCGGGCGCGGAACAGCGAAGGTGTGATACATAGTCAGCACGAAAAGCAGGAGAGCCGTCCCGCCTATCGTTATCTGCCACGAAAGGGGTATGTTGCCTGTCTTAGTCTCAAGGATTCCGGCCACAGCCACGATGACGCCGTTGCCGAATACGTTGGCAAGGCGGTAAAAAGTGCTGCGGACCCCCACGAAGGCGGCCTGGGAACTCTGGCTCTGTGCAAGCATATAGAAACCGTCAGCCGCTATGTCGTGCGTCGCGGAGGCAAAAGCCGCGAAAATGAAGAGTATCAGCGTGAAAGTGAACAGGCTCATAGGAGTCTGCCCTCCGCTGACGAGGTTCGCCTCCGGATGCGGCAAGGTCAGGGCGAGGACTATGAATGCCAGGGCCATCACCGCCTGCATCGAGATTATCCACCATCTTTTCGTACGCACGATATCCACGAAGGGGCTCCAGAGGAACTTGAAAGTCCAGGGGAGATAGAGCAGTGAGGTGAAGAGTGCCATCTGCCCGTTGGGAACGCCCAATTTCGCGAACATCAGCACCGAAATGTTGTTGACCAGAAAATAAGGTATTCCCTCGAAGAAATAGAGGGTTGGAATCCAAAGCCAGGGATTTCTTACGGTTGTCTTTATATCTTTCATTTTCAAAACAGCTTCTTAGTATTTTTCTATCGTGCTTCCGGGATAATAATGTGACAGTATCTGCTTCCAGTCATATCCCTTTTCGCCCATCACTGCGGCGCCTATCTGGCAAAGGCCCACTCCGTGACCCCATCCGGCTCCGTGCAGGATGAACTTCCCGTCCCTCTTTTCAACCACGAAAGCTGAACTGTAGAGATGTGATTTTGAGAGAGTACGGCGTATTTCCAACTCCTTGCCGATAATCTTCGTCTTCTTCGAACCCACTATCTTAAGTTCGCGGAGACGGGCGGAAGCGCCGCGTGCAACCGGCACAAGGTCAAGAATTTCTCCATAATCCTCCCCGGAACGCTCACGGACAAGGGCGGAAAGTTCCTCAACGCCATATTCCACGGTCCATCGGTAGAAATTCTCCGTCTCCCTGTCAAAACCGTTCATAACCTGCGAAAGTATCTGAGGGTCGGTGTTGTTGCAGAAAGATTCGGGAGATGAAAGAATCCACTCCCTGGCATTCTCCTCAACCGTCAGGTCGGGAAAATCATTCTCCGCAGGAGTGTCCCTCCTCTTCTGAAGATAGCTGTAATCCTTCTGTTCCCAGCAGGTACCGAACTCCTCCATCACTCCCCCACAGCATTTGGAAAACCGGGCGTCGCATATTTCTCCGTCATATTTGAGAACCAGACCGCAGGTCTCTTCAACAGCCTTGCGGACTGTCGGGGTCGTGGCTCTGGAGAGGCCGTAATAGCGCTGGCAATGGTCATCCGCACAAACGTCGAAATTCACGTGATCCTGACGGTCATACCATTTTATCATCCGGCTGTCATCATCCGCTTCCTGGGCAGAGGCGGCCTTTTCCGCATCCGATGCCCCCGCCCTTCTGACAATCTGTGAGATAACCCAGGAGCGGGATATTATGCAATGTGCCTTCAACAGGTTCAGCGAGCAGGTGGCCGACATTTCGGAGGAGATGACACTCACCAGATAATCCTCTATGTCAACCAGATTTATTGCGGTGAGCCTGCCATTGTCAACAATCAGTTTCAGGTCACCCGGAAAAATCTGGGTCTCCCTGCGGTTCCAGTGGAAATCCACTCCGATTGTCACCTCTCCCAGTTCGAAGGAGGCATTCGCACCGAGGCGGCGGAAAATCACTTCATCATAAAGAGCCCCGTCAAAGAAGATTTTCCCCTCTTTGAGGCAGGCCGTGGCGGGACCGGTAAAGGTCTTGCCGCCAAACGTATAAGGCGTCCTGAACTTGAACGCGAGTTTCTCAAGGGAAACTATACCTACCGCCAGTTCCATCCTCTATTTTTTATTCATTGCCACCCTTGCCTTCAATTCCCAGGTACGTATCCTGTCCTTGTAGAGATTGTTGGCATTGACCTTCTCTATGTCGAGAAATGCATCGGAATTGTCCTCCCATCGGCGGCAGTTGTAGACCACATCATATATGCGTCCAATCTGGTACTCCCTGCTGATGCGCAGGCCGACCGCGTAGTCCTCGCCATATTTGGTGGTGGGGAAGTTGAATGTCCTCAGAAGCGGTGTCCAGAATCCCCTCGGAGCCCCGAGCCCGTTGATTCTCAAGGCATTGTTACGCCCGTTCTCAGGAGTCCACTCCCTGTGGTCTATTATTCCGGGAGGAAGTGTCTCGAGATCGAAGTTGGTCATCCTGTAAGTTCCGACAACCATCGCGCAGCCCTGAGTATGAAAAGCGTCTATGAATTTCTGGACGGTGTTCTCGTCATAATACATATCATCGGAGTCCAGCTGGATGGCGAAACGTCCGCACTTGGGGTTGTGGAGAGCCACGTTCCAGTTTCCTCCGATGGCGTGCCAGCTCTTGTCTTGAGCGATATAGACCAGTTTGTCATCACCCAGGAAACTCTTGATAACATCGACCGTGCCGTCAGTGGAGTTGTCATCCACCACTATCACGTTATATTTATACTGCGTCTTCTGGTTCAGAGCGGAAGCGATTGCATCCCCGATGGTACGCACCCTGTTGCGGCAGGGGATGATGACGGATGCCTCGTATTCGAAATCCCCCTCAGTAATGTCCACACTCTTGAACTTGGGTTCAAGATAACCTCCGATTGCTTTCAGATGCTCCGTGCAGGCCTTTTCCATCTCTATCTGGACCGCCCTGTTCTTGGGATCCACATAGTCGAATAGTTTCTCGCCACTGGCCCGTAGGTCAGTCTCGACGTCATAATAGAGATACTCGTTGATATGCTCCAGGGCGCCCTTCTGGGACACTTTCAGACGAAGGTCGTACATACCTGCATAGGCATAGTCCGCATCCATACGGGCGGCTGCATCCTGCAGCGCACAGGTACGGTAAAGCAGGACCGAGCCGAAATCGAAATCATCCCTCAGGCTGCCGAACTGACAGTCAATCACGGGAGCGGCTGTCTCGACCTCGCCTTCCTTGTGGAAATGGTCGGAATAGACCATATCCGCACCGGAATCTTCCATCAGGCAGGTCATTCTCTCCAAAGCGAAAAGCACGAAACTCAGAGTCGTGTATTTGGTAGATATCAGGGTGTAGCGGGTGCGGGAGCATTCCGCCATCTTCCTGACGGCTTCCGTGCTGCCCAACCCGGGAACTTTCAGAACCCGGCATCCCTGTATGGAACCGAGAACTTCACCCTCTCCTGCATAGAGCAGGATGACGGAGGCGACTGAGTCCTGTGATTTGAGGTTTGACACTGTCTGTGCCACTTGTTTTTCGTCCCTGAAAGGGATAAAGCAGGTTATGTCTTTCATATTTTACAGTATTTTTCTATTATCCACAATGTGAGCCCCCTTGCCCTCGCTCCGCTTTATGGTTCCGGGGAACTGGACGCGGACGGCGGCCGATATGGAAATTACGCTCTTTATTGCATCGGCAAGTTTCTTCTGCTGGTTCTCGATGGTTCTGACGTCATCGGTGAAGAACTCCGGACGGACTTCAACCTGGACGAGAAGAGTGTCCAGGTTATCAACCCTGTCGACGACAAGGACATAGTGAGGTTCGAACTCCGGAAATCCGAGTATCACGCTCTCAATCTGGCTGGGAAACACGTTTATTCCCCTGATAATGAGCATATCGTCACTTCGACCGAGAATTCTGCCCATACGGGACATTGTCCTTCCGCAGGAGCAGGGAGTGTGGTCCAGGGTGGTCAGGTCACGGGTACGGTACCGGAGCAACGGCATTCCGTCCTTTGTAAGGGTGGTAAAGACCAGTTCTCCCGTCATTCCCTCTCCGACAGGCTGGAGAGTCTTGGGGTCTATCAGTTCCGGATAGAAATGGTCGTCGCTGATATGGGAGCCGTTCTGCATTTCGCACTCGAAACTGACGCCGGGGCCCATTATCTCGCTCAAACCGTAGATGTTGTAAGCTTTCAAGCCAAGACGGGACTCCACCTCCCGGCGCATATTTTCAGTCCAGGGCTCGCCCCCGAATGCGCCGATCCGCAGGGAGAGATCTTCCGGCCTATATCCTGACTTTCGAAGTACCTCAGCGAGATGCAGCGCGTATGACGGAGTACACGCTATTCCGGTTATGTGCAGGTCTGCAAGCAGCCTCACGTGTTTCTCGGTATTGCCCGTGGAGGTAGGTATCACGGAAGCACCTAGATTCTCAAGGCCGTAGTGGACTCCCAGACCTCCCGTAAAGAGGCCGTATCCGTAGGCCACCGAGAAAAGGTCGTTCCTTGTCACTCCGAAAGAGGTGAACGCCCGTGCGACGGCTTCGCTCCATACGGAAATGTCCTTCCTCGTATAGCCGACAATCGTAGGCTTGCCGGTTGTGCCTGTGGACGCATGGACTCGGACAATCTCGCTCTGGGGAGCCGCCTGCATTCCGAACGGATAGTTGTCCCTCAAATCCTGCTTGGTGGTGAAGGGCAGTTTGACTATATCCTCGATGGTTTTGATGTCATCCGGCTCGATGCCGGCACACTGCATCTTTTCCCTGTAGAAAGGGGTGTTGTGATAGACATAGTCTACAATCTTGTGAAGCCTCTTGCCCTGAAGAACGGCGCGCTCGTCAAGGCTCATACACTCCTTGTGTCTGTTCCAGATTGGCATATCGTTCCGTTAAAATTTGGAAAGGTCGGTTTCGGGAATATACTTCAGGCCGTTCTGCCTTATCACTTCACAGGTCCTGTCGCTGTCATCGGTGCGGAATACAAGGATTCCCCTGCCCTTGAGAAGGAATGAATACATATAGGCGATACTGATTCCCGCCTCGGAGAAGAGGGTCAATGTATCGGCGACGCGTCCCACCTGATTGTCAAGTTCGATTGCAAAGACATCCGACAGAGCCACAGAGATACCCTTGTCCCTGAGGATGGAATAGGCGCGTTCCGGTTCGCTGCAGATGATGCGGTAGATACCGTATTCCACGGTATCGGCTATCGTAGAGGCTATCAGCCGGACACCGGCCTCCTTCAGAAGATGGAGGACTTTAATGAGCGTCCCCTGCCGGTTCTCCACGAAAATTGATAGTTGATGGATTGTCATATATATATCATTTACAAAATCTTGTGATCCTCGTTGAAGTTGCGGACCCGTTCCTCAAGCAGTTCGTACATCCCGTCGGTAACCCTCGCCGTACAGGCGCGCACCCCGTCCCTCAGACTTCCGGAAGTAGCCAGAGATATGCTGCTTATCCCATAGAAAAGCAATTCCCTGACAAGTTCGGAGCTGGTCATCCTCCCGTATCCGAGAGAGAAGAAAAATCCGTCCCCCACCTTCTCGTCGACATCCTTGTCATAAACGATATGGAACCCGTTCCGGCAAAAGATTTCCTTCATCGCGGCAGCACGCTGCGAATAGACTTTCACGTCCTCCAGGAAATTGATTTTTCCCTCACAGGCAAGTCTCATCATCTCGGCATAGCCGTACTGGGTGGAAGCGGTGCATCCGCTGGTTATCATATAGAGAATCGCCGCCACCAGTGTCGGGCCGAAAGCTCCAGTAGTGTGGTATCTGTCGGCAAGAGGCTGATACACCCTGTCGTACAACCCGTCGCTTATGGCTATGAAGGCTATCCTCTGGCCAGCGTAACTGAATATCTTCGAGGACGAGGTCATCAGTATGTAGTTGTCCGTATAACGGGCTACCGTGGGCAGATACGGAGCTTCATACGGATGCCCCAGGTCCCGTCTGTAGTCCATACAGAAATAGGCCAGATCCTCCATCACCACGGCGTCGAACTCCGTTGCCGCCTCGCCTATTATCTTCAGTTCTTCCTCCGTAAGACATATCCAGGCCGGGTTGTTGGGGCTGGAATAGGAAATCACCGCTATGTCCCCGTCGGAAAGCACACTGCGCAGCTTGTCCCGCAACGCCTCGCCACGGTATCCGTATATGTCAAACTCCTTCCATTCTATTCCGAGCACCCTCAACTGGGAGTTCATTATCGGAAAACCGGGATTGATGAAAAGCACCTTGTCCTTTCCAGACACACGCTGCGTGCATGCTATGAAAGAGGCAAACGAACCTGTGACGGAGCCCGTACAGGGAACGCACGACCTGGCACTCACGTTCACGTTCAGGAATGCCTTGACAAAATCCGATGCGGCACTCTTCACCTCGGGAATCCCGTCCGCCGGAGGATAGAAAGCCCCCACCCCGCGGTCAAGGGCCGCCTTCTCCGCTTCGATTCCGAATCTGTTCTGAGGAAGACTCGGGGAACCCTGGTCCATCCGGATGAAAGGGATTCCCGTCTTCTTCTGCAGATACTCCGCCAGAAGTATCGTTTCACCTATCGTGGCTTTCGTCAGATCAGCGACGTTGCAGGCAACTCTTGCCTCTTCTACCAGTTCTTCACTGAATATCTTCATTTCTCAACCATTTCAAGTCCTATATCAAACGCCTTCAGATTGGCCTCCACCACAGCCTCACCCTTGGGAGCGAAGAAAGCGGACACAGCCCTGCGCAGAGCCTCGGGAGAGAGAATCTTCATAAAAGGGGCCGCCATACCGAGAAGCATCATATTTGAACTTCTCGGGACACCGGCCTGAACCGAAAGTTCTGCCACGTCTGCCTTCACCACATTGGGGAAAGAGTCGAGTTCACGCTCCAATTTCCCCGAATCAGGATAATCCGGAATATTGACAAAAGGTGCGGACGAAGTCACTATCATTCCGTCCGCAGAGAGATACTGCACGTATCTGAGGGCTTCCATAGGTTCAAGGGCCATTATCATATCAGCCTTGCCCTTCTCAATAAGGTCAGAATAAATCGGTTCCGTTGAAAGGCGCAGATGGCTCTGCACGTCACCTCCTCTCTGGCTCATACCGTGAGCTTCGGCCTGTTTGAGACAGATTCCGGCCTCAACGGCCGCTACCCCTATTACAGTGGCGATGGAGAGGATACCCTGTCCTCCCACACCGGCAAGCATTACATCCAGTTTCATTTCCCAGCCTTTTGTTTGCGCAATCTCCTGTTGAGGGTGTTCATACACTCTCTCCTGGGGATGATTACGGAGACTCCGTGATATTCTATCTCCTTACGGATGACTTCCATTATTTCATCCATCGCCTTGGGTATCGGAAGGACGACCTTCAGATGCGCAGGATCGACTCCGAGCCCCTTGCAGATGTTTTCAAATTTGCTGGTTCCCGCACTCTCCTGCCCGCCGGTCATTGCAGTGGTCAGGTTGTCGGATATGATGACAGTAATGTCGGCATTCTCGTTGACAGCATCCAGCAGGCCGGTCATTCCGGAATGGGTGAAGGTGCTGTCCCCTATTACTGCAACCGCAGGGTAGATGCCCGCATCGGCGGCACCTTTGGCCATCGTGATGGAGGCGCCCATATCTACAGTGCTGTCCAGAGCCTTGAAGGGCGGCAGCGCACCCAGTGTATAGCAGCCGATGTCTCCGAACACCCTTGCCTGAGGATAATCCTCCAGAACCTTGACAAGAGCAGTATATACGTCCCTGTGGGAGCAACCGTTACACAACTGTGGAGGGCGGGGGGCTACGTTTTCGGCCGGAGCGTAGGCAGGCTCGGACTTCAGCCCGAGAGCGGCGGCCACGCTGTCCGGAGTAAGTTCTCCCGTACGAGGCAGAACGCCCGTCAGACGACCCTCAACTTTAAAACCGGCTCCCAGAAGAGCCTTCACTTCCTGCTCGACGACAGGCTGCCCGTCCTCAACCACAAGAATTCTGTCACATCCACGGGCCATCTTTTCAATGGCTGATACCGGAAGCGGATATTGTGAGACCTTCAACACGTTCTTCACACCCAACTCCATAACATAGTTGTATGCGATTCCGCAGGCAATCACCCCCAAGCGCGAATATGACGGTTCGTATCTGTTGAAAGCAGACTCTTCAGACAGAGAGGCGACAAGGGTCTGCTTTTCCACCAAAGATGCATACTGCCACCTTGCTATACCGGGAAGCAGTACCCAATGGCGGGAATCGCTCTCCGGAGAGAGATCGTTCTGATTTCTAAGCGGTCCCGTCACAACGGAAGCACGGGAATGCGCGACTCTGGTCACCAATCTCATCAGCACGGGGAGTTTCAATCTCTCAGAGAGGTCGAAGGCATACGCGGCCATATCATAACATTCCTGCTGATTGGAGGGTTCCAGGACAGGAACCATTGCAAATTTGCCGTAGAACCTGCTGTCCTGCTCATTCTGGGAAGAGTGCATCGAAGGGTCGTCGGCGGCCACGACCACCAGTCCCCCGTTGATTCCGGTTATGGCACTGTTGACAAAGGCATCGGCACATACGTTCATACCGACGTGCTTCATACATACCATTGCTCTCTTGCCGGCAAACGACATTCCCAAAGCCTCCTCCATAGCCGTCTTCTCATTGGTGGACCAACGGCTGTGAATATTCCGCTCCCGGGCAAGAGGATTTTCCTGAATGAATTCAGTTATTTCGGTAGACGGGGTACCGGGGTATGCATATATCCCTGAAAGCCCGGCATTGATTGCGCCAAGCGCAACAGCCTCATCCCCAAGCAATAACACTTTATTTAGCATTTCGTATATCCTTTAAAATGAATGCATCGGCATCCTTCCACGAAGAGAATCTCTCTCGGAAATGTCTGATCTCCGCTGCGTTGAGAGACGCCTTATAAAAGCGTATCCCTCCGACTGTCACCCCCTTGCATATTCTGTTCCCGAAATAGTCCACCACGGTTGACCTTCCGTCATATTCACACAGAGGATCGCTGCCGATACGATTGCAGAACAGGGCATACGCGCTGTTCTCTATCGCTCTCGCCTTTATCAGGCAGGAGGCCGCCTTGATTCTGCTTACGGGCCAGTTTGCGATATTTACCAACAGTTCATATCTGTTGCCGGCATTACGGCTCCAGACCGGGAACCGCAGGTCATAACAGACATTCAATTCGATGTTCCAACCGCAATAATTCACGCAAACTCTCTCCTCTCCAGGCGTATACGCGCCTCCTTCACCCGAAGGGTTGAAGAGGTGATGCTTGTCATAGTGGTACTCCGTCCCGTCGGGGCAGATGAACCAGCAGCGGTTATACCTGCACTCCTTTCCCCCCGCACTGGTGTCAACGGTGGGGACGGAAGCTATGACGGCCACTTTATACTCTGCCGATATCGCCCGGAGCCAGTTTGCCGAAACGCCGTCCGGCTTTTCCGAAACCTCCGGATTCATGCTGAACCCCACGGAATATGTCTCGGGGAATACAATCAAATCCACATCGTTCTTTTCAAGAAACGAACGGACAGGAGCGTCCAGCGTCGCAATTGTCGCTTTGGCGTCCTCCCAGACAATGTCATTCTGGCACAACGCCACGTTGAGTGTCTCTTTCATTATTTCTGCCTGAGGAAAATCTGTACGGTGCATCCCCGGAAACTGAAATGTGACCTCAGCTTGTTCTCCAGGAAACGCTTGTAAGGATCGCGTATGTATTGCGGGAGATTGCAGAAAAACGCGAATGACGGCCACTTGGTCGGGAGCTGCGTGACGTATTTTATCTTTATGTATTTCCCTTTCCATGCGGGCGGGGGATAATTCTCTATTTCAGGCAGTATCGCGTCATTTAGTTGAGAAGTGGGGATGCGGCGCGAATAATTGCCGTACACCTCCTCCGCAGCCTCTATCACATTCATAATCCTCTGCTTTTCGATGGCGGAGGTAAAAATGATCGGAATGTCGTTGAAAGGCGCTATCCGAGCCTCTATGGCCCTGATATATTCGTTCATCGTATTCGCCCCCTTGCCCTGGACGAGGTCCCATTTGTTGACCACAATTACACAACCCTTCCTGTTGCGGATTATCAGGTTGAAAATGGACATGTCCTGCGCCTCTATTCCTGTCGTGGCATCGACCATCAGAATACATACGTCCGAATTCTCAATCGCCTTAATGGAGCGGAGAACGGAGTAGAACTCAAGGTCTTCGGTCACCTTTGTCTTCTTTCGCAGACCGGCGGTGTCGACAATCACGAATTCGTGGCCGAACTTGTTGTAATGCGACGAGATTGAGTCTCTAGTGGTCCCCGCCACAGGAGTCACAATATTCCGGTCTTCACCCAGAAGCGCGTTTGTCAGAGAGGATTTGCCAACGTTCGGCTTACCCACAATCGTATAGCGGGGAAGCCCCTCGAAAGGATCGGAGACATCCACCGTCTCCTTGGGCAGCATCTCGACTATCTTGTCCAGGAGGTCGCCTGTACCGCTGCCGGTGGCTGCGGCAATACACCACGGCTCTCCGAGACCAAGGCTGTAGAACTGGTAACTGTCGAAGACCCTGTCCCCGGTGTCCACCTTGTTCACTGCAAGGATGACGGGCTTCCTGCTGCGCCGCAGGATATCGGCAATCTCAGCGTCGAAATCCGTAATTCCGGTCAGCGCCTCGACCATAAAGAGGACCAGGTCACATTCCTCGATGGCTATCATCACCTGCTTCCGAATCTCCCCCTCGAACACGTCATCGCTGTTGGAGGTGAATCCTCCGGTATCGACTACGGAGAATTCGTGGCCGCACCATTCACACTGTCCGTAATGACGGTCACGGGTAACGCCTGCAGTCTCGTCCACTATCGCCTGACGAATGCCCACAAGGCGGTTGAAAAGGGTTGACTTGCCCACGTTGGGGCGTCCTATTATTGCTACTAAGTTCATTATATCGAGGGTGTTGCGTATGCTGTTACGTCTTCTTTTGTTATCTTCGGGCCACAGAGTATCATAAGCCTCTCAGCCACATTTCTCAATTCACGGATATTCCCGGTCCAGGGAAGTTTCTGCAGCTCGGAGACCGCCTCAGGCATAAGTTTCTTGACGGGAAGGCCCTCCTCCCTGCTTATCTGACGGATGAAATGGTCCATCAGGAGAGGAATGTCCTCAGTCCTTTCCTTCAGAGAAGGCACGTGAATCACTATCACGCTCAGACGGTGATAGAGGTCCTCCCTGAAGTTTCCCTTCGCTATCTCATCCGTAAGGTTCTTGTTGGTTGCGGCCACGACTCTCACGTTCACGGTTATGTCCTTGTCGCTTCCCACTCTGGAGAGTTTGTTCTCCTGAAGGACACGCAGAACCTTGGCCTGGGCGGCCAGGCTCATATCACCGATTTCATCCAGGAAGAGAGTTCCTCCGTCAGCCTGCTCGAACTTTCCCTTGTGCTGCTTGATGGCAGAGGTGAAGGAACCTTTTTCGTGACCGAACAGTTCGCTTTCAATCAGTTCTCCGGGAATTGCGGCGCAGTTCACCTCGATGAACGGTGCGCCGGCCCTCAGGCTCTTGTCGTGGACACGGCGTGCAACCAGCTCCTTTCCCGTACCGTTGGAGCCCATTATCAGGACTCTTGCATCGGTGGCGGCGACCTTGTCCACCACTTCCTTTATGTGTTCGATGGCAGGAGACTGTCCGACTATCTCGTATTTTCCCTGTATTTTCTTCTTCAGAATGGTCGCCTCCTTGACGAGGGACGTCTTGTCCGTCGCATTCTTGAGAGTGATCAGGATACGGTTCAGGTCAAGAGGCTTCTGGATGAAGTCGTAGGCCCCGCTCTTGATGCACTTGACGGCAGTATCTATGTCTCCGTGGCCGGAAATCATTATGACCGGTGACTCGCACTCACTTTTGGCGAGCGTCTCCAGAACTTCCATTCCATCCATCCCCGGCATCTTTATATCGCAGAAGATTGCATCGAAACTTTCGGAAAGGGCGGCATCGACTCCGAGTTTCCCGTCCTCGGCAAGAGAGACGGTATGTCCCTCGAACTCAAGTATCTCTTTCAGAGTATTTCTGATACTCCTTTCATCGTCAATAATAAGTATTTTCATATTCGGCCTTATATCAATTGCAAAGTTAACTAATTTTTGCATACTTTTGTAACGATGAAAAGCCCTCGGATATGTCAGGATTAATCATAGCGATTGACGGTTATTCGTCCACCGGGAAAGGTACGTTCGCAAAGGCGATCGCATCAAGGCTCGGGATTCCCTACCTTGACAGCGGAGCGCTGTACAGGTCGGTGACTCTCTATGGTCTGGAGAACGGAATCATCGGATGGAACGGAGAAATCGACACGCACACCCTTCAGCAGGAGATTCTTCTCGGGCGTATCGAAATATCCTTCTACACGAAGAATGGGAACAGCCGGATATTTCTGGGAGACAGGGACGTGTCTGAAAGAATCAGGCAGATGGACGTCGCCTCCAATGTCAGTCCGGTGGCGGCGCTTCCCTTCGTGAGAAATTTCGTGGACGCGGAGCTGCACCGTATCGGAGGCAAGGGATGCGTGATGGACGGGCGCGACATCGGCACAGCCGTCTTTCCCAACGCCGACCTCAAGATATTCATGGTGGCCGATGCGGAGACGAGAGCCAGGCGGAGAGTCCTGCAGATGGAGCAACTCGGGCAGAAGGTGAATTTCGAGGATGTTCTCAGGAATGTCAAGGAACGGGACTATACGGATTCCCACAGGGCGATGAACCCCCTCAGACAGGCTGAAGACGCAATTGTCCTCGACAACAGCAATATGACCGTTGAAGAACAGATGGTCTGGCTCGACGGGATTCTCCGCGAAAAATTCAACATCTCACTTTTATGAAGCTCTCCGTTGAGATAGACCCCCGGTCCGGCTTCTGCAACGGTGTGGTCAGAGCTGTGGAAAAGGCCGAGAGTTATCTCCGCCAGGGGGAGAAATTCTATTCCCTCGGAGCGATAGTCCACAATTCCGTCGAGCTGGAGCGGCTCAAGGCCAAGGGGCTGGAAATCATTTCAGCACAGGAACTTGAAACCCTGCACGACAAATCTGTTCTCATCCGGGCACACGGCGAGCCTCCCCGGACATATCGCACGGCGGAAAGAAACAATCTCAAAATCATAGACTGCACCTGCCCGGTGGTCCTGCAGCTACAGAAAAAGGTCCGCGAGGTATATCACCGGATTGCGCCTCAGGGAGGTCAGGTGGTGATTTTCGGAAAGACGGGCCACGCGGAGGTAAACGGTCTTGTAGGGCAGACGGATGGCGGAGCCATAGTCGTGGACAGCATCGAAACCGCTGCACGGAAGATTGATTTCACCCGTCCCGTCGCTCTGTTCTCCCAAACCACGAAAGGGGCGGCGGAATATGCGGAGGTTGCAGATTTCATCCGCAAGAGCGGCACTCAGGTGGAAGTATTCGACACCATCTGCAAACAGGTTTCGCAAAGGTACGAACACCTCCGGCAGTTTGCCGCGGACCATAGCGCCGTGGTTTTCGTCAGCGGGCGCGAAAGTTCCAACGGTAAAGTGCTTTTCGACCTGTGCAGCAGCGTGAACCCAAGATGTTACCGGATTGAAAATGTCTCACAGATAGACATTTCCGTATTCAGGGACGGGGACAACGTAGGTATCTGCGGAGCAACTTCCACCCCGAAATGGCAATTGGAAGAAATTTTTGTATATTTGCGTGACATAACGGAACAATAATTCAATTTTACAAACATATTTTATGGCAACAACAGCTGATTTCAAAAACGGTCTTTACATCGATTTCAACGGAAAGCCCTGCTCAATCGTATGGTTCCAGCACGTAAAACCCGGAAAGGGCCCCGCCTTCGTAAAGACTAAACTCCGCAACCTTGAAAACGGGCGTATTCTGGAAAACACCTTCACAGCCGGTGCAAAAATCGACACAATCACGGTGGAACATCGTGAATATCAGTTCCTCTACGGTGAAGAAGACGGGTTCAACTTTATGAACACCGAAACCTACGACCAGATTCAGCTACCCAAGGACGTCGTCGAAAACTCAGACCTTATGAAGGAAGGTCAAGTTGTGGAGATGGTCTTCAAGGTAGACGGTGACGACGAGCGTTGCCTCACCTGCGAACTCCCCACATACGTTGAGCTCGAAGTGACTTACACCGAACCCGCTGTCAAGGGCGACACAGCCACCACAAGCGCATTGAAGGAGGCCACTCTCGAGACCGGCGCTGTCATTATGGTTCCCCTCTTCATCAACGAAGGCGAGAAAATCAGGGTCAACACCACCGACCGTTCATACGGCGAGCGCGTGAAATAATCAATTCAAAGCAAATTCCAAGATGAGCCTGAAGCTGATTCGGGCTCTTTTTTATGAAAATGAAAGCAATCAAGCTCATAACTGCCATACTGACAATGATGGCCGCGGCCACCGTTGCCGCAAAGGACGATGCTGTGTCCGAACTGACACAAAAGGCATTGGACTCCCACAGTCTTACAATGGAAATCAACTACATCAGTCCTGTCTCAATGGCCGGGTTCCCGTCAATCGACGGATACAGAATCTGCATCCGCGACGGCAAACTGAACGCCGACCTCCCCTATTTCGGGCGCTCCGATACGGCCATCATCAACACCGACGAGGCCGGACTCCGCTTCGAAGACTGCGAGATAGAAATCAAGGAAAACTACAAGAAAGCCAAAAAGGGCGTCTATGTCTGGATGTTCAAGGCGCACACCTCCGGCAACGAGCACGTGGACTTCAACGTCACGTTCTACAACAACGGAACCGTTCAGGTTCAGTGCAACTGCTCAAGACGCAGCGGAATATCCTACTACGGAAGTATGGTGGAACCCGACGCTACTGAACAATAGGCTTGTACTTCGGGACCAGCATCTTCATTATGCACCAGGCAATCAGATAGGCCACGCCGCAAAAACAGAATATCACATAGTATCCTGCCGCCTTGCCCTCGAAGCCCATAAAGGTGAAAGCCGAACCGGCTTGCTCCGCATACGTGAATAGGTTGCCCGCGATTTTCTGAATAATCATAGACCCTACTCCACCGGCCATCGCACCGATTCCCGTGACGGTTGCAATCGTGCTCTTGGGGAACATATCGCCCACGGTGGAGAAGATATTTGCGCTCCAGGCCTGATGTCCCGCAGCTGCGATTCCGATGAGAATCGCCACCCACCAGGGATTCTCGAAATGCATACCGAGAGGCTGAGCCAGCAGGGATGCGATAGGGAGAACCGCAAACATCAGCATCGCCAGCATACGCCCGTGATAGGGATGCATCCCTTTCTTGTCAACGAATATTCTGGGCAGATATCCGCCGAATATTGAAATCACTGTGACAATCACATACAACGTGAATATCAGCGACTGACCGAGGAAAGAGGTTGCAGGCGCGTGGAACTGGTTGCTGAAATAAGAGGGCGCCCAGAAAAGGAAGAACCACCATACGCCGTCGGTGAAGAATTTGCCGATGATGAACGACCAGGTCTGACGATAGGTGAAACACTTGAGCATCGGTATCGGCTTCTCCTCGGAAGCGGCGGCCTCAGCCTTCTCCGCAGCCTCAGCGGCGTCATCCTCGTGGATATACTCCAGCTCGGCGGCATTAACGTGCTTGCTCTTCTCCGGCTTTTCATACATAAACTGCCATAAGAACATCCATACGAATCCGAGGGCACCGATAATGATGAAAGCCATCTCCCATCCCAGTTTCACAGCAAGAGGCGGAATCATAAGGGGTGCTGCAAGGGCGCCCACGGATGCTCCGGCATTGAAGATTGAAGTGGCGAAAGCCCTGTCTTTCTTCGGGAAATACTCGGCAGTTATCTTGACCGCCGCCGGGAAGTTCCCCGATTCACCGAGGGCAAGAATGCCACGGCAAAGAAGGAACAGATAGACGGAAGTCGTCGCTACTGCAAGAGCGGCGTTGCTGCCGGTCTCAAGAGCCTTCATAGCAGCCACACTGCCCACACCGTCAACCATATTGGCAGTTGCCACTCCGCAGAGGGCGTGAAGGCAGGCGCCGAACGACCATACCCCGATTGCAATCAGATAGCCCTTCTTCGTCCCCATCCAGTCGACGAACTTGCCTGCAAAAAGACAGGCGATTGCATAGAAGATGGAGAAGAAGCTGGTGATTGTGCCGTAATCGGCGTCAGTCCAGTGGAACTGCGGCTTGATGAATTCCTCGTATGTAAGAGAAAGGACCTGACGGTCAAGGTAATTGATGGTGGTGGCCACAAACAGCAGCGAGCAAAGCCACCATCTCCAGTTTGACATAAGTTTTGCTTGTGTTGTCATATCTTATTTCTTTATTTGTTTCACTATATCAATTGATTGAGAGCAAAGGGACGTTATTCTGCCCCAGTCTTCGGACTCGATCGCATCCTTCGGGAAGAGATTGGACCCCATTCCGACGCAGGATGCCCCCGCCTTGAACCAGGCGGAGAGATTATCCTTTTCGGGCTTTACACCGCCCGTTATCATCAGTCTGCTCCAGGGCATCGGCGCCTTGACCGACTTGACGAAAGAGGGGCCGAGAACCTCACCGGGGAAGACCTTGCAGACCTCGCAGCCCGCTTCCTGGGCATTCCCTATTTCAGTCGGGGAGGCACATCCCGGACAGTAGAGAACCTGCCGGCGGTTGCAGACCTTCGCCACCTCAACGTTGAAGAGCGGGCCCACGATGAAATTCGCGCCCAATTGAAGGAACAGGGATGCTGTACCCGGGTCCACAACGGAACCCGCCCCCAGAATCATTCCGGGAAGGTTTTCGGAGGCATATTTCACCAGTTCCCCGAAAATCTCGTGAGCGAAGTCTCCCCTGTTCGTGAATTCGAACGCCCTGACACCGCCTTCATAACAGGCTTTCAGAACGTTCTTTGATGTTTCGACAGAACCGTTGAAGAATACGGGTACTATCCCCGTCTCCTCCAAAGTGCCGATTACCTGCTGTTTGTCATATTTCGCCATATAAACTCTCCTTTATCTTTGTACCCGTCCGTTCGTGTTGCCTTCCGTCAGGCTGAGAACCTCCGACTCGCTGACAAGATTGAAGTCCCCTTCTATTGTCTGTTTCAATGCGGAAGCCGCAACCGCGAATTCGAGAGCGGCAGACTGATTTCCTTCATACTTTAGCAATCCGTGAATCAGTCCGGCGGAAAAGGCGTCTCCTCCGCCAACGCGGTCCACTATCGGATTTATCTCATATCGCTTGCTCTGATAAAACTCCTTGCCGTCATAGATGAGCGCCTTCCATCCGTTGCAGGTCGCGGAGAATGACTCACGGAGAGTGGAGGCCACATATCTGAACCCGAACTGCTCCTGCATCCGACGGAAGATTCCCTCATAGCCGGAAGCATCGGTACGGCCTGATTCAACGTCAGCCTCGGGCTGGAATCCCAGACACAGCCGGGCATCCTCCTCATTGCCGATACAAACATCGACATATTTCATAAGAGGCGTCATCACCGATATCGCTTTCTGGCTGCTCCACAACTTCTTACGGAAGTTCAAATCCACCGATACGGTCGCTCCGCGCCTCTTTGCGGCCTGGCAGGCAAGTTCGACAAGCTTTGCGGCATTGTCGGAGATTGCAGGAGTGATTCCGGACCAATGGAACCAGTCCGCACCCTCCATTATCGCATCAAAATCGAAATCTTCGGGAACTGCCTCCGCGATTGCAGAATGAGCTCTGTCATATATCACCTTCGAAGGACGCATCGAGGAACCTGTCTCTGCATAGTACAACCCGATTCTCTCTCCGCCCCTGCAGATGGAATCCGTGTCAACCCCGTATCCGCGCAGCGCATTCACGGCAATCTGGCCGATTTCGTGAGAAGGAAGTTTGGTTACATATATGGATGAATGTCCGTAATTTGCAAGGCTGACTGCCACATTTGCCTCTCCCCCTCCGGGAATGACCCGGAGACTGCCAGCCTGTATGAACCTGCCGCAAGCCTGGGGACTGAGACGGAGCATTATCTCTCCGAAAGTGATGACTTTTGCCATATCTTAGAAATCAAAGTAGTTCCTAGCGTTGTAATATGATATATCCTTCACCATCTTGTGTAGGAACGGGAGTTCTGAAGCGGGAAGGGCCCCTCTCTCCACATCCTCACCGATAAGGTTGCACAGGATGCGGCGGAAGTACTCGTGTCTGGGATAGCTTATGAAGCTGCGGGAATCGGTGAGCATCCCCACGAAACGGCTCAGAAGTCCGAGGGCGCTCAGCGCGTTCAACTGCTTGCGCATCCCGTCCTCCTGATCGAGGAACCACCATCCGCTGCCAAGCTGCATCTTGCCGGGAACCGTGCCGTCATTGAAGGTATATGCCATAACCGCAAGGACTTCAGTATCCTTGGGATTGAGGTTGTACAGAATTGTCTTTGCAAGAGCGTCGCGGCTTGCGAGGCGGTCGAAGAAGCGGTGTCCCGCCTGAGCGCAGGGCCAGTCTCCGATGGCATCGAATCCCGTATCGGGGCCGACTGAGGCGAACATCTTCGAGTTGTTGTTGCGAAGAGGGCCGATATGGAACTGCTGCGCCCATCCGGACTTAGCATCCATCACTGCAAGGTCAACGAGAATTGCGCTGCGGAACTTGTCCGCCTGCTCCTTGTCCGGACGTCTGCCCGACAGAGCCGCCTTGAAGATGGAATCAATCTCAGATGCCGTGTAATCCTCGGCGAAGAAGGTGTCAAGGCCGTGGTCTGACAGTTTGCAGCCCATTGAGGCGAAGAAGTCGTGACGAACCTGCAATGCCTGAAGCAACTGGTCGTAGTTTGATATGGCCACTCCGGAAACCTCGGAGAGCTTGTCGACATACGCCTTGAAACCCTCAACGTTCTCGATGGCGTTCAGTTTGTCGGGGCGCCAGGCCGGAAGGACCTTCACTCCGAAAGGATGGGCGGCAATCCGGGCGTGATACCGAAGGTCATCCACAGGGTCGTCGGTGGTGCAGACCGTCTCCACATTGAACTTGCGTATCAGTTCCTGTCCGCGAAA
Organism: Candidatus Cacconaster scatequi; assembly: GCA_018065305.1. Lineage (GTDB taxonomy): Bacteria > Bacteroidota > Bacteroidia > Bacteroidales > UBA932 > Cacconaster > Cacconaster scatequi. The sequence continues at coordinate 571 of JAGHTO010000055.1, read as the reverse complement.
TTCAGGGGTGGCAAGCATTGCGTTGCACTCCTCGAAAATCTCGCGGGCGGTCTGAGGATTGAGGACCTTGTCGATACCGAACACACGGCTCAATTCCAGATGGCTCCAGTGATACAAAGGATTGCGCATCGCATACTGCACGGTCTCTGCCCATTTCTCGAATTTCTCCCAGGAGGAGCGGCCTCCGGTGATATACTCCTCAGCCACTCCGTTTCCGCGCATGGCGCGCCACTTGTAGTGGTCTCCGGCGTGACCGTCCACCAGCCACAGTTGGGTGATGTCCTTGAACTGTATGTTCTCCGCAATCTGGGCGGGAGACAGATGGCAATGATAATCGATTATCGGCAGGCCTTCGGCGCTGCTGTGATACAGTTCCCGCGCCGTGTCGTTACCGAGCAAAAAATCTTTGTGGATATATGTCATACTTCTTATACTGTTAAATCAAACTGTCGGCCTTTTATGGCTCCTGTCTATTACTTGAGTCGGACTTCGCTTCGCTCACCCTCCCACTGCGCTTCGCTTGTGGGCCCCTCCCGCTATTAAGCGCGGGTGCTTAGGTCCTTTCAAGTAA
>JAGHTO010000051.1 GCA_018065305.1 Candidatus Cacconaster scatequi | reverse complement strand
ACATTTTTATTCAATCATAGATTTAAATTTACATCCGCAACAAGCCTTGCGTGCCCACGTAAATAACTATACCTTAATGTATTAAGTTTATGGGCACGTTTACAATTGTATGGACGGATGATTCAGACGTACTACGAAGTTTTCTTGCGATAATTCATTGAGGGTAAAGACAGACTTTTGTATTTATTGTGGAGTCTGTTTTACACCAAGAGCCTTCTCGAGTTCAAGCAATGAGGATTGGCGCTTGTTTCTTATCAGAGAAAAATTCAGAGAAGAAATCATTTCCTGTGCAGTATAGCCTTTGCTGTAGATTCTCCTTGCCTTAGAGTATAGGTCACACAGTCTGGCATTTCCGTTGGCACCTTTAAGCGATTTGGGTATCTGCTTCAGTTTGAGATAGGTGCAGAGGCTCCGAAGCAGGTTCGTACCAAGGCCGTTCTCTCTCCGCTATTCTGACGTTTCAGAACGGACAATGAACGGACATCGAACGGAGGGGTGGTGTTTTTAATCCGCCACCGTTGTCCGGACTTGTGAGGATATGGCCTGAATTTGTTCTTATACCAAAACAAAAATGTAAGCCTCCCACTCCAATGAAATCATCAAAGCCGGGTTGGAAATCTGTGAGGGGAGGATAATTACCGGTGGCAGCATCCATAGGCTTTGCAAAAATAGTTTCAGATCCGGAATTTATCAGGCTTATGAACCTGGCCCGCCTTGAACTCGACAAAACGCGAGGCAACAAAAAGTGAAATTGAAAAAAAATCTCTTTGGGGAGATGGGACGCCGACGGGTTGACTTCTATGAGGGTGAAATCACTGTGAATGCCTATGACTTTAATCTCAAGACTGCAATGTCATCGGCCCTGTAGCTGATGCCATCCTGGATTCGGTTCCAAAAGATATCTTAAACAGTTCTACCTCAATCCGTCAAGACGTACTTTGTCGGAGGATTACTAAAAAGGCCGTCATCGCGTTTTTGCGATGACGGCTTTTTTTATCATTCAACATCGTCTATCGGAAACCCTCCCGTTTCGGTTGGCCCCGACTCGACCAGGATGTCGAATTCGGTGTCAAGTATGACTTCTGTCGCCGTTGGAGGGGAGTATTCTTTCATAGGGTTAAAATTGTGTTAATTGCTTACCTTATCGAATGTATATTTATATTCACCGATCAAATAGGATTTACCTGTCTCACCGTCGGTTCCATTGCTTCCGTCATTTTCATACAGACGAAGCTGGACGGTCATTGTTGTTCCAATGTTATCATATGACTTATTTATGGCTCCACAGTTGAAGGTGATTACTTTCGTAAGAATTTCAAAATAAGTCATAGTGACACTCACATACCCATTATCTTTCAAGGGACGATATGAATCAGATGAGTTCATACTTTTTTCAATTTCGAATTGGATCCAGCCGTCCGCCCAGCTCAAATACTGACCACACAAAGCTACGGTATTTGCAGCTACAGGTTTATCAAAAGAGACCTCGAAGTCTGCATTCCATCCGCTATAATCATTTACCTGACTAAGTATTGTGTTTACGCGTCCTTGCTGAGTCTGATCCAGCTCATTCCACTTATCGGGAAGATTTCCACTAAAAATAATCATGTGAGATTCATCTATCAGTTTCTCGGCAATTGTCATATCCGTATCGCTATAGCAATAGAATGAATATGAGAAGTCTAAATCAGTCTCAGATATCTCTTTAACAAAAGCCTTAGGGTATTCAGCATCCCCCCATGGAAGTTCAATGTTTTTAACCGTCCATACATCATCAGATTTAACTGCTTCGTAATCACGAGCAACATATGCAGAAGGATCTGATGAGAAGGTACCGCCGGAGATGAAGCCGGTGATAGGATCTTTACCGGTCTTCGCGTAGCTTCCGACAGCCTTTGCGTTGACGCTAAAGAAGTTACCGCCCTTGATGTCAGCATTAGGAGCGCCGCCGGGATAATCGCAATTATCGAACACAATGGCATCACCGGTAGATTGCATACCGCTGCTGCTGGCCTCATAGTCTTCCTTCGGGCCAATACCCTTGATTGTACCTCCGGCTACTTCTGTTGTAACGCTGCCTGACTTGACATAAATACCCGTTGCACTTTCGATGGTTCCGCCGTTGATGGTAAGAGTACCATTCTGAGGATGATAGATAGCTGCACCGCCCTCTTCACCTGTCTTAACGGTACCGCCATTGATGACAATTGCCGTATTTTCACGACCGGCACTACCGTTACCGGAAATAGCATAATACCTTCCGATAAGGGAACCACTATCAACTGTAAGTTTAGCCGGATTGGAAGTATCGCCTGTGTCAACATCCTTTTCTGTCAGAGTCACAACTGAATAAACATTACCATCTGACTCGATGGATCCTGTAGTACCTTTCACAGTGAGATCACCTTTACGGTTGATGATGATTACACCTGCTGATGGACGAGTAAAACCCTCAGCTGCAGAAAGCTTTGAAGTGCCAAGATCAAGGGTAGTCTTGCCGATAACCTTAACGGGCTCTTTAACTGCAAGGTTGCCGGCCAGATTGAATGTACCGTGACCGAGGGTGATGCCACCGTCGAGCGTACCTGCCTTATAGGTAACATTCACATTGTCAGTACCATTACTCTGTATGTCTTTAATTGCGATTGCCTTATAGCCCTTAAGGGTACCTCCGTTTACAGTCACATTGATATCCTTCTTTGTGGTGTGCTGGGCAATTGCAAGAGCTGCGCCCTTGGTGGTAGAGCCACTGCCATTAGGGTCAACCTCAAGAGGAGAAGCAGTGCAGGTGAGAGTACCACCGTTGATTACAAATGTACCACCACGAAGCTCAATAGCGGAGTTGTATCCTGAAATCGTACCGCCATTGACAGTCAGTTTACCATCCTGAGGATGATAGATACCCTGACAATCTGTTGCATTATTACCCTTGATGGTACCGCCGTTGATTGTAATTTCAGTGTTGTGACGATTACCACCGCCCACGATACCATAGTAATATCCTTCAAGGGTAACGTTGCCGTCAACGGTGAGTTTTGCTGCAACACCGTCAGGTTCATCTTTTTGCGTCATCTTCACAGCGGCATAAGCCTTTTCAACGCCATTATTTAAAATCTTGCCTGAGCCGTTAATTGTGAGGTTGCCACCACGCTTTATAATGATGACACCATCTTTGTAACCGCCGCCTTCCCAAGTTGATACAGGAGAGATATTGGCATTCAGCGTAAGAGTGAAGGTCTTGTCTGTCACGACAGGTTCTGAAAGTTCAACATCATTGATTAGAGTGATGGTCTGGCCAGCCTGAGCAGCATTAATTGCATCACTCAGTGTAATGAAATTCTGGGTGCCGATTGCGGCTGCGGGTTTGGTGGTAACTTTTTCTCCGTCTTTCATAACTTCTCCAGTACCTGTTCCGGCAGAAGCTACTTGAACGGTTTCCGGAGCATCTTCCGGAACAGCAACATTCACCTCAGCATCAGTATTGTTTACTATGACAACGTTGGCGCTAGTTGTGATACCACCTTCACCACCTTGTTCCGGAATTCCTACCTTGGCCTGATTCTCAAGGGTAATCTGGACGGGAGCGGAAGAGTTGTCCGCAGTTGCATTAGCAACGATTTCGATAGCCTTGACATTGTCGGCACCACCATCGATCGGTCCGGAGATTTCTACGTTTCCACCCTTGACCGTAAGTTTTTCCTCGATTCTCGCAGGAGCAATGATTTTGAAAGTGTTTTGTGCAGTCTTAAAATTAGCATTATACATTACACCCTGATCGAACACAACGGTCGTATGTTGAAGATTACCGCTTACATTCACTTTTTTGCCAGAAGCAACCCTAAGCCAAAGTTTGGAAGGCAGCTGAGAATCTCCGTCATAAACAAGGTTAATAACATCATCGCCAGGTTCCTCCACTCCTTCGAAATTCAGTATTACTTTCTCAGCTGCAGGCAGACGGTAGTTGCCTTTTGTTCCGGCAGGGACAGTCTTTGATATGGCACCTTTCTCCGCATCGTCTCCGCTACCCGTGATGGTGCCTATCGTAAGAGTCGGCATTATCAGAATATCCTTCCGGTTAACTACCTGCTGGCTGCTGCCTTCAAATTCATTCAATACGGCATCTTCAGCACCCAGGACCTTGAAAGCGAACTTAGGATATGTTCCGCAAGGGACGGGGATGTAAAATGCCATATTCTGAGCCTGATACAGAGTAAAGCTCAGAGTATATGATGAATTGGCGTTATCGTTGTCGTCGGCTGTTTCAATGTACTTTTCGGTATCGGTTCCTGTTCCGGTATTGAGAACAAATTCTCCCGTAATCTTTTTTCCCGGAGTAGAGAACACAAATTTCTTCGCATCGGCAGGAACACCGTTGAGTGTGACCTTGACTACACCTCCCAGATGTTTGAAAGCCACATTACCCGAAGACAGATTTCCAAACATCGAGCAATTTGTATTGCCATCCGACCAATCACGTGATGTAGGAATAGTAATTTTCGAATCAGAAACGAAAATGTCTGCCGGATAAACGGCATAATTGCCAAGAGTACCGGAATAAATTGCACTGAAGGTTGCGGAGTTGGTTTCGGCACCGGTTTTTAAAATGAAATCAGCATAACCGTTACTGGTTGCGACACCAATGGCATCACCTGTCTGCCAGGTGAAACTGCCGGCATCGGCAAGAGCCGCCTTTGTGCCGGGAGAGTAAGCTTCCATCGAAGCTCCGATAATCATCTCGCCCGCCTCGACTCCTGTAAGTTCTGTTTTCGCACAGGAGCAAAGGGCCAGGGCAACAGCTGCTACAAAAATTATCTTCTTCATAATAATATTGATTGAAAATTAGATTATTGTCATTGCTTTTTACCAACTGGAAGGATATTGAGGAGTAACGTCTTCACCCGTACTTCCAGGATTTGATGCAGAAAGAATCGCATTTCTGGTTGTCAACTCAAACATTTTCACCTCTGGTGAAATATACGAGGTCTTCGCACAGCCTTCGTCAATTGAATTGTTTTTGTTCATGTTCATATTCATATAGAAAATAAGTGTCTCCATCCTGACTCCAATACTTGAGGACTCAAGACGTTAACGGAAGTTTGATACGCTAAATTACTGATTGGCAGGCACTTAAATACCCCCCCCCAGACAGAAGGGGACTCACGTCTAAATCAACCGAGATATGCATTGCCGCCATTAGGAGTATTACTCTTGCCCACCCAACCCTGCAACCAGTTCCCAGAGCAAATCCAGTTGGATCATTTCCGAAAAGAATGGATGCCGGGCTAGCTAAGCAAGTTCAATAATACAAATTTTTTTTAAAACCGCAAAATATTTGTATGCTTATCAGTCTGAAGGCTGATAGGATTAAAAGACAGAGGCCGACTTATCAGCCGGCCTCTGTTAAGGATTAACCTACTTTATTATTTCTTGAAGTAATTCGCAACTTCGTCGGTAGGTACAAACTCTTCCTGGAACATATAAGCTCCGGTGCGGTCTGATTTGACCATCTTGATGCATTTTACAACGTTTCTGAGGGCTGACTTGTCGCCACTGAAGGTTGCAACCGCTTTCTTTGCCATAGTATAATAAAGTTAAGTTATTTGATTTCTTTGTGAACGGTGTATTTCTTCAGGAAAGGATTGTATTTCTTGAGTTCCATACGCTCGCTTGTATTCTTTTTATTCTTTGTGGTGATGTAACGGGAAATTCCGGGTACGCCACTTTCACGCTGTTCAGTGCACTCCAATATAACCTGAACCCTGTTGCCTTTACCTTTTTTAGCCATAGTCGTAAAAATTAAACGATGTTAATCAATCCCTGTTCCTTTGATTTCTTCAAAGTTTCGGCGAGACCATTCTTGTAGATAGTCTTCATACCTCTGCAAGAAACCTTCAGAGTAATGAACCTCTGTTCCTCCTCTGACCAGAACTTCTTGTTCTTCAGGTTGGGAGCGAACTCGCGTTTAGTGCGTCTTTTGGAGTGGGAAACGTTGTTTCCAATCATCCTTTTCTTTCCTGTAACTTGACAAACTCGTGCCATTGTATATTAACTTTTATATTATTTCAAAAGTGGCCGCAAATATCTTGATTTTTATTTAAAAAACCAAATTTTCCAGCCTGATTTATAGTATCTTCAGCAATCTGCGCCAGCGTATGTTCCGGGGAAAACCATAGTTTGAATCGGATGACCACCATATAACGGAGGGCCTTCCCACTATATGATCTTCGGGAACGAATCCCCAATACCTTGAATCAAGGGAATTGTGACGGTTATCGCCCATCATGAAGTAGTAATCCATCTTGAAGGTGTAGGTGTCGGAAGGAACCCCGTTGATGAGGTATCCGCCGTCCTTCTCTTCAAATGTATTGCCTTCGTATGTTTCGATGATTCTGCGATACAGAGGAATATTTCCGCATTCCAACCTGACGGTGACACCTTTCGCCGGAATCCACAGGGGACCGTAATTGTCACGGGTCCATCCTGTCTTGACAAACGGGAAAAGCATCTCCTCCGAGTCTGAAAAATTGACGGGAAACTTCTCTATATTCTCTTCCGTCGAAACCACGCTGGACAACTCCTTCACTCTCCCAAGCTGACTGTCGGTAAGAGGCAAGGCGGGATATCCCGGGAGATTGGCGTCATACCATATTTCTGATATGTTGACGCCGATTTCCCTGAACAGGTTCGGATTTATGGGAGTACCATTGGTCACAACCCTGAAGGTATTCTGGATACCGGGATAACTTTCCTGCTGAATTCCATTCACATAGACTTTTCCGTCCGCCACAAGGAGCGTATCGCCTGCAACGGCGACGCACCTCTTGACATAATGGTCTTTCTTGTCCACGGGACGTACCTTGACAGGTCCGTAGTTCCTGAGAGTGCTCTCACGACCGTTGATCCTTACGTGTGCATAGTAGTCTTCCGCCGGAGCCTTTGAAAGGACTGTGTCCCCGTGGGGAAAAGAGAAAACAACATAGTCGTCACGCTTAACCCCGCCTTTTCCCGCAATCCTGCGGTATTTGTACTGGAGAGCGGTCGAATAGCTCTCCTTTCCTGAAAACGGGAGCGTGTTGTGCACGAAAGGAACTGACAACGGAGTCTGAGGCATCTTGGGCCCGTAGGCAACCTTGCTGACGAACAGATAGTCACCTGTCATCAAGGAACTTTCCATTGAGGAAGAGGGAATCTTGAAGGACTGGAAGAAGAAGACGTTGATGAAAGAGACGACAACGACAGCAAATGCAATCGCGTCGACCCATCCCAGAATCACGTTCCGGGTATGGTTCTTTTCCTTTCCGTCTCTGTAGAGCCAGGCCTTGAACTTCTGAGTCACCGTCATCTCATAGATGACCGGCAGACCGAGAAGCCACCACCAGTTCCCCATCCACAGAATCCACAGGAGATAAAGCACGGCCCAGAAACCGAACCGGACTTTCCTGTTTCCGTATAGTTCCTTGAATTTCAAATCCTGTCAGACTATTTTACTGAATTGACGATAGCCTCGAATGCCTGAGGATTGTTCATTGCAAGGTCAGCGAGGACTTTGCGGTTCAATCCGACGTTCTGAGCGGCCAGTTTACCCATGAACTGAGAGTAGTTCAGGCCGTGCTGGCGTGCTGCGGCATTGATACGGGTGATCCAAAGTGCGCGGAAATTGCGTTTTTTGGTCTTGCGGTCGCGATATGCGTATGTCAAACCTTTTTCATAGGTGTTCTTGGCAACGGTCCAGACATTCTTCCTTGAAAGGAAGTTACCGCGGGTTTCTTTCAGAATCTTCTTGCGACGTGCTCTTGAAGCTACGTGATTTACCGATCTTGGCATAATTCATTTGTTTTTGGATATCAGCGCCCTGTCTCGCAGGGACTTGCCGGCTGAATATCCGGGTTAGACATTGATTTTACTTTACCAGCAAAGCTTTTACTCTCTTGAGGTCAACCTTCTCAATCATTGCTACGTGAGTGAGGTTTCTCTTCTGCTTCTTGGTTTTCTTTGTGAGAATGTGGCTTTTGTAAGCGTGTTTTCTCTTCACTTTTCCAGAACCGGTGAGCGTGAAACGCTTCTTTGAACCGGAGTTGGTCTTCAATTTTGGCATAATTAATAATTTAGTTATTGGTTAAAAGTTACTTTTTCCTAATAGGTGCAATCATCATCAGCATCTTCTTGCCTTCAAGCTTGGGAAGCTGTTCGGCTTTGCCGAATTCCTCGAGTTCGAGAGCGAACCTCAGAAGAAGCTTCTCCCCCTGGTCCGCAAAAAGGATGGACCTGCCGCGGAAGAAGACGTAAGCCTTGACCTTTGACCCTTCCTGAAGGAAACTCTTCGCGTGGTTGAGTTTGAACTGGAAGTCGTGCTCATCGGTCTGAGGCCCGAAGCGAATTTCCTTGATGACAATCTTGGAGGCATTGGCTTTCTGCTCCTTGGCCTTCTTTTTCTGCTGATAGAGGAACTTCTGATAGTCAATTATCTTGCACACCGGCGGATCGCTGTTAGGAGCGATTTCGACAAGGTCAAGTTCAAGATTCTCAGCCATCTTGAGAGCCTGAGAGAGAGGATAGATGCCCTGCTCGGGCACATTGTCACCCACCACCCTCACTTTCGGAGCGGTGATGCGGTTGTTGATACGCAGTGCGTCTTCCTTGTCCTTCCTGTTCTGAGGCAATCTCTGATCGGGCTGGCGCGGAGCCTGCGGTCTCGGTTTCGGTGGCCTGTAATTGGTAGCTATTGCTGTGTCCTCCTAAATTAAGTTATTCCAATTCTTTTTTAACTTCCTGTTTAATGAACTGACTGAACTCTTCCACCGTCATTGATCCGAGAGATTCGCCGCCCTGTTTCCTGATTGAAACAGAACCGGCTGACTCTTCCTTCTCGCCTACGACCAAAATATAAGGCGTATGCTTGAGCTCGTTTTCACGGATTCTCTTGCCGATAGTTTCGTTACGGTCGTCAATAAACGCGCGAATTTCGTAATTATTAAGCAATTCGCAAACTTTTTTCGCATAATCGTTGAATTTTTCACTGATTGGCAGAACAATGCACTGTTCAGGAATCAGCCAGAGGGGCAGTCTTCCTGCGGTGTGTTCAAGAAGTACAGCGACAAAACGCTCCATAGAGCCGAACGGAGCCCTGTGAATCATCACCGGCCTGTGCTTCTTGTCGTCAGACCCGATGTACTCCAGGTCAAAACGCTCCGGAAGGTTGTAGTCGACCTGAATGGTACCGAGCTGCCAGCTTCTTCCAAGCGCATCCTTCACCATAAAGTCAAGCTTCGGACCATAGAAAGCAGCCTCTCCCAACTCCACGACGGTGGGCAACCCCTTTTCCTTTGCAGCCTCGACGATAGCGGCCTCCGCTTTCGCCCAGTTTTCATCGGAACCGATGTATTTGGTTTTGTTATCGGGGTCACGGAGTGAAATCTGTGCGGTGTATTCCTCGAACTTCAAAGTCTTGAATATGTAGAGCACGATATCTATGACCTTGCAGAACTCCTCCTTGATCTGGTCCTGACGGCAGAAAAGGTGGGCGTCATCCTGAGTGAAACTGCGGACACGGGTCAGTCCGTGAAGCTCGCCGCTCTGCTCATAGCGGTAGACGGTGCCGAATTCGGCGAGTCTCAGGGGAAGATCCCTGTATGAGCGGGGTTTCAACCTGTATATCTCGCAGTGATGAGGGCAGTTCATAGGTTTGAGAAGGTACTCTTCACCTTCCTGCGGGGTGCTGATGGGGCGGAAAGAGTCGGCCCCATATTTGGCCCAGTGACCTGAAGTCACGTATAAATCCTTCTGACCGATATGCGGAGTGATTACCTGAACATATCCGTAACGTTTCTGAACCTTGCGGAGGAAATTCTCAAGCCGCATCCTGAGGTCAGTTCCCTTGGGCAGCCAGAGAGGAAGTCCCATACCGACTCTCTGTGAAAAGGCGAAAAGTTCCATCTCCTTCCCTATCTTGCGGTGGTCACGCTTCTTGGCCTCCTCCAGCATCTGCAGATATTCATCAAGCATACTCTTCTTGGGGAAGGTGATTCCATAGATGCGGGTGAGCTGTTTGTTGTGTTCATCTCCCCTCCAATAAGCTCCCGCTATCGAGAGCAGTTTGACAGCCTTGATTGCGGAGGTGTCCCTCAAATGGGGTCCGCGGCAAAGGTCTGTGAAAGAGCCGTTTGTATAGAATGAAATGGTACCGTCCTGCAGGTCATTTATAAGTTCGCATTTGAAAGTCTCCCCTTTTTCAGAGAAAACCTCAAGAGCCTCGGCCTTTGAAACATCCTGACGCACGAATTTCTCCTTGGAACGTGCGAACTCCAACATCTTGTCCTCGATGGCCTTCAGGTCGGCTTCGACAAGCTGCTTGCCTTCAAGGTCGATGTCATAATAAAACCCGTTTTCTATAGCGGGGCCGATTCCGAATTTCACGTTCGGATACAGAGCCTTGATGGCCTCTGCCATAAGGTGGGATGAAGAATGCCAGAATGTTTCCTTCGCCTCGGGGTCATCCCATTTGTGAAGTTTGAGAGTGGAATCTGCGTTGATAGGGCGGTCCAGATCGTAGATTTTGCCGTTCACCGATGAAGACAAAACATCGTCAGCCAGTCTGGGGCTGAGGCTCTCTGCAATCTGATATGCTGAAATACCTTCCTGGTATTCCTTTACAGCACCGTCTGGAAAAGTAATTTTGATCATAATACCTTTAATTTAAACCGACATACAAAGCCGGATTGCAATAAATCGCAAATTTAACAATAAATTGATATATTTGCACTGAAAAAGACAAAATCAGTCCTGTAATATTATGAAAAGTAACACATTATGGGGTGAAGCCGGCATTGACGGCATTTTTCTGGCCCTTGTAACAATCGTTGTCACCGCAATTGACGCTTTCGTACCCTCATCCATTCTGCAGATGATTCTGTGGCTTGCCAAACTTGTCTTCACCATCTGGCTGTTGAGATATTTCATGCTCGGCTACAAGAAAAGGAACGAGGATTCATCCGCATTCAAATTCGGATTCGCAACAAGTTTCTGTTCCGCACTTCTCTGCGGAGTTTTCAGTTTCGTGCTGTACCAGTACATCTGCCCGGAAAAGATTACGGAGACTATCGATACGGTGGTTGCATCACTCGCTTCAACCGGAAACAATATTCCCGATGAAGTCAGTGACGCCCTGCTGAAGCTCGAAGATAATTTCGCCCAGTTGTCCTGTGTAGTCACTTTTCTGTGGTACACCTTCCTCGGATTGATTTTCAGTGCTATTCTTGCAAAAAAGTCCAATGGTGCAAAAGACGTTTTCACAAATGAGGAACTCAATGGAGAACAACAGTAATCCGGATCTTTCCATCGTGATTTCTCTCTTCAACGAAGAGGAATCCCTTCCCGAACTGGTGCGATGGATTGACTCCGCTCTGACTCCGAAAGAATTCAGTTTCGAGATAATAATGGTGGATGACGGCAGCACGGACGGCTCGTGGAGAGTAATCAACGAGCTGAAAGGTCAGTACGACATGATACGTGCAATCCGGTTCCGCCGCAATTATGGCAAGTCCGCGGCTCTGTATTGCGGCTTTGAAGCGGCCTGCGGCGAGATTGTAATCACTATGGACGCTGACTTGCAGGACAACCCGGAAGAGATTCCGGAAATGGTCAGAATGATCCGCGAAGACGGCTACGACCTTGTATCCGGCTGGAAGAAGAAACGTTATGACAACGTTGCGACGAAGAACCTCCCATCCAAGTTATACAATGCTACGGCCAGAAGAGTGACAGGGATAAAGCTGCACGACATGAACTGCGGCCTGAAAGCTTACAGGAAAGATGTGGTCAAGCACATCGAAGTCTATGGAGAGATGCACCGCTTCATCCCCTACCTCGCCAAGAATGCCGGCTTCGGAAACATCGGTGAAAAGGTTGTCCTCCATCAGGCCAGGAAGTACGGCAAAAGCAAATTCGGAATCGACAGATTCATACACGGATTCCTCGACCTGCTCTCCATCTGGTTTCTTCAGAGATTCGGGAAGAAGCCTATGTATCTGTTCGGCGGCGGCGGAGCTCTGATGTTCCTCACCGGTATCATAATAACAATCTATCTGATTGTCAAGAAACTTGTCGCACAGGCAAACGGACACATATTCAGAGCCGTCACGGACCAGCCCCTGTTCTATCTTGCCCTGCTGGCCGTGATAATCGGAGTACAACTCTTCCTGACAGGGTTCCTTGCAGAACTAGTGTCAAGAAACAGTCAGGACAGAAACAAATACAATATCAAGGAAAGAATCTGAAACGCATGCGTCACATTGACGCGATGTCGGCGGCTTCCATAATTCCCTCACTCATTGTCGGGTGGGGGAAAATTGTCTTTGCAAGTTCAGAAGCGGTCACACCGTGACGGCACGCTATCACCATACCTCCTATCATTTCGGATGCATTGTCACCTACAATGTGAACCCCGAGGATGCGGTCACTGCCCTCCTCCACCACAAGTTTGACAAAACCGTCTCTGGCACCGGCCGCGGCGGCCCTTCCGGAAGCGGTAAAAAGGAACTTGGAGCACCTGTAGGAGAGTCCCTTTTCCTTGGCGGCACGCTCGGTCATTCCAACGGAAGCCACCTCCGGCGTGATGTACGTGCAGGCAGGTACATAGCGATAATCGACAGGTTGCGGTTTTTTTCCGGCAATGGCATCCACACAGGCCACGGCTTCGGCGGAAGCCACGTGAGCCAGCGCGGGTGTCGGAATCACGTCCCCTATCGCATAGACACCGGCGACATCTGTCATATAATTTCCGTCAACGATTATCCTTCCCCTTTCCATCTTCACCCCGAGTTCCTCAAGGCCCAGATTCTCAGTATTGGGTCTTACCCCGACCGCGGAAAGGACGACCTCCGCATCAAGCGTCTGCTCCCCTTTCGGAGTATCCACGTAAACTTTGCACAAGCCGTCTGACACATCTACCTTTTTGACAGAAGAACCCGTCATCACTTTCATTCCGGCCTTTCTGAACTGACGGCTCACCTGAGCGCATACGTCATCATCCTCAAGAGGAAGAATCCTGTCCAAAAACTCCACGATTGTAACTTCCACGCCGAGAGAGCGGTAGAAGAAGGCCAACTCCGAGCCTATGGCACCGGAGCCTATGACAACCATACTTGCAGGCAAAGTTTCGGGAACAAGAGCCTGACGATATGAGATTATTCTCTTCCCGTCAATGGGAGCGAAAGGCAGGCCGGCGGGATGGGAACCGGTGGCAATGATGACATTGTCGTATTCCAAAACAGACACTCCGTCGGGGCCGGAGACCTCCACCCGCTTTTCGGACAGGAGTCTTGCATTTCCGTGAACAAGGGTAACGTTGTTTTTCTTGAAAAGATATTCGATTCCCTTGTTCATCGTGGATGCCACTCCGCGGCTGCGTTCCACAATCTTCCGGATATCCGGAATCACCTCTCCTACTGAAAAGCCGAACTCTGCGGCTCTCGATGCATAATGGATTGCCTGCGCGCTCTTGAGCAGTGCCTTTGTGGGAATGCAGCCCCAATTGAGGCATACACCCCCGAGTGCATCACGTTCAACCACCGCCACCGACATTCCATATCCGGCGGCCTTTACAGCGGCGACATATCCACCCGGACCGGCACCTATTACAACAACATCGTATTTCATTTACAATTCAATTTAGAAGCTGTTTAATCCGTTACAAGTTGTCGCTTGAAGTTGGATTACAAATCCTTTCCGTGACAGTTCTTGAATTTCTTGCCGCTGCCGCAGGGGCAGGGATCGTTTCTTCCGACCTTCTTCTCGATATGCACCGGCGCGTTGGACCTGGGCTCGGCGCTGTTCGTCAACAGGTCGGAGCGGCTCATCTGCATCCTGCTCATATCAGAATGTTTCTCCTGTGCCTGAGAAGCCACCTGTTCGGGCTGCTGGTCCTGCCTGAGGTATATCTGCGCCCTCAGCAGGAATGCAAGGACATCATTGCTCAGATTTTCAAGCATCGTGATGAACAGGTTGAAACTTTCGCCCTTATATATAAGGATAGGATCCTTCTGTTCGTACGCGGCATTCTGTACAGACTGCTTCAAGTCATCCATCTCACGCAGATGCTCCTTCCAGTAATTGTCTATCACCCGCAGGGTTGCCGCCTTCTCGACGGCACGTATTATCTCCTTGCCCTTGCTCTCGTATGCCTTTCGCAAATCCACCAGAATCGTCTGGACTATCTTGCCGTCGGTTATCGGCAAAGCTATGTTCTGATAGAACATTCGCTTTGTCTCATAAACGGTCTTGATGACAGGCCAGGCCTGTTCAATAAGGAGGTCGAATCGCCTCTGCTGGGCTTCAAGAATCTCCTTCTCCAAAGTCTCGGCGAGCTGCGCCTTCGATGATTTCTCATAGAAAGCCTCGTCAAACTGGGGATGGAAAGACATCTTCTTCATAAGTTCATCGCAGAACTCCTCGTATCCAAGCCCCTTGTTGTCCTCCACGAACATCTCGCAATAGTCGGATGCCATATTGAGGACATCGACGTCAATCCTCTCACCGGTGAGGGCGCTGCGGCGCTTCGTATAGACAACCTCACGCTGAGAGTTCATCACATCATCATAATCGACAAGACGTTTTCTGGTTCCGAAGTTGTTCTCCTCGACCTTACGCTGCGCACGCTCGATTGCACTGGAAAGCATTGAGGCCTGAAGCGCCTCGTTCTCGGCCATACCCATATTGTCCACCACCTTGGTGATACGCTCGCTTCCGAAGAGACGCATTAGGTCATCTTCGAGAGAAACGTAGAAGATTGAACTTCCGGGGTCACCCTGTCGTCCCGCACGGCCACGGAGCTGACGGTCGACACGGCGGCTGTCGTGTCTTTCGGTGCCGATGATGGCAAGGCCTCCGGCATTCCGGACGCCTTCCGTCAACTTGATATCGGTACCACGGCCCGCCATATTGGTTGCGATGGTGACGGTGCCGGGTTCACCTGCGTGAGCGACGACTTCAGCCTCACGCGCGTGCTGCTTGGCATTCAACACCTGATGCTCTATACCCCTTATCTTCAACATCCTGCTGAGAAGTTCGGAGATTTCTACGGAAGTCGTGCCGACAAGGACAGGACGACCCTGGGATACATATTCCTGAATCTTCTCGATGACGGCGGCATATTTGGCCTTCTTTGTCTTATATATCAGGTCCTCCTGATCCTTGCGGAGAATCGGGCGGTTGGTCGGTATCACGACAACATCCAGTTTGTATATGCTCCAGAATTCGCCGGCTTCAGTCTCGGCGGTACCTGTCATTCCGGAGAGTTTGTGGTACATTCGGAAATAGTTCTGAAGCGTGATGGTGGCAAAGGTCTGAGTGGCAGCCTCTACCTTGACATTTTCCTTGGCCTCCACAGCCTGATGGAGTCCATCGCTCCAGCGCCTTCCCTCCATAATACGTCCGGTTCCTTCATCGACAATCTTTACTTTGTTGTCTATGATGACATAATCGACATCCTTCGAGAACATCGCGTACGCTTTCAGCAGCTGGTCGACGGTATGCATCCTTTCCGCCTTGAGGGAATAGTTGGCATACAGTTCCTCCTTCATCCGGCGTTTTTCCTCGTCGGTCGCTCCGGAATGCTCGATCTTGGACACCTCGTCACCCAGACGCGGCATCAGGAAGAAATCGGAATCTCCCACAGCCTTTGCGAGAACCTCGTTTCCCTTGTCCGTCAGTTCCACGGAACGCTGCTGTTCGTCAATGACGAAATAGAGTTCGTTCGTCACAACCCTCTGCTCAATATCCTTTTCGGTGAACGCCGCCTTGATTATCTTGCTGTCGGCCTCTTCGAGAATGCGCTTGATTCCCGGCTCGCTGAGATACTTGATAAGAGGCTGATACTTGGGGAGTCCCTTGTGGGCACGGAGAAGCAGAATCTCTCCCTGATCCACAATTTTACCCTCCGAAATCAGTTTCTTCGCCTCATTGAGAGTCTGGTTGACCAGCGTTTTCTGCGCATTGTAGAGACGCTCGACATAAGGCTTGTATTCTATGAAAGTCTCGTCCCCGGCCTTTTCGACAGGACCTGAAATAATCAGAGGAGTACGGGCGTCATCGATAAGTACGGAGTCGACCTCATCCACGATTGCGAAATGATGTTTCCTCTGCACCAGGTCATCCGGATTGATGGCCATATTGTCGCGAAGGTAGTCGAAACCGAATTCGTTGTTCGTTCCGAATGTCACGTCGGCCCTGTACGCACGTTTTCTCGCTTCGGAGTTGGGCTGATGCTTGTCGATGCAGTCGACACTCAAACCGTGGAACATATAGAGAGGTCCCATCCATTCGGAGTCTCGTTTGGAAAGATAGTCGTTGACTGTAACAACGTGCACACCTTTGCCAGCCAGAGCATTGAGGAATACGGGAAGCGTCGCCACAAGGGTCTTTCCCTCACCGGTCGCCATCTCCGCAATCTTTCCACTGTGGAGCACAGAACCACCGATAAGCTGAACGTCATAGTGGACCATATCCCAGGTTATCATATTGCCACCTGCCATCCAGCTGTTTTTCCAGATGGCTGTGTCTCCGTCGATAGTGACGAAATCGTGGTTGGCGCTGAGGTCACGGTCAAAGTCGGTGGCGCGGACTCTGATGGTCGCGGACTCCTTGAACCTGCGGGCCGTGGATTTCATTATTGCAAAAGCGTCGGGGAGAATCCTGTCAAGAATCTCCTCAATCTTTTCATCCACTTTCTTTGTCAGTTCATCGAGTTCCGTTGCCAGAGACTCTTTCTTCTTGACATCTATCTCCGGGTCGGAGAGCTGCTCCCTGATGGAGGCTATCTGTGTCTCCTCCCCGACAATATGAGTCTTTATTTTATCGCGTAGAGATTGCGATTCTTCACGAAGCTCGTCATCGGAGAGCTTGTCTATCCTTTCGTATGCGGCAAGGATAAGGTTCAGCGTAGGCGTGAGTTTTTTCAAATCTCTGTCAGCCTTCGAGCCGAACAACGCTTTGAGTATGTTTCCCATATCCGGTATCTGTTACATATATCTATCCTGCAAATATAACAAAAAAAGAGACCAACCGAACAGTTGCTCTCTCTCTTTTGAATGAATCGACAGGATTATTCCTGCTCGATTGCGCCCATAGGACATACACTTGCGCAAGTACCGCAATCAGCGCATACTTCGGGATCGATTTTATAGATGTCGCCGGCTGAGATGGCACCTACGGGGCATTCATCAATACAAGTACCGCAAGCGGCGCAGTTTTCAGTGATTTTGTAAGCCATAATTCAGATGTTTTTAAGTTTTGTTTATACAAAAATAGGAAGATTAGTCGATTTAACAAAATTTGATTCGTAATTTTGCGGTATGGCTGAACTCAAACCATATATGGAAGCGGGAAGGCTTGAAGCAGGATGCGACGAGGCCGGCAGAGGCCCTCTTGCAGGGCCTGTGTTCGCTGCCGCTGTAATCCTTCCTCCGGACTTTCACCATCCCTGGCTGAACGACAGCAAGAAAATGACTGCACTGCGGCGTGAAGCCCTGCGCCCCATCATCGAGCGAGAAGCTGTGGCCTGGGCCGTATCGGAAGTGAGCGCGGAAGAAATAGACAGTCTCAACATCCTGAATGCCAGCATTACAGGAATGCAGCGCGCAGTCAGGATGCTTGCGGTCAAACCGGATTTTCTGCTGATAGACGGGAACCGCTTCAAACCCTTCGACGCACTCCCCTACGCCACCGTTGTTCACGGAGACGCCACCTTCGCATCGATAGCGGCGGCCTCCGTTCTGGCAAAGACATACCGGGATGAAATGATGATCAGACTGTCGGAAGAATATCCTCAATACGGGTGGGACAGAAATATGGGATACCCCACGGCAGACCATATCGAGGCCATCAGAAAATACGGTCTCACCCCATATCACCGCCGCAGTTTCCACCCCAGGCAACTGGAGCCCACCCTATTTTAGGAATTCTGATTTTTCCTGAAAATAACTTTATCACCCATAAGGAAATTGAGCAATCCTGTGACACACATTGCCATAAGGTTGCAGAACACCACGTGGAAACCGGTCAGTTCCTTCATCATCACAAGTATCGCCAGCCTGAGAAAGAAGACGCCTGTGCAGGATGCATTATATGGAAGGTAATGTCTCCAGAAAGACCTGTGGGTACGGGCGGAGACGCGATCCCTCCAGATAACCGCATACGAGCAGAGGAAATTGGTCAGCACGGCCGCCTCGAAGGATATTGTCGGAGAGAGGATGTTCTCTCCGAAATAGGTGCCGTTCAAGACATATGTGGCAAACACCCACAGTACAGCCGTATCGATGACGGTACCGAGAGCGTTGGCAACTGCAAACCCGCCGAACCGTTTAATTGGTATTTCCATTCTTCTTCAGGGGGTCTATCTTGGAGAAGTGCCTGATATCCTTTACGATTGTCACCAGATAGATGACGAGTAATATTGCAGGAATCGCAAAGGATATGTAAAGCAGCGCGGGATTGCCGATCAGAGACGGCCCGACAAAGAAAAGCACGGTGTTGACAGCAATCATCACGATACGAAGTTCGGTAGGCCCGAATCCGAAATAGGTCAGATTGAACTCCCCTCTCAGATGCACGTTGATATAGACATTGAGCGTCAGGGCAAGATAGATGATATACGCAAGCACTGCGGCGCGCAGGTCAAGATAGGGTGAAAGGCCGGCTCCGATGAACATCATCGCCTCATTGACGACATCCACGGTGTGGTCAAGGTAGTAGCCGAATACAGGCCGCTGTGTGTTGCGCACACGGGCTACCGTACCGTCAAGAGAGTCACCGAACCAGTTGATCACAAACCCGAAACTTGCAAGCCACAGCCAGGCGGCATCGTAATTGGAAAGATAATAGCCCATCGCTATCACGATGGAGCCGGCAACGCCGATTGCCGTAAGCATATTGGAAGTAATCCATCCGGGAAGGGCTTGTGCAATCTTCACAAGAATCCTCTTTTCGGCGCCGGACAGAAAAGACGCTTGAATGCGTGACGATTGTTTGACTTTTTTCATACCAATCACATGGAATCCTACAAATATATTAAAATTTGGTGAAATACATACCACTTTTTTATCTTTGCAGTATGTTGGGTTTGGAAGAACTTGGACTCCTCGGGCTGTTCATAGGAACTTTTCTGGCGGCGACAATCCTGCCGTTCAGTTCCGATGCCTTGTATATAGCCATATTGTTTGCAACAAGAAATCCGTGGGGGTGTCTAGCCATAGGCACGCTCGGCAACTGGCTGGGTTCCGTCACTACTTATTGGCTCGGTCGGTGCGCCAGCTGGGACTTTCTCGTGAAGCATTTCAAAGTGAACCGGGAAACACTTGAAAGACAGAAGTCAAGGATTGACAAATATGGAGTATGGCTCGCCCTGATATGCTGGGTTCCCATCATCGGGGATGTCATCGCAATAGCTTTGGGATTCTACAAGACTCCTGCAACCGCGACAACCGTACTGCTTCTGATTGGCAAATTCGCCAGATTTGCCATTTGGACACTTACAATTTTGATTTTTTAATAAAAAAGCAGTACTTTTGCCGAAATAGAGATAATACAAGCGAATGACCTCCAAATCGGTAAAAATAACAGATATTATCCCACAGCGAAAGCCTTTCGTCTTCATTGACTCATTGCTTGGTTGCGACGAGAGTTCCGCCGAGACCTCTTATCTGATCAGGGAAGACTCCATTTTTACCGAAAACGGTGTGTTCCAGACTCCGGGACTCATTGAAAACATCGCCCAGTCGGCTGTGGCCAAGATAGGGTATGTATCGAAGTTCATCGAACACGGCAAAGTGACTGTCGGCTACATAGGCAATGTCCACCATCTCATTGTCAAACGCAATCCCGAAGTCGGAGAAACCATCCACACCACCGTAATCTTCGGAGAGAACATAGCCGGAATACAATTGTGTGAGGCTGTCGTTCGCGTAGGAAGTGAAATAATAGCGCAATCGTCAATCAAGACGGCGCAGGATACAAGTATGCCGGTCGATGATTAAAGGTAACCTATATAAATTAACCTCCCTGACTTTCAGGGATGCCGGCTACGTCGCCGACATCGCTCTTCTGCCGGACAGTGAGATTTACAAAGCTCATTTCCCCTGCAAGCCCATCACACCCGGCGTGTGCCTTGTCCAGATTGCGGTTGAAATTGCGTCCGTTATAGAAAAGCGGAGCCTCGCTCTTGCGGAAGCCAAGGATATCAAGTTCCTGTCGATAATAAGCCCTCTGGAGCACAAATCAGTGCGCTATGAGTTGTCCAAACTGGATGACGGGGGCAGATGGGCTGTCTGTATCTACGCCGGCGGCCAGTTAAGTTCTAAAATGTCTGTAAGATTATGCAACGTGTAGTGATAACCGGAATGGGCATCTATTCCTGCCTAGGTAAAACTCTTGATGAAGTAAGGGATTCCCTGTACAACGGAAAGTCAGGCATCATCCTCGACCCCGTACGCAAGGAGATGGGATTCCGCAGCGGTCTGACAGGTTATGTCGACAGCCCGGACCTGAAGAAGGAACTTCCCAGATCGCAGAGGGTTTATATGCCCGAACATGCGAAATACGCATATTGCGCGACCCGCGACGCATTCGCCAATGCCCACATAGACCAGGAGTATCTCAACACCCACGAGGTGGGAATACTCTACGGCGGCGACAGCACGGCAGAACCGGTTTACAACGCGGTGAACACGATAGTCCAGAAGAAAGACACGATGCTCTGCGGTTCAGGCGCAATATTCCAGTCCATGAACTCCACCGTGACGATGAACCTCAGTGTGATTTTCAAGCTGAAGGGAATAAATATGACCATTTCTGCAGCTTGCGCCAGCGGTTCCCACTCGATAGGACTCGGCGCACTGCTTATTCAGGACGGACTTCAGGATATGGTTGTCTGCGGCGGAGCTCAGGAGATCAACCCTGCGGCGACAGGCTCATTCGACGGAATAGCGGCTTTCTCCATAAGGGAGGATGAACCGCAGAAGGCCAGCCGTCCTTTCGACCGTGACCGCGACGGACTTGTTCCGGGTGGCGGAGCCGCTACGGTAATTCTTGAGAGCTATGAATCCGCTGTCCGCAGGGGCGCTCCGATAATTGCGGAAGTTTTGGGATACGGTTTTTCAAGCAATGGTGACCATATCTCCTCCCCCAACGTGGAAGGTCCGAGCCGCGCCCTTGAGATGTCAATCAGGCGCGCTGGCGTGCAGATATCCGACATCGGATACATCAACGCCCACGCAACGTCCACCCACGTAGGCGACACCAACGAAGCAAAAGCGATTTACAAGGTCTTCGGAGACCAGCGCACTGAAGTCACCAGCACCAAGAGCCAGACAGGCCATGAGATGTGGATGGCCGGTGCCAGCGAGGTCATCTACTCCATCCTTATGATGAAGAACGGCTTTATCGCGGCCAACCTGAACTTCGAGAACCCCGATGAAGATTCGGCCAAGCTTCTGATTCCCGCAAAACGCATAGAAAAGAACTTTGACATGTTCCTCTCCAACTCGTTCGGGTTCGGAGGCACGAACTCCTCACTTGTAATCAAAAACCTGTAACGTGGCCGCTCAGCGAGTCATAATCATAGGTGCAGGTCTCGGTGGCCTGCAGTGCGGTTATGTGCTTGCAAAAAACGGATATGACGTGACGGTGCTGGAGCAGGGACTCCAGATTGGAGGATGCCTTCAGACATACCGCCGCGGAAAAGCCGTATTCGACACCGGATTCCACTACGTCGGGGGTCTCGGCAGCGGCGAGTCGCTTGAATGGCTTTTCAAATATTATGGACTCGACTCCCTTCCGTGGGTGGAACTTGACAAAGACTGTGTCGACAGAATAGTCATCGGAGACAATTCCTATAGCCTGGCTTCCGGGCACGGCAACTTTGTTGACACACTGTCCGCCTCTTTTCCTGCGGAACGGGAAGGCCTGTGCCGATATATCTCAAAGTTGCAGAGTGTCGGTGACACTATCAGCTCCAATTTCGGCACGGGAGAAACGATGCCCCTATTCGGTATGTCGGCATATGATTTCCTTTGCGACTGCATATCGGACCCGCTCCTGAGGAAGGTTCTCAGCGGAGCCTCGCTGCGTCTCAAATATGACCGCGAAACCCTTCCCCTGTATATCTTTGCCCAGATCAACAATTCGTTCATCCAGAGCGGATGGCGGCTCAGAGGAGGCGGAAGCCTGATTGCGGAGAGACTTTCCGAGGGAATCAAGGCCTTCGGAGGGAGGGTCATCACCCGTTCAAAGGTTGAACTTCTCAAGGAGACGGACGGAAGAATCACGGAGGCTGTTGACAGTGACGGCAACCTCTATCCGGGAGACTTTTTCATCTCCGACATCCATCCAGCCGCCACTTTGGAACTGATTCCTGAAGGAGGGAGCGTCAAAAAAGTATATCGCAGGAGAATTTCATCGCTTCGCAACAGCAAGGGCGTATTCACGGTCAATGCCGTGATAAAACCGGGCGTTCTGCCATACGTCAACAGCAACGTCTATCTTCACAGCGAAGATGCCGACGTCTGGGCAGACAAAGGCATGAGCCTGATGATCAGTTACGCTGTGCCGGATGACGGCAAATATGCCACCAATATCGACCTGCTTTCATACCTCGATTTCACGGAACTGGAAAAATGGAGCGAAGGCAAGCCGATGCGCCGCGGCGAAGAATATGAAGCCTTCAAGAGGGCTTACGCTGAGGATTGCATCCGTTTCGCCGAAAAAGCCGTTCCCGGACTTTCCGGTGCCATCGAGAGATATTATACCAGCACTTCCCTGACCTATCGGGACTACACGGCAACCCCGTACGGATCTGCCTTCGGGATAATGAAAGACTGGAGAAGTCCGCTCACAACCGTGCTCAGTCCGCGGACTCCCGTTGAAAATTTGCTTTTGACAGGACAAAACCTTAACTTGCACGGAGTTTTGGGGGTTTCAATGACATCCCTTTACACCTGCGCCCAGATTTTGGGACTGGACAAGATTAAAAAAGAATTCGGTATATGAAATACGCATTGGTGACAGGAGCAAGCCGCGGCATAGGTCGCGCTGTCAGCGTAAAGCTTGCTTCAAAAGGATACAATATCCTGATGAATTACACATCCAACGACAAGGCCGCGGAAGAGGCAGCAGAGTTGGTGCGTCAGGCAGGAGGAGAGGCTGAACTTCTTAAATTCGACGTTTCCGACGCAGCGGCCACCGCTGAAGCCATCAAGGCCTGGCAGGAGAACCACCCCGATGATTACATAGATGTCCTTGTTAACAATGCAGGAATCCGCCGCGACGCCCTTCTTTTCCTGATGGAGTACAAGGACTGGCGCCGGGTACTTGACATCACTCTGGACGGATTCTATAACGTCACAACCGCAGTACTTCAGCCGATGCTCCGCCACAAACACGGACGAATCATCAATATGGCTTCCCTCTCAGGCCTCAAGGGACTGCCGGGGCAGACCAACTATTCCGCCGCAAAGGGCGCAATAATCGCTGCCACAAAGGCTCTTGCACAGGAAATCGGCAAGAAGAAAGTCACAGTCAACGCGATTGCTCCCGGATTCGTGAAGACCGATATGGTGGAGGGACTCGATGAAGCCGCCCTGAAGGCACAGATTCCGATGAACAGATTCGGAGAACCCGAGGAAATCGCCTCTCTTGTAGCGTTCCTCGCATCGGATGAAGCCGCGTATATCACCGGCGAATGCATCTCCATCAACGGAGGCCTCTACACATAATGATCAAGGCTGTCATTTTCGATATGGGAGGTGTCATCCTTGATTTGGATATGCCCCGTTGCATAAGAAATTTCAAGGAGAGAGCAGGGTTTTCGGACATAAAGACATATCTCGACGTCTATCACCAGAAGGGTTTCATAAGCGATTTGGAGGAAGGGCTGATAGATGAGAGTGAGTTCTATGAGGAATGTCTTCGTCATTGCACAAAGGATGCAACCGCAGATGACATAAAGTTTTGCTTTAACTCGCTTGTTGCTGGAGCAAACCTTGATATAATTCGGCAAATTATCTTACTGTCAAAGGATTATCCATTGTTTATCCTAAGCAACAACAACCCGGTATGTTTAAAGCACGAAATGGAAATTCTCGATAAACAAGGGGTGTCCGGCTGCTTCAGGGAGTTCTTTTTCTCCTTCAGGCTGAAGATGCTCAAACCCGGAAGGGAAATCTTTGACGAGGTTGTCCGTCGCACAGGCTTCCTTCCCGAAGAGATTCTCTTCGTAGATGACTCAATCGCCAACGTGGAAGGTGCAAGAGCCGCCGGTCTCAACGCCGTGCGCTATAAAAAGGGAGACGATATTCTGGCGAAATACAACCTTTCCCTCTCATAACTGTATTTCTTGCTTTACAGAACCTCAAAGTCCCTGCTGACGTAGTTGTCAATACTCTGGCAGCAGTTCTTGGAGAATTGTCCGGCTATGCAGACGATATCTTTCCAGACAGATTCCGGAATAGTTTCCAAATCCGGCCCGCCGATGTTCTTTGCAAGCAGCGCATAGAGAAATCCGGCGTTGAAATTATCCCCGGCGCCAATAGTTGACACCGTCTCATAGTCCTCCACCGGGAACGACATATGCCTGTCAGGCGTGAACACCTCCACCGGGCCGGCCCCTTGCGTGCAGATGAAATTGCGGCACAGGGGACTGATGTGCCTGTCATATATCTCCGCGGGATCCGCAGTTCCGAACAGATAGCCGAAATCCTCCGACGAGCCGCGTACCACATCGCTCAGACGGCAATTCTCCTGAATATTCTCAAAAGTATCGGAAAGATCGCTCAGGTGGCTCTTCCGGAAATTGACGTCGTAGAAGAGGACAGCCCCGGCATTGCGGGCCTTTTCCAGAAGAGTCCGTGTATATTCGCGTATTTTCGGGTTGATTGCGAAGTACGAGCCGAAGAGCACCAGGTCATCCGCTCCGAAGCCGACGATTTCAACGGTATCTTCCCTCAGGGAGGCGCTTGCGTGGTCCTTGTAGAACTCATACCGGGCATTGTTGTCCTTGTCCAGGAATGCAAGGGAGATGTGGGTCTGCGTCCCCGGATTGCGCGTGACGGCCAGAGAACTCACACCGTTCTCCTCCATAAACGAAGTGACGATGTCTCCCACGTGGTCGGAACCGGTCTGTGTAACCATCATCACCTTGGTTTGAGGAAAATGCCGGGAAGTCATTCTTCCCAATGAAATCATTGCATTGAACGTCGACCCTCCCGGAATCGCCGCCGAGGGCCGGTCATCCCTGAAAATGATGTCCAGCACCGTCTCGCCTATACCGATAATCTTCCGCATCTGAAGTTGTTTTGAAACTGAAAGATAAGAAATTTAACCGTATATTTGTGAGGAAAAAAGACCAATGACTGACAAAAAGATTCGAATACTTTTCGTCTGCCACGGGAATATCTGCAGGAGCCCGATGGCTGAATTCATATTCAAGGCCCTTGTCAAGGCGAAGGGAATGGAAAATCTGTATCACGTCGAGAGCGCCGCTGTGTCGGATGAGGAATATGGCAACCCCATCTATCCACCGGCAAAACGCTGCCTGAATCAGCACGGAGTATTGTTCGACCCGGCAAAGACCGCCCGTACCATAACCGGAGCGGATTATGAACGCTTCGACAGAATTGTCTGTATGGATTCAAGCAACCTGCGATGGTTGAGCCGCATCATTCCGGACGACACGCAGAAGAAAGTGAGACTTCTGATGTCCTACACCGGAAGAAAACGGGACGTGGCCGACCCGTGGTACACTGGTGATTTCGAAACCACCTTCCAGGACATTCTCGAAGGCTGCGAAGCGATGCTCCGCCAATAGCCTCATATCAGTCTGATGACCTGCCCAGGCTGGGTTTCAGCCACGTACGGCTCGCTCTGACCGGGAATTTCAATGCAGAGACGGCCTCCTTTTTCCGAAAGGACCTCAAGGCTGGAAACTTTTCCGTCCTTCATCACGGCAGAGACAAGGAAGGCTCCGCGGGCACGAAGATGACTGAATCTGACATCCTTCCAATCGGCAGGAATTGCCGGAAAGACCCTTATCACACCGCTTCTGCTCTGCATAAGCATCTGCTGGAGACCGGAAGCGAAAGCGAAGTTGCCTTCAAGAGTGAACGGCCTGTAGGTGAACTGCGATTTGCCGCTTTTGGTCTGGTCTCCGTTGGCGTGGAATGTATTCGGAAGACAGAAACACCGGGCAAAAGTGCGCAGGGCTTCGGCGGCGCCCTCACCAGCCAGGGCATAAGCCTTCATATTTGCAAGCCACGAATATGAATAACCGCACCACCAGTCCGGTCCGTACTCGTCGAGCTTTGCTATGGTGCCCTTTATGATTCTGCGGGATTCCTCTCCATCGTACCAGTCCAGCAGATCGAGGGGAAAGATTGCCATGGCATTGGAAAAGTGGCGGTGCGACTCATTGTACGGGAATCCGTGGGCAAAGGTGAGAGCATCGTCCTCTACATCAAGCTCCGGCAGTTCCGACAGGCATCTTCTCCATTTGGCGGAATCGTCCGGGAGGCCGAGCGCCTCCCCCATCTCAGCGGCAGCTCTGAAAATGAAGCGCATCAGAGAAAGGTCGTAATTGGTCATAGTGTGGAACCACGCCTCCATACTGTCGTTATAAATCTCGGGGCTGGAACTCACTGGCAGCACGCGATGTCCGCCGGCATCGATATACGAAATCTGTTCTAATGCGACAGCCACCTCATAGACAAACGGATAGCCCTTTTCCTTGAGGAATCCGTCATCTGCGCTGTACTTCCAATGGAGGTAGAAGTGCTGCGCCACCCAAGCCGACGTCGTTGGCGAGAAGGAATATTGTGCCCATCCGCCCATCGGTTCGCCGTCAAGCGTTGCGACACCGGGTACCATAATGCCATCCACTTCAAAGAAGTCGCGGGCGTATCGCCTGAATGTATCCCTGCAATCCCAGAGGTATTTCAGGAACGCCTCCCCTTCGTCAAGATGGTTGCCCACATATACGGGCCAATAGCTGAGCTGGGTATTGAGGTCGTTGTGGTAGTCCCCTTTCCAGGGAGGAAGCAGGCCGTTGTCGGCAGTCCATACAGCCTGAAGAGAGATCGGGCGCGACTCCTTTCGGCTTGCAGAGCCCAATTTATACATCTCATTGTCATACTGCTTCTGTATCACCGGGTCCGGTACTGTCACGGAGGAAGCGCTCCAGAAGCCGTCCCAATATTCCAGATGGCTGCGGTAATCTCTTCCGATGCCACGTTCCATAGCCTTTGCCACCTCATCCACGGCATTGATGTCATTGAGGGAGGTACTCACACTCCAGGCACCCGTAAGGCTGCCACCGCCTTGCTCCCAAGAAACTGCCACGTCATAGGAATAATCTCCCACACCTTTCTGGTGATAGTGTATGCTGCGGTCGGAGGCGATGATACTCCCCTGTTCATACCCCAGCGACGACAGTTCAGTGACCGTGATGCCGTCGGCTTCCTCATCAGCTTTACCCTGATACTGAGGCGCTTTGATGGAAGGTACGAACTCTGGGGCATCCACCCCTTTGAATATGAACCATCCGACGTGTTCGGAGGCGGCGACGAAGGTTTCCAGAGTCGCTCCACTCTCCCACTCCACGCGGCACAAAGCGTCATTGAGGTACAGACGGACAGATTTCACTGCACCCAGCTTTTCCATAGGGAATTCAAGAGCCGCGCAGGATATCTTGGAAGGGGCCGGGGCGTGGCCGTAATGATAGGAGAACTGTTGCCGTATCGCCTCATTGTCTTCGGCTGCCACCCTGTCCAGAAGCCACTTGAACTTGAATTTGACGGTATCCTGATAGTCAGGGGTCTTGCTGAGATCCCACAAATCATAATGGTCCAGGGAGAAACGGAGATTGCCTCTCTTTTCCCAGACAAGCTGACCCAGTTCGGCATTGCCCAGAGGCACAGCCTCATCCCAGGTAGTTGCAAGGCTGTCAAACACAAGGTCACTGTCACCTGCTTCCGGCGTGAAGCCTCCGTTACACGATGCAAGGGCCGCCATACATCCGGCCGCCAGAATCAAGACAAATTTTCTCATACCGCAATTAATGGATTGTTTATGCAAAAATAGTCAAAAAAGAGGATAACAAATCATTTGTCAAGTTGATTAATATTGGGTAAATTGCACTTATGAAAAGATTACTCCTAGCCCTCATTGCACTTGCCGGCATACAGTATGCCTATGCACAGTGCCTTCCTAAAGACCCTAAAGTTGAATCCCAGATAGAGTCCATCCTTTCCGGGATGACTCTGGAGGAAAAAATCGGTCAGATGTGCGAGCTTGCCATAGACAAGGTCCTTGCAGGCGGCAAGCTGTCCGCGGAGGCTGTCAACACTGTCTTCGGAAAATACAAGGTGGGCTCAATCCTCAATGTTCCGGAAGGAGTCGCGCAGACGCCGGAAGTCTGGGCTGATATAATACGAACCCTGAACGATGTATCCAACGCCAAATGCGGCGTTCCCCAAATCTACGGGGTTGACCAGGTACACGGAGCAAGCTATACCTGGGGCGCCACCCTCTTCCCTCAGGAGATCGGGCAGGGAGCTTCCTTCAACCCCGAAATCCCCTTCAGAATCGGTCAGATAACCGCCTACGAGAGCAGGGCCTGCCTTATTCCCTGGGTCTATTCTCCGGTAATGGACATCTCACGCTCCCCTCTCTGGCCCCGTATGTGGGAAAGTTTCGGAGAGGACGTGCTTGTCAACTCCGTTATGGGTGTAGAACTTACCAAAGGACTTCAGGGTGACGACCCGAACCATATAGGAATGTACAACACCGCCGCCTGCCTGAAGCATTATCTGGCTTACGGAGCTGCAGTCAGCGGCAAGGACAGGACACCGTCAAACATCACATACCGCGATATGATGGAAAAGTACTTCCAGCCGTTCAAAGCCAGCTGCGAAGCCGGGGCGCTGAGCGTGATGGTCAATTCCTCAAACAACGGGGGCATACCTTTCCACGCGAACCATACGCTTCTCACGGAATGGCTGAAAGAAGGTCTGGACTGGGACGGAATGATTGTCACCGACTGGGCTGACATCGACAACCTATGGAGGCGCGACCACGTCGCGGCGGACAAGAAGGGCGCCATCGCCCTTGCCATCAATGCCGGCATCGATATGACAATGGACCCCTACTCCACCGATTTCTGCGACCTGCTGACCGAACTTGTAAATGAAGGCCGCGTCCCGATGTCCAGGATTGACGATGCCGTACGCCGCATTCTCAGACTGAAGATTCATGTCGGCCTGATGGATCGCGCCACGTGGGACATCCCTTCCGATGAACTCAAGTCAATGTACAAGGATTTCGGTTCCGAAAGCTTTGCGCGTGAGGCCGTGAAGATGGCTGAAGAGTGTATGGTGCTTCTCAAGAACAACAAAGACATTCTTCCTCTGAAGCCCGGCACAAAAATCTTCGTATGCGGCCCGAATGCCGATAATTTCCGCCCGATGAACGGGGGTTGGTCCTACAGCTGGCAGGGCGAAAGGACTGACCTGGTTGCCAGAAAGATAGGACGATATCACAGTTTCCGTGAAGCGCTTGAGGAAAAGTTCGGAAAGCAGAACGTGGAATTCAGCGAGATGGTGCGCTATGACAGATTTGATTTCCGGAAAGACGAACAGGTCCCCGAATCCGCTGTTTCGCAAGTCGGTTCCACTGCAGACAAGATTGCCCGTGCAGACGTGCTGATAGCGTTCATAGGAGAGAATTCCTACACTGAGACACCCGGCAACATCGATGACCTCAACCTGTCAGCCAACCAGACGGCGATGATTGAATCTCTCGCCGCAACCGGCAAGCCCGTAATCCTGGTGCTCAACGAAGGCCGTCCCCGCCTCATCGGAGGGCTTGTTCCCCTCGCATCGGCCGTTGTGCAGACATTCCTCCCCGGAAACTACGGTGGAGACGCTCTTGCCAATCTGATTTCCGGGGAGTCCAACTTCTCCGGACGCCTCCCCTACACCTATCCCAAGTACCACGGTTCGTTCATCACATACGACTGCAAACCCTGCGAATATGTGGAGACGATGAACGGCGCATACAACTATGATGCGAACACCACTGTGCAGTGGCCTTTCGGCTACGGCCTGTCATATTCTGAAGTGGAGTATAATGAACTGAAACTCGTGGAACAGGGAGAGACCGTCAAGTTCAGCGTTACGCTTACCAACAAATCCGGAAGAAGCGTCAAGGAGCCCGTACTCCTGTTTGTATCCGATCTGGTAGCTTCAATCTCCCCTGACATCAAACGCCTCCGCGCCTTTGATAAGGTTTCTCTCGAACCTCACCAGACCAGAACTGTGGAGTTGTCGTTCAAGGCCTCCGACCTTGCCTTCGTGGATGAGAACCTCAAATGGGTTCTCGAACCCGGCGAATTCAAGGCAACCGCAGGCCCCCTTTCCGTACTCTTCAAACTGTAATCGAAGGAAAATGGACAGATTGAGAATTGTTGAAGCCAAAGTTGCCGGTAAATTGTGTGTTGAATTGATTTTTAGCGACAACAAACGCCAAACCATAAACATTGGTGATTTCATTCATCGTCATCCCCATCCTCAATATAACAAGTATCTTGATGAAGAGGAATTTGAGAAGTTTATTCTTGAAGACGGCAACATCGTGTGGGGGCAAGATTGGGATATGATATTTCCACTGGAGCAATTGTACGAAGGCTCTATTATTTAATTCTCAGTCAATGAAGCACTACCTTCATTTCGTAAACTGGAGTTCTTAATTCTTGATTGGCTCCCCTACCTCATAAACTTGAACGCCCTGTCGATGCACTTCTTCTTTTGCTCCAGATTCGGATGCACATACAGGTTGAGTGTGGTACCGATATTCGAGTGGCCGAGCAGTACACTGACAGTCTTGTAATCGCAGTTGCTCTCGATGCAGCGCGTCGCAAAACTATGGCGCAGACCGTGAAATTTCATCGCAGGGATGCCGATTTCCGCCATCAAGGCCTTATAATAGTTCCGGTATGTCCTGGGCTCAATGGGATTGGCATCATTGCTCAGGATGAAATAATCGGCATTGACAACCTTCCGTACAGGCTTAAGCATCTTCATCAACTCTCTCGAAATAGGAATGTCCCGGATTGAATTCTGAGTTTTCGGAGCGCCAATCATAAGTTCGGTATGGCGTTCATCCTCATCCATCACATAAACCCTCTCGATGGTTTTCCGGATTCGAATGACACCTGCATCAATGTCGATGTCAGACCAGGTAAGTGCACAGACCTCACCGATACGGAGTCCGCAGGAAAGGCAGATATAGATACCAAGGTTCCGGAAAGTGAAATTTTCCCGGACATACTGCATCACTTTCTTGTGGCTCTCGATACTGAGCACTTCCAGCTCCGGCCTTTGTTGCACCGTTGGAAACTTGATATCCCAATCCGTCTTCCAGTCGCATCCCAGTTTTGTGCCGAAGCGGACAACCATCTTCAGGACGATGAGCATATCCCGGACGGTCTTATGGGCAAGTCCATTGTTCAAGGACGTAATGACGAATTCCTGGACTTCGCTTTCGTTGATGGTAGTCCGGTTGCCGAATGCCGGCAGAATGTGATTCTCAAGAATGAGAACGTAGGCTGCGTATGTCGATACCTTGACATACTGTTTCTTGTCCCTCCTCCAGAGGTCGGAAACTTCTTTGATTGTTTTCTCTTTCATAGAATGAATGTTTTATGTCAGAGAAATATACTACCTCGGTCCGGTGCAACTCCCAAAGGTCCCATCTTTGAGATTCCCGGAATTCAGCGGGGAGTGGGAATCATACAAACTCAGATCAATTGGATATACATATAACGGCCTGTCTGGTAAAAGCGGTTCTGATTTTGGTACAGGGGCGCCATTCATTACATACAAATCGGTATTCGACAATTCGAAAGTTGACATTAGTCGTACTGGTCTTGTTAAAATAACAGAACAAGAAAGGCTAAAACACTCACAGAATACCGTTCGAAGAGGAGATGCATTTTTCACGATTTCATCTGAGACCCCAGAGGAAGTAGGAATGT
>JAGHTO010000026.1 GCA_018065305.1 Candidatus Cacconaster scatequi | reverse complement strand
ACAAGGTAGCCGTACCGGAAGGTGTGGCTGGAACACCTCCTTTTTGGAGCTTACCCTTGAGACTTGAGCTTTGCTCTCTTGCTTGGGCTTTGTTTTCCATTTTTATATATAGTCTCTTAGCTCAGTTGGTTAGAGCGCTACACTGATAATGTAGAGGTCACTGGTTCAACTCCAGTAGGGACTACATTATCAAGCAATGGGGGTATAGCTCAGTTGGCTAGAGCACCTGCTTTGCAAGCAGGGGGTCGTCGGTTCGACTCCGACTATCTCCACACTATACAGGGCGCTGCCCTGTAACCCGCCGCTTCAGGCTTCTATCGCACAGGCGTCCCGCACGCCTTTCGCTAGCGCCCGACGGCGCTTTTTTATTTCAGATCTTTTTGCCTGCGGCAAATACACGGTCTCCGCCGGGCCTCTGATGAGGCCTTTTTATTTGTAAGGCGTCCCGCACGCCTTTCGCTAGCCCGGCGGACTAAAGTCCTGCTGCTCAGGCCGCAGGCATCAAAATGCCTGCTGTGAACGCCATCGCGACCCGACGGCGCTTTTTTATTTCCACTCATTGACTGGGGTTGAGATTTTGGCTTGAATTTATTATATTCGCAGATTAAATCTGCCTTGATGAAAGAGTTTGACGACGAATTGAATATTCCGCAGAACGATTACGGAGACCACAGTATCACCCACCTTGAAGATATCGAGCATATCAGGCTCAGGCCCGGTATGTATATCGGCCGTCTGGGGGACGGAACAGCCCCCAATGACGGAATGTATGTCCTGATGAAGGAAATTATCGACAATTCCATTGACGAATTTGCGATGGGTTTCGGAAAGGTCATCAATATCAGGATAGAAGGAAAGCGCATCACGATACGGGACTACGGACGTGGAATTCCGTTCGGCGTAAACAAGAAAACGGGGCTGAACAACCTGGACGCGGCCGTCAGCAAACTGCACACCGGAGCGAAGTATGACAGCGAAGTCTTCCAGAAGTCGGTGGGTATGAACGGAGTGGGCCTCAAGGCTGCCAATGCCCTGTCATCTTCCTTCATCGTACAGTCGTTCAGAAACGGAGAGACTCTCCGTCTGGAATATGAGAAAGGCAAGCTGGTGACCCCAGATTTCACAGTCCAGCTCACGAAGGAGCGTAACGGAACGCTGATTTCCTTTATCCCGGACGACACCCTTTTCGAACCATACGAGTACAACTTCGATTACATCGAGACGATGCTACGCAATTATGCCTACCTGAACGTGGGACTCAAGCTCGATCTGGACGGAAAGGAGTTCAAATCGGAGAACGGACTGCTGGACCTGCTCAACGAGAGCATAGAGGAGGAGCCTCTTTATGAGCCGATTCATATCAAGACCGACGACATAGAGATAGCTTTCACCCACGGCGGCGGTTACGGGGAGAACATCTACTCCTTTGTGAACGGACAGAACACGACACTCGGAGGAACACATCTGGCCGCATTCAAGGAGGCTGTGGCAAAGGTGCTGAAAGATTTCTTCAAGAAGGACTATAACCCTGTGGATATAAGGCAATCCATAATCGGGGCCGTGAGCGTCCGCATTCAGGAGCCGGAATTCGAAGGGCAGACCAAAGTCCAGCTCGGCAGCAAGTATATGTGGCAGAACAAGCAGGACGGCACTCACGGCCAGACCATCAGCAAGGCGATGTCCGATTTCCTCTCCACCGACCTGGACAACTATCTGCACAAGCATCTTGACGTTGCCGACATAATCAAGGCGAAAATCGAGGATTCGGAGAAGGAACGCAACGCAATCTCCTCCATCAGCAAGAAGACAAAGGCGAGGCTGAAGAAAGCCTCCGTCCACAACAAGAAACTGAGGGACTGCCGAGTCCATTACGGAGACAGGAATCCGCTTTCCGAGGAGACCACGATTTTCATCACGGAGGGTGATTCCGCATCCGGCTCCATAACAAAGAGCAGGGATGCCAACACCCAGGCTGTGTTCAGCCTGATGGGAAAGCCCTTCAACTGCGCAAAGGCTTCAAAGAAAGACCTTTACGTCGACAAGAACGTGGAACTCTGCCTTCTCCAGTCCGCACTCAACATCGAGGACGGGGTGGACGGATTGAGGTACAACAACATAGTGATTGCGACAGATGCCGACGTGGACGGTATGCACATCCGGCTTCTGCTGCTGACATTCTTCCTGAAATTCTACCCCGACGTGGTCCGTTCAGGCCACCTTTACATCCTTCAGACACCTCTCTTCAGGGTGAGGGACAAGAAGCAGAACTTCTACTGCTACAGTTCGGCCGAGAAGGAAGCTGCCTTGAAGAAATTGGGAAAAAATGCCGAGATAACCCGTTTCAAAGGACTCGGTGAGATATCCCCCGACGAGTTCAAAGGGTTTATAGGGGAAAATATCAGGCTTGAGGTGGTCCGTCTCACGGGAGAGGACAAAATCAGTGACCTGATAGAATTCTATATGGGCAACAATACGCCCGTCCGTCAGAAATTCATCCGGACGAATCTGCGCTCGGACGTCGACAATACGGAGGAGGCGCAGTAATATGAGACCTGCCACCGCAAAATTCCTGCTTTGCAAGGTCTGGGGCTGGAAGATTGACAACAGACCGATTGAGGAACCCAAATGCATCATACTGGGTTTTCCCCACACCTGCATTGCGGACTATATCGTGTTCTACCTCTATATGAGGGCAATGGGGGATACTCCCAACGTGATGGTGAAGAAGGAGTTCTTCAAATGGCCGCTGGGGCCCATACTGAAGAAGCTCGGTGCAATCCCGGTCGACAGGTCCCGCGGAGCCGGTGCTTTGAAACATACCATTGAGGAGTTCAACGGAAGGGAGAGATTCCACGCGGCGCTTGCCCCCGAGGGGACCCGCAGCAAGGTGACGAAGTGGAAATCGGGCTTCCAGATAATTGCACGGCTGACCGGAGCCACCGTCTATCTCGGATATTACGACTGGAAGAACAAATACATAACGAGAGGGGAGCCGTTCCCTATGACCGGAGATGCAGCTGCCGATATGCTGGCGGTGCAGAAATTTTACAAACATTCCCCCGCATCGGGAAAACATCCCGAGAAAATCGGATTCTCCCCCGGGGTGGATTAAATGTTCACTATTTCATTTTTTTAAGAAGCAAATAAACCATACCTTTGGAGACAAATTATAACGACTTTGGCGGATTGTATGTCAATTAAAAGAACCTAAGCACCCGCGCTTAATAGCGGGAGGGGCCCGCAAGCGTAGCGCAGTGGGAGGGTGAGCGAAGCGAAGTTCGACTTAATTGACATACAGGAGCCAAAATCGGGAACATTAAATAAAAATTTATAAAACACAATACTTAAAAACAATACGAAATGGCTAACAAAATGTTTACTGAATTCCCTCCTGTATCCACACAACAGTGGGAAGAAGTAATTACGAAGGACCTCAAGGGCGCCGACTATGAGAAGAAACTCGTATGGCGCACCGACGAAGGCTTTTCGGTACGTCCGTACTACCGTGCCGAAAATCTTGAAGGTCTGGAATTTCTGGACACTATGCCCGGTCAGTTCCCTTTTGTAAGAGGAACAAAATCAGACAACAACTGGCTTACCCGTCAGGATTACTGCCTTTGCCACATCGGCGTGAAAGAGGCTAACCGTCAGGCTCTCGACGGCTTGAACAAAGGTGTCGAATCCATCGGCTTCTGCATCGACGCTGCCAAGGGACTCAGCGAGGCTGACTATGCCGAGCTTCTCAAGGGCGTCGTAATTCCCGCAGTTGAAATCAACTTCTGCGAGTGCTGCGTGAAAGGTGGAAAGGACCTCGTCTCCAATTTCCTCGCTTACGTGAAGAAACAGGAAGTCGACCCCAAGGACGTCCGTGCCTCATTCGACTTCAGCCCTCTTCACATGCTCACTACCCGCGGAGGATTCTGCGAGGAGAAAGCATATGATTATCTCGCTGAAATAGTGAAGCTTGTTGCCGAGTATCCCAGAATCAGAGTTGTCAATGTCGAAGGATATGACTTCAACGATGCCGGCAGCAGCTGCGTCCAGGAACTTGCATTCGCCCTTTCAATCGGAAACGAATATCTCGCTGCCCTGACAGACAAGGGCATCGACGCTACAGAGGCGGCCCGCCGCATCAAGTTCACCTTCGGAATCGGAGGCACATACTTTATGGAAATCGCGAAATTCCGCGCCGCACGTGTCCTGTGGGCAAATATCGTGAAGGCATACGGAGTCGAGTGCAACTGCGCAAGGAAAATCAAGGTTCACGCCGTGACAAGCAGCTGGAACCAGACTGTATATGACGCCTACGTCAATATGCTCCGCAATACGACCGAGACAATGAGCGCCGCCATTGCAGGCGTCGACTCCATCGAGGTCCTTCCTTTCGACTATGCTTTCCGCGAGCCCAACGAATTCTCCAACAGAATTTCACGCAACGTGCAGAGCATCCTCAAGGAAGAAGCCCGCTTCAACAAGATTACCGACCCTGCTGCAGGCTCCTACTATGTGGAGAACCTGACACAGAGCATAATCACCGAGGCATGGAAACTCTTCAAGACCGTCGAGGAGAAGGGCGGATATGCAGCGGCATTCAAGGCCGGTTTCGTTCAGGAGCAAGTCAAGGCTGTTGCCGACAAGAAAGACAAGGCAATAGCAACCCGCCGCAAGACAATCCTCGGTTCCAACCAGTACCCCAACTTCCTGGAGAAGGCTACCGACGAGATAACGAAAGAGGTGGTCACTCCTGCTCAGGCTTCCGCCTGCTGCGGAGAGAAGTGCGCTGAACCTCTTGCCAGATACCGCGGAGCACAGCCTTTCGAGGCTATGCGTCTTGCCACCGACAGAAGCGGCAAGCAGCCCGTGGCATTCATGCTTACCTTTGGAAACCTTGCAATGTGCCGTGCCCGCGCACAGTTCAGCTGCAACTTCTTTGCTGTGGCAGGATTCAAGGTGGTGGACAACAACCGCTTCGACAGCGTCGAGGAGGGAGTCAAGGCCGCTCTTGCAGCAAAGGCTGACATCGTGGTAGCCTGCTCCGCGGATGACGAATACGCAGAAGCGGTGCCTGCAATTGCAAAGGCAATAGGAGACAAGGCAATCGTGGTGGTTGCCGGTGATCCCGAGTGCCGCCCTGCACTGGAGGCTGAGGGCGTGAACCATTACATCCACGTCAAATGCAACGTCCTCGACACTCTCAAGGAGTATCAGAAGACTTTGGGAATAAAGGAACTATAAAACAGCAAAACGATGAGACCTGATTTTAAAGATATTGAATATAAAGGCGAAGCCCCCAAGAACTGTGGCTGCAATGCCCCCGCGGAACCTTGGGAAAGCCCTGAAAAGGTGAATGTAAAGCCTCTTTACACAGCCGCCGATCTTGAAGGGATGGAACATTTGAACTATGCTGCAGGTATAGCTCCCTTCCTTCGCGGTCCTTACTCAACAATGTATGTCAACAAGCCCTGGACTATCCGCCAGTATGCCGGTTTCTCCACTGCGGAGGAATCCAACGCATTCTACCGCCGAAACCTTGCAGCCGGTCAGAAAGGTCTTTCAGTGGCTTTCGACCTTGCAACTCACCGCGGATATGACGCAGACCATCCCCGCGTGGTCGGTGACGTCGGAAAGGCCGGTGTGAGCATCTGCTCCGTCGAGGATATGAAAGTCCTCTTCGATCAGATTCCTCTCGGAAAGATGTCCGTTTCAATGACTATGAACGGTGCCGTACTTCCCATTATGGCATTCTATATCGTTGCCGGACTGGAGCAGGGCGTGAAACTCGAGGAGATGGCCGGAACAATTCAGAACGACATTCTCAAGGAGTTCATGGTCCGCAACACCTACATCTATCCCCCCGAGTTCTCGATGCGCATCATCGGTGACATATTCGCATACACTTCCAAGTATATGCCCAAGTTCAACTCCATCTCAATCTCCGGCTACCACATGCAGGAGGCAGGTGCGACGAACGACATAGAGATGGCTTACACCCTTGCCGACGGTCTGGAATATCTCCGTACAGGTATTAAGGCAGGTATCGAGGTTGACGCATTCGCACCCCGTCTCTCATTCTTCTGGGCAATCGGAATGAACCACTTCATGGAGATTGCCAAGATGAGGGCAGCCCGAATGATATGGGCGAAACTGGTCAACCAGTTCAACCCCAAGAACCCGAAGAGCCTCTCTCTCCGTACACACTGCCAGACTTCAGGCTGGTCACTCACCGAGCAGGATCCGTTCAACAACGTTGCACGTACCTGCATCGAAGCTATGGGTGCGGCTCTCGGACATACCCAGAGCCTTCATACCAATGCTCTCGACGAGGCAATCGCGCTTCCTACCGACTTCTCGGCACGTATCGCGCGCAACACCCAGATTTACATCCAGGAAGAGACCTCTGTCTGCAAGTCAATTGACCCTTGGGCCGGTTCATACTATATCGAGAGCCTGACGAACGACCTCGCTCACCGCGCTTGGGAGCATATCGAGGAAGTCGAGAAGCTCGGCGGTATGGCAAAGGCCATCGAGACAGGTATTCCCAAACTCCGCATCGAGGAGGCCGCTGCTCGCAAGCAGGCCCGCATCGACTCCGGAGCGGACAAGATTATCGGTATCAACGAATACCGTCTTGACCACGAGGACCCCATCGAAATTCTCGACGTGGACAACACCAAGGTACGTGAAAGCCAGATTGCCCGTCTGAAAGAACTCCGCGCACATCGCGACGAGGCTGCAGTCAAGGCAGCGCTTGCCGCCATCACCAAGGCCGTCGAGACCAAGTCCGGCAACCTGCTGGAACTTGCAGTCGAAGCCGCCAAGGTAAGGGCTACGCTCGGTGAAATCTCCGATGCCTGCGAAAAAGTAGTTGGACGTTATAAAGCAGTTATCCGTATGAATACAGGTGTTTACTCTTCAGAGGTAAAGAATGACTCAAGCTTTGAGACGGCGAAGAAGATGGTATCCGAATTCGCGGCAAAAGAAGGACGCCAGCCTCGTATTATGATTGCAAAACTCGGACAGGACGGTCACGACCGTGGTGCCAAGGTTGTTGCGACAGGATATGCAGACTGCGGTTTCGACGTGGATATGGGTCCTCTGTTCCAGACTCCGGAAGAGGCTGCAAGGCAGGCTGTCGAGAACGACGTTCACGTCGTAGGTGTTTCATCTCTCGCCGCCGGTCACAAGACTCTCGTTCCCCAGATTATCGCTGAACTGAAGAAACTCGGCCGTGAGGACATTCTCGTTGTCGTGGGTGGTGTGATTCCCGCTCAGGATTACGATGAGCTGTATCGCGATGGTGCCGTTGCCATCTTCGGCCCCGGTACTCCGATTGCCACTGGGGCCATCAAGATGATGGAGCTTCTGAACCAGAGGTTCGAGGACTAATTGATTATTCAGCCGGAGTCATTCCGGTATAAAGAAGTCATAATCCGGTGCAATGGACTCCTCCGATGCACCGGATTTGTGGGTAAAAAACTTAAGCTCCGCTTTAAATGGCGGATTGTATGTCAATTAAAAGGACCAAAGCGTCCGGCGGGCTAAAGCCCTGCTGCTCGGGTCGCGAGCATAAAAATGCTCGCTGTAAACACCCTCGCGACCCGCGCTTAATAGCGGGAGGGGCCCACAAGCGTAGCGCAGTGGGAGGGTGAGCGAAGCGAAGTCCGATTTAATTGACATACAGGAGCCAAGAGCGGAGATATTCGATAATGGACACGAAAGAGATACGGGAAATTTGCGGCAGGATTCGTGACAGAAGGCCGCTGGTCCACAACATCACGAACTATGTGGCGATGAATTTCAGCGCCAATGTCCTCCTTGCGCTCGGGGCTTCTCCGCTTATGAGTTCGGAACCCGATGAGATGGAGGAGATTGTGGCGGGGGCCTCATCTCTCGTAGTCAACATAGGTTGCTTGGAAAAGGAACAGATGAAGGCGGCTCTCTTCGCCGTTGCGACAGCCGGAAGGTGCGGTGTCCCCTGGATTCTGGACCCGGCAGGGGTCGGAGTCAGCCGGATGCGTAAGGACTTTGTCAGCACACTGGTCTCCCGTTGCAAACCTGCGGCAATCAGAGGCAATGCCTCGGAGATTCTTATTCTCTGCGGAGCCGGATGTGCCGCCTCCGGCGTGGATTCCACGGTTCCGGGCAGCGATGCCGTGGAGGCTGCGAAATCTCTTGCGGCGACTCTCAGGACGATTGTGGCGGTCAGCGGTGAGGTGGATTACGTGACAGACGGAGAGAAGGTGGAACAGATTGGCGGAGGGTCCCCTCTTATGGCCCGTGTCACGGCGATGGGATGTGCCTGCACTGCTGTTGCGGGGGCGGTTCTGGCAGTAGAAGAGGATGCATTTGCCGCCGTATGTTCGGCAATGAAACTTATGTCCCTTGCCGGAAGTTCTGCCGCGGAACGGTTCTCCGCACCCGGCTCATTCGCCGCAGGATTCATCGACGCGCTTTTTGAAATTTCCAACGGATGAAAGAACAGGATTTGAGAGTGTATCTGGTGACGGACCGCCTCGCTGCGAAGGGCAGGGACGCAAAGAGTGTCATCGCCGTCGCCCTGAAAGGGGGAGTGACGATGATACAGGTTCGAGAAAAGGAGGCTTCGGCACGCGATTTCATCGCATTTGCGAAGGCTGTCAAGGAACTGGCCGTACCTTATGGGGTTCCCGTCGTCATCAACGACAGAGTTGACGTCGCGGTTGCCGCAGGAGCCGACGGTGTCCATCTCGGGCAGAGTGACATTCCCTGCGAGGTGGCCCGTACAATGCTTGGGAGGGAGAGCATAATAGGCCTTTCGGTGGAAAATCTGTCCCAGATTCCCACGGCCAACTCTTTGGATGTGGACTATATAGGAGTTTCCCCGGTATTTGCGACACCCACGAAGAGAGATACGGCGGAGCCTTTCGGTCTGGACGGCCTTTCAAGGGCCGTCAGAATTTCGGAACATCCGGTCGTGGCCATAGGCGGGGTGAATATTGAAACTTCGCCCGGGATTCTGGCCTGCGGAGTGGACGGACTTGCAGTCGTAAGTGCAATTATGGGTGCTGATGACCCACGTCGGGCCACCTCTGAATTGAGACAATTATGGGTGAATTCGAACTTATAGATAAGATAAAATCCTCATTTTCAGTTCCGGACGGACTGACAGGAATAGGGGATGATTGTGCCGTCATTCCTCAGAAGGAGGGTATGGATACTCTTGTGAGCACCGATATGCTCGTGGAGGATGTCCATTTCCTTGTGAACGACATCTCTCCCGCAGATCTGGGTTGGAAATCGGCTGCCGTGAATATCAGCGACATAGCTGCAATGGGAGGCCAGCCGGTTTCCACATTTCTCTCCATCGCCCTGCCCCGCAGCATAGGGCAGGAGTGGGTGATGCGGTTCATAGAGGGCTACCGCAGCATTTCCGAAATGTTCGGCGTGCCTCTTCTGGGCGGTGACACGTGCAGTTCTCCGGAGAAACTCTGTATCAGCGTCACTGTCCTCGGAGAGTGTGCCCACGGGGGAGCAATCCTCCGCAGCGGGGCAAAGCCGGGCGATATGCTCTGTGTCACAGGTACTTTGGGAGACAGTGCCGCAGGCCTGAAGGCAATTCTGGAGGGGCGGCGTAGGGACGAGCTTGTGGAGAGGCTCATATTTGCACACTACCACCCGGTGCCTGAGGTCGAGGCAGGACTCTCTCTTGCATCCACCGGACTTGTGAGTTCGATGATTGACATTTCTGACGGTGTAGCCTCCGATATCCGGCATATTATGGAGGAGTCCGGCGTGGGGGCGAAAATCCATACGGACAGGATTCCGTTGTCGGATGAGTTGCAGAAAGCCTGTTCCCTTTTCGGCTGGGACCCTCTCTCCCTTGCGCTTGAGGTAGGGGAGGATTATCATCTGCTGTTCACCTGTCCCTCCGGCTCCGAACTTCCTGTGAAACACACTGTCATTGGTGAGATTACAGATACCGGCCGTCTGGAATGGTCCGGCTCCGGCAGAAATTATCAAGGCTTCAGACATTTTTAGATTCTTAGAGATGAAACGTTATCCAAGGGTTTTGACGATAGCGGGCAGTGATTCCGGCGGTGGCGCGGGAATCCAGGCCGACATAAAGGCAATCAGCGCCACGGGCGGTTATGCTGCAAGTGCCATAACCGCGGTCACGGTGCAGAACACTCTGGGAGTGTCAGCCGTCCATATTGTGCCTCCCGAGATAATCGTCGGTCAGATAGAGGCGGTGCTCGGAGACATAGGCGCCGATGCCGTCAAAATCGGAATGTTGGGCACAGCCGGCACGGTTGCCGCCGTATTCGGTGCGATTCAGAAATTTCACATTGACAACATCGTCCTTGACCCCGTTATGGTCGCCACTTCCGGCGACAAGCTGATAGAGGATGAGGCGGTCGGGATGCTTAAGGAGAGGTTGGCCCCTCTTGCGAGAGTGATTACTCCCAATATACCTGAAGCAGAAGTGATTCTGGGAGAGAAGCTCCGTTCACGGGACGACCTTCCCCGTTTTGCGCGGAACATATCGGAAAAGATCTCGGCTCCGGAGTCCCGCATGGTCTCCGTCTATATGAAAGCCGGGCATCTGGATGAAGAGGTGCTTACAGACATATTCTACAATGCGGAGGAAGACCGTTTCGTCGAACTTGCCTCGCCCTATGTGCGGACTGTCAACACCCACGGCACGGGTTGCACTCTCTCCTCTGCCATTGCGTCATATCTTGCTCAGGGATTCGGTCTTGACGAATCGGCGGGGCTTGCCAAAAATTATCTGGAAAAAGCCCTGGCTTCCGGTGCCGGCTACGAAACAGGCCACGGACACGGCCCCGTCAATCATTTTTGGCTATTGAAAAAAAATCCATTAACTTTGAAAAATGTAATTTGACGAGATTGTGGATTTATGAAAAATATTTTCGGAAAATCAATGATTATCGCGGCGGCTCTGATGCTTCTGCCGGCAATTTCTTTTGCGCAGAGCTATGAGGAACTCTGCCTTAGGGCAATGAACCAGGTTGAGGAGGGGGAGACGGCAACCGACGTCAAGGCGAAAAGGGACGCCTTCAACAAAGGCATTGCATACGCCGAGGAGGCCATCAAGCTGGACCCGAACAAGCCCGACGGATATATGTGGAGATGCGGCAACGTGGGACGCGAATGTCAGACCCGCAGTATGATGGAGCAGAATTCAGCGGTCGGCAAGATGCTGGATGATATCGCCACGATTCTTGACAAACTCAATTGCACCGAGTATGCCGCCGCTTGGCACGCACTGGCTGAGATATACTTCCGCCACCCCTTCAAATCAACCGATGCGGCGGTCAACTTCACCAGAAAGGCCATCACCTGCATCCCCAAGGATGAAAACTGGTTGCAGACCTATACGCTTCTTGCCGAAATGCTGTATGACAGGAACTGGAGTGCCGACAAGCGTTCGTCCGCACAAAAAAAAGACGTTGAAAAGTATGCCAAAAAATACAAATCCAATTTTGACAAATATGCCTTTTTCGACGGTGCCCTCGGGGTGGACTATATTTGCCCATGGTCAGGAAAGACAATAGGGGCAATGTCCGACAGGGATGAGGCCCGCGCACTTGTGGCTTACGCCAAAGGCATTTATGAGCATACGGCAAACAAATCGGAGTACGACACCAAGTACTTCAAGATGCTCAATGAA
The DNA here is from genome assembly GCA_018065305.1 of Candidatus Cacconaster scatequi. GTDB lineage: Bacteria > Bacteroidota > Bacteroidia > Bacteroidales > UBA932 > Cacconaster > Cacconaster scatequi. The sequence goes on along the minus strand of JAGHTO010000026.1, from coordinate 62,343 downwards.
ATGATTTCAGGCTGGAAATAGGAATCATCTTTAATAAATACCAATGGAACCCAGATATTACAATCTTAACCCCTCACAGGAAGTCGTCAGGATGCAGACGCTTTTCACTCTCTTCAAGAGAGTTGTCAACATCCTGTTCTCCCTGACCTTTGAAGATGGCTTCGATCGGAAACTGATGACCGATGCCATCAATATACTGATAGAAAGGAACGACTGCCTCCGTATCCGGTTCGTCAAGAAGGACGGAAAGACGATGCAGTTCTTCGAAACCGAAAGAAAAGTCGGGCCCGTCCCCGAGAAAACGTTTACCTCTTTCAAGGCCTTTGACAAGTTTCTGGAAAGGTGGTCACACGGAGCTACCAATATCTTCAAGGGAGATGTCCTGCGCCCTATGTTCGTCACGGATCCTGAGGGCAAGCAACTCGTATGCTTCAAGATAAGCCACTTCGTGGCCGATGATTTCGCCATAGGCGTCCTTGTCAATGACCTTGTGGGAATCTACAAATCCTTGAAGGAGGGGACTCCGATGCCTCCCGCACCCACCAGTTTTGAGAATGTCCTCGCAAAGAATGACGCATATCTCACAAGTGAGGAGGAACTGCAGAAAGACCGTGAATACTGGAATTCATTCTATACGGAAAAACATCCGGAGCATCCTGTATATCAGGGGCTTCACGGCAACAGGAGCGATTTCTGGCAAAAGAGCCTCAGGAAAGGGAATTTCTCGATTCCGTATCTTTTTGTTCGCTGTGACACAAGGGGCTACCGCTTCAGGATTCCGGCATCCGTCGGCAAGCGTGTGATGGAGTGGAGCGCCGGACAGAACATACCTCCCGCATCGTTCTTCTTCTTCTCTTACGCCCTGACCTGTTCTCTGATCAACGGGCGGAAGCCTTACACAATGCCTCTGATGCTGCTCAGCTCCAGGGCGACGGTCTCCGAGCGCAAGTGCGGAGGAACGATGGTCCAGTCAATCGGCCTCTACACGGTGGTTGATTATGAAAAGTCTTTCAATGACAACGTGGCGCTGATGTACGCCGAACAGAATGAGCAGTACCGCCATACCAAATTGAAATATACCGAACTGAACGATATGCAGCACAAGGTCTGGGGCCATTCGATGCTGTCGCAGACATCCAGTTTCTGTTTCTCGTATATTCCCTTCCTGAACACTCCGGGTGTGGAACTGCAGCTTTACAGCAACAGGAAGGGCGCCCTTCCGGCATACGTTGCGTTGATGCACGATACGGTAAGCGGGGAGATAGAAGTGGTATATGACGTTCAGACCGTGATGCTTACACCGGAGCAACTCATTGATTTCCAGAGCGAGCTGGTCCATAACATCGAGACGGTTCTGGATAACCCCGGTTCCAAACTCTCAGAATTGTTTTAAGAAATTATGGGAAAATTCATAAGATTAAGTGAGGCGTTTGCCCATACCATCCTCAAGGAGGGTATGTACAAGGATATCAGGGACCTTTTGGAAAGAATCAACAGAATTGTTCCTGACAAAAAGGTGTTCGGTTATCTTGAAAGGAACAATGATTTGAAATACCACACTGCGCATCAGGTATATGAGGATGTGATGAATCTTGGAGACGGCCTCATTGCGCAGGGACTGAAGGATGCCCATATCGCAATGGTGTCCGACAACTGTCTGAAATATATTATCGCCGACATTTCCGTTTCAAGCGGTGTCGGCGTTTTTATACCCATAGATGCGGATGCGCCCGTCGAAACTTTGGCTCTGCTCTTTGCAAAGAGCGACACGACTGCGGTAATGTGTGCGGTGCGATGCCTTGAAACTGTGAAGGCCGCTTGCGCCACTTGCCCGAAAGTGACGGCCATCATCACCGTTGACGAAAGAGTCGACGGATACCTGTTCTATGACGATATCCTTCAGAAGGGCGAAGCATTGAGGGAGGAGAGCGTATACCGCAACATCAAGCTCGATGGAGAGGCTCCCGCGAAAATTCTCTTTACCAGCGGTACCACCGGCGCCAACAAAGGGGTGGTCCTTTCGAACGCCAATCTGGCCGCGAACATCATCAACGGGTATGACGTCATAATGGGCAAGCCGGATGATACCGCTATGAGTGTCCTCCCGTTCCATCACGCCACCGAAATCAACAGCCATATAATGGTCCGTCTCGGACTTGGACAGTTGACCTACATCAACGGCAATATGAGGAATATGATGACGAATATCAAGATATTCAAGCCTACCTGCATCACCATAGTTCCGATGATTGCCAATATGTTCTACAAGTCCATCTGGGCCGGGGCGACGAAGGCCGGAAAGGCGGACAAGCTGAAGAAGGGGATAGGCCTCTGCCGTTTCCTCAACTTCTTCGGAATCGACAGGACGCACGAAATGTTCAAGGATGTGTACGAGCCATTCGGAGGAAATCTGGAGATGATAGTCTGCGGAGGCGCGATGCTCAATCCGTTTGTGGTCAAGGGAATGAAGGATTTGGGAATCCGTATCGAGAACGGATACGGCATCACCGAATGCGGGCCTCTGATTTCGATGAACAGTGACCCTATAGACGAATACAGGAGCGTGGGCAAACCCTGTCCTTCATTCCAGATAAAGATAGACGGACACAGCGCTGACGGAGTCGGAGAACTCTGCGTGAAAGGGCCCAGCGTTTTCAATAACTACTACAAGGATCCGGAAGCCACGGCTCAGGTATTTGACGAGGACGGCTATTTCCACACGGGCGATATCGCATATATCGACGCTCAAGGCAGACTGATACTTGTCGGCAGGAAGAAAAACACCATTATCTTAGACAGCGGCAAGAACATCAGCCCGGAGGAGGTGGAGAACATAATCGAGGTCCATCTTGACTATGTGACCGACGTTGTGGTCTATCCAGCAAAATACGGGGATACCCAGAAGAAGGTGCTTTGCGCCGGACTCTACATCAAGGATGAGGAAAAACGCCGCCAGAGAGATGCCATAACCAGGGACATTCAAATGATTAACAAGATATTGCCTTCATACAAGAACATTAGTTACGTGGAACTGCCCGATGAGGAATACCAGAAGACCTCTTCGAAAAAGGTGAAAAGGACAAACCTCCCCGTGAAATGTTCAGGCAATGGGATAAAAATCTATTAGTAAATGGACATAAGAAAAGAATTGCTTGACATTGTCTGCGAATATGTGGACCTCCCCGCAGAGAAGATTAACACGTCAGAGGGGTTGCAGTTCGCCGGTCTTGACTCCTTCGCTCTCCTGTCGATGGTTTCATCAATTGAGTCGAAGTTCGGGATATCAATCCCCAACGAAAGCCTCAGGACCCTCAAGACGCTGGATGATTTCATAGTTCTGATACAGGATTCAGTCAAATAAGTCATTATAAATGAACGACATCGTATTATCAAGTCTGCTCAATCTGTTCGCAATCTTCGGTTCGGACAACGGGCTTGACCGTGAGAAATCCCTTCTTCTGATTTCCGATTATCTCAGGACGAATTTCGGAGTGAAGGACCTTCAGTCATATATCAATCTCTATACGACTCTCCGGGATTATTATGATGACGTTCCTGACCTTGACAAGGATTCAATTGCGGAAGGAATCTGCGGAAAGTTGAAAGGGAGCCTGGACAAAACGGGCCAGGGGGCTATGGTTCTCCGTCTGTTGGAATTCTGCAGTACAAATGAGGACAAATACAACCCGAACTATCCCATATTCCGGGAAGTGGCCCGGGTCTTTGAGATACCTGATGCCAGATATTCGAACTATGTGAATTTTGTGGCCGGCAAGGAGGATGACGGCGTGAAGGTCATCGACCTCGGTGAAGGGCAGGGCAAACTGAAGACCCTGTATCAGAGGGAGGAGAATATACTCTATTTTACATATTGCGGACATTCCGACATCAGGATGAATGACAGGCCTGTGATGAGCGGGTCTTTCCAGCAGTGGCTTCAGAGCGGAGTCCTCAAGGGCAAGCATATCCAACCCTATTACTATTCGACCATAGTTTCGCTTTATGACAACGAGCAGAGCGGGACTTACGTGGAATTCTGCGGACGTGACGTGGACTTCCGATTCGATGAAAGCAGTGACGTGGGTATGCATAACCTCAGCTTTACCCTTCACAGCGGCCAGCTGATAGCGATAATGGGCGGCAGCGGAGTCGGCAAGTCAACGCTCCTGTCGCTTCTCAACGGAAGCCTCAGACCGCAGAAAGGCTCCATAACCATCAACGGGCACGATATCACCGAGCCCGCCGCTAAGGCCCTGATAGGGTTTGTCCCTCAGGATGACCTTCTGATTGAAGAACTTACAGTATATGAGAATCTGTGGTATACTGCAAAACTCTGTTTTGCCGATATGCCGGAGGAGGAGATTGACCGCAGGGTTCTCAGGATGCTGACGCAGCTCGGGCTGGATGCCGCAAAAGATTTGAAGGTGGGTTCACCCATCAACAAATACATATCCGGCGGCCAGAGAAAGAGACTCAACATCGCCCTTGAGCTTATCAGGGAGCCGGCAGTGCTCTTCCTTGACGAGCCCACCAGCGGACTTTCGTCATCCGACACGGAAAAGGTCATAAACCTTCTCAAGGAGCAGACCGGAAAGGGCAAGCTGATAGTAGTGAACATCCATCAGCCCTCTTCCGATGTTTACAAACTGTTTGACCGTCTGTGGCTTCTTGACAAGGGCGGATATCCGGTCTATGACGGCAACCCCATCGAAGCTGTGTCATACTTCAAGAGTGCCGCTAATTTCGCCGATGCTGACATTTCCGCCTGCCCGACCTGCGGGAACGTCAACCCCGAAGTGATTCTCAACATCATAGACGACCGGGCTCTCGACGCTACAGGGCAGCTGACCGACAAGAGGCGGATACAGCCGAAGGAGTGGCACGAAATGTATCTGAACAGCAGACCGGAGATGGAGTCGGCCAGGGTGTCGGACGTTCCTCCGACAGACCAGCGCCGTCCCTCCGCTTTGAGACAGTTCCTGATATTCCTTCGCCGCAATTGCAGCACCAAGCTGACGAACCTACAGTACATACTTGTCACATTGATAGAGGCACCTCTCCTGGCGGCAATCAGCGCCGTTCTCACGCGTTATGTCCCTGAAAGCGGCATATATTGCCTGATGGAGAACAAGAATTTCACCTCTTATCTCTTTATGGCAATCATCGTGGCGATCTTCCTCGGAATGAGCGGCAGTGCGGAGGAAATCATCAAGGACAGGGCTTTGCTCAAGAGGGAGAAGTTCTTGAATCTCTCCTACGCCGGGTACATCTGGTCGAAGATAGTCTATATGGCAGGCGTATGCCTTGTCCAGACCCTCCTTTTCATAGTGGTCGGCAATCTTATCATCGGTGTACACGGATTGTTCTGGGAGTGGTGGATGATACTCTTCATCTCCGCTTTCCTTGCAAGTCTTACCGGACTGCTTCTTTCGCAGTGTCTGAACTCAGTCGTGGCAATCTACATTACAATCCCTCTTCTGCTGATTCCGCAGATTCTCCTGTGTGGTCTGGTTGTGGATTTCGATGATCTCAATTCTGGCAGCGAGACGGGGAATGTGCCTGTGATAGGGGACGTGATTCCTTCCAGATGGGCATACGAGGCTCTTGCCGTTGCAAGTTTCTCAAAGAATGATTTTGAAAAGCAGTTCTACGAGGCTGACAGGGACAAATATACCTGTATGTACTATGCCGAGGCATTCCTCTATGAACTTGAATCGCAGGTTGAGACCAGATATGACGAGATGTTCCGTCAGGAGGAAGGTCAGGAGGACCCCGGGCATCTGAAGATAATCCATACCGAGTTCGGTCAGCTTGCCCGGATATGCGGGATAGAGGATTATGCGGGCGACGATTCATACGAATCCCTGTCCGAATATATCGGGGAGGCCAAGAAGATATTGAAAGACAGGGGGAACCGCACCACCCTTGCAATGGACAGGCAGGTCAATGCGTTCATTGCCGAAAACGGCTCGGAAAAGATGCTGGCGCTCAAGCGCGACAACCATAACCTGCAGCTTGAGAACCTTGTTCTCAACAGGAAGGCGGAGAAACTGTATGTGGTGAGGGGAAATCATATAGTTCCGCGGTGCGGATATGTGTTTTTGACCCCGCAGAGCCGCAACGGCAGGGCTCCTTTCTACAGTGGGGTGAAGGTGCTGGGATGGTATGAGATTGATACTCTATGGTTCAATATGGCCGTGTTGCTCTGTATGTGTGTGGTTCTCACAATATTCCTTCTGAAGGATTTTCCTGGAAAATTTGTAAGGCAGGAGCGTAATTAAAAATAAATTGCTACATTTGCACAAATTGCTTGTAAAATATCAAATAATCTTATACGAATGAAAAAGTTAGCTATCATCCTTCTTGCAGCGGCGTTTGTCATGCTCCCTTCTTGCAAGAATCAGAAAAAGGCTGTTGCGGAAGATCCTGTTTCAAAGGAGGTTTCCCAGAAAGAGCAGTACATCACAGGTGAACTCAAACTCAATGCGGAAGCTCTCGCTGAGAGCGTCAGCAAATTGCGTCCTGCAGGCTTTGTCAGAAAAGTCAACGACAGTGAATATGCCTTGACAGACAAGGAGAAGATGGTCAAGCCCGACTATCTTTTCAAACCCGGCAATGTGGACAATTTCGTGACTTTGTCTCAGAAATATCGTGCTTTGGGAGTTCTGTTCGTTGACCGCGCCATTGCAACGTACTACGATATTCCGGTGACTGAATACAATGCCGCCATTTCCAAACTTCTGGCAGAAATCAATGACCCCGTGCTGAACGATTATGCAAAGGCTCAGAAGGGCAAGGACAGTCAGGCTATCACTGCTTTCGGTTCCATTTACGATGCCGAAGTTGAGGCCAACCGCGTCAATTACTTCTGGGAGTGTACTGTCGGTATGCTCGTGGAGCAGATTTTCATCTGCACCCAGAACATCGAGAAGTTTATGCCTATGTTCGATGACCAGAGCGCATCTGACGTTACCTACAACTTCATTCTGGTACACGAGAATCTCCGTCAGCTTGTTGAGTTCTATCCTGAGCTCCAGCCCCTCAATGAGGTTCTTGAGCCGCTTTATGTCATCAATGCCATCAGCGTTGACCAGCTTCGCAGCCAGCTCACCGAGCTCAAGGGTGAAATCGGCGTTGCACGTGCGTTCATGCTGAAATAATTGAAACACATACTGGAATGTCTGGAAACATTGTGTTTTCAGACATTCTTTTTTATCTGAGGAAAGGTAGGATGAAGGGAAGAAAGAAATTGTCTGAAAGTGCCGCCTCCGGAATGGTGGCGCTTGTTTTTTTGATACTGGGGTTTCAACTGGCACTGTTCGTGACGAAGGTGCTGCAGCGCCCCGCAAAGGTCGGAGCGATTGTGGCGGAGGCCGGGGGTGCCTCTCCGGATGCTGTTGTTATGGAGCCCGGTTCGTTTAAGGCGGACGTGAAGAAGTCAGGGCGGAACAAGGGTGCGGGGACTTCTGTTCCTGCGCCGAAGCGTCGCATTGAGAGTTTCCGGTTCGACCCCAATACCGTGTCGGAGGAGGACCTTGTCCGACTTGGACTGAGTCCCAAACAGGCCGCTTCTATCGGGAATTACCGTTCCAAGGGAGGGTGTTTCCGCAAGAAGGAGGATTTCGCGAAGATGTATGTGGTATCTGACACCCTCTATGCGAGGCTGGAGCCGTACATCGACATTCCGAAGCTGGAACTGAATTCGGCTGACAGTGCGGCTCTTGTCCGATTGAAGGGGATTGGCCCCTTCTATGCCCGCAGGATTATCTCCTACAGGGAGAGATTGGGCGGTTTCTCTGACATCAGGCAGATGATGGAGATGGAAGGGCTCGATTCGGTCCGTTTTTCCGGCTTCCGGGATGACATATCCGTGGACACGGCGCGGATAGTGAAAATCGACATCTGGCGCGACAGCGTGGCCCTGCTTGCCCGGCACCCGTACATCGGGGAGAAGGGAGCCCGGCGCATCGGGCGTTTTAGGACGGTCTATGACTCCACCCACTGGTCCACAGACAACCTGCTGAAAGAACATATCTTCGATGAAGAACAGATTTCCCGACTCCGGGTATATCTGAAGTAGAAAATTTGTATATTTACAAGTTAAACTTCAGCGCGTTATGTTGCAATGTGAAAGTGTTACCAAATGTTTCGGGAACTTCAAGGCTCTTGACGGTGTTTCCGTGACAATTCCCGAGGGGACAATTTTCGGTCTTCTTGGTCCTAACGGGGCGGGCAAGACCACCCTCATCAGAATCATAAACAGAATCATCCCCGCCACGGAGGGAAGAATTCTCCTCAACGGCAAGGAAATGTCGGATGAAGATGTACGTAGCTTGGGATATCTCCCCGAAGAAAGAGGCCTTTTCAAGAAATTGAAAGTAGGGGAACAGGCGATCTATCTGGCAAAGCTGAGGGGCATGTCTACGACCCAGGCAATCGTGGAACTCAAGAAATGGTTCATCCGCTTCGGAATCCAGAGCTGGTGGGACAAGAAAATCGAAGAACTCTCGAAGGGTATGGCCCAAAAAGTCCAGTTTATTACGACTGTAGTCCACAAACCTCAGATTCTGATTCTGGACGAACCTTTTTCCGGCTTCGACCCGGTGAATGCCCAGCTGATTCGCAACGAAATTCTGAGACTCCGTGACGAGGGTACGACCATCATCCTTTCCACCCACAATATGGAATCCGTCGAGGAGTTGTGTGACAACATAATGCTGCTGAACAAATCGAAACTGATTGTCAGCGGCAATACGGACGAGGTGAGAAGAAAATACGGGACCAATCAGGTCGAGGTGATTTATCGCGGCGAGACCCCGCTGCATGAGAACGAAGCTTTCAGCCTGTTCCTGACGGAGGACCACAAGGCCGGACACAGAGCAGTTCTTAACGTAAATGACGGCTTCGGTTCCAGGGATGTCCTTCCTGCAATATTGGACAAAGTTGACATCGTGTCATATAAGGAGCTGATTCCCAGAATGAACGACATATTCATAAGCCTTGTCGGAGGCAAATAGGAGGAAACGACGATGAAATTCAATAAAATAGGCATAATCGTAGGCCACGAATACGTTACCCGCGTCCGCAAGAAGACATTCCTGCTCACAACTCTTCTCACGCCTCTTCTTCTGGGTCTGTGCTTCTGCATCCCGGCCCTGATAATGCTTGCAGGTGGAAGCGAGCACTACAACGTCAAAGTGATTGACGATTCCGGTATATGCGCGCCGTTTTTCGAGAATGACGATGCCACGACTTATCAAATTACCTCGGGAGAGGATGCCGTGGCCTTGAGCAAAGCCCTCAAGGAAAATGGCCTGTATGCGGTGGTTCGCATTTCTGCGCTCGATGCGGACGGCAACGTGACGGTGGATGCATTTTCCGACGAACCGTTGAATGTGGATGTGAAGGGCAACGTCAAGCATGCTGTCAACAAGGCGGTGGAGGCCCGTAAACTGACGGCATACAATATAAACGACCTGGACAAGATAATGGATGCAGTCCGTACCGACATCCGCATCAACACGATGACTATGACCGAGAGCGGAGAAGCGAAGGAGGACTCCGCCGAACTCTATATGATACTGGCATATCTGATGGGCTTCGTAATCTACCTGTTCGTGTTCCTGTTCGGCAACTCGGTGATGCAGAGTATCATAGAGGAAAAGAGCAGCCGTGTCGTGGAGGTTGTGGTATCTTCCGTCAGAAGCGTGGAACTGATGATGGGCAAGATAATCGGAGTTGCGCTGGTCGCGCTGACCCAGTTCGTGATGTGGGTGGCTCTCACACTCGTAATAGTGGTGGCCTTCGGCAGCGTGGCTTCTCAGAAACTTGCTGAAAAGCAACCGGAGGCTGTTGCCAGCATTATGGCAGCGGAGGGGAACGGAAGCATCGACAACATAGCGTCATTGGTCGAAGCCACCTCCCAGGATGGGGAGAATGTCGGGATGGTGAAAATTCTCCGACAGATATCCGATCTGAACTGGCTCTACATCATAGGGTGCTTCCTGATTTACTTCATCCTCGGATACCTGCTCTATGCATCAATGTTCGCAGCGGTGGGAGCCGCCGTTGACAATGCTGCCGATACCGGGCAGCTCCAGATGCCGATAACCATACCTATGCTCGTGGGTCTCTTTATGATGTTGCACGTGTTCCAGCATCCGTCAAGTCCGATAGCATTCTGGGGGTCAATCATTCCATGGACCTCTCCTATGGTGATGCTGTCAAGAATTCCTTTCGGGGTCGTTCCGGCGTGGGAGCTCATCCTTTCTATCGGACTGCTTCTGCTGGCGTTTGTCGCGACGGCTTATCTGTCGGCAAGAATATACAGAAGAGGAATATTGTCTTTCGGCAAGAAATCCACTTTCAAGGATTTGTTCAAATGGATGAAAAACAATTGAAAATGAAGAAATCAGCTATTCTAGTCCTGGCCTGTATGCTTCCCGCGCTTTCATTCGCGCAGCTGGATTACAAATGGGAAGTGGTCAGGATTGATTCCACTTTTGACAACGGCAAGGACTATACTGTCACGAAAATCATTGAAAAGTATGATTCGCTGGTGGCTCCCCTTCAGGAAATCATCGGTTATGCCGAGGATGAATACAGCGGCCGCTACCCGGAAAGCCCGCTTTCGAACTTTGCGGCGGATGCCCTGCGGGAGTGTGCAATCAGCCTTTCGGGCGGCAATGTGGATGTCGCTTTGACAAATTTCGGAGGCATACGCAGTTCAATGCCCAAGGGAGCTGTCAGGGTGTACGACATATATTCTATATTCCCCTTCAACAACGATATTGTCTGGTTTGACGTGAAGGGTTCCGACCTGCGCGCCATTTTTGAAAGAATGGTAAAATCCGGAAAGATGCAGGCCTGGAGCAACGTCGAGCTGGTGGTGGAAGGAAGGAAAATATCCAAACTGAACGTCGCCGGTTCCCCCTTGGATGACAGCAGGGTCTACAGGCTGGCGACAATCAACTTTCTGATGGAAGGGGGCGACGGACTGGCATTGTCCAAGGTTGCACAGAATCAGGTGTCAAGCGGCGTCTATCTCAGGGATGCTTTTGTCGGCTATATCAAGGACAAGACCGCAAAGGGAGAAAAACTGAAACTTGCCATCGACGGCAGAGTGAAAATAATCGAATAGGGAGGAGAAAACGATGAAAGGACAGAAATATATCGTATTCGCGTTGATGATTCTGAGTTCCTGCCAGGTGCAGTCCCGGAAGCTTGTCATTCTGCATACCAACGACACCCATAGCCAGATCGAACCCCTCCGTGTGGGCAGGGATGCAGGTCTGGGAGGCGTGGACCGCCGTCTGCAATTCATCAACAGTGTCCGCAAGGAGTACGGAAAGGATAACGTCCTCCTTCTGGACGGGGGTGATTACAATCAGGGGACACCTTATTTCACCGTCGCGAAGGGCGACCTTGAGGTAGAACTGTGCAATGCTCTCGGATATGACGTGGCGACCCTCGGCAACCACGAGTTTGACAACGGGCAGGAGGAACTGGCACGCCGTCTGAGCAATGTAAGACACACGACTGTGACCTGCAACTATGATTTTTCGGAGACGGTGCTCAAGGATTTTGTCAAGCCTTACACCATAGTGAAGCGTGCGGGTCAGAAAATCGGTATAATAGGCGTCGCCCCGACCGGGCTGAGCAGCCTTGTGATGAAGTCCAGCCAGAAGGGGTTGAAAAAGTTGAACACTATAGAAGAGGTGAACAGGTGGGCCGAATATCTCAGGAATCAGGAAAAGTGTGATTTGGTGATTCTGCTTTCACATCTGGGATACAGCGGGGGAGATATTAAAGACCCGTCGGATCTGGTGGTGGCCGCAAATTCCAGGAACATTGACATAATTGTTGGGGGACACAGCCACACCTATCTGAAAGAGGCGAAGGAAGTTGAAAATCTGGACGGGATTGCGGTGCCTGTGGTTCAGGCTTCAGGCAGGGGGGTGGTAGTCGGGAAGTTTGAAATCAATCTCTCTCGACCTTGATCTGTTCGATGTAATTGTCGGTCTCGGTCGACTTGACGTAAAGGATGATTCTGAAATTCTCTCCGCCGGCATCCAGCTTGCCTACGGCGTACTTCATGGGCGATTTGCCGCTCTTGTGTATGATTGAGAATTTCTTCGGGGTGTGATTGTTGAAGAAGTTCTTCATTATGAGTTTGGCCTGATTGCGGGTGCAGTTGTTGATTGCTCCGAGTATGTCCAGCTCGATGTTGTCGGCGAACCAGGCGGAAAGTTTTTCATAATCACCGGCATTGATATACTTCCCGATGGGAGTGAACACGTCCTGGTCCTTGTTTTGGGCATTGATCAGGACTGAAGAGAAGAGAATGACGGCGGCAAGTAGAAGTTTCTTCATAATGAATTGAATTGTAAAAGTGTAAAGTTACAAAAATTGAGCCATTATGAAAGTCAGGCTGATTACGGTGGGAAAAACAGCGGAACAGTACATCCGGACCGGACTGGAACTGTATGCCGGAAGAATCAGGCATTACATCTCTTTCGAGATGGTGGAGATTCCCGATATCAGGCAGGCTTCCTCGTTGTCCCGCAACCAGATAAAGCAGAAGGAGGGTGAGAATATACTGAAATCCATAAGACCGGGTGAATATGCCGTTCTGCTGGACGAAAGGGGGACTTCTTTCTCTTCGATTGAATGGGCACGGGATTTGGAGCGGAAAACCACGCATCTGTCAAAAGATATGGTTTTTGTAATCGGTGGCCCTTACGGCTTTTCGGATGAGGTCTATGCCCGCGCGGACGGGATGCTGTCCCTTTCGAAGATGACTTTCTCCCACCAGATTGTGAGATTGCTTTTCATAGAACAGCTGTACAGGGCTATGACAATAATAAAGGGTGAACCCTATCATCACGAGTGAGCAGGATATCATCATATTCAAAGGTTGTATTGCGGGGACTGCTCGTCGCCGCAGTCGTGGTCTTTGCCCTCTCTTTCCTCTCTTCCAACTATGGGAGGAGGCTTTCCAACGAGGTGGGCAAAGTCGAAAGCGCCCTGCATAAGAGACAGAGAATCATCGAGCAGTATGCGATAAAGGCTCTCGAAGCGAATGGCGAATGGACAGATATGGATGACTTGCCGGAAGATATGGTCATCTATTGCTACAGGAACGACTCCCTATGTTCCTGGACGCACCAGTTCCCGATATCCAATGATGCCATCAGAGCCTATTCGTTCAGTTACCGTCTACAGTACAGAAATGACCGTAACGTATATTCCACCCCTCTCGCATATATAGGCGTCAAGGAGCAGTATGTGAATCTGGGATCCTCGTGGTATATAGTCAATACGCAGATTTCCAATGATTTCTCCGTCAAGGTGGTGACGGGTATCCTGGTCCGGACGGAATATCCGTCCAATTATCTGAAAGACCGTGTGAACAGGCATCTCCATATAGGGGATGGCTTCACGACCGAAAGCATACACAATGACGATTCGGCAATCGTGTACGGAATAGAAGGGGAGCCCCTTTTCTCGATTGTTTCGGAGGACCTCACCTCGTTTTCCGGAGTGGGCACCCCGTTGATATGGGTCTCTTTCCTTCTTCTGCTCATTGCCGCTTTCTTCAATCATTTCCGGAGGCACGACAGAACGAGTTTTCTGTGGACTCTGGCGGCTCTGGCTCTTGTCCGGATTGCATCCGCAGTCTATGTCAATACCACGGCAAATCCGGGAGAAATATTCTCCCCGATATATTATGCCGATACAGCTTTCTTCAACTCTCTTGGCAATCTTCTGATAAACAGCACGCTGATATCACTTGCCGCCTATTCGTTCTTTACGTTGAGGTACAATATGTACCGTAAATTGCAGAAGGCTTCCCGCAAGTCCGGGGCGGCCGCGATGGCGGGACTGGTTGCTGTTGCCATTCTGCTGATCCTCTACTGCTTCTATTTCCTGAAATCCCTGGCCCTGAATTCAAACATCAACCTTGAACTGTTCAAACTGAGCGAACTGTCCCTCTATTCGCTGCTGTGTTATTTCAGTTATGCGATGCTTGTTCTGGCTCTTCTGCAGATGATTCAGTTGATACTCTTCTTTTCGTCCAGATGGAGACATTCCAGTATGTTCGCGTGGAAGAATATGATAGGGTATATCGTTCTCGTGGCTCTTTCCAGTGTGGTGACAATCGGACTCTACGGGAGGGAAAAGGCTTTCGAGAGCAACAGAGTGAGGACGACCAAACTTGCAGTGGACAGGGACCTCTCGATGGAGGTGGAACTGATTGATATCGAGCAGCAGATAAACAACGATTCGTTCATAGGGGTCCTTACCAGTGTCAAGGCTACGGATTTGATTCGCAACAGGCTCCTGGACAGATACATATCTGCCAATATAGTGCAGCAGTATGACATTGAGATAACCGTTTGCGCTCCGGGCAATCTGCTTGATCTCCGCACAGGAGCCGAACCCGTAGGCTGCTTCCAGTTCTATGACGATATGCTGGCCCAGTACGGAGTCCCTCTTTTCTCCGGTTCCAACATATCATTCATAAACAACTTTGACGGGAAGACGACATATCTCGGAACATTTTCTTTCATAGATTCCGACGAACTTGTGGTTTCCAGACTTTTCATCCTGTTCACCTCCAAGTATCAGAATGCAAGGGCGGGAAACTCCCTCGAACTTCTGGGAATGCAGCAACCCCGGAACACATACGTCCCGAGCCGGTATTCATTCGCAAAGTATCATAACGGAAGGCTGGTCACAAGCGACGGGGCCTACAGTTATCCCGTATCCCCGGAATCATTCGGAACGAAAGAGGGTTATTACCAGACCAATCTGGGGGGCTACACCCATTTCGTAAACAAGATATCGGGTGAGGATGTGGTGATTCTTTCGCACATGCGGCAGCCCCTTTTCACCCACGTGGTCTCTTTCTCCTATCTGGTCATATTCCTGGGCCTCTTTGTCCTCCTGTTCACCAGATGGGCCCGTCAGAGCAAGCAGATCCTCCTCCCCAAACATTCTCTCCGCCGCAAGGTGACGTTCCTTATCATAGGGTCGATGGTGGTGGCGTTCCTCAGTATGGGAATCGGAAGCGTGAGTTATGTCGCAAGGCTGAACATACAGAATACCAATGAAACGGCTCAGGACAAACTGAATATGGTCTGTAAAGCGCTTTCCGAGCATTGTCAGTATGCAATGCTGTACAATGAAGTGCTCACGCCGGAGCTTTCCGCCGCCATAGCCCAAGTATCCGGAATCAGCGGAAGCGACGTCAGCCTGTATGATACGAAAGGCTCCCTGCTGACCACGACCAAACCGGAAATCTATGAGCAGCTGATAGCGGGAAAGAGGATGAATCACAAGGCATTCAGGGAGATATGCCTTAACAGGTCCACCAGCTATATGACGGTTGAGAGTCTTGCCGGAATGACATATTATTCCCTTTATGCTCCTCTGTTCAATGCTGACGGGGATATGGTGGCGGTTGTCAACATTCCTTACACGAAACAGACCGGAGACGTGCGGGAAACAGCCGTATCCACCATATCGACCATTGTCAACATATATCTCGTTCTCCTGATTGCCGCCATTCTGATAGGCTCTTTCATGGCTAACTCGATTGCCAGACCGCTTGCGGAGATTAAGAGCAAGATTGACAGGCTGGCCCTTTCCGGAACAAACAGACATATCAAATACAAAAACACGAAGGACGAGCTCGGAGTGTTGATAAAGTCATACAACAATATGGTCGATGCACTGGAAGAGAGTACCAGAAGGCTTGCGCAGCAGGAAAGGGAGCAGGCCTGGAAGGAGATGGCCCGCCAGATTGCCCACGAAATCAAGAACCCTCTGACCCCGATGAGGCTCAGCATACAGTATCTGATGCGTCTCAAGAATGAAAATGTCCCCGGGTGGGAGGAGAAACTGGAGAAAATCAGCAAATCTCTTCTTGAGCAGATAGATACCCTTTCAGAAACGGCCACGGAGTTCTCCTCCTTCTCGAAGTCATTCTCCGAACAAATCTCAACCGTGGACCTCGATCAGGTGATACGGGAGTCCGCCGTGCTTTTCGACAACAGGCAGAATATTTCCGTGAGATATCTTCAGAATGTTGAAGATGCGCTGGTTGAGGCTCGCAGGAGCCAGCTGTCGCGTGTGTTTGTCAACCTCATCACGAACTCCATTCAGGCAATAGAGGGCTCCGGCACTGAATACGGGCAGGTAAAAATCACTCTGGACGGAAACCCCGACACGGGATATGTGGTGATGATAGAGGACAACGGCCCCGGCGTAAGTGAAGAGAATCTTCCGAAACTGTTCACCCCGAATTTCACTACCAAGAGCGGAGGAAACGGACTGGGCCTTGCAATCAGCCGTAATATAATAGAGCAGGCGAAAGGGGAGATATCCTATTCGAAGTCTTCTCTCGGAGGAGCCTGCTTTACGATAAAGCTTCCTGCCTCCTGAGGATATTGCTGAAAAATTCATATATTTGCCAGATATGCGAAATTCGGGAAATCATAGAGTAACCGGTCGGAAATGGCTTGTCCCGGGATTGTTTTTTCTGGCAATGCTGGCTGACATTCTGATTTTCACGCTGCACAACTGGCCGGGCGTTCCGTCCGAACCGGTTTCATATCTTCTGTTGAAAGTCTCAGCCTGCCTTTTCTTCACGGGCTTCGCATATTTGTTCGGAAACAGGAAATGGACTGTGGTGTTCCTTTTCCTCTTCTCACTGTGGATTTGTTCCAATCAGGTTTATATCAGATCGAACGGCCTTTGCTTCGATGGGTATTCGTCCACTCTGATGGGTAATCTGAAGGGGTTCGGAGGTGGGATAATGGGTCTTTTCGAATGGTTTGACCTGTGGTATCTGGCCGTACCCGTATTATATGCCGTGGCGGCCTTCCTTCTGGGAATCAAATCCGGGGCAAGTCCTCTGCGGGCATTGATTACGTTTGCTCTCTGTCTTGCGGCTCACTTCCCCGGAATGGCGATGGTCAACCGTACGGTGCCGGAGGAATACAGATGCTTCAACCCCTTCAGCGCGAAGATGCACAACATATTCCCGTATATCAACGACTATTGCCGGGAGATCTCCGTATCCCATCTCTTCATATATGATATGAGCGATGTGGCCCGCATCCTGAGAAAAGATGAGAGGAATCTGGACGCGTCGTTCCGCCCCGATGAGACGGCGGATATGGCTTTGTTGTACCATCCCGAGCTTAAGGGGGAAAGGAAGTCTTTTTCCGATACGGTGATAATACTTCTGATAGAATCCCTTGAATCCTGGGCGGTGCACAAGGAGATAATGCCGAATCTGGAGGCGTTCACCCATAAGGACAACGTACTTTATTCCGACAGTCTGAAGCCGCAGATTCTTGCCGGGACGTCATCTGACGGCCAGTTCATAATAAACACGGGGATTCTCCCGATAGATCACGGTGCGGTATGTTTCACTTATTCCGAACAGACCTATCCGTCGATAGCTTCCAATTCGGATGGAGATGCAGTGATGATAATACCTCACAGCGATGAGGTGTGGAATCAGAAACAGATGTCCCCGGCGGAAGGATATGGCACTACGGTACAGGTGGGAAAGGACGATGATGAGATATTCGATTGCGTGTTGGAACACGTGAGGAAGGGATTCAAAGTCGTCCACTCGCTGACACTTTCCTCCCACGTCCCGTTTACCGCCGGAGCCGCCGAGTCTTCCCTGCAGACATCTCCGGATATGCCGCTTCTGATGGCGAACTATGTCAAGTGTATGAATTACACCGACGAAAACATGCGTGCCATACTTGAACAGACGGAGGCCGGAGGTTTGCTCCACAATGCCACCATAGTGATAACGGGTGACCATACGATTTTCTACAAGGACAGACGCAAGTCGATGAAAAGATATTGCTCCCACACAGGCCTTCCGTACAGGGTCGAAGACCCTTATTGCCCGCTGGTCATCTACTCTCCGCACATAAAGGCCAACAGGCAGGTGGAGGGGGAATGCTATCAGATGGACATCTACCCCACGGTGATGGGGATCCTCGGAAATCCCGATCCTGTATGGGACGGATTCGGAATAAATCTGGCGGATGAAGGGGCTGTCCGCAAGGTGTCGGAGGAGCGTGCGATGCGGCTCGGAAACAAATCGGTGAGAAACAACTTGTTCAGGGATTGCAGATGATATGACAAGGGTGCTCTTCATAGTAAATCCCATTGCGGGAAAGGGAATCGTGAAATCCGATTTGAGTTCGGCTTTCTCTCGGTGCCGTTTTGACTGGACCTCCGTTCAGACAGAGTATCCCGGACACGCATATGAACTGGCCCGAAGCAGTGATGCCGACATCATCGTGGCTGTCGGGGGTGACGGGACTGTGAATGAGGTGGCGAGAGCTCTTGTAGGGACGGGAAAGGTTTTGGGCATCGTCCCCCGGGGAAGCGGTAACGGCCTTGCCCTCCATCTGGGATACAGTCTCATTCCAGGCAGGGCGGTCGATTCAATCAACGCCGGGAAGGTGCAGACAATCGACAGCGCCGAGTTCAACGGACATCCTTTTTTCTGCACCAGCGGTGTGGGATATGACGCCTTCGTGAGCGAAAGGTTTGCCCAGGTGGGCAAGCGCGGCTTCAAGACATACGTTGAGGAGGCTCTCAAGTCGTGGAAGAATTACAAGGCCGCGACATATACAATCGAGATGGATGACTGCACGGTGAAGAGCAGGGCGATGTTCGTCACCGTGGCCAATTCCAACCAGTGGGGGAACAATGGCAGAATCGCACCGGGAGCCAGTCTTCAGGACGGACTCCTTGACGTTGTGGTGGTGGATGAGATAGGCTTCGATATCCTGAACATCATCAATGCCTCCGCTCTGGTGGCCTTGCTTTTTGCAAGGAAAATCGACAAGGCCAGCAAATATCACCTCTACCGTTCGAAGAAGGTGAGGATAACTGTTTCGGAAGAGGGCCCTGCGCATATAGATGGGGACCCGATATCGAATCCCGGTCGGGAGCTGAGATTCAGCATATGGCATTCCTCCCTCAAAGTGATTGTTCCGTAAATTAACAAATATGAAAACTTTGGTTAAAGAACTGATTATCTGTTCTATGATGACACTTGTCCTCTCCTCCTGCAGCCAGCGGGAAAAAGTTCCGGCAATCAATGCCGACAATTTCGACCTTTCTGTCACCCCCGGGGCGGATTTCTACCAATATGCAACCGGAGGTTGGCAGAAGAACAATCCTCTCAAACCCGAATTCTCCCGTTACGGGGCGTTCGATGTCCTTGCCGAGAACAATGAGATAAGGCTGAACGACCTTTTCAACGGGCTGACCAAGCTCAAGACTGAGCAGGGAACCGTTGAACAGAAAATAGCCGATCTCTACCTTATGGGTTTGGATTCA
This sequence comes from Candidatus Cacconaster scatequi, assembly GCA_018065305.1. Lineage (GTDB taxonomy): Bacteria > Bacteroidota > Bacteroidia > Bacteroidales > UBA932 > Cacconaster > Cacconaster scatequi. The sequence continues at coordinate 42,954 of JAGHTO010000026.1, read as the reverse complement.
ACGAGGCTCAACACGGAAGGGCTGGCTCCCGTCAAGCCGTATCTCAATCAGCTTGAACAGCTTAACACACTCTCCGACTTCGCTTATGCGAGCGCAAAATGTGCAGAGGCACGCGTAGGGAGCCTCTATGGAGTCTACGTGTCATCCGATATGAAGGACAGCGATAACCAGATTCTCTATCTCGGAGAGGACGGTCTTGCGATGGGCAACAGGGATTACTATCTTCTGGAGCAGCACGAGGCTCTGAGAAAGGGTTACAAGGAATATCTGGAGAAGATTTTCACGATTGCGGGTTATGAAGACGCCGCGCAGAGGGCATCTGACGTGTATGAAGTCGAGATGGCGATAGCTGTTCCCTTCTGGTCGATGGTACAGCAGCGTGACGTTGAGGCCCAGTACAACCCCTTCACCACGGAGCAAGTGGTGGCGGCGTTTCCCAATCTCCATCTGGACGTCTATTTCAAGGCGCTTTCAATTCCCTCCCAGAAGAAGATAATCGTTGAGCAACCGTCATATTTCGAGGCTTTGAACAAACTGGTCGGACAGACGGATCCTGTGAAACTCAGACATTATCTTCAGTCCTCCGTATTGGGTATGGCTGTCGGCAGCACGGGCGACGATCTCTATGCGGCCTCATTCGATTTCTTCTCACGTCAGATGGCCGGTGTTCAGGAGCAGAAGCCCCGCTGGAAACGTGCGATGAGAGTTCCCAACGGACTTCTCGGTGAAGCTGTCGGCGAAATGTATGTAAAGAAATATTTCCCCGAAGCAGACAAGGAGAAGATGCTTCAGATTGTCAAGAACATACAGGCCGCTCTCTCCGTACACATCAACAATCTCGACTGGATGAGCGAACAGACCAAGGCCAAGGCTCAGGAAAAACTTGCCGCATTCACGGTCAAAATCGGATATCCCGACAAATGGAAAGATTATTCCACCCTCAGAATCGATGCCGGAAGGAGTTATTTTGAGAATATCCTCAATGCTTCAAGGTGGTATTTCGCCGACAATATGTCTAAGTTGGGCCAGCCTGTTGACAGAAGCCTCTGGCATATGACACCTCAGACAGTCAATGCATACTACAACCCCACCACAAACGAAATCTGTTTCCCTGCGGGCATACTTCAGCCCCCGTTCTTCAATCCTGATGCCGACGATGCCGTGAACTACGGTGCAATCGGAGTTGTCATCAGCCACGAGATGACCCACGGCTTCGATGACCAGGGCCGTCTGTTTGACAAGGTCGGCAATATGAACAACTGGTGGACGGAAGAAGATGCAGCCGCCTTCCAGTCAAGGACAGCCAAACTTGTGGACCAGTTCAATCAGGTCGAGGTTCTTCCCGGCGTCTTTGCAAACGGTGCCGCCACCCTCGGTGAGAACATTGCGGACCAGGGAGGTTTGAGGATTGCGTACACCGCAATGCAGAATTCCTTCGGTGAAAAACACCCCGAGCCCATTGACGGCTTCACAGCAGAGCAGCGTTTCTACCTCGCATACGCGACGGTATGGGCCCAGAACATAACTGACGAGGAGATTCAACACAGGACTCTGATTGACGTACACTCTCTTGGCAAGAACCGTGTCAACGTTTCTGTCCGCAATCTCCAGACATTCTTCGATGCATTCGGCATCGGGGAGGGTGATGCGATGTGGCGCCCTGAATGTGAACGTGTGGTTATCTGGTAATAAAAACTGATAATTCAGTCAATATGAAAAAACGGATTCTCTATGCGATATTGCCTGTCCTTCTGCTGGCTTCCGCCTGTGCTCCTGAGATGACACCGAAGGAGAAGTATCTGGAATTCCTCTACAGCACGATGCCTCTGCCCGACAGCCTTGTATATTCCCGGAGCTGGTGGGAGGCGAATGTGGATAAGACCTTGGAAGTCAGGGAGAAAATGAACTGGGGAGTCCCTGAGAGGGAATTCGTCCATTTTGTGCTTCCGCTCCGCGTGAACAATGAAGGACTTGACGATTTCCGCACCGTCTATGCCGATTCCCTCTGTTCTAGAGTCAGTGGTATGACAATGGAGGAGGCTGTTCTTGAAATCAACCACTGGTGCCACGAGAGGGTGACTTACCAGCCTTCGGACGGCCGCACGTCAGCGCCTATGTCCACAATCCGCTACGGCTTCGGACGTTGCGGTGAGGAGTCGGTCGTTACCGTGGCCGCCCTGAGGGCTGCCGGAATTCCTGCCCGTCAGGTCTATACACCGAGGTGGGCGCATACCGACGACAACCATGCCTGGGTCGAAGCCTGGGTTGACGGCAAATGGCACTTCCTCGGCGCCTGCGAGCCCGAACCGGTTCTGGATATGGGTTGGTTCAACTCTCCCGTCTCCCGCGCGATGCTTCTCCATACAAACGTTTATGGAGACTATCAGGGGCCTGAGGGCGTCATCCGCAAGAACGACCTCTATACTGAAATAAATCTCATAAGCAATTACGTACCGTCGAGAGTGAACACCGTTACCATAACCGATGCCGAAGGCAAACCGGTCGAGGGCGCCACGGTCGAGTTCAAGATATACAACTATGCCGAATTCTACACTGTCGCAAGATATACGACCGGCACTGACGGAAAGGCATCGCTCCGCACAGGCCTCGGCGACATAATGGTATGGGCATACAAGGACGGTAAGTTCGGACTTGCCAAAGTCGGTTCGGAAAGTGCCGAGGTCGCTCTTGACCACACTTTCGGAGAGAGTGTCAGTATGGATTTTCATATAATACCTCCGGTTGACAATCCTCTGCCGTCCAATGCCACGGAGGAGCAGATTGCCGCAAATGCGCTTCGCCTGAAGCAGGAGGACTCCATCAGGGCTGCAATGCACCCCGGTGTCGTCAATCAGGAGACGCTCGACGCATTCAAGGAGTATTGCAAAGCCTCTCCGGAACTTGAAAAGGCCGGGGAGATTGTTCTTAAAAACATCACTCCCAAGGATTTGAGAGATATCCCCTATGACGTTCTCGTGGATGCAGTCAGCGACATTTCAAATCCGGACAGGAATGTCCTCTCCTCCAGAATTGAACTGGAGAAGCAGATTCCTTTCCACAAGGAGATACGAGAAGGTCTTCAGGGAAAAGTGACCGGTTATCAGGAGGCTCTCTCCTGGGTCAAGGAAAACATCAGGATAGTGGAGAACCGCAATCCTATGAAGTTGAGGATTCCTCCCGTGGCGGTGTGGCGCGGAAAGGTCTGCGACAGGAATTCGCTCGGAATCTTCTATGTGGCGCTCTGCCGTTCAATCGGTGTTCCCGCCCGTATCTCCTGGCACAACGGAAACGTGCAGGTTCAGTCTGAAGGTCAGTGGCTTGACGTTAATCTTGAGGAAGAGGTGGCAAAGGCGAATCCGAAGGGATTCCTCGATCTGGACCTCTCCGATACCGGACTTGACGCCGCTTCAGCCTATTTCGGACGTTTCACCCTCAGCAAAATAGAAGACGGTGTTTGCCACCTTATGGATTATGAATATTCCGAGGACCAGCCGACCGGCAAGATTCCCTTGGAGGAGGGCTATTATATGGCGGTATCAGGCACACGCCTTTCTGACGGCAGCGTGCTGAGCCACGTCCAGACTTTCAACGTGGAGGCGGACAGGACAGCCTCCCAGAAACTTGTGGTATGGCCAGCAGAGGGCAAAGGTGAGAAGGCCGGAAAGGGAAGTTACATAGTCGCCCGTCTCGCCGAGAACGGGGAACCCACCACCCACGCTCTGCGACAGATGGAGTCAGCCGCTGAAACACTCAACGCCTGGGGAGGAAAGATACTTCTCTACGGACCCACCGAAGCGAGCCTTGACTTTTATAAGGGATTCATATCCAAATTGAAAAATGTATCGTATCAGGTCGATGCCGACAACTCTGTCCTCAAGGAAATCGAAAGGAAATGCAAGGGTGACGTGCGGTATCTTCCTTTCGTGGTGTTGAATGACGCATCCGGGAAGGCGCTCTATTTCTCCCAGGGATATAACACATCCCTTGAAATAGGCCTTTCACAGACAGTGAAATGATACAGGTTCCGCAAAGGGTTGTCGCTGACAATTGGCGGAATATCTGTTACTTAAGAGGACCTAAGCACCCGCGCTTGATAGCGGGAGGGGCCCACAAGCGACAACTGAAATACTTGTGAAACATAAAATAAGAATCTGACATGAAACACAGGTTTTCACGCATTTTTCTGTGTCTGGGCGCCATTGCGCTGATGGCATCCTCGTCCTTCGCCCAGTCCCAGGCATTCAAGGGATGGCCCGGGCACGATGACATCTCGAATCTGGAACAATGTTTCCTCAATCCGCCGAAAGGCTACGGCAACGTGCCCTTCTACTGGTGGACGGGTGATCCTCTGGATATGGAGCGGCTCAAGGAACAGCTTGAGATACTCTCCGATGCATCCACTGATGGATTGAATGTCAGTTATAATCATACGCACTCCGATGTCGAGGTGGAACTGAATGCCGCCGGTCACGGCCCCTGTGGCAGGGTGAGCGGCGGTTCACCGAGAGTTATGTCTCCGGAGTGGTGGAAAATCTGGAATGAGTTTTCCGCCGAATGTGCGAAAAAAGGCATAGGGCTCGGAATGGACGACTATGTCATCGCCTGGCCTAAGAACGGGGAGTTCATAGACAGCATTCTTAACCAGCCCTCTTTCCGCGACTATCAGGGATTGCTGGTGCAGGACAGCACCGGTGCCGTCCGCACCGAGCCCGCGCCCTGGCTCCATCCAGATTTCGGGAATCAGATAGTGGAGAAATATTTCCAGCCCTTTGTGGACCATATGGACGAAGAGGCCATGAAGGGGATGAACTATTTCTTTCAGGACGAACTTCAGTATGGTCTGCAGCTCAGGTCCTGGTGCGAGGATATGCCTGAGCAGTTCCTGAAAAGAAAAGGATATGACATAGTTCCGCATCTTTTCGCCCTTTTCGTCGAGGATGCCTCGCTGATAGATGAAGAAACCGCAAAATACCGCCTTGACTATGCGGAGGTTCTCACCCAGCTTGCCGAGGAGAGATATTTCAAGCCGATATATGACTGGCACGCCTCCAAAGGACTCATTTACGGATGTGACCCGGAAGGCCGGGGCCTCCGTCCGTTGCAATATCTCGACTATTTCCGGGCAACCAGCTGGTTCACGGCTCCCGGCAACGATGCTCCGGCAAGGGGCAGCAGTTTCCGCCAGACCAAAGTCTCCAGCAGCATCGCACACCTGTATGGCAGACCGAGAACCTGGCTTGAGGCGTTCCACAGTATGGGATGGGATGCCAACGGCGCTCTCTTGAAAAGACAGTTGGACCATCATATAATCGCCGGAGGCAATCTTCTCTGTATGCACGGCCTCTATTACAGCACCCACGGCGGCTGGTGGGAATGGGCCCCTCCCTGTTTCCATTTCAGGATGCCCTACTGGCCCCATATGAAACTGTGGCTCAAGTATGCCGAGAGGATGTGTTTCCTCCTCAGTCAGGGGAATCACGTATGCGACATAGCCTTGCTGTATCCCACGGAGACAATGCAGGCTGTTCCGGGGACCGATGCGGAGAGTACCTTCGCGGTGTCCGATGAGTTGAGCACGCATGGTCTTGATTATGACTTTATTGATTATCAGTCACTTCAGAAGGCTGAGGTCAAGGATGGAAAAATCTCCGTCGCCGGTGAAAGCTACAAAGTCCTTGTGCTTGCGGATACACGGGCAATGCACGGGGAGACACTTGACAAAATCCGTGAGTTCCTGAAGAACGGAGGAATAGTGGTGGCTGTGGGGTATGTGATGCCCGCCGTCCGGGAGGCCGGTGCGGTTGCTGTCAGGTCCGCTTCTGCCGTTCCCGATGCGATAAGTTCATTGATTGATACGGATTTCCGGTCGGGGCGGGGGACGGGCCGTGTGCTGCACAGACGTATCGGAGACCGTGACGTTTATATGGTGATGGATGTGGAAAACGGGGAAAAAGTCTATTTCCGTTCTCTCGGTAAAGCCGAGAAATGGGATGCGATGAAAGGGACCGTGGCTCCTCTTCCTGTTCTGGAAAGGGATGCGGAAGGCAGCTGGCTCAGGTACGACGGCCCGTCCGACGGGTCGATGCTCGTCGTTTTCTCTCCGGGCGAGCCGGTCGTTGCCGGTGAGGAAAAGGAGATGAAAGTTGTCGGGACGCAGCGCGTTTCCGGTGATTGGAACGTGACCTTCATTCCTACGATGAACAACAAGTGGGGGGATTTCCGTCTGCCGGCAGCGGAAGAGTATATTGGTGTCGAGGCACGGGAGATGAGATACTTCACCGATGTAAATTCCGTCGATTGGGGTAACTTCCCCAATGACATATATGGTTACGGGCCCTATATGGAGACTTGTGAGGCGGATTCTTCCGAAGATATTGATTCTTTCCTTGCGGAAGGGATGGACAAGGCTGCGTGGAGGCCGTATGTATGGTCCTGGCAGTATGGTGTGCCGGACAGTCCCGGCAGCCAGGGCTGGCACGGGCTCAAGAGCCGGGTGGACGACAGGTTCCTCATATTGGACAAGGGTATGCACCAGATATTCAGGACGAACGTGTATGCTCCGGCAAAAGGGGAGTACCGCCTGTGTGTCGAGGGGAAGACTCCATATAAGGTATTTGTAGACGGAAAGGTATGCAGCGAGGACAGGATTGTCCTCAAGGCGGGTTGGCATCGTCTTGTGGTCGCATACGCAAACACGGTCAGGACCGATTATTCTCTTGTCGGAATGAGAAGTTCCTCCATTGACCGCAGGGACAGGAGTATGGTGATGCTCTATCCGTCTTCCGCCCCGCAGCCGCAGCCCCGCGGAATGTATGACTCCATAGTGGCTTCCAAGTGGTATGGAACAGAATTTCTGCCGTATGACATACATACTGACGACAGGGAGTGGAACTACCAGTTCGGGACGGCTCCCGGAACGGAGCGGATGACCTTTGCTTTCAAAGGTGCTGTCAGGGAGATTCTTATTGACGGGAAGAAGGCGGCGTACTCCATTTCGGACGGGCAGTGCGTGGTGGTTCCGGAGACAGTCAACCCCGGAGTGAGCTTGGTGAATGTCAGGGCAATCCCGGACAAAGGCTTCCCGGGCCCTGCATTTTTTGAGACACCTGTTCGGATTGATTGCGGACTGGGGCGTATGCCTGAAGGTGACTGGACACAGTTCGGAGCTCTGGGTTTCTTCTCCGGAGCCGTCAAATATGCAAAAGAAATCGATTTGCGGGATGTTGACGGGCAGGTGATTCTGGATCTCGGAGAAGTGGATGCCACCTGTGAAGTGACCGTGAACGGTGCGCCCGTTGAGGTCCTGATAGGGGAACCGTACCGTACGGATATCACGGATTTTGTCCATCCCGGACTGAACAGTGTGGAAGTTCTTGTCTACAGCACCCTGGCAAACCACTACCGCACAATTCCCTCTCCGTACCGGGGTACTCCACGTTCCGGATTGATAGGCCCTGTTCGCATTTTGTTGAAAAGGTAAAAGATTCCCATTGACAATAATATCGGTGGTGAAACCAAGGCTGCCGTCTCTCAAGTTACAGGGGAATCCGGAGTGCACGGAGTATATTATGACAACATCACCGTAGTAGAATACCCCTTTATGATGCTTCTTTTATAAACGGGCGTGGAATTGAGATATTTTATGTAAATTCGGAAAATATATCATTCTTCCATTATGGAACGATACCTATTGATTGTCATTGCATTGACTGTTTCGGCACTCTCTTATGGGCAGCCTGTCCGGAGTGAGACACCCGAGCAGAAAGCCGCGCGTATGGAATGGTTCTCCAATGCAAAACTGGGAATTTTCATCCACTGGGGCATCTATTCCCGCGGGGACTGGTCTGAAAGCTGGGCATTCCACAACAAGCGCGTGAGCCTGGAGGATTATTTCGACCAGAAGAAGGATTTCACCGCAGAAAAATATGACCCCAAGGAGTGGGTTTCCCTTATCCGTGAGAGCGGTGCGAAATATACCGTAATCACCACCAAACATCACGACGGAGTCGCCCTGTGGGACACGAAGGCCGGAGATGTCAGCACGGTAAAGAGTTGTGCGGCAGGACGCGACGTCCTCACCCCTTTTGTCGATGAGGTACGCCGGCAGGGTGGCCTCAAGACCCATATCAAGAAGGTGAGGGTAGTGGGAACCGACCGTACTCTTGACTGGAATCTGTACAATGACATTGACTGGAGCGAAGTTCCGGGAGTATATTACATCAATGTCCCGGAGGATATTCTCGACGAGCATATCACAGTCCTTGCACTCGAACTGGAAGGCCCGCTGAATCTTTACAGGGGTTCCGGTCAGGTGATGAGTTTCAACAATTATTAGCATCCAGAATATATGAAGAGATTTGCTTTGATTCTGGCTCTGTTCCTTCCGATTCTCGCGATATCAGAGACATTGCCCCGCATTTATGATGCACCGCGTACAGGTGAGAAGATGAAGATTGACGGATACCTGACTGAGAAGTCCTGGGAATCCGCCCCTTTCAGTGATGACTTCACCGACATCCGTGGACTGAACTTCCCGACTCCGGCGATGAAAACCAATGTCAAGATGCTCTGGGACAATGAATGTCTCTATATCGGAGCCCGCATTGAAGAGAAAAAAATCACGGGAGACATCACGAAAAGGGATGACATAATCTGGAAAAACCATGATTTTGAGGTTTTCATAGACCCGTACAGCGACGGGGGAGTGTTCATTATGAACTGGGACTGCAAGGGACTGCAACTTGCGGTCAGTTATGATGGAACTCTTAACAATCCGAAGGATACCGACAGGGCCTGGAAGGTTCTGGCCCGCAGCGGGGCATATCTCATCTCCCCGAGGGAGATTTACGAGTGCACAGGAGACGTCCCCAACGTCACATTCCCCTGCGCAGCCCTCTATGAGAAGGAGACAGGCAAGGTGGCTGTCTACTACGGCTGCGCCGACACCGTCACCGGCCTGGCTTTCGGCTACCTCCCCGAAATCATCAAATTCACCAAGGAAACGAACATCATCAAATAATATGAAGCATCTGTCCGTCATTATTGCGGCGCTGCTGTGTGCATCGGCCTGCACCACCGAAACCCCACAAACATCCGAACCCGTGGACTATGTGAGTACTCTTGTGGGTACCCTTTCAAAATTTCAGCTCTCCACAGGAAACACCTATCCCGCAGTGGCCCTGCCCTGGGGCACACACTTCTGGACACCCCACACCGGAAAAATGGGCAACGGCTGGGCATACGTCTATACCGATGACAAGATACAGGGCTTCAAGATGACGCACCAGCCGAGCCCCTGGATCAACGACTACGGACAGTTCAGCATAATGCCCGTGACGACAGGGCCGGTATCTGAGGGACCTGCCCGCGCCAGCTGGTTCTCCCACAAGGCCGAGACCGCTACCCCGTACTATTACGGAGTGTATCTTGCAGACCACGACACATATCTCGAACTGACGCCGACGGAAAGGGCCGCCGCATTCCGCATCACCTATCCGGAAAGGGACTCCTCCTATCTTGTGATAGATGCATTCGATGCCGAAAAGGCCACATTGCGGTTGGACGGACGCAGAATCATCGGTTCAACCACAAACAACCACGGCGGAGTGAGCAACAATTTCAGACTCTGGTTCGTGATTGACGCCGACACCGACTTTACCGTTGAGGACTCCGGAGCGCCTGACCGCCTCCTTGTCTCTTTTCCCACTTCAAAGGGCAGTCAGGTGAACCTGAAAGTTGCAGCCTCATTCATAAGTGAGGAACAGGCGGTGTCCAACCTGACTGAACTGGGAGACGGAAACTTTGACCGGCTCAGGGAAGCGGGCCGCAACCGCTGGAACGAAGTCCTCTCCCGTGTGGAGGTGGAAGACAGTAACATCGACCATCTGAGGACATTCTACTCCTGCCTCTACCGCTCCGTCCTTTTCCCGAGAGACCTCAGCGAGGTGACTCCTGAAGGGAAAAGGGTGCACTACAGCCCCTTTGACGGACAGGTTCACGAAGGTTATCTTTTCGGCGACACCGGATTTTGGGACACCTTCCGCTGCCTTTTCGCCCTTGTGGACCTGCTCTATCCCGAACAGGCCGCAAAGATGCAGGAGGGCCTTGTCAACACCTATCTTGAGAGCGGATTCCTGCCCGAATGGGCAAGCCCCGGACACAGACAGTGTATGGTGGGCAACAACTCCGCTTCGGTAGTGGCCGAAGCCTACCTCAAGGGGATCAGGGGTTATGACATCGAAACCCTCTGGGAAGCCGTGGTTCACGGGGCTCACAACGTGCATCCGAAAATCTCCTCCACCGGCCGTCTCGGATGGCAGTACTATGATTCACTTGGCTTCGTGCCTTGCAATGTAGGCATTCGGGAGAGTGCCGCCCGCACTTTGGAATATGCCTATAACGACTGGTGCATATACACTCTCGGCAAGGCTCTCGGAAAACCCGAGGCGGAGATTGCCCCTTACGGAAAATCCGCGCAGAACTATCGCAATCTGTTCCGCAAGGACTGGTCGCTTATGTCAGGCCGCAATGAGGACGGTTCATTCCCCGGAAATTTCAATCCCCTGAAATGGGGAGGCGATTTCACCGAGGGCAACTCCCTCCACTACACATGGTCAGTTTTCCACGATATTCCTGGTCTTGTGGAACTGATGGGCGGAAAGGCTCAGTTTGAGGCGGCGCTTGACGGAGTCTTCAATATGCCGCCCGACTTCGACGATAGTTATTATGGGGGTATAATCCACGAAATAAGGGAGATGCAGATTATGAACATGGGCAATTACGCACACGGCAACCAGCCGATTCAGCATATGCTCTATCTCTATGACTGGTGTGACCGCCCCGAAAAGACGCAGCAGCGAGTGCGCGAAGTCATGGAGAAATTCTACAGCGCCGCTCCTGACGGATACTGCGGGGATGAGGACAACGGCCAGACAAGCGCTTGGTATGTTTTTTCAGCTCTTGGCTTCTATCCTGTCTGCCCGGCTTCCTGCCAGTATGCACTTGGAATTCCTCTCTTCAAGAAGGTTGCGCTGCATCTGCCAGGCGGGGATTTTAATATCGAGGCTCCCGGCAATTCAAGCGGTTGCTTCACGGCTTCCAGTGTCAGATTGGGCGCAAGGCGTCTCAAGGAGCCGTTCATAATGCACGAAGATCTGGTGGATGGAGGCATCCTGCATTTTAATATGGCCCGATGAAGAATAAAATCATTATACTCGCTTTTTTTCTGCTGGTCGGTGGCGCACTGAACGCGCAGACCTACGGCAGCGACAGGTACACTGTCTCCGCATATGCCAACTACGGATACAATTCCTCATGGAAGAACTACGGAGGGGTTGATGTCCGCGGCTTTCTCCCTCTGGCCCGGCATTTCGAGATGACAGCCAACGCCGAGATTCTTACCTCGGGGGTATTCTCGTCTTCCGTCACTGCAAGACCGAAATTCCTGCTCCCTGTCGGAGAAATTTTCATAGACGGAACAGTCAGTTTCAGAAACCTATACAAATACGGCTCATCGGAACTGGTGTTTGCTGCCAGCGCCGGCTACAGAATGAATTATATCAGTGTCCAGGCCGGTCTGTTCGGCAGAGGGATGTTCGATACGGGGGATTCTCCGGAGAAATTTTCCCTCCGGGAGACGCCCTTGAATCTGGTCTATCGCGTGGCATTCCGCGTCAGACCATTGGAATGCAGATGGAACGTAGGGGGTGGAATCTCCAATTATGACGAATACGAATATGAACGTATGTGGCAGCCGATATTCTTCATAAACGGACATTATGACCTGAATGAGAGAGTCAGTCTGCTGGCCTGCGTCAGAATCAAGCCGACCGGTACGTTCCATCAGATAGCTTCATTTTACGGGATTGACACCAGATTGGGAGTCAGCTATAAATTCTGAATTCTATGAAGAGATTTTTATGCATATTTGTTGTTTCGCTGTGCCTTGCTTCCTGTGAAAAATACTATTTCGCGGGAATGGTAGCACCTGCGGGGGAGAATGTTGACGAGAGGTTTCGGCAGTCGATGGAGTTCAATGAACTGCACGGTTATCAGACGATACGGACAATTTCCGACCTCTATGCGGTCCACGTTTTCACGGATAGCCATCTTGCGGGTGAGACAGGGAATCTGGACCGGTTCGTGAACGATTATTTAGGGAATAACGGAGTCTCTCCGTTCGTTATCTGTCTGGGCGACCTTGTGGACGGAGACAAGCCTTTCACGGAGTTCATCACCCATACTGCTCCTATTGAGGATGCCGGGCGGAAACTTTTTATTACAGCCGGGAATCACGATCTGTACTGGGGCAGGTGGAAAGAGTACTGTAACAGTTTTGGCTCCTCCACCTACTGGTTCGAGGTTGTGACACCGAATGCAAAAGACCTGTACATTTCTGTGGAGTCCGGTGGCGGTACACTCGGTGTGCGGCAGCGCGAGTGGCTGGAAGAGATTCTCAAGGCCAAAAGTTCCGGTTACAGGAATGTCATAGTCTTCACCCATACCCATTTCTTTATGAAGGACACTTCTCAGGGTCATACCAGCAATTACCCGCTGGAAGAGACTTATGACCTGGCTGATCTTTTTTCAAGATACGGCGTGGACCTCGTGCTTACAGGCCACGATCATTATCGGGAACAGACCGTATTCAAGGGTGTCGAGTATGTCACTGTCGATGCGCTGGAGGAAAAGACGGACCATGCCGGCTATGCTGTGGTGAATGTCGGCCGGGACATTGATGTCGAATTCGTGCGCCTTTAACGGCTACTCGTAGAGGAGTCCTCCATAATCCTGAAGAATTCTTCGACGCTGTGGACAAAGACCATTATTGAAGAAATTCCGGCGATGAATCCTTCCTTTTTCATTGTGTTCACCTGCATCTCAAGGCCATCGTAATAACCGTCGATGTTCAGGATATATGCTTTCTTGTCGTGGATGCCCACCTCATTCTCAACGGCATAGCAGAAGAGTTCATCCATCGTACCGAAACTGCCCGGAAGTATCACGCAACAGTCTGACAACAAGCGCATCATCGTTTTTCTCTCCGAAAGATCGAGAACTTCGACCTTCTCCGTGACATCATTTCTCAGAATATTGCGGTGTTGTGCCGCAACTTCACGCTTGCCACCGAATCCAACCGGAAATACACCTGTCAAATGTCCGTTCCCTGCAAGGACTCCGTCGGCAAGAGAAGCCATTGTTCCGACATCCGCACCACCGTAAACAACCTTTATTCCACCCTCTGCCAAACGTTTTCCAAAATCATAGGCAAGGCTCCGCCACTTTGCGGCGGCCGCTGCCGAACCGAGATATACTGCAACAGATTTCATAACAGATTCTATCAATTAGAAGCAAATTTAATTAAATTAGCGATATAAAATGCCAATTGGTTGAAAAACAATCAATTGGCATTAATTCCTCGTGCCCGGGACGGGAATCGAACCCGTACGGCCATTGCTGGCCACGGGATTTTAAGTCCCGCGTGTCTACCTATTCCACCACCTGGGCTTTCGGACAAGCAAATGTACCAATTATGCCCGTAAATAACAAATCAGTTTCCCGGCTCTTCCCTGAAACTGCACCCCTCGCATCCGCCTTCGGGGCACTCTCCGGTGGGATGGATGCGCTTCCTCTTCTTCCCCCACCTGCGGAGTTCCTCTTCTTTCGCGCATATTATTCCGCGCTTCCGAAGTTCCTTGTTGTGTGATATCTCCCCGTCCGGGAACTTGCCTCCCGGCTTGACGATGATGGTGACTGCCATCCCCGCCACGGCCAGGGCAAGCAATATTGCAGATATCAGGAAGACTTTCATTCAAACAGGTTTCAGAGTCTCAGATGCATTTGTATGCCGGGACTATGGGGTGATTTCCAATGGTCAGAACGGGAGGAATCTGCATCAGCTTGAACGCGGAGCCTTTCTTCAACTTGAGCACTCTCTCCACCAGTTCTTTCGATACCCCGTGAGAGATGACGTCTTCCGCCGAGAAACCACCTTCGTTGAGGGCGTAAAGCACCGGGTCGAGAAGGTCGTATGAAGGCAGTGAGTCCGTATCTTTCTGATTCGGACGCAGTTCCGCGGAAGGTTCCTTCTCAATGATGGCTTCGGGAATCACTGTGCGTCCAGCCTTTTTGTTGATGAATTCCGACAATTCGAACACCTGGGTCTTGTAGAGGTCGGCAATCACCATTATCGCTCCGCAGAGATCCCCGTAGAGGGTTCCGTAGCCTGCGAACAGTTCGCTCTTGTTGGAAGTGTTCAGCAGCAGGGCGTCGAAGCGGTTCGAATAGGCCATAAGGATGTCACCCCGGATTCTTGCCTGGAGATTCTCTTTTGCCACGCTCCATTTGTTCTTTTCCAGGAAGTTGTGCATCTCGAAAGTCATCAGATTGTAAATCTTGTCGATGGGAATCAGATGAGTGGAGATTTCCAGATTGTTCGCAAGGTCGATGGAGTCGGATACTGAATGGAGAGACGAGAATTGTGACGGCATCAGTACTCCGTGGACGTTTTTTGCCCCGAGGGCATCTACGGCAAGGGCTGCAACGAGCGCGGAATCAATGCCGCCGGAGAGTCCCAGCACCGCCTTGGTCCTGCCGCAATCCTTGAAGAAGGCCTTCAATTTGCTGACAATGGTCTCGTATGCGGTCTCGATGGAGATTGAGTTGTCAAGTACCATATTCTAGAATACAAATGAGTCGCTGATGGGCTTGAAATGATATACTTTATCGATGACTTCGGCGAAGATGGGGGCGATTGAAAGGACGGAGAACTTGGAAGTGTCGACGTCGGAGCGCAGAGGAATAGTGTCGGTGACGATGAACTCCTCAAGCGAACACGCCGCAATCCTTTCGTAGGCCTTGCCGGAGAGGACGGGATGTGTACACACGGCGCGAACGCTCAGAGCGCCCTTCTCCTTGAGCATATCGGCGCACTTGGTGATTGTTCCAGCGGTGTCTACCATATCATCGACGATGACGATATTGCGATCCTCGACCTCTCCGATGGCGGTCATCGAATCGACTACGTTGGCTTTCGCGCGCGATTTGTGACAGATAATCATCGGCACGCCAAGAATACGGGAATATGCATTCGCTCTCTTCGCTCCTCCCATATCGGGGGATGCAATCGAGAGATTTTCGATGTTGAGGCTTCTCAGATAGGGGAGGAATACGGAACTTGCGTAGATGTGGTCCACGGGGAAGTCGAAGAATCCTTGAATCTGGTCGGCGTGGAGGTCGCAGGTCATCACGCGGTCGCACCCGGCTGCGGAGAGAAGGTTCGCCACAAGTTTCGCTCCGATGGATACGCGGGGACGGTCTTTTCTGTCCTGGCGGGCCCATCCGAAATAGGGCATCACGGCAATCACCTTGTATGCGGATGCGCGTCTTGCCGCATCAATCATCAGCAACAGCTCAATCAGATTTTCTGTGGGAGGGAAGGTGCTCTGGACAATGAATACGGTGGCGCCGCGGACACTTTCGTTGTATGCCGGCTGGAATTCCCCGTCACTGAAAACGGTCACTTCCGTCTTCCCCAATTCCGTCTTGAGGGAAGCGGCTATCTTTTCGGCAAGATATCTGGACCCTCTGCAGGAGAAAATCTTGAATTTGTGCTCAAATTGTTCCATAGGTTTAAGGTATGTTTTTAAGAATAGATTCGATGTATGACAGAATCTCCTCGCGGCCCGTCCCAGTCTCGGCGGAACTTCTGAAGCGAGGCGGGAGAGTCTCCCAATATTCCAGAAGTTCCTTCTCTATCCCCGCTATGCGGTTTGTCAGGGCGTTGACTCCCGATTTGTCACACTTGGTGTAGATTATGGAGAAGGGAATTCCGTTCTCTCCCAGCGATATCAGAAAATCAAGGTCGATTTTCTGCAGGTCGTGGCGGCTGTCTATCAGTACGAACAGCAGCATCATCTCGGCTGAGAGGGAAATGTAGTTGTTGATGGTCTTTTCGAGTTTCTCGCGGCCGGTCTTGCTGATTTTGGCATAGCCGTATCCGGGAAGGTCGACAAGGTACCAGCTGTTGTTTATGAGAAAATGGTTCACCTCCTGCGTCTTTCCCGGGGTGGAGGAAGTGTGGGCAAGCCCCTTGCGGCTGCACAGGCAGTTTATCAGTGAGGATTTGCCGACGTTGCTCCGTCCGATGAATGCGAACTCGGGGAGACGCTGTCCGGGTTTCTGGGAGACGTTTGTGCTTCCTCCTGCGAATGTGGCCTGCTTTACTATCATTTTGGTTGTGAATCCTCGTGCAAAAGTACAAACTATGGGGAAAAAAGAGAAAAATAATTGTTAAATTTGTTTTGATACGAATCTTGCAATTGTATAGGGATGAAAAAGCAAATCAGGATATATGACAGGGACCCCTGGCTTGGGAACTACAGGGATGTGATAGAGCGGAGGGCTGCAAAACTCATCGGCAAGAAAAAGGAGCTGGCCGGGGACGGACGTCTTTCGCTTGCCGTCAACGGGGCGATGTATTATTGCCTTCACCGCGAGAACGGGAAGTATATGTTCAGAGAGTGGGCTCCCAATGCCAGCAGGATATATCTTATCGGCAGTTTCAACGGGTGGAGACGCAGTCCCGAATGGGCTCTGACGCCCGTCGGAGGCGGGAACTGGGAACTGGCGGTGGATGAAGGGATGATATCGCACGGAGACCTCTACAAATGGTATGTCGAGTGGCCCGGAGGAGGTGGGGAGAGGCTTCCCGCATACGCTACGAGGTGTGTTCAGGACCCTGAGACCAAGATATTTTCTGCTCAGGTGTGGAATCCGGAAAAGCCGTACAGGTGGCGTCGGAAGCGTGGCCCGAAGATAGAGAATCCCATCATTTATGAAACCCATATCGGGATGTGCAGTGAGGAGCAGAAGGTGGCGACGTTCACCGAATTCAGGGAGAATGTGCTTCCCCGGATAAAGGAGGGGGGCTACAACACCATCCAGATAATGGCTCTGCAGGAGCATCCGTACTACGGGAGTTTCGGATATCAGGTGTCCAATTTCTATGCCTTGAGCAGCAGATTCGGAACCCCCGAGGAATTCAAGGCCCTCGTGGATGCCGCACATAAGGCCGGTATAGCCGTGATAATGGATGTCGTCCACAGTCACGCCGTGAGCAATGAAGTCGAGGGGATAGGAAGGCTGGACGGCTCGTATACCACCTATTTCCACGAAGGGGCTCGGGGGATGCATCCCGCCTGGAACAGCCGCTGCTTTGACTACGGCAAGAACGAGACGGTTCATTTCCTTCTTTCGAACCTGAAATACTGGATGCAGGAGTACTGTCTGGACGGTTTCCGTTTCGATGGTGTGACAAGTATGCTCTATTATGACCACGGGCTAGAACGTGATTTCACAAGCTATGACTGTTACTTTGACGGAGGTCAGGATGAGGATGCCCTTGTCTATCTCGGTCTGGCGAACATTCTGGTCAAGGAGTTGAACGGACGTGCTTTCACCATTGCGGAAGATATGTCCGGAATGCCCGGGCTGGCCGCCCCGGTCAGTGAATACGGGACGGGGTTCGACTACAGGATGAGTATGGGGATTGCCGACCATTGGATCAAGTGGATCAAGGAGAAGAGCGATTGGGAGTGGAGTATGGGGGAGATATATTATGAACTCTCCAACAAGAGGGTGGAGGAGAGGACAATCAGTTATGCCGAATGCCACGACCAGGCTCTTGTTGGGGACAAGACCATCATCTTCAGGCTGATGGACAAGGAAATGTATTTCTCGATGAACAGGGAATCCAGGAATCTTGTGATTGACAGGGGAATCGCCCTCCACAAGATGATACGTCTGGTGACGGCTGCCACGGCCGGTGACGGCTATCTCAACTTCATGGGCAATGAGTTCGGCCACCCGGAATGGATAGATTTTCCCAGAGAGGGGAACGGATGGTCATACTTTTACGCCCGGAGGCAGTGGTCCCTGGCCGATTCCGATTTGCTGAGGTATCGTGACCTTCTGATGTTCGACAAGGATATGATACGGTTATTCTCTGAGAATCAGATATTTGGGGTCACGCCCTCGTGCGTGCGTGCGGACGAGGAGAAAAAAGTTTTGGTTTTAATGCGCGGAGAGTTTATTTTTGCGCTGAATTTCAATCCGGAGCATTCATTTGCTGATTACGGATTCGAGGTTCCGTCAGGAGAATACGTCACTGTTTTGGACAGTGACAGTTTCTTGTATGGTGGTTTTGGCCGGAACGACAGCGATGCCAGACATATCACGGTTTCGCGTGACGGCCACGATGAATTGTATCTGTATCTGCCTTGCCGCAGTGCACAGGTAATGAAAAAAATATAGAACAATATGGCATATTTGAGATTCAACAAGGCGGAATTGGTCAACCTGGAGTATTCTCTCAAGAGAGAGCTACTTTCCACCAACAGCGGTGGCGGTTACCTTAACACCACCATTGTCGGCTGCAATACCAGGAAGTATCACGGTCTTCTTGCAGTGCCGATTTATCGTTTCGGAGGACACCGCTATATGTTGCTCTCTGCAGTGGACGAAACCCTTTTTCAGCACAACAAGCCGTTCAATCTGGGTATCCACTGTTATGGGGATGTCTATGAACCGAGAGGGCACAAATACATCGTCGACTTCCAGATGGACCCCATTCCCACCGTTACATACAGCGTGGGAGGTATGGTTTTCAGGAAGGAGATGATTTTGGGTGCCAAGGGTGAGCAACTCCTTATCAGATACACCCTGATGGAATCTCAGGGAGAGGCAGTACTTAGGCTCAAGCCTTTTCTCGCTTTCCGAAGCATCCACGAACTTACTCATGCCAACACTGATGCGAACACCAGATACAGGGAGATAAAAGGCGGCGTCTCCTTCTGCCTTTATGAAGGATTTCCTGACCTAAATCTCCAACTTTCAAAGGCGGCGGAATATGTCCACTGTCCGGACTGGTACAAGAACGTGGTGTATGGTGAAGAGGCACGTCGCGGGTTCGAATGTGCGGAAGACCTGATGGTTCCCGGCTTTTTTGAACTTTCCGTCAGGAAAGGGGAGAGCGTTATCCTGTCGGCTAGCACGGATGAAATCAATCCAGCTTCGCTCAAGGCACAGTTTACAAGACTTGAGAATGCCGCGGCTCCGAGAAACGACTACGATGCCTGCCTCAAGGCGGCCGCCTCAGGCATGTTCGCGGAGAATGAGAACGGGAACATCTGCGTCTGCACGGGTTTCTCCTGGCACGAAATAGGCGGTCTCCGGGAGACCTGCATAGCCCTTCCCGGACTCACCATATACAACAACGGGGATGTTATGTTGTTCGAAAAGGTGCTTGACGGCCTCCTTTCCGACAAGCATACCGACATCTTCGAAGGTTGCAACCAATCGGAATCGCCCCTGCGCATAATAGAGCTTGTACAGCATCTGATATCCTTCACCGGCCAGGAGGCAAGGGTGTGGAAGAAATACGGCAAGGTTGTCAGGGAGATAGTGAAGAGTTATTTCAACGGGCGTCCCGAATCTGTATGCCACGACAACGGGTATATCTGGTCGTACAAGACGGGAGTGGCCCTCAGCTGGATGAATGCCTATGTCGAAGGTCGTCCCGTGACAGAGCGCTGCGGCTATCAGGTGGAAACCAACTGTTTCTGGTATAACGCTCTGTCTTTCGTCGCACAGATGGAACCCGCCTCGGCGTTGGGAAAAATGTGCGCTGCGACAAAGAAGAAGATTGAAGAGACCTTTATGGATATGTTCTGGGTGGAGGAACGCCATCATCTGGCGGATTTCGTCAATTCCGAGGGCAAGAACGTCTTCACACGGCCCAATCAGCTTTACGCCTGCTCCCTCCCCAACAGTCCGGTAAGCGAGGAGGTCCGCTCAATGATATTGAAGGCTGTCGGCAGGGAACTTGTCACTTCCCGTGGAATCAGGACACTTTCCCCCAAGAATCCCATATACAGGTCACATTATGAGGGGAACCAGACCCAGCGTGACACTGCCACCCATAACGGGTGCAACAGACCCTGGCTTCTGGGTTCCTACATAGATGCTTCGTTCAGGCTGTACGGCGGGTCGTTCACCCGAAGCGCCCAGGATCTGATCGACGGTTTTCAGGAGGATATGAACGTACACGGCATCGGCTGTGTAGCGGAAATATATGACGGAGATCCCCAATATGCCGCCCACGGCGCAATCTGTTCCGCACTGAGTGTCGGGGAGATATTGAGGGTCAAGCATTTGATCAATAAATACAAGGAGGCTGAACAATGAGAGTTCTGATGTTCGGATGGGAGTTCCCGCCTCATATCGCGGGAGGTCTTGGTACAGCATGCTATGGTATGACCAAGGGGTTGGCCCACGCAAACGTGGATGTCCTGTTCGTTATGCCCAGCGCAAGCGGTGACGAGGACCAGAGTTCTGTCAGAATCATCAATGCCAGTGATGTCGCTGCATCGGATTCCGGCTGGAACATCAATGAATTTCTGGACAGGGTGAAGTTCCTCCGGGTGGGTTCCAACCTGCATCCGTATATAGACCCTTCTGACTTCTCGGAACTCGTGGAGAAGGAGAAAAAGTCGCAGAGTGAGGAGTTCAAATTCTACTTCCGCCAGAAGTACCGTTTCTCCGGGAAGTATGGGAAAAATCTGATGGAGGAGGTAGCCCGTTATGCAATGGTGGCGGGCGCAATCGCGGCGGACGAGCAGTTTGACGTGATACATGCGCACGACTGGCTGACATATCTGGCCGGAATCGCCGCTAAGAGGGTTTCGGGCAAGCCGTTGGTCATCCACGTTCACGCGACTGCCTTCGACAGGGCGACCAGTATCGACCCCGAGGTGTTCCGTCTGGAGAAGATGGGTATGGAGGAGGCTGACAAGGTGATAACGGTCAGCAATCTTACAAGGAATATAGTAATCAACAAATATGGCATCGACCCGTCAAAGGTTGTGACGGTGCACAACGCTGTGGATTTTTCCGGTCGCGAGGAGATAGAAGTCAAGAGGGGCGTGAATGACAAAGTCATCACCTTCCTTGGCCGCATCACTTTCCAGAAAGGTCCGGAATATTTCATCGAAGCGGCTGCCAAAGTGCTCAAGAGATGCCCCGAGGCGCGGTTCGTGATGGCCGGCAGCGGTGATATGATGAACAGGTGTATCAGACACGTGGCGAGTCTCGGCATTTCGAACAGGTTCCATTTCACGGGATTCCTTCGCGGAGATGACGTGCAGAAGATGTTCGCCCTGTCCGACGTGTATGTGATGCCGTCGGTTTCCGAGCCTTTCGGTATCTCTCCGTTGGAGGCGATGAAATCCGACGTGCCTACCATCATTTCCAAGCAGAGCGGAGTGGCCGAAGTTCTCAAATATGCCATTAAGGTGGATTTCTGGGATATCGATGCGCTTGCAGATGCGATGTACGGTCTGTTGAGGTATCCCAATCTTTCCAGAATGGCCATTGAAAAGGGCCGCAGGGAAGTGGATAACCTGAAATGGGATTCTGCCGCCCTCAAAGTGAAAAAAGTATATCAATCAGCAATAGACAACAGTAAATAATATGGGAAAATCAGTTTGTTTTTATTTTCAGGTCCATCAACCTGACAGACTCCGTCAGTTCAGGTTCTTTGATATCGGCAATGATTTCCACTATTTTGATGATTTTACCAACAGAACTATCATAAGGAGAATTGCCGATAGGTGCTATCTCCCTATGAATCAGCTTCTGTTGGAACAGATAAAGGCGCACAATGGTGCTTTCAAGGTGGCTTTCTCGATTTCAGGCGTTGCCGTGGAGCAGTTCGGAAAATACGCTCCGGATGTGTTGGACAGTTTTAAGGCTTTGGCCGCCACCGGGTGTGTGGAGTTCCTTTCGGAGACCTATTCCCACTCGCTTGCATCCCTGTCCTCCCCTTCCGAGTTCAAGAAGCAGGTGAAGGAGCATCAGAAGATGATACAGGGATTGTTCGGAGTCAAGCCGACAGCGTTCCGCAACACCGAGCTGATATATTCCGATTCAATAGGAGAGTTGGTGGGTCAGTTGGGATACAACGTGGTTCTGGCGGAGGGCGCCAAACACGTACTCGGTTGGAAAAGCCCCAATTTTGTCTATGCGAATGCGCTCAATCCGCGTGTGAAGGTGCTTCTCCGCAATTTCGGACTGAGTGATGACATTGCTTTCCGCTTTGGCAACAAGTCGTGGGAGGGATGGCCTTTGACTGCCGACAAATATGCTTCCTGGCTCAGCTCGTCACTGGCGAAGGAGGATGTCGTGAACCTCTTTATGGATTACGAGACTTTCGGAGAACATCAGAAGGCATCCACAGGCATCTTTGACTTTATGGCAAATCTCCCTTCAGCCGTTCTTGCACAGGGTCTTGAGTTCTCCACTCCGACCGAAGTGGCTTCCAAGTACCAGCCCGTGGCACCTCTGAACGTGAACTATCCCACTTCGTGGGCCGATGAGGAGCGTGACACCAGCGCCTGGCTTGGAAACGAACTTCAGGAGGAGGCGTTCAACAAGGTCTGCGCTCTTGAAGCCGAAGTGATGAAGACAAAGCAAGACAAACTGATCAACACCTTCCGGAAGCTTCAGGAGAGCGACCATTTCTACTATATGTGTACCAAGTTCTTCTCCGACGGAAGCGTGCACAGCTATTTCAACCCTTATGACAGCCCGTACGAGGCATTTATAAACTATATGAACGTGCTGGGCGATTTCGAGATAAGGGTAAAAGATGCAGTAAAACAGAATAAAAATTCAAAATAATCTTGTTACAGAATGGAATTTGATTCAATACAGAGAGTTCCTCTGAATACTCCGGTTTGGTCGACAGTGTTCATCAAGCGTCAGCTACCCAAGCGTCTGGTGCGTCTTGAAGAAGTTGCGATGAACCTTTGGTGGTGCTGGCATCAGGATGCCATCGATATGTTCGAAAGCATTGATAAGGATTTATGGAGAGCTGTGAACGGCAATCCCCTGCTGCTTCTGGACAAAATTCCCCTGAAAAAATATCGCGAACTTGCCAAGGATTCCGATTTTCTCGGCAGGTTGGATGCAGTATATGCCAATTATACCGGTTACATGGCCCAGAAACTGGAGAGGAAGGGACCGCGTATCGCCTATTTCTGTATGGAGTACGGTATAGACACCTCCCTCAAGATATATTCCGGAGGTTTGGGAATTCTGGCGGGAGACTATCTGAAGGAAGCTTCGGATATGAAGGTCAATATGACGGCGGTGGGTCTTCTCTACCGTTATGGATATTTCACCCAGAAAATCTCCGCTCAGGGAGACCAGATTGCGGATTATGTCCCTCAGGACTTTATGAAGATACCGGCAACTCCTCTCAGGGACAAGGAGGGGCAGTGGCTCAAGATAGGCATAGAACTTCCCGGAAGAATGATGTATGCCCGCATCTGGCACGTGGCTGTCGGACGTACCGACCTCTATCTGCTGGATACCGATTTTGAGGACAACCGTCCCGAAGACCGTCAGGTCACCCATCAGCTTTACGGAGGTGATTGGGACAACAGGCTCAAGCAGGAGATACTGCTCGGAATGGGCGGCGTCCGCCTTCTCCGCAAGCTCGGCATAGAGATCGATGTCTATCATTGCAATGAGGGGCACGCTTCGTTCAGCCTTCTGGAAAGGCTCGGAGAGTATGTCAATGTAAACGATATGCCCTTCTCGGCGGCCATCGAGGCCGTCAGGTCATCGTCCCTGTTCACGACTCACACACCCGTTCCTGCCGGACACGACTCCTTCTCCGAGGATATGCTCAGGACATACCTTTACAGGTATACCGACATACTCAAGACTGACTGGCGCAACTTTATGCAGCTCGGTAAGGTGAATGTTGACGACCCGGCAGAGAAATTCTCGATGAGCGTGATAGCGGCCAACCTCTCCCAGGAGGTGAACGGCGTGAGCTGGCTGCACGGCAAGGTGAGCCAGAAAATATTTGCTTCGATGTATCCCGGATATCTGCCCGAAGAGCTTTATATCAGTTCAGTGACAAACGGTGTTCACTATCCTACCTGGACAGCTCCTGAATGGAAGGTCATCCACAGGGAGGTGTTCGGAGATGCATTCCGTACCCACCACTATGACAAGAGCTGCTTCAGCGGAATCTACTCAGTGCCGGACGAGACAATTTGGGTTACCAGACAGAATCTCCGCAGGAAACTCATCGAAAAGGTCAAGGAGGCGATAGCTGACACCTCGGCGAGCAGTCACTATTCTCCTCAGGAAATCGTCAAGATTCGCAAGACGCTTCGTGACGACGTGCTCACTTTCGGTTTTGCCCGCCGTTTCGCGACATACAAGCGTGCACATCTCCTTTTCAGCAATCTTGACCGTCTAAGCGAGATAGTCAACAATCCTGAATGTCCGGTACAGTTCCTTTTTGCCGGAAAGGCGCATCCCGCCGACGGTGGAGGACAGGGTCTTATCAAACGTATCACCGAGATTTCCAAGATGCCGCAGTTTATCGGCAAGATAGTTTTCGTACCCAATTATGACATTACGATAGCCAAGACTCTCGTTCAGGGCGTGGATGTCTGGATGAACAATCCGACCAGGCCTCTTGAGGCTTCCGGTACGAGCGGCGAGAAAGCCGTGATGAATGGAGTGATGCACTTCTCCGTCCTTGACGGCTGGTGGGTCGAAGGTTACAAACCCGGTGCAGGGTGGTATCTGAAAATGGAAAGGACCTATGACAACCAGAACTTCCAGGATGAGCTTGACTCGGCTACAATCTACAACATAATTGAGAATGAAATCGCCCCGATGTTCTATGACAAGAATATGCGCGGCATCTCACGTGAGTGGATTCAGACAATCAAGAACACCGTGGCCCAGGTAGCCTGCAACTTCACGACGAACAGAATGTTGAGCGAATATTGCGAGAAATATTATAACAAACTTGCACTGCGCTACGCATTGCTCAGCGAAGACGATTTTGCAAAGGCCCGTGAAATCGCAGTATGGAAGAACAGGATGCGCAGCATCTGGCAGGGGATAGAGGTCGTTTCCCTGACAAGGCCTGAAAATATAGCCGAAGCTGTCGCCACCAACAAGGATTACAATGCTGAACTGGTGTTGAAGGCAGGTGATTTCAAACCTGAGGAAATAGGTGCAGAAATAATATTGGCGGAACAGAATGCAAAGGGCGAATACCATATCGCGGATACCTTCGCATTCAAGTATTCCGGAACTGAAGAGGACAAGGTCATATACCGTGCTCTTGTAGACCCCGAAACGGCCGGTTCATACCAGCTTGCCACCAGAATCTATGCGAAATATGACGGAATGCCTCACCGTCAGGATTTCGAACTGGTGAAATGGTTGTAGCGGCAACCGGTTTCTTTGATGGAGTGCACCTCGGACACAGAATCATTCTGGACAGGGTGCGCTCCATTGCCGTTGATACGGGACGGAAAAGTTCCGTGGTGACTTTTTGGCCTCATCCCAGGACCGTCCTTCAGCAGGATGCTGACCGTCTCAGGCTTCTGACCTCTCTAGAGGAGAAGCGGAATTTGATGCGCGGTATTGGTATTGGCAGGGTGGAAGTCATCCCTTTCGACAGGACTTTCAGCACCTTGTCCTCCGAAGATTTCATCAGGAAGGTGCTGATTGAAAGATATGGAGTCTCCACGTTGGTTCTCGGATATGATCATCGATTCGGGCATGATGCCCCTTCGGATGTCCGTCTTCTGGCCGACAGAGTTCTTGCCTGCGGAATAGAGCCGGTGATTTGCGGCAGATACGTTATGCCGGACGGCACTGCGGTCAGTTCCACTGAAATCCGCAAGGCTTTGGACAGTTGCCGGGTGAAGGATGCCGGAAAGATGCTGGGCTACGACTATTCTCTTTCGGGTGTGGTTGTGTCCGGCAACAGAATCGGACGGACACTCGGATTCCCGACAGCCAATATGGAATTATATGACCCTTTGAAGGCTGTTCCCGGTAACGGTGTCTATCAGGTGGATGTCAGTGTCTGCGGAAATTCCTACAAGGGTGTCTGCAACATAGGAGTCCGTCCGACCATAGGCACCGGCGGGACACGTGTGATAGAGACCCATATCCTCGATTTCAACGAGGATATCTACGGCCTTGACATCAGGATAAATTTCCTCCGGCATATTCGTCCGGAACGGAAGTTTGACAATCTTGAGGAACTCAAGTTGCGCCTCCAGAAAGACATACTGACAGTCAGAGAGTCGTTATAGGCTGTTGACGATTTCCTGGAGGTGAGTTCCGTTGGAACCTTTGATGAGAATGGTGTGTCCCTTCAGGGGAGTATATACCAGAGATTCCTTCAGCGCTTCCACCGTGGGGAAATTCCTTACTGTCCCGGAAAGGCTCAGTTCTGATGTGGCCCGTGCAAATTCCTCTCCTACCGTGAATATTGATGTCGTGATGTCAGTAGCGCTTTTGAGAATGTTCTGATGTTCTTCGGTGGAAGAATCTCCAAGTTCGAGCATATCTCCGAGGATTATCGTTTTCTCAGGGAATTCTATCTCCTTGAAAGCGGCTAGCGCTGCCGCCATACTCGTCGGATTTGCATTGTAGGCGTCGACAATCAGGCTGTTTTCGGTTGTCCGTACGAATTGTGACCGGCTGTTGGAAGGGTCGTATGACTCTATGGCAGAGATGATATTTTTAGAAGTTACACCGAAAAATTCCCCGATGAAGAGAGCGCACAGGACATTGTCGGCATTGTATCTTCCTGTCAGTTTTGTGGAAATCACACCTCTCTCGGCCATATTTAACGTGAGATACGGATGTTCCGGTGTCGGTTTTTCGACAGAGGCGTTCAGGACGGTCATTCCGTAGGGTCGGGCGACCAATCCCGGGCGGTTTTTGACCATCTTGCACAGATGGTTGCTGTCGGAATTGTAGAACGAGACGCCACCTTTCTGGCGCAGGTAATCAAACAACTCCCCTTTTGTCCTGATGACACCCTCAAAAGATCCAAATCCCTGAAGATGGGCCTTCCCCACGTTGGTGATTACCCCGCACGTCGGGTCGGTTATCCGGACCAACCTTGCGATATCACCGGGATGGCTTGCCCCCATCTCTATGACCGCGAACTGGGTTCTTGATGAGATGTTCAGAAGGGTGAGGGGCACGCCTATGTCGTTGTTGAAGTTCCCTTGAGTGAAAAGGACATTGTATTTTTTGCCGAGGACGGCGGCAATAAGTTCTTTCGTGGTTGTCTTTCCGTTGGTTCCTGTTATGCCGAGGACAGGAATGTCGAATAGTGACCGGTGATAGGCGGCCAACTGCTGAAGTGTTTGAAGGGCATCCTCAACCAATATGCATTTGTGTGTTCTGTTGCAAATCACACCGTTGAGGGACGGTCTGTCCACTATTGCATATTTCGCACCGGCTTCAAGAGCCTTCACCGCATAATCGTTCCCGTCGAAGCGGTCACCCTTGAGTGCGAAGTACATTGCTCCTTCAACCGCCTTCCGTGTGTCCGTGCATACTCCGGAGCACTCTTTATACAGACTGTAAAGATCCTGGATAGTAACCATAACTCATCTATTTTATTCCTGTGGAACCGAAACCTCCCTCGCCTCTTCCGCTCTCTCCGAGTGCATCAACCGTCTGCCACTGCACCTTTTCATATCTGGCGACGACCATCTGCGCGATACGCTCTCCGGGGTTGATGGAAAACGGCTCGTTGGAGAGATTCACAAGAATAACCTTGATTTCTCCCCGATAATCGGCATCAATCGTTCCAGGTGAATTCACTATTGAAATCCCGTGTTTGGCCGCAAGCCCGCTTCTGGGCCTTATCTGTGCCTCGAATCCTGAGGGAAGCTCGATGGAGATGCCGGTCGGAACGATAGCCCTCTCCAGAGGCCCCAGAACAACGGGCTGGTCGATGTTTGCCTTCAGGTCCATGCCGGCTGAATCTTCCGTGGCATAGGCGGGATTGTCAAATGTTGAACGGTTTACGATTCTTACGGTCATTTTTCACTCTTTTATGTATAACAAAAATAGCAAATAATATGGTAATATATGCTATTACAAAAGCTGTCTTCATCAATAATTCCGGCCAAAGTGACATTTGGGGAATCAGGGTGGATACAGACCACAACCCTATGCCGGAGGCTATCACGAGCATCAGCAGTCCCCAATTGTACGGGACGGGATAATATTTTCTTCCCAACGCCGCTGTCAGTATCAGCATCGTCAGGTAACTTGCGATGTGTCCCCAGGCGGCCGCGTGGTAGGAATATACGGGCATCAGCGAGAAATCTATCACACAGGATACCGCCAGTCCCGCCAGAGTTATCCAGAGCGCGTACATCGTCTTGCCTGAAAGTTTGTACCACATGTTGACGTTGAAAAGCATTCCTGTCAGAATGTAGGCCATCAGCATTATCGGGGCTATTGACAGGCCGTCCCTGAAATTGCGCCCGACGATAAGCCCTAGCTGGTCCATAAAGAGCATTATCATCAGGAATCCCAGCATACAGAATGCCGTGAAATAATTGAGCACGTCCGCATAGATGGTCCTGCTCCCGTCCTCTTTTTCCCTTTGGAAGAAGAAGGGCTCCGCTGCATATCTGAACATCTGGGAGAACAGCTGCATTATGACGGCTATTTTTACACCGGCCTGATATACGCCGAGATCCGCCCTCCAGTTGACCGGGTCTGCATTTGCAAACCGCATCAGAATCCTGTCCACCAGGTCGTTCATAATTCCCGGCAGAGCTGCTATCATCAGCGGCAGGGAGTATACCAGCATCTCGCGGGTCAGTTTGGAATCGACCCTGATATGAAGTTTGAGTATTTCGGGAATCAGCAGTGCACCGCACAGAACGCAACTTGTCAGTATGGCGAAGATGGGATAGGTGAAATCGGGAGTTGAACTGATGAGATTGGTCATCCAGTGTCCCGGATTGGCGATGAAACGGGCGGGGAGAATCAGATAGAAGACCAGGTTGGCCCCTACCTCAGTCAAAATTTTCGCAGTCTTGACAAGGGCGAATTTCAGTGCCTTGTGCTCGTGTCGCAATTTGGCGAAGATTATGGACATCGGGCAGTCCAGTGCCAGAATCAACCCGGTATAGACCATCATCTTGCCGTGCCCGGGATACCCGAGCGCGGTTGAAATTCCCCCACGAAACAGAACGACTGTGCCGAAGAACAGCAGGCACATTAATCCGGTGCAGATGAATGCGTTTGAAAAAACGGAATTCTTGTCCACTCCTTCACGGCTGGCGTATCGGAAACATCCCGTCTCCAGACCTAGAACCAGAACAACCTGAAGGACTGCGATATATGACATCAATTCCGTGAAAACTCCGTAGTCGGAGGTGGTGAGGACTCTGGTATAGAGGGGTAGCAGCATGAAATTGATCACGCGCGCCAGAATTGTACTCAGCCCGTAAATCGCGGTCTCTCCCGCAAGTTGTTTCAGAGGATTTGCCATAAGTGGAATCAGGACTATGCAAATTTATTAAAAAATGACTAATTTTGGACTTGATTCCATCGGATTGTATGTCAATTAAAAGGACCTTAGCACCCGCGCTTAGTAGCGGGAGGGGCCCACAAACGTAGCGCAGTGGGAGGGTGAGCGAAGCGAAGTCCGACTTAATTGACATACAATCCGATGGAAAAGGAATAATAATCAAACACTGTTATGAAACGAAAATATTTAGTCATTTTGTTTGCCGCCGCGGCGATTGTCGGCGCCTGTAAAAACAACGCGCAGTCCGTGGCGGAACCTGCGGAAGAAGAGGAACAAACACAAACCGATATGAAAGAAGAAAATACGAACCTTTGGACAAATCTGGGCGAGGAGCCCCTGTTGAAGATATCGACCACTGACGGTGATATGGTAATCAAACTCTACAAGGAGACACCCCTCCATCGTGACAATTTCGTCAAACTGGCAAGGAAGGGCTTTTATGACAACATCCTCTTCCACCGCATCATCAACGGCTTTATGATTCAGTGCGGAGACCCCCTGACGAAGGATTCCACACAAGTCGCCAGATTCGGCACCGGTGGCCCCGGCTACACGATTCCCGCAGAGATAAAGCCCGAATTCACTCACAAGAAGGGGGCTGTTGCCGCAGCCAGAAGGGGTGATGCGGTCAACCCTGCGAAAGAGTCTTCAGGCTCCCAGTTCTATATCGTACAGAGTGAAGCAGGATGCAGCCATCTTGACGGTGAATACACCATCTTCGGTGAAGTGGTCGAAGGACTTCCGGTAATCGACGTCATAGCTGCGGAACCCACCGACCAGCGTGACCGTCCCCTGAAGAAAGTGGAGATACTTTCAATCGCTCCCGTGCAGAAATAGGTGCGTCATCCGCCCGGACGGATGATACTTGTCGGCGTGGTTGACATTGCGTCAAAGGACAGACTCAGCCGCAGACAGCAAGTTATTTGCGTAGCAAATGACGCAGATGGCGAGAATGGACGCTGTCCGGACGCAAGTCAACCACGCCGATGCGAGAGCCACAGCGAGGCTATTTGTACCAGTCCTTGTACATCATATACTGCCGGGCATTGTGTCCGGCAGTTTCCGTAACCTTCGGACTTCCCTCCTTGACCTTCTTTGCCGGTACTCCGGCGTAGACGCCCTGGTCCAATTTGCTCCCTCCGAGCACGACTGCGCCAGCCGCAACGATGCTGCCCGGGGCAATCTCCACATTGTCAAGGACGACGGATCCCATACCTATCAGGGAGCCGGCTCCTATCTTCGCCCCGTGTATGACGGCATTGTGCCCTACTGAAACATCATCGCCCAATATTGACACAGATGTCTTGTATGTCGTGTGGATGCTGGCATTGTCCTGTACGTTGACGCGGTTGCCGAGCCTGATGGAGTTCACGTCTCCGCGGAGGACGGCACCGTACCAGATGCTGCAATCGTCACCTATCTCCACATCACCTATGATAGCCGCATTTTCTGCGATGAAACAATTTTTGCCTATTTTCGGCATTATGCCGTTGAGTTCACGTATTATAGCCATAGTTTGATAAATAAAAAGGGCGGCGAATGCATCACCGCCCTTGATATCGGGGTTAATTGTTATCTGGTCTTTCGCGCGAGCATCTTCTCGTACTCCTCTTTGGAGGTGACGATAAGCTTGTCATATTCGCGCTGTCCGGTACCGGCAGGAATCAGGTGTCCGCAAATGACATTTTCCTTCAGTCCTTCCAAAGTATCAACCTTTCCGCGGATAGCGGCATCGCTCAATACCTTGGTGGTTTCCTGGAATGATGCGGCGGACATAAAACTGTTGGTCCTCAATGCAGCCCTCGTGATACCCTGAAGTATCTGGTTCGAAGTTGCGGGGACAGCGTCGCGGGCTTCCACTGTCTTGAGATCCTGTCTCTTGAGGAGAGAGTTCTCATCGCGCAGCTGGCGTACCGTGACAATCTGGCCTGCGTGGAGATTTGTCGAATCTCCTGCATCAAGTACGACTTTCCTGTCGAATATCGCATCGTTCTCCTCGTTGAATTCAATCTTGTCGACAAGTTGTTCGGGCAGGAAGCGTGTGTCACCGGGATCCACGATTTCAACCTTGCGCATCATCTGGCGGACAATGACTTCAAAGTGTTTGTCGTTGATCTTCACACCCTGCATACGGTAGACGCCCTGAACCTCGTTGACAATGTATTCCTGAACCTTGATGGGGCCGAGGATGTTGAGAATGTCGGTCGGGGAGACGGCTCCGTCGGAAAGTGGCATTCCGGCACGGACATAGTCATTTTCCTGAACGAGAATCTGTTTGGAGAGGGGAACGAGGTAAGACTTTTCGTCTCCGCTCTTAGCCTTGATGATAATTTCGCGATTACCGCGACGGTTCTTGCCCATCTTGACCTCACCGTTGATTTCGCTGACCACGGCGGGGTTGGAGGGGTTGCGGGCTTCGAAGAGCTCAGTGACTCGGGGAAGACCTCCCGTGATGTCACCGGCCTTGCCGATGGCGCGGGGAATCTTGACCAGAATGTCACCGGCCTTGATCTGCTGGCCGTCTTCTATCATCACGTGTGCACCGACAGGGAGGTTGTACTGCTTGAGCTCCTCTCCGTTGGCATCCAGCACCCTGATGGTAGGGTTCTTGGACTTGTCACGGGATTCGATGACGACTTTCTCGCGGTGTACGGAGAATTCATCCGTAGCTTCCTCTCTGAAGGTAACGCCGTCTTCCATGCTGTCGTAAACGGCAGTACCGTCTATTTCGGTAATGGTCAAGGCGTTGTATGCATCCCAGCAGCAGATTCTGTCGCCCTTGACAACATTTTCACCATTCTGTATGAACAGTTCTGAACCATAAGGGATGTTGTACTGTCCAAGTGTGATGCCTGTAGTGGGGTGGACTATCCTCATTTCGGTAGCACGGCTGACAACGATGGTGTGTTCTCCGTTTTCGTCGTTCTTGACAATGGTACGGAGTTCCTCGAATTCGAGGCGGCCTTCATACTTGGAGACGATTTCACTCTCCGATACCTTACTTCCGGCAACACCACCGACGTGGAATGTACGGAGGGTCAGCTGAGTACCCGGCTCACCGATTGACTGGGCGGCGATGACTCCGACAACCTCGCCCTTCTCGACCATACGGCCCGTGGCAAGATTCCTTCCGTAGCATTTCGCGCATACGCCCTTCTTTGACTCGCAGGTGAGGACGGAACGGATTTCCACCTGTTCGATGGGAAGCTGTTCGATGAGGTCGGCGATATCTT
Source organism: Candidatus Cacconaster scatequi (assembly GCA_018065305.1). Taxonomy (GTDB): domain Bacteria; phylum Bacteroidota; class Bacteroidia; order Bacteroidales; family UBA932; genus Cacconaster; species Cacconaster scatequi. The sequence goes on along the minus strand of JAGHTO010000026.1, from coordinate 10,260 downwards.
CCGTAATCTGTTCACCGGAACTCAGAATCTTCTCGCCTGTGAGAGGATTGTAGATGTCGTGTACCGTGGTGCGTCCGAGAATCCTTTCACCGAGAGTCTCGACAACCTCGTCCTTGTCCTTGATGGCTGTCGCCACCAGACCGCGGAGAGTGCCGCAATCCTCTTCGTTGATGATTACGTCGTGGCTTACGTCTACCAGACGGCGGGTCAGATAACCTGCATCCGCAGTCTTCAATGCGGTATCGGCAAGACCTTTACGTGCACCGTGGGTTGAGATGAAGTACTCGAGAACGCTCAATCCCTCCTTGAAGTTTGCAAGAATAGGGTTCTCGATAATCTCGGCGCCTGTTGAACCGGATTTCTGGGGTTTTGCCATCAGACCACGCATACCGCAAAGCTGACGGATCTGCTCCTTTGATCCACGGGCACCGGAATCAAGCATCATATATACAGGGTTGAATCCCTGCTTGTCGTTCTTGATCTGCTGCTCGACGATGTTGGTCAGACGGGTGTTTGTCTTTGTCCACACGTCGATGATCTGGTTGTAACGCTCGTTGTTGGTAATCAGACCCATATCAAAGCTGGCCTGAATGTTCTCCACCTCCTGGTATCCGTCATTGACAAGGCCTTTCTTCTCATCGGGAATAATCACGTCTCCCAGGTTGAACGAAAGACCTCCTTCGAATGCCATCCGGTATCCGAGGTTCTTGATGTCATCCAGAAATTTGGAAGTACGTGCCACGCAGGTGTACTTCAAGACCTCTCCGATGATGTCTCGCAGAGATTTCTTCTTGAGAAGAGTATTTATGAACGGAACCTCATCCGGTACGTACTGGTTGAAGTAGATACGTCCTACGGTTGTATCCACTGTCTGATATCCTTTGCTCAGGTCCTTCTTGTCCACCGGTACGCGTACAGTAACCTTCGTCTGATATTCGACACGGCCTTCATTATATGCTATGATGGCCTCTTCGGGACCATAGAATTTGAGTCCTTCGCCTTTTGCTCCCGGACGTTCCTTGGTGATGTAGTACAGACCGAGAACCATATCCTGAGAAGGAACCGTGATAGGCGCTCCGTTTGCAGGATGGAGGATGTTGTGCGATCCGAGCATCAGAATCTGGGCCTCGAGAATGGCGGCGTTGCCAAGAGGAAGATGCACTGCCATCTGGTCACCGTCGAAGTCGGCGTTGAATGCCGTACAGGCGAGAGGGTGAAGCTGGATGGCCTTTCCTTCAATCATTCGGGGCTGGAAAGCCTGAATACCGAGTCTGTGAAGGGTAGGGGCACGGTTCAGCAGAACGGGATGACCTTTCATCACGTTCTCAAGGATGTCCCAGATTACGGCATCCTTGCGGTCGACGATTTTCTTCGCCGATTTGACTGTCTTGACAATACCTCTCTCTATCAGTTTCCTGATGATGAAGGGTTTGTAGAGCTCGGCAGCCATATATTTCGGAAGACCGCATTCGTGCATTTGGAGTTCCGGACCCACGACGATTACGGAACGGGCGGAATAGTCCACACGTTTTCCGAGCAGGTTCTGACGGAAACGGCCCTGTTTGCCTTTAAGGTTGTCGGACAGGGATTTCAGTGTACGGTTGGATTCCGACTTGACTGCGTTTGACTTGCGGCTGTTGTCGAACAGACTGTCGACAGCTTCCTGAAGCATACGCTTTTCGTTTCTCAGAATCACGTCGGGAGCCTTGATTTCAATCAGCCTCTTCAGACGGTTGTTGCGGATGATTACACGACGGTAGAGATCGTTTACGTCGCTTGTCGCAAAACGGCCTCCGTCAAGCGGAACGAGAGGACGCAAATCCGGCGGGATGACAGGTATGACCTTCATTATCATCCATTCGGGACGGTTGGTGTCCTTTGATTCGCGGAAAGCCTCGATGACGCTGAGTCTCTTGAGAGCCTCGGTCTTGCGCTGCTGGGAAGTCTCCTTCTCAGTGGCGCTGCGCAAATCGTATGACAGTTTGTCAAGATCGATGGCCTGAAGCATTTCATAGATGGCTTCTGCTCCCATTCCAGCCCTGAACTTGTCAGGATTGTCATTTTCGAGGGAGGCGTTCTCCTTCGGGAGATGCTCCATTACGTTCAGGTATTCTTCCTCTGACAGAAGATCCATATTGTTCACTCCGAGTTCTTTCGCACAGCCCGCATTGAGAACCACATACCTTTCATAATATATGATAGCCTCGAGTTTCTTTGCGGGAATGCCGAGCAGATACCCAATCTTGTTGGGGGAGGAACGGAAATACCAGATGTGGGCAACGGGAACCGTAAGGTTGATGTGACCCATACGCTCACGGCGTACTTTCTTCTCGGTAACTTCCACACCGCACCTGTCGCAAACTATGCCGCGGTAGCGGATTCTTTTATATTTACCGCAGTGGCATTCGTAATCTTTTGTCGGACCAAAAATTCTCTCGCAGAAAAGGCCGTCCCGTTCCGGTTTGTAGGTACGGTAGTTGACGGTCTCGGGTTTGAGGACCTCGCCTGAAGAACGGGCCAGTATCTCTTCGGGAGATGCAAGGCCAATCGTTATCTGGTTGAAATTGGTTTTTACCTTAGTATCTTTATTCAAAGACATATCTGTAATGTTTAATTGTCCAACAATCAGTTTTCGTTTACTTTGTCAAGATTGATGCTCAAACCGAGACCGCGCATTTCGTGAAGCAGCACGTTCAGTGATTCGGGGATTCCGGCCTGTGGCATGGGATCTCCCTTCACGATGGCCTCGTAAGCACGGCTACGGCCTGTAACGTCATCCGATTTGATTGTCAGTATTTCCTGAAGTATGTTGGATGCTCCGAAGGCTTCAAGTGCCCAGACCTCCATCTCTCCGAAACGCTGGCCTCCGAACTGGGCTTTACCGCCGAGAGGCTGCTGGGTGATGAGTGAGTAGGGACCGATTGAGCGGGCGTGCATCTTGTCGTCAACCATATGACCAAGCTTGATCATATAGATTACACCGACTGTTGCAGGCTGGTCGAAATATTCTCCGGTACCGCCGTCGCGCAGACGGGTGCGGCCATATCTCGGAAGGCCTGCCTTGTCAGTATATTCGCATATCTTTTCAAGGCTTGCTCCATCGAATATCGGAGTGCTGAATTTCAGCCCGAGTTCGCGTCCTGCCCATCCGAGTACGGTTTCGTATATCTGACCGAGGTTCATACGGGAAGGCACACCGAGAGGGTTGAGGACGATGTCAACGGGAGTTCCGTCATCGAGGAACGGCATATCTTCGTCACGGACGACTTTGGCAACGATACCCTTGTTTCCGTGGCGTCCTGCCATCTTGTCACCCACCTGGATTTTACGCTTCTTGGCGACATATACTTTTGCAATCTGCATTATGCCTGAAGGGAGTTCATCTCCGATTGAGAGGTTGTAGCACACTCTCTTGTACTGGGCGTCCAGTTCCTTGCAGGCGATGAGGAAGTTGTTGACAAGGTTCTTGACCATGTCGTTGGTCTTCTTGTCGGAGGTCCACTTCATCGTATTGATGTCTTCATAATTGATGGCCTCAATCTGACTTCTGGTGATGGTCTCTCCCTTGGCAATGACCTCAGTGCCGTACAGGTCGCTGATTCCAGAACTCTTCTTGTCGCATACCAGCGTGGCGAGCTTGTCGATGAAGATGCTTCTCAAGTCGGCTACCTTCTTGTCAAAATCCGCCTGGGCAGCATCAAGCTGGTCTTTCATCTTCTGCTTGCCCTTCTTCGTATTGTCTTTGGTCACTCTTGAATAGAGGCTCTTTCCTATGATGGTACCGGAAAGGGACGGAGATGCCTTGAGGGAAGCATCCTTCACGTCACCGGCCTTGTCGCCGAAGATTGCGCGGAGGAGTTTCTCCTCGGGTGAAGGGTCGCTTTCTCCCTTGGGAGTGATTTTTCCAATCAGGATATCACCCGGCTCGACGTGAGCACCGATGCGGATGATACCGTTGTCATCCAGATCCTTGGTGGCGTCCTCGCTTACGTTGGGGATATCGCTGGTAAGCTCTTCCATTCCGCGTTTGGTGTCGCGGACCTCCATAATGTACTCATCCACATGGATTGAGGTGAAAATGTCCTCCCGGATAATTCTTTCGGAGAGAACGATGGCATCCTCATAATTGTAACCCTTCCAGGGCATGAAGGCGACCTTGAGGTTCCTTCCGAGCGCGAGTTCACCGTTCTGGGTGGCATATCCTTCGGTAAGAATCTGGCCCTTGGTGACCTTCTGGCCGTTTCTGACGATAGGGGTAAGGCGTATCGAAGTGCTCTGGTTGGTTTTGCGGTATTGAGGCAGAGTATAAACGGTGACTTCGGGAGCGAAACTTACGAATTTCTCGCTCTCCGTCCTGTTGTAGCGGATATGGATTTCACGGGCATCCACGAATACCACTTCACCGTCACCCTCTGCGGTAATCTGTGTCCTTGAATCGCGGGCGACGGGACCTTCGAGACCGGTTCCCACGATAGGAGCTTCAGGCTTGATGATGGGGACAGCCTGCCTCATCATGTTGGATCCCATCAATGCGCGGTTGGCATCGTCGTGCTCCAGGAACGGAATGAGGGATGCCGCTATTGATGCTATCTGGTTGGGCGCCACGTCCACAAGGTTCACGTCATCCTTGGTGAGAACGGGGAAATCGGCCTCACGGCGGCACTTGACTCTCTCGTCAAGAATTTCTCCGTCATCAGCAAGCTGCACGCTTGCCTGGGCGACGTTCTTGTTCTCCTCCTCCTCGGCACTCAGGTACACGATGCCGTTATCACTCAGGTCAACCTTACCGCCTTCTACCTTGCGGTAGGGTGTCTCTATGAATCCGAGATCGTTGATACTTGCATAAACGCAGAGTGAGGAGATAAGACCGATATTCGGACCTTCAGGGGTTTCGATAGGGCACAGACGGCCATAATGTGTATAGTGCACGTCTCGTACCTCGAATCCTGCCCTGTCTCTGGAGAGACCGCCGGGACCCAGTGCGGACAGACGACGTTTGTGTGTCATCTCCGCCAGAGGGTTGGTCTGGTCCATGAACTGGCTCAGCTGGCTGGTCGCGAAGAAACTGTTGATGACGCTCGACAAAGTCTTTGCATTGATCAGATCCACGGGAGTGAATACCTCGTTGTCGCGGACATTCATCCTCTCACGGATGGTACGCGCCATTCTCGCCAGTCCTACGCTGAACTGGTTTGCGAGCTGTTCCCCGACTGTACGGATACGTCTGTTGCTCAGGTGGTCGATATCATCGACGGTGGCCTTCGAGTTGATCAGCTGTATGAGATATTTGATGATTTCGACGATGTCCTCATTTGTAAGGACGCGGACATCGGAGGGTGTTGACAAGCCCAGTTTGCGATTGATGCGGTAGCGGCCCACCAAACCCAGGTCATATCTCTTGTTGGAGAAGAACAGGTTGTTGATAACCTCTCTGGCTGTCGCGTCATCTGGCGGTTCGGAATTTCGCAACTGCCTGTAAGTGTATGTGATGGCGTCGGCACCGGAATTAGTCTGGTCTTTCTGCAGCGTGTTGTATATGATTGCGTAATCCGATGCGTTCGCATCTTCCTTGTGAAGAAGGATGGTGCTTGCTCCGGACTCAAGAATTTTCTCAATGTGTTCTTCTTCGAGGATGGTCTCACGTTCCACGACGGATTCGTTACGTTCAACGTAAACGACCTCGCCCGTGTCTTCATCCACGAAGTCTTCATTCCATGTTTTGAGGACTTTGGCGGCAAGTCTGCATCCGATGCACTTCTTCAGGTTGGTCTTGTTGACCTTTACCTCGTTCGCCAGTCCGAAAATGTCAAGGATATCCTTGTCGGACTCATATCCGATGGCACGGAGAAGAGTCGTCACGGGGAGCTTCTTTTTCCTGTCGATGTATGCGTACATCACATTGTTGATGTCTGTTGCAAACTCAATCCAGGAACCCTTGAAAGGAATGATTCGCGCTGAATACAGCTTTGTCCCGTTGGCGTGCATGCTCTGTCCGAAAAAGACTCCGGGAGAACGGTGCAGCTGGGAGACGACGATACGTTCGGAACCGTTGATGATGAACGTTCCGCGGGGGGTCATATATGGAATGGCTCCCAGATAGACGTCCTGTATCTTGGTCTCGAAATCTTCGTGTTCTTCGTCATTGCATTGCAACTTCAACTTGGCCTTGAGGGGCACTGAATAGGTCAAACCTCTGTCAAGACACTCGTCCATTGTGTAACGGGGAGGGTCGATGAAGTAGTCGATGAAATTAAGTTCGAAGTTGTTGCGAGTATCTACTATTGGAAAAACCTCCTGAAAGACTTTGTAAAGTCCTTCATTCTTACGATTTTCAGCAGTTGTTTCGAGCTGGAAGAAATCCTTGAAAGATTTCAGCTGAACTTCCAAAAAATCGGGATAATCGAGGAGTGTCTTTGAGGTAGCAAATGTAACCCTTTGATTATTAATTTTTTGCGGCATTGTTGTGAAGATGGGTGAAAATAAACTTTGAAAACGACAAAAAGGTTTAGAGCCTTTTTGTCGGCTCTAAACCCGATACTGTGTTACCCTAACGAGAAGGGGACAGTTGACGGCTTATTTAAGTTCAACTTCTCCACCAGCTTCCTCAAGGGCTGCCTTAATCTGTTCTGCTTCAGCTTTAGAAACTTTCTCTTTAATCTTGGCGTTAGGAGCCTGGTCTACGAGGTCTTTAGCTTCCTTGAGTCCGAGGCCTGTGAGTTCCTTCACGGCTTTGACCATCTGAAGTTTAGCCTGACCGGCTGAAACGAGGATTACATCGAATGCTGACTGTTCAGCCTCTGCCTGAGCACCGCCATTGCCACCTTCGGCTACTACGACTGCTGCAGCTGCAGGCTCAATGCCGTATTCATCTTTGAGAATCTGTGCAAGTTCCTGCACGTCTTTTACGGTTAGATTTACGAGTTCTTCCGCAAGAGCTTTAATATCTGCCATAATTATTTTTTTTAAAAATTTTTTGTTACTGTGTTAAAATTGGTATGCCTATTCTGCGCTGTCCTCTTTCTTTGCATTTTCAAGAGCGGAAACAACTCGTCTGATAGGTGATTGGAGTAGACTGATGATGTCACCGACAAGTTCATCGTGAGACTTGATGTTCACCAGTGTATTGAGGTGTTCAGCCCCAACGTAGCTGCATTCCTGAAGGAAGGCGGCCTTGAACTCGGGCTTGCCAATCTTCGCGCCGAACTCCTTGATGATTTTTGCGGGAGCATTGGGCGTTGTGGTAAACATTACTGCGGTGGAACCTTTCAGCGTTTCGCAAAGGGCCTTGATTCCTTCGTTGCCGTTCTTCTCGATTGCCTTGGTGAGCAACGTGTTCTTGACAACAAGAAGTTTTACACCCTTTTCAAAGCATGCACGACGGAGATCCGAAGTGTTTTCTGCGTTCAGACCTTCAAGGTTTGCAATGTAGAAATTGGGATTCTCCGCAATCTGTGCTGCCAGACTTTCAATAATTTGAGCTTTTTCTTCCTTTCTCATAATCGTGATTGTTATTCAGCAGCACTGATTGTTTTTGTGTCAATGCAAATGCCGGGACTCATAGTGGAGGACATGAATATGCTCTTGACATAAGTACCCTTCAATGCCTGAGGTTTCAGTTTGATGATAGTGTTGATAAGTTCGACTGCATTTTCGGCGATCTGCTGTGCAGAGAAGGAAACCTTACCGATGGCGGTATGGACAATACCCTGCTTGTCTACCTTGAAGTCGATCTTACCTGCCTTTACTTCTTTAACGGCGTTACCGATTTCCATAGTAACAGTACCGGTCTTAGGGTTAGGCATAAGACCACGAGGACCAAGGATACGGCCGATTGCACCTACCTTCGCCATAACGGAGGGGGTACAGATGATGACATCGACATCAGTCCAGCCACCTTTGATCTTCTCGATGTATTCGTCCAAACCAACGTAGTCGGCGCCAGCTTCCTTGGCTTCATTCTCCTTGTCAGGAGTACAGAGAACCAGGACTCTGGTAACTTTTCCTGTTCCGTGAGGCAAAGTCACAACGCCACGTACCATTTGGTTCGCCTTTCTGGGGTCGACACCGAGACGTACGGAGAGTTCCACTGATGCGTCGAACTTGGTGAAGGTTACTTCCTTAACCAGTGCGGACGCCTCAGCCAACTTGTACTGCCTGTGAGCATCAACTTTAGCTTCAGCTACTTTCTGATTTTTGGTTAACTTACTCATTACGTTGCGATTTTATTGAACATCGGCGGGAAAAGTCCCATTAACTGACACGCCCATACTACGGGCTGTGCCGGCTACCAGTTTCATTGCGGATTTTTCAGTGAAAGCATTCAGATCGGGCATCTTTTCCTTCGCAATTTCGCGAACCTGATCCCAAGTGATTGATGCGACTTTCTTCCTGTTGGGCTCGGCTGAGGCAGTCTGAATCTTCGCCGCCTCCTTGATAAGGATTGCAACGGGGGGCTGCTTTACGATGAACGAGAAAGATTTGTCACTGTAAACCGTAATAATCACTGGCAATACCTTGCCGGCTTTGTCTTGAGTGCGGGCATTAAATTGCTTGCAGAAATCCATGATGTTGACACCCTTTGAACCGAGTGCCGGTCCTACTGGAGGTGAAGGGTTGGCAGCGCCACCCTTGATCTGCAATTTAATAAACCCGGCAATTTCTTTAGCCATAGTTTAAATGATTTATTCTTTTGTTACTTGTGCAAAATTGAGTTCGAGAAGAGTCTTTCTGCCGAAAATCTTAACCATCACCTTGAGCTTGCGCTTGTCTGCGGTAATCTCGTCGATTGTTCCGTCGAATCCGTTGAACGGACCGTCGATAATCTTTACGGCTTCGCCGATAACGAAAGGATTTTCCGTTTCTACCTCCTGGTCAGCGAATTCATCGACACGACCCATAATCCGGTTCATCTCTGACTCGCGGACAGGAACAGGCTCGTGGTTCTTTCCTTCGCTGAGGAAGCCGGCCACGTACGTGATGTTACGGAGAACGTGCTGAATCTCACCGGTCATCACAGCCTCTACAAGAAGATAACCCGGGTAGAAGAGACGCTCAGCGAGAACACGCTTGCCGTTCTTTACCTGATAATACTTCTCGGTAGGGATGAGGACCTGAGTAAGATAGCTGTTGAGACCGCGGGCATCGATTTCTTTCTCGATATACTCCTTGGCCTTTTTCTCCTTACCTCCAGCCGTACGTACTACATACCACTTTTTGGCAACTTCACTCATGGCAATAATTAAAATTGGTAGATACCGGTCATGACTGTACGGATGATCAGATCAATCACCCAGACTATGACTGCAAGGATAAGAGTCGCAACCATAACGAGTATGGCTGAACTTTGAAGCTTGTCCCAAGTAGGCCAGGTGACCTTTGTTGTAAGCTCCTTGTAAGACTCCTTTACGTAAGTTCCAAATTTGCTCATTGTTATTTTATTGTTGACAGAAACGGTTGGAAGCGAATGTCTCTGCCGGTTAATAACACTCCGGTGCGTAACCACCGGATTTGCAGGGGAAGCAGGATTCGAACCCACATCGACGGTTTTGGAGACCGCTGAACTACCCTTGTTCTATTCCCCTAAATGTGGTCGGACGCTTCGGCAGCAGCCCGACCACTTATTTATATTAGGTATAAGAAGTCTGATTAGTCAACAATCTTGACTACCTGACCTGAACCAACGGTACGACCACCTTCACGGATTGCGAAGCGGAGACCTTCGTTCAATGCCACAGGGTAGATAAGTTCAACGGTGAACTTAACGTTATCACCATGCATAACCATTTCAACACCCTCCGGTAGCTCGATCTCACCAGTGATATCGAGTGTACGGATGAAGAACTGAGGACGATAGTGGTTGTGGAATGGAGTGTGACGACCACCTTCATCTTTCTTCAGTACATAGATAGCTGCTTCGAACTTCTTGTGAGGAGTGATTGTGTTAGGGTGTGCGATAACCTGACCACGCTTTACTTCCTTCTTGTCGATACCACGGAGGAGAAGACCTACGTTATCGCCTGCTTCACCCTGGTCAAGAATCTTGCGGAACATCTCGACACCGGTAACAACTGACTTCCTAGGCTCTTCACCGAGACCGATGATCTGAACCTCATCACCTGTCTTTACGACACCTGTCTCGATTCGGCCAGTAAAAACAGTTGCACCCCCTGTGGTAGTTTTGGTGTGTTTGACACGGGGTGGGACGGTTGGTTACGGGCGGTTAGGGGCAGGTACCATGCACGGCAACGCAGCAGGTGCACA
>JAGHTO010000057.1 GCA_018065305.1 Candidatus Cacconaster scatequi | reverse complement strand
ATCGTGAGACAAAAGTTAGGCCGGCATTTAGCGCGCGGGGTTGACTTGCGACCGGACAGCGTCCATTCTCGCCATCTGCGTCATTTGCTGCGCAAATAACTGCTGTCTGCGGCTGAGTCTGTCCTTGATGCAATGTCAACCATCCGTCTGTATGGAGCCAATTTAATAAATAGAGGCGGTGACTTTCCTGTCACCGCCTCTTTCGCAATCCACGGAGAGTAGTTTACATCATTCCTCCCATACCGGGATTCATAGGTGCTGCGGGAGTCTCTTCCTTGATGTCGGCCAGAGCGCATTCTGTTGTCAGGAACATACCTGCAACTGAAGCGGCGTTCTGAAGAGCTACGCGGACAACCTTGGTAGGGTCGATGACACCTGTCTCGAAGAGGTTCTCGAAACTGTCGGTGCGGGCGTTGTAACCGAAATCGGCCTTGCCTTCCTGAACTTTGTTGACAATCACGCTGCCTTCCTTGCCTGCATTCTCGGCGATGGTGCGGATAGGAGCCTCGATTGCGCGGGCCACGATGTTGATACCGGTGTTCTCATCCTCGTTTGCACCCTTGAGTTTTGCAAGAGCTGCGGTAGCGCGTACAAGAGCCACTCCACCACCGGGGATAATACCCTCTTCGACTGCTGCGCGGGTTGCGTTGAGAGCATCCTCGACGCGGTCCTTCTTCTCCTTCATCTCGACTTCGGAGGCTGCGCCTACATAGAGGACTGCTACGCCGCCGGCGAGTTTGCCGAGTCTTTCCTGAAGTTTCTCGCGGTCATAATCGCTGGTTGTAGTGGTAATCTGCTTGCGGATCTGCGCTGCACGGTCTGCGATAGCCTTCTTGTCACCGGCACCGTTCACGATGGTGGTGTTCTCCTTGTCGACGACAACCTTTTCGGCTCTTCCGAGCATGTCGGGAGTGGCGTTCTCAAGAGTGAAACCTCTCTCTTCGGAGATTACCATACCTCCTGTGAGGATTGCGATGTCCTGAAGCATCTCCTTGCGGCGGTCACCGAAACCGGGAGCCTTCACTGCGGCAATCTTCAGAGTTCCGCGGAGCTTGTTGACAACAAGAGTTGTAAGAGCTTCACCGTCAATGTCCTCGGCGATGATGAGGAGGCTGCGTCCGTCTCTTGCGATGGGCTCGAGGATGGGCATAAGGTCCTTCATCGTGGAAATCTTCTTGTCGGTAATCAGGATGCTGGGCTGGTCGAGAACAGCCTCCATCTTGTCGGGGTTGGTCATAAAGTATGCTGAGATGTAACCTCTGTCAAACTGCATACCTTCCACAACCTTGACTTCAGTTGCAGTACCTTTTGCCTCTTCCACTGTGATTACGCCGTCCTTCTTGACCTTGCTCATGGCGTCGGCGATAAGCTTGCCGATATAGTTGTCATTGTTGGCGGAGATTGTGCCGACCTGCTCGATCTTGGAGTAGTCGTCACCGACTGTCTTGCTCTGTTTCTTTAGATTTGCAACGACGGCTTCAACGGCCTTGTCGATCCCGCGCTTGAGGTCCATAGGGTTGGCGCCTGCAGCGACGTTCTTCAGACCTACGTTGATGATGGCCTGAGCCAGAACTGTAGCGGTGGTGGTACCGTCACCTGCCTGGTCGTTGGTCTTGGAAGCAACTTCCTTCACCATCTGCGCTCCCATATCCTGGAAACGGTCCTCGAGTTCGATTGCCTTTGCAACGGTCACACCGTCCTTGGTCACCTGAGGGGCACCGAATTTCTTGTCAATAACCACGTTGCGGCCTTTGGGACCGAGAGTTACCTTTACTGCGTTGGCCAGTGCATCGGCACCTTCCTTCATAAGGCCGCGCGCGTCAATGTTGAATTTGATATCTTTTGCCATAATTATATCCTCCTTTATTTAAGAACTGCCACTACGTCACTTTGACGCATAATCAGATAATCTTTTCCATCGACGGTGATTTCCGTGCCTGCATATTTTCCGTAGAGGACGGTGTCACCTGCCTTAAGCTCCATAGGTTCGTCTTTCTTGCCTGCACCTACGGCGATAACTTTTCCCTGCTGGGGTTTTTCTTTTGCTGTGTCGGGAATGTAAAGCCCGCTTGCTGTCTTTGTCTCAGCCTCTTTTGCCTCGACCAGAACTCTGTCTGCCAATGGTTTGATGGTCATAATATAAGTATTTTGAAGTTTTTTGTATTTTTGTTTGCGGTTAAGAGATTGGCAAAATTGATACCACAACGGATGGACGTGACAAAATGTCACATATTGCTGGCGGCGCTGCTGAGTTTCTCTCTTCTGACGGGGTGCAGGGGGAGAGGGGAGGTCAAATCCACGGACACCTCTCCGGTAAAAGGAGATGCCGAAAAATTTCAGGAGTGGATGGCGGAGAGGGAACACTATCTGCACGATGTCAATTCTCCCTATAGGGATGAAGAGGCATATATTCCTGTTCTGGAAGAGATCATATCTTCTCCATACGCCGATTCGGCGCAGAAGGCGACAGCCGTGTACGAACTTCCTCTTTTCAGTCTCAACCGGGTTGGAGAGCCTGCCGCCGATTTCCGATTCACCCTCCGCAACGGCAGACAGACGGCCCTTCATAAGGTGAAGGCTGACCATATTCTCCTCTGTTTCAGCAATCCCGGGTGCGGGGCCTGCGAGGAGATGGAAAGGACTCTCGGAGAACCCCCTTTCAGGGAGATGATAAGGGAAGGAGTTCTCAAGGTGGTGAACATCTACCCGGATGACGATTTGACGGATTGGCTGGAGGAGAGCGCGGCATACCCTGCGGAGTGGACAACCGGCTTCGCTCCCGAGGTGGATGAGGCGAAGGACGGGAGTCTGCCTCTTTATAATATCAGAGCCATCCCCACCTTCTATCTTCTTGACGGGGAGCATAGGACAATTCTGAAGGATGCCCCTTTGGAGCGCATAGCAGCATATCTTCTTCGGGAGTCGTAATCTTTTTATTAAATTTGCGGGCGATGAGTGAAAGAGGAAAGATAATAGAGGAATTCACCAATTCCGAGTACGAGCACGGCTTCGAGACTGCGCTTGAGCAGGATTTCGTGCCGAAAGGGCTCAATGAGGATATTATCCGCACCATCAGCGGGATAAAGGGCGAGCCGCAGTGGCTTCTGGAGTTCCGGCTCGACGCATTCCGCCGCTGGCAGAAGATGAAACTGCCGCAGTGGGCTCATCTGGACATTCCTCCCATCGACTTTCAGGACATCATATACTACGCTGCCCCCAGAAAGAGGGAGGAGGCACCCAAGGAGATTGACCCCGAAATAGAGAAAACCTTTGACAAACTGGGGATTCCCCTGCACGAAAGGGCCATTCTTGCAGGTACGGCGGTGGATGCTGTCTTCGACAGCGTATCCGTGAAAACCACTTTCAGCGAGGCTCTTGCCGAAAAGGGAATCATCTTCTGCTCCTTCTCCGAGGCTGTGAAGAACTATCCCGACCTAGTCAGGAAATATCTCGCTACCGTAGTCCCCGTGTCGGACAATTTCTATAGCGCTCTCAACAGCGCCGTCTTCAGTGACGGCAGTTTCTGCTACATTCCCAAAGGGGTCAGGTGCCCGATGGAACTCTCCAGTTATTTCAGAATCAACGCCCGAGGTACGGGACAGTTCGAAAGGACTCTGATTGTGGCCGACGAAGGCTCGTACCTCAGTTATCTGGAAGGGTGCACGGCTCCGCAAAGGGCTGAAAACCAATTGCACGCGGCGGTGGTGGAAATAGTCGTGGAGGCGGATGCACAGGTCAAGTATTCGACAGTGCAGAACTGGTATCCGGGAGATGCGGAAGGTCGTGGCGGAATCTTCAATTTCGTGACGAAGAGGGGTCTCTGCAACGGTCGTGGGAGCAGACTCTACTGGACTCAGGTGGAGACAGGCAGTGCCATCACCTGGAAATACCCCAGCACGATTCTTAAGGGGGACAATTCCGTCTCGGAGTTCTACAGCGTGGCGCTCACGAACGGCCGGCAGCAGGCAGACACCGGGACGAAGATGATTCATATCGGAAAGAACACCTCCAGCCGCATCATCAGCAAGGGAATATCAGCGGGCCGCAGCCAGAACAGCTACCGCGGCCTTGTCAAGATTCTTCCCGGCGCAACCGGGGCGAGAAACTACTCCCAGTGCGATTCCCTCCTTATCGGGAACCGCTGCGGTGCGCACACGTTCCCCGTAATCGAAAGCGCCAATCCGGACGCATCCGTCGAGCACGAGGCCACGACCTCGAAAATCAACGAGGACCAGCTGTTTTATTGCCGTCAGAGGGGTATCACGGAGGAGGATGCCGTGGGTCTGATAGTGAACGGATATGCAAAAGAGGTGTTGAACAGATTGCCTATGGAGTTTGCGGTCGAGGCGCAGAAGCTCCTGCAGGTGTCGCTTGAGGGAAGTGTCGGATGATGAATGTGTTCGATATCATAGCGGCGGCTCTGGGCCTTGTATGTGTCTTCCTCGCGGGGAGGGGAAGCAAATACAATTTCTATGTGGGATATCTCTATTCGGCAGCCCTGTTCCTTCTTTTCTGGGAAAGGAGTCTGCTGGCTTCCCTGATGCTCCAGCCCGTTTCTCTTGTTATGAACGCGGTGGGTCACTATCGCTGGACCCACCCCCGCGAAGGGGAGGCTAGTTCCGAGAAGTCCGGAGAACTGAAGGTGACGACTCTTTCCGCAGCGGGCAGGGTTGTGTCCGTCGCGACGGTGTTTGTGGTTGCCGCCGTCTGGGGTATGCTGCTGGACAGACTTTTCCCCGCAGACCCGCATCCGTATCAGGATTCCTGTCTGACCATACTGATACTTGTCGCCCAGACTCTCAGCGCCCTGAAGAAATGGGATTGCTGGGTGGCCTGGCTTTTTGTGAATATCGTGCAGCTGGCGCTCCACCTGAGCGTCGGCAATATCTGTATGTCCGTTGTCAGCGCATTGTATCTGGGCAACAGCATACTCTCAATCCGTCAGTGGATTGCAAAATATAGGAGGAACGCCTGATGAATATCCTGTCCGTAAAAAATCTCCACGCCTGCGTCGATGACCGCGAGATACTCCGCGGTATCAATCTGGAGGTCAATGCCGGCGAAGTCCACGCCATAATGGGACCCAATGGCTCCGGCAAAAGCACCCTCTCCTCTGTCATTGCGGGAAGGGATTCATATACAGTAACTGAAGGGAGCGTAACCCTGTACGGGAAGGACCTGCTGGCAATGACCCCCGAGCAGAGGTCCTGGGAAGGCGTGTTCCTCGGATTCCAGTACCCTGTCGAGATACCAGGAGTGAACAACGTAAACTTTATGCGTGCCGCCGTGAACGAGCACAGGAAATTCAAGGGTCTGCCGGCCCTCAGTGCGGGAGAGTTCCTCAAACTGATGAAGGAGAAGATGGCATACGTGGAGATGGACCCCTCCTTCGCCAGCAGGGGAGTGAACGTCGGCTTCTCAGGCGGTGAGAAGAAGAGGAATGAGATATTCCAGATGGCTATGATAGAGCCTTCGCTTGCCATCCTCGACGAGACGGACTCCGGGCTTGACGTGGATGCCCTCAGGATTGTGGCTGCGGGTGTGAACCGTCTGCGGACGAAGGAGAATGCGACGATAGTGATAACGCACTATCAGAGGCTTCTCGACTATATCGTACCGGATGTCATACACATCCTATACAAGGGACAGATAATTTTGAGCGACGACAAGTCGCTGGCTCTCAAGATAGAGGAAAAAGGTTACGACTGGATTGTAAATGACCGCGGTTAAACAGATATTCTTCGGAAGGGAATACCTTGTCCTGACAGGGGATGAGGCTCTTCTCGGGCGCGTGCTGGAGCACGTACCCGCCTCCGCTTCCGTCTCTGATCTGGGGGATGCTTCCGATTTGAAATTCGAACTCTCACTCAGGGAAAATGAATCCGCTTCCGTAACCTTTGTCTCGTTTGCCGGTTCCCCTGCAAAGGTGGATGTCAGAGTTTCCCTTCTCGGTGAAGGAGCCCGATGCGATTTGAAAGGTCTCCTTGTCGCCACCGGTGAAAACAGGGTCGAGTATGACGTCTTTATGGACCACTGCGTGGGTGGGGCGGTCAGCAACCAGCTTTTCAAGGGGATGGCCTTTGACAGCGGCGTGACCCGTTTCGGCGGCCTGATTCACGTCCCGCAGTACGCACAGAAGACGGAGGCGTATCAGGCGAACCACAATCTTCTGCTCAGCCGGAGCGCAAGGGCCTTCTCAAAACCTCAACTAGAAATTTATGCGGATGACGTAAAGTGCAGTCACGGAGCCACCGTCGGACGGTTGAATGAGGATGAAATCTTCTATATGCGTTCACGCGGTATATCCGAGAAGCAGGCCTTCTCCCTTGCCTGCACCGCCTTTGCCGCCGAAGCCCTCGTCTCCATCTCCGATTCCGGCCTGCGTGACGCCGTCACGGATGAAATACTCCATCTAAACTTGTGAGGTTATGATTGATGTCATCAATGAAGTATCCCGTCGGGACATTTTTATTGTTAGTCATTCTTAACCTGCATTATTCATAGCCGCCACGGGCTCAAGTTCAAACAGTGTCGGAAAAGTTTGATAATCTGCGGAAGAAGAGGTATTTTTGCTCATGAAGTAAGCAAAGCAATGAAACGAATTCTTTTTGTATGCAAACAAAAGAAGAAAAATACACCGCCCTCCTTCCTGTAGTTCATTCCCTTATGAGTGGCGAGGAAGATGAGATTGCCAGGATGGCCAACCTGTCTGCCCTGCTGCATCATGAATTCGGTTTCTGGTGGACAGGCTTCTACCGGGTGGCGGAAGATGACATGCTCGTTCTCGGCCCTTTCCAGGGCCCTCCTGCCTGTTCGAGAATCCGCATTGGGAAAGGAGTCTGCGGAACAGCCTGGGCTGAAGACAGGACGATTGTCGTTCCGGACGTATCAAAATTCTCAGGACACATAGCCTGTTCGAGCGAATCCAAAAGTGAAATCGTTGTCCCTGTGAGAAATCATGGACGGATTGTCGCCGTTCTCGACATTGACAGCAGGGAGCTGGGGACTTTCGACAAGACAGACGCGAAGTACATGGAGAAGATTGCGGATTGCATCTATGGACCACAGCGTGACATATGGTTTGCCGCCGGATGTTTCTGGGGTGCGCAGAAGTTCTTCAAGATGATTCAGGGAGTCGAATTCACCGAAGTCGGGTTTGCCAACGGATGGAAGGAGAGCCCTACATACAAGGAGGTCTACACGGACACAACCGGCCATGCTGAATGCGTGCATGTAAGGTACAATCCGGAGATTGTCCCACTGAAAGAACTGGTACGGCTGTACTTCAGGATTATCGACCCGCTGAGTCTTAACAGGCAGGGTGAGGATGAAGGGACAAGATACAGGACCGGAGTCTACTACGAAGACGAACGGGATTTCGATATTCTGTCCAAGGAATTCTTCAGGGTGGAGAAGAAATTGGGAGCGCAACTGGCCGTTGAACTCCGGCATATATCCAGTTTCTACAGGGCCGAAGAATACCATCAGGACTATCTGGACAAGACTCCCGGCGGATATTGCCATCTGAGTCCGGAGATGTTCATACTTGCAGCAAAGTACAAGAAGAAATGAGACTGGTGATACAAAGGGTAAAGGAAGCCTCTGTCACCATTGAGGACAAATGCCGGGCATCCATCGGACCGGGCCTGTTCATTCTGGTTGGAGTGGAGACTGGGGATACTGAAGCAGATGCAGAATGGCTTGCGGCAAAGACAGCCGGGCTACGGATATTCAACGACAGGGATGGGGTCATGAACTGCAATATCATCGACTTCAACGGGCAACTTCTTGCTGTCTCTCAATTCACACTCACCGCGTCTACCAGAAAAGGCAATCGTCCTTCATACATTAGAGCGGCGGGTCATGATCTGGCCGTTCCGTTATATGACAGATACTGCGAACTCCTGTCAGAAAAAGCAGGCAGACAAGTCTTCAAAGGGGTTTTCGGAGCGGATATGCAATGCAGCCTCATTAATGACGGTCCTGTAACCATCATTATTGATTCGAGAATCAAGGAATAAAAAAGGATATCCCTGAACAAAAAGGGGACTGAGCAGGTTCTTCAAGACCGGGCCAGGTCAGTACGGGGAAGGAGACCTTTTCCTTGGCACGAAGTTCTTTTCAACTTTTTCGCTGCAGGAAACGGCAACTGCAAAGGTAGAGGATTTGTCGGGATTTATGTATAATTTCGCAAGTTCACAATTCAAGACAACAGCAATGAAAAGAATCATCACAATTCTGGCTCTCCTTGTCTGCCTTCCTTTGTTGTCATCGGCAGACAACGATTACGTAATTCCTTTCGAACAATTGCCTCAGGTTTCACAGACCTTTGTACAGACTCACTTCAGTGGAGTGAATGTCTCTTTTACGATGCGTGATTCACACAGTTTCGAGGTCAGGTTCGAAGACGGGTCCGAAGTGGAGTTCGATAAGAAGGGAAATTGGAAAGAGGTCGATTGCAAGCGTCAGGCTGTGCCCGCATCGGTCCTCAGCCTTGTTCCGGCAGAGATTCAGACTTATGCTTCAGCCACTTTTCCCCAGGTGACAATCACCAAGATCAATCAGAAGCATTGGGGGTATGAAGTGGAACTTAGCAACGGCTTTGACTTGGAATTCAACAAGAAAGGAAAATTTCTCCGTATGGATGACTGACCGGACGATTTGCAGAACGCCGCTATTCGCCCCGTCGGCAAAATAATTTTAAATTTTTACTACTTTGCGATACAAGGTATTAAAAAAATATTATATCTTTGCATTGGAAAATATTATGCAAGATGTACAAGACAACTGAAATAGGACTGGACGGCAAATGTTTTACGCTGAATGACAATGCGTTCCAGTGTTTGAGCGAATACCTCGAAGAATTCCGTACAAAACTTCCCGACGACCAGAAAGAGGAAGTGATGCCAGAAATCGAGGCAAGAATTGCCGACCTTTTCGGGGAAAGGGCCAAAGGCACGGTTATTGACATAGCCGCCGTCGAGGCGATAATAGAATCATTGGGATGGCCCGACGGCTCCCCCGTGACAAAGAACAGCAGAAACAACAATCAAAATACATATAAGAAAATGAGCGAACCGAGAAAACTTTTCCGCAATGCGGATGACAAGAAAATCGCCGGCGTATGCAGCGGCCTTGCGGCATTCTTCAGTATTGACGTGACAATCCTCAGAATCATTTTCCTTGCAGGCATCCTCTTCGGGGCTGTCAGTTTCTGGATATATATAGTGGTATGGATTGTCGCTCCCATAGCCGACACCCCGGCCAAGAAATGTCAGATGATGGGACTCCCCGTGACTGCGGAGAATATGGCCAAGTTTTCATAACGGTCCGATATGGAAGTGATTACGGATAATTCACGGTCCCAGATGAGGAAAGGGGTGCTGGAGTACTGCATTCTAAGTGTTCTCGACAGGAAGGAGTCCTACGCCTCCTCTCTCATCGAGGAACTGAAGGCGGCCAATATGATAGTGGTGGAGGGTACTATTTATCCTCTGCTCATCAGGCTGAAGAATCAGGGAGTACTCTCGTACCGCTGGGAAGAGTCCACCCAGGGACCTCCCCGCAAATATTACTGCATCACCGACAAGGGTAGGATGATGCTCCTCCAGATGGACAAGGAATGGAACGAAATGGTTAAAACAATAGAAACTCTCAGGAAATGAATAATTTGCAAAAAGTAAGCATAGGTTGTTGCCCCTTCTCTATGGATGTTCAGGCCTATGAGACGGTGGACAGATATCTCAAGGAACTGGGGGCGTTCTATAAAAACCGTCCCGAAGGAAGGGAAATACTGGAAGGCATCGAGGAGAGGATGGCCGAACTCTTTCTGGAGAAATGTGGGGAGTCCGGAGTCGTTGACGTGAGAGTTGTGGAGGAGACGCTGGCTATTCTCGGAAAGCCGGACCAGATTGAGGAGGAGAGTTCCGAAGAGGATGCAGAGAATAAGGCAAGTTCCCCGGATGAGGAGGAAAAACAGAAGAAACTCTACCGCGATCTTGACAATAAGATGATGGGAGGAGTCCTTGCAGGGGTTTCCGCATATTTCAAGGTGGACATTACGGCAGTCAGGGTTCTCTTCCTGCTGCTTTGCGTGGCACTCATCTATGTCGGCAAAAGGACTGCGGACGAAGTTGGCCTGTTCCTGCCGATAGTTTATGCGGTGATGTGGATCTGTATGCCTGCCGCCCGTACTGTAAAGGAAAAACTGAAGCTTCACGGAGAGAAAGGAACTGTGGGCGAAATAGAGAGAAACGTCGCGGACGGAACTGCGGAGTATCGTGTACAGCAGTCAAATTCCTCAGAATTCTGGCGCGTGCTGCTGAGAATCTTCGGAGTCTTCATAGGGATTGGGCTTATAGTGACAAGTGTCTCCATTATGGTCGCACTTGGGCTGGCGATTATTCCGGGGGCGGTTCTGGCTTCCGATTTCCTTGGCTTCTGGACAGGTTTTGTTGGAGAGAACCCCAATATTCTTTCGGTGATATCACCATTCTTTGCCAAACTGGACCTGGCTCTGATAATATTTCTTCCGCTGTTGGGAATGATTTACGGAGGATTGCAGCTCATATTCGACTTCAAGAGTCCGAAATGGCATCCGGGACTTGTGCTGTTCCTCCTGTGGATTGGCACGATAATGGCTTTCCTCATCTGGGTGGCAGTCAGCGTATTATAAAGCAGAATTATGATCATCGAACTGAAAAATATCAACAAGACCTATACGGGGAACCAGCCTCTTCACGTGCTGAAAGGGATTGACCTGCAGGTGGACAAGGGGGAATTCATATCCATTCTGGGCGCCTCCGGCTCCGGGAAGAGCACTCTCCTGAACATTTTGGGAATTCTGGATACCTACGACACCGGCGAATATCATCTTGCCGGCAGGCTTATCAAGGACCTGAGCGAACGGGATGCCGCAGCATACCGCAACACCTTGATAGGATTCGTGTTCCAGTCTTTCAATCTGATAAATTTCAAGACAGCGGTGGAGAACGTGGAACTGCCCCTCTTCTATCAGGGGGTGAGCCGCCGAAAGAGGCACGCACTTGCTATGGAGTATCTTGACAAGATGGGACTTCTGGATTGGGCTGACCACTATCCCAACGAGATGTCCGGAGGTCAGAAGCAGAGAGTGGCGATAGCCCGTGCCCTGATAACCCATCCCCAGCTGATTCTGGCGGACGAACCGACAGGAGCTCTTGATTCGAAGACCTCCGAGGAGGTGATGAATCTGCTGTCCACGCTGAACCGGGAGGAAAACGTGACCCTCGTCGTGGTGACGCACGACCTGAAGGTGGCCTCCAAGGCGCAGAGAAGCATACATATATCCGACGGACTGATAGTTAACGATTAGAACAGATTCCTGGAATGCACGACCTTTTTGTTGAAATATGGGAGTCCCTGCGCCGCAACAAGTTGCGCACTATGCTCACAGGGTTCGCCGTATCCTGGGGAATCTTTATGCTGATCGTGCTGCTGGGTGCGGGAAACGGTCTGATGAATGCCTTTATGGATGACAGCGACTGGTTCGCCTCCAACTCTATGAGGCTTTTCGGAGGATATACCTCCAAGCCGTACGGAGGTTATCAGTCAAACCGCAGGATAAAGTTGACGGCGGATGATATGGAGACATTGAAAAACAGTGTCTCAGGGGGCTTTATCGACGATATGACCACCCAGGTCAACAAGAGTGGTCTGACAATGTCACTCGGAGACCAGTATCTGAGCAACGTCAATATGCAGGGTGTCTATCCGTCAACATTCGAAATGGACAAGCTGAAGATGGTCTGCGGAAGGTACCTCAACGACAAGGACATCAAGCTTCAAAGGAAGGTGATTGTCATTGACAGCCGTGAGGCGGAATCTCTTCTCGGCGGCAGGACGGACTATGAAAGGTTATTGGGAAAGCAGGTGAGAGTGGACAGTCTCTCCTTCAAGATAGTGGGAATCCTGAAGGCGGGCAACGATACCTGGAGCAGCGACGTGGATGTTCCTTACTCCACCCTCCGCACAATATACAATATGGGTGAGGAGGTGAACCAGATAACCTTCACCTTCCACGGTCTGCCGACGGAGGAGGAGAACGAAATGTTCGAGACACAGATTAAGACGGTCCTGAACAATGCCCACCACGCCGCTCCCGATGATGACGGCACCATCTGGATATGGAACCGCTTCACCCAGCATCTGCAGATGGAGACAGGAGCCGGATTGTTGCGGACCGCACTTTGGGTGATAGGCCTGCTGACATTGCTCAGCGGAATAACGGGGGTGAGCAACATAATGCTGATAACCGTCAAGGAGAGAACTCACGAATTCGGCATCCGCAAGGCCATCGGGGCCAGACCCTGGTCCGTGGTCAAACTCATAATATCTGAGAGTGTGACGATAACCGTAATTTTCGGATACGTAGGTATGATTCTGGGGCTTGTGGCCTGCGAGATTATGGATGCCACGGTCGGGCAGTCTTCCGTGTCGGTACTCAATGAATCAATGAGAGTGTTTATAAATCCCACCGTCGGAATGGGGACGGCGGTCGGCGCTACTGTGGTGCTGGTGGTTGCCGGCACGATAGCAGGCCTTGTTCCGGCCGTGAAGGCCTCCCGGGTCAAACCTATTGAAGCCCTGAATGCGAATTAGTTATGAAGTTTTTCAGATTTGATTTTGATTCTTTCCGCGAAATCGTGGATGCTCTGATGAGAAACCGGAGCAGGAGTCTGCTCACAGGGTTCGGAATCTTCTGGGGCCTGTTCATGCTGCTCTTCCTGATTGGCGGAGGAAACGCCCTGAGGTCGAAGATGATGGCGAATTTCGACGGATTTGCCACAAATACAGTTGTTGTCGGAGCGTCAAAGACGACAAAGCCGTACAAAGGATTTCAGACAGGCCGCTATTGGGAAATGACTTACAGGGACGTGGAGAGAATCAGAATGATGATTCCGGAGCTGGAAGTCGTTTCTCCAATGATTCACAACTGGAATTTGAACACAGTTTATGAGGACAGGTCCTATTCCGCAAGCATAAAGGGGGTGGATCAGAATCATAATCTTATTGAGATTCCTTCCATCAAATACGGACGTATGCTGAATTCTGTGGATGTCACTTCCGAAAGGAAGGTATGTGTCCTGGGCAAAAGGGTATATGAAGCCCTCTTCCCCGAAGGAGGCGACCCCTGCGGGAAGTATGTCCAGATGGGGTCTGTTTTTCTGCGTGTCGTGGGAGTGGATGTCTGCACAGGCAATATGAGCATCAACGGGCAGGCTTCCGAAACCATCACTCTTCCCATAACGGTGGCGGCGAAAATCTTCAGGAGAGGAAACACGGTGGATATGATAAGTACTCTGGCCGCACCGGGAACAGATATGGATTACCTTCAGACGAAACTGAGGAAAGTTCTTTCCGATGCCCACCTGTTCGACCCGACCGACAAGGATGCGATGTTTTTCGCAAACACACAGGAGGTTTTCGGCATCATTGACAATCTCTTCAGGGGGATAAACCTGCTGATATGGATTGTCGGAATCGGGACCCTTCTTGCCGGAGCCATCGGGGTGAGCAACATAATGATGGTGACGGTACGCGAGAGAACCATCGAAATCGGCATCAGACGGGCCATCGGGGCACTCCCGAGCGAGATTCTTTTCCAGATAATGGGAGAGAGCGTCACGCTTACCCTTCTGGCCGGATGCGGGGGCATCATCTTCAGCATACTGCTTCTCCAGTTGCTTGAGAAGGCTACAGGGACTCTGTTTTTCCTGAGTTTCTGGACTGCGGTAACAGCGCTTGCCCTGCTGGCGGTACTTGGGGTGATAGCCGGACTGGCCCCGACTGCCAGAGCAATGAAAATCAAGCCGGTGGATGCTATGAGAGACGAATAATAACAAAAAATCAAGTATATGAAAAAGTATTTCAAGTACATTATTTTCGCATTGATTGCGGTATTTGTGGTGGGGACCTTCGTCTTCCTATATCAGAAGACGCGCCCGCAGGAGGTCAGGTATCAGAACCTTGACGTGAATATCTCGGATATCAGACGCACCTCCGTTGTGACCGGCAAGATTGCACCACGCAACGAAGTCAACATCAAACCCCAGATAAACGGCATCATCGCCGAACTCTACAAGGAGGCAGGGCAGACGGTCGAAAAAGGGGAGGTTATCGCAAAACTGAATGTGATTCCGGAGATGTCCTCGCTGAGCAACGCCCAGAGCCGTGTCCGTCTTGCTGAAATAAATCTCAAGCAGGCAAAGACCGACCTTGACAGGGAGAAGGAACTATATTCCAAGAAACTGGTGAGTGCCGAGGAGTATGACAAGGTTTTGCAGGCCTACAATCAGGCGAAGGAGGAACGGGCTGCGGCACAGGATGTCCTGGAAGTTATCAGGGACGGTGTTTCTTCATCGAATGCCAAGTCCTCCTCAACTCTCGTGCGCTCCACCATCAGCGGGCTTATACTCGACATTCCCGTGAAGGTGGGAAACTCAGTGATTCAAGCAAATACGATGAACGACGGTACGACTGTCGCGACCGTTGCGAATATGAACGACCTCATCTTCGACGGACAGATTGACGAGACTGAGGTTGGTATGCTCTCCGAGGGGATGAACGTTGTGATTACCATAGGAGCCCTGCAGAACTACTCTTTCGAGGCTGTCCTCGAGTACATCTCCCCGAAGGCCGTCGAGAAAAACGGAGCGAATCAGTTCCAGATAAAGGCCGCAGTCAAGCCGCAGGAGGGAAGCACCATCCGTTCCGGCTACAGTGCAAATGCGGAAATTGTTCTCCAACAGGCTGATGCAGTGGTTTCAATCCCGGAAAGCGCGTTGGAATTCAAAGGAGACAGCACCTTTGTCTATGTTTTGAAAGAGGACGGTTCATACGAAAAGACCGCCATCGAGACGGGTGTCAGTGACGGAGTTCAAATCGAGGTCAAGAGCGGCATTGACACCTCCGTCAAGCTTCGTGGTCCTAAAATCATAAACGAGAAATGATGAAGAAAATAACGGTTCTGGCACTCTCTCTTCTGCCCGTGCTGACATTCGGGCAGAACACGTGGACACTCAAGGAGTGCATCGACTATGCAATAGAGAACAATATCACCGTCAAGCAGAGCGCTCTTCAGGTGCAGCAGCGTGATATTGCCCTCAGTACGGCGAAGAACAGTATGTTGCCCGGCCTCTCGGCAAGCGGGTCACAGAATTTCTCGTTCGGACGAGGTCTGACTTCGGACAACACCTACGCGAACACCAACACCACGAACACTTCCCTGAGCCTCGGGGCCAGTATGCCGCTGTTCGAGGGGTTGCGGATAAAGAACAACATCACCTTGAGCGAACTGAATCTCCAGGCCGCAACGGAAGACCTTGCAAAGGCTAAGGATGATATCCGGACCGCTGTTGCGGCAGCTTTCGTGCAGGTTCTCTACAACAACGAGATTCTTGGCGTCGCACACCGGCAGGTGGAGATTGACAGCC
The DNA here is from genome assembly GCA_018065305.1 of Candidatus Cacconaster scatequi. Classification (GTDB taxonomy): domain Bacteria; phylum Bacteroidota; class Bacteroidia; order Bacteroidales; family UBA932; genus Cacconaster; species Cacconaster scatequi. The sequence continues at coordinate 21,292 of JAGHTO010000057.1, read as the reverse complement.
TGCAGGTGGACAGGCTTGAGGCGATGGCCCGCAGCGGGAAGGCTTCACAGGCGGAGGTTTCGGCGCAGAAATCTTCTCTTGCACAGAGCCGTCTGACAGAGGTTCAGGCCGAAGGCAACCTGAGAGTCTCGATTCTGGATCTGACGCAGCTTCTGGAACTTCCGTCTCCTGACGGATTCAACATATCCCTCCCGGATGCCTCCCAGCTTGAGATTCATCTCCTGCAGGATCCGCAGTTCATCTACGAGACGGCACTTGGCATAAAGCCGCAGATAAAGTCCGAGCAGTTGCGTGTGGATGCGGCGGATGCCTCCATCCGTGTCGCCAAGGCGAGTTATTATCCTTCCCTGTCACTGAGCGGGGGATTGGGGTCGAACTACTACACGAACAACCTTACTCCCAGCAAGGCTTTCTTCGAACAGCTCGGAAATAACTTCAGCCAATATGTGGGACTGTCCCTCAACATTCCGATTTTCCAGAAGTTCGCAGTTCGGAACAACGTGAGGTCCGCTCAGGTCTCTCTCGCTCAGCAGCAACTCCAGCTTGAGAACGCCAAGAAGGTTCTTTACAAGGAGATTCAGCAGGCGCATACGAATGCTTTGACTTCGCAGAGCAAATATGAGCGCAGCAAGGCCGCGGCTGTGGCTGCAAAGGAGGCTTTCGAGCTGATGGAGGCCAAATACGAGAACGGCAAAGCCAACATAACCGAGTTCAACGCATCGAAGGCGCAGTATCTCGAGGCCGAGTCGAATCTCACCCAGGCCCGCTACGAATACCTCTATCAGACCAAACTGCTGGATTTCTACCAGGGGAAGGAACTTACGCTGTAATAAAATCGGCAAGGACGATGGCGGTGACGGCCTCGATGACGGGAGGAACCCTCAGGGCGAAGCATACGTCGTGGCGTCCGCCGGCGGAGAGGTCGGCCATTTTGCCTTCAGCGAAATTGAAAGTATGCTGAGTCTTCCTGATGGTCGAGGTGGGTTTGACGGCGACATTGAATATGATGGGGTTACCGTTGGAGATTCCTCCGTTGATGCCTCCGCAACCGTTTTTGGAGGTGTGGCCCGATGCATCGATGAACGGGTCGTTGTGCTGTGAGCCCCGCATTGCTGCTGCTGCGAAGCCGTCCCCGAATTCTATCCCCCGTATGCCGGGGATGGAGAAGACGGCGTGAGAAATCACGGATTCAAGCGAATCGAAAAAGGGCTCGCCCAAACCTGCCGGAATGCCTTCACAGACGCATCTGACGACGGCTCCGAGAGAATCACCCTCTTCCGCCGCCTTGCCTAGAGCCTGCCTGACAGCCTCTCTGTCACTGCAGGAAATGCCTCCGACTTCAACGAGCGACGCTCTGATTACGGCGGGGGAGATGATGGCCTGCGCCACGGCTCCGGCGGCCACAAGCGGCAGGGTCATCCTGCCCGAGAAGATTCCTCCACCGGGAAAAGTCCGGCCATATTTCACCAATGATGTGAAGTCGGCGTGACCGGGGCGGGGAATATCCTCGAAACCGGAATAATCCTCGGACCGCACGTTCCTGTTCTCAAACCGAATCCGGAACGGACCTCCGTCGGCTCTCAGGTCTTCGAACAGGGGAGTGTCTTCCTCGACTCTCGGAGTTGTCCAGGCGGAGCCTCCCTTGCGGCGGGCGAGCTGTGTATTGAAATCAAGGTCGCAGGGATTGATGGAATCCGGTATGCCCCAGATGTCGACGCCCACCTCGGGTGCGTGGGACGCCCCGAAAATCTCCACTTTGAATCTGTTTCCGAAACTATTCATTGCATTTCAATTTTTCAAGTTGGGCGTAGAAACCGGGATATGACTTGGAGACGCAATCCGTGTCGTCAATCTCGAGAGGTTTGTCGCAGATGAGGGAAACGATGCTCAGAGCCATAGCCAGACGATGGTCCCCGAAACTGGAGACACTGATTCCGCCCGGAAACCGTGCGTGTTCGTGACCGGCAATGTGCATCTCATCTCCGTGTGTCGAGATACGGACACCTATCTTCCGGAACTGGGAGGCGAAGCTCTCCGCCCGGTTGCTTTCCTTGTTGGAAAGCCGCTTTATCCCACTTATCACGCTGATTCCGGCCGCGCGCACCGCCAGAAGGAACAGCGGGGCGAAAAGGTCAGGAGAATCGGTGATATCGTGGTAGAAAGGCATCAGAATGGATTTTCTGACATTTATGACACGTGGTGAGGATCCTCTTTCCGTGATATCCACGTGCATCGCTTTCAGAATGTCAAGAATTTCGGCGTCAGCCTGGTTTGAGAATATGTCCAGTCCGGAAAAAGTCAGATTCCCCATCATCGCCGCAGCGACCATCATCATCGCGGCCGCACTCCAGTCCTTCTCCACCTGTATTCCGATGACGGGAGATATTTCAGACGGCCCTTCTATCGTGTAGATGCGTTCCTCTTCATTGTCCTCGTCAGGCCTTGATTCCATTGAATACCCGTTCAGGCCGAAAAACGAGGCCACGTAGGTGGTAAGGTCCATGTAGGGGACGCTGGTAAGATTGTCGATGTCGAGAGTGCTTGTGCCTTTGCACTGGCTCAGGGCCAGAAGCAGTCCTGAAATCATCTGGGAACCCTTTCCTCCATTGATATGCTGGTCTGAAGGATGCAGTCTGCCCCGGACTGTGGCGGGCAGATAGGATCTGTCAGTATAATCGACTTTCAGCCCGAATCCCTTCAGAGCCTGTTTGTAATCCCCGACTTTCCTCCGCAGCAAGGTCCCTTCACCGGTTATGGTGATATCCTCTCCGGCAAGGCCGGCCAGAGGAATGCAAAGTCTCGCGAGCAGTCCCGACTCTCCGACAGACAGGAGATTGTACTTGACTTTCAGACCGTCACGCAGGATATTCTGATGGCCCGTTATCGAGAGAACGTCTCCGTCCAGACTGACCTCGGCTCCGAAGCTTTCCGCAACGCCGACGGCTGCCGAGGTGTCCTGACACGCCGTATATCCGTACAGTTTCGTGGTACCCTCCGTGAGTGCCGAAAGGACGATTGCCCTCTGGGCGAAACTCTTGGAGGATGGAATATCCACGGACCCCTTGAGAATCACCTCTTTCCCGGGCAGGAAATTGAAATAGCACGGCTGTCCTCCTGCCGTTCTCGAGTTTCTGCAGGGGGAGACATAAAAGAATGGGGCGCCGGCTTGAAAGGAGAGGAATCTGCTGTTCACTCCCCGGATCCCCATCGCGAAAGCAATCAGCGAAGAGGGGTTGAAATGGCCGTAAAGTTTCAGCACCGTCGCGGCATCCGATCTGCTGCCCGCGGTGGTGACTATCTTGACGACGTCGGCCCCTTCTCCGAAAGCTTTTCTGCCTATCTCCAGCAGCGTTTCCAGAGGGTCGGTCCCGTGATAGTTGTGATATGAGATTATTATCCTGCACCCTTTGTTGAGGGCAAGCGAAATCAGCCACTTGCGGGACTCGTCGGGTAGGTCGAAGGGGATATCCACATAGTCCGTGCCCGCCATAATGGCATCGCCCAGCGATTCAAGGGCACGCGGAATGTCCTCTGACTCATTGATGTGATATGTGGCAATCAAAGTGCAGTCCCTCCTGGCGGAGAAGACCTCCCTGATGTCATTTCCGTCAAGGTGGCAGCCGTCGAGCCTTATTTCGACGGCGGTTTTCACTCTCGTGGATGCCATAAAGTGGCAGTACGGGAATTCGGAGTCCGTTATGCTATAGCAGATTGTACCCATCTTCAAGCTGTTCCATCGAAAGCCTTCTCAATCTGACATCCCCTATCTTCAACGGCAGGGCGAAATCAATCAGACTTCCCACGCTTTTCTTGTCCTGGAGAATGGCTTCCCTGAGTTCCTCAAAACCGATATCCGTGCCTGTTGGAAGGCCTGCGGAACGGAGGCTCTCCCTGAGCAGGGACAGCTCTTCATACGGCATTGCTCCAAGGCTGACTGAGACCTGCCCGGCCAGAACCATTCCCACCGACACAGCCTCTCCGTGGAGATAGTCCCGGCTGCATTTTTCAATGGCGTGGCCGAAAGTGTGCCCCAGATTGAGAACCCTGCGCATACCGTGCTCCATCTCATCCTGCTCCACAATGTCCATCTTCACGTCAATGGCCCTTCTGATAAGTTCCTCGCTGACATCATCCTTATGCTGCAGCAATCCGAAAAAGGCATCCCTGTCCGATATGCAGAACATCTTGAGCATTTCGGCAATTCCGCAGCGGTATTCCCTCACGGGAAGGGTTCGGTTGAAGTCGGGGTTGATAAAGACAAACTCCGGCTGCCTTATTACGCCGACCATATTCTTGAAATGGTTGACGTTGACCCCGTTCTTCCCTCCAATGGAGGCATCCACCTGAGCAAGCAGGGTTGTCGGGACGGATCCGAGGGCGACACCTCTTTTGTAAATGGAGGCCGTGAATCCGGCGATGTCGGTCGTTATTCCCCCTCCGGCGGCCAGAACAAGGGTGTCCCTGTCGGCTCCATACTCCAGCAGGTTGTCAATCAGTCCTCCCACAGTATCCAGAGTCTTCTTCCCTTCGTCCGCGCAAATCCACAGACGGGGGCAGTCTATCACATCGAGGGAACTGTCGTGGCTCCGGAAATATTCGTCCGCCACCATAATGACCTTCCTCTCCTGAAACAGGGGAAAAATATCATTGATATCACGCGAGATATGGATATTGTTTTTCATATTCTCCCCAAAGTTAACTAACTTTGAACAATTATTGAAATTGTAAGAAACCAATATTATGAGACACGCTTCTTTTCTGACGCTGATTCTTACCGGACTGTTCATTTTCGGGTGCAAAAATGCGCCTGCTCCTGTTGAAAAGGTTGAAAAACCCGTGACAATCGCGCCTGACGGCTCCTATATCAGCCAGCGCCCCGAAATCGGCAACCGCTCCTATTCCAACAGCGCCATCGAAGAGGTAATCGCCAGGACTGTTGCAAAACTGAAAAATCCGCGTCTCCAGTGGATGTTCGCCAATTGTTTCCCCAACACTTTGGACACTACGGTGGAATATACGGAAGATGACGGAAGCGGACATCCCGACACTTTCGTCATTACAGGGGACATTCACGCCATGTGGCTCAGGGACAGCGGTGCGCAGGTCTGGCCGTATATCCGGTTCGCATCTTCCGATGATAATCTGCGCAAGATGCTGGAGGGTGTAATTCGCAGGCAGTTCAAGTGCCTTGTGCTCGACCCGTACGCAAATGCCTTCAACTTCGGCCCCACAGGTTCGGAGTGGGAGAGTGACAACACCGATATGATCCCTGAACTGCACGAGAGGAAATATGAACTTGATTCGCAATGCTATCCCATCCGTCTTGCGTACGGCTATTGGAAGCAGACTGGCGACAGCTCTGTTTTCGATGAGACCTGGCTGGAGGCTATGACCAAGGTTCTGGCCGTGATGCACGAGCAGCAGAGAAAGGATGGTTTGGGTTCTTATCATTTCACAAGGGAGACGGATGCTCAGTTCGACACGAAATCCAACCGTGGATACGGCAATCCCGCCAAGCCCTGTGGTCTGATAGCCAGTTCTTTCCGTCCTTCCGACGATGCAACTGTCTTCGAATTTCTCGTGCCGTCCAATTTCTTTGCGGTGACCTCCCTCAGGAAGGCTGCGGAGATACTCCGGACCGTAAACGGGCGGGAAGACCTTGCATCCGACTGCATCTCACTCGCCGCTGAAGTGGAAGCTGCCCTGCAGAAGCATGCGGTTGTGGAGCATCCCGTCTGCGGCAAAATCTATGCTTATGAGGTTGACGGTTTCGGAAACGCACACTGTATGGATGATGCAAATGTCCCTTCGCTCCTTGCGATGCCTTATCTGGGCGACGTGGACATCAACGATCCCATCTATCAGAACACCAGAAAATTTGTCCTGAGTGAAAACAACCCCTATTTCTTCAAAGGTCCTGCCGGAGAGGGTATTGGCGGCCCCCACATCGGACTTGACTATATCTGGCCAATGAGCATAATGATGCGGGCTTTCACCTCTCAGGATGACAGCGAGATTGAAAAGTGCGTGAAGATGTTGATGGAGACTGATGCCGGAACCGGGTTTATGCACGAATCCTTCCACAGCAGCGACGCATCGAAATTCACCCGTGCCTGGTTCGCCTGGCAGAACACTTTGTTCGGAGAACTGATACTCAAATTGATAGATGACGGCAAGCTCGATTTGTTGAACAGCATTGAAATTCAATAAATATTAACAAAAATTGAGTAATTGAGAAATATTGCATATATTTGCACACTAATACGGCAATAACCTAATTCAATATTCAAATTAAAACGTTTTATGAGAAAAAATTTTTTCAACATTGTACTTGTAGCCATCGCTTCTTTGGCTCTTGTATCTTGTAACAACGCTCAGAAAATGATTGACGGTGCCAATCTGATAAACTGGAACTGCAATCCTGAGGTTCTCGAAGTCGTGGCAGGCAACATCAATGCTGATGTAACCGTAACTTTCCCTGCAGACTATTTCCTTCCCAAGGCTATTCTTGAGGTCACTCCCGTTCTTGTTTACGAAGGTGGTGAGGTAGCAGGCAAACCCTTTATGTATCAGGGTGAGAAAATCACTGAAAACTACAAGACCGTTTCAAAGAAAAACGGAGCAACCATCAAGGAGACAGTTCATTTCGGATATGTTCCCGGAGTTGAGAAGTCACAGCTTGTTGCACGTGCGAAGGTCATTTACGGTGCAGGTGAATATCCTTTCCCCTTCGACATCAAGATCGCTGACGGTGCCAACACAACTTACATGCTCGTTGAGAAGGACGGTGCTTTCCCGTTCGCTCCTTCAGGCTATCAGGCAATCATCCCCGAAACAGCCGAGGCTCAGATTATGTACCTCATCAACAGTGCTGACGTCCGCAACTCAGAGCTCAAGAGCGCTGACATCAAGGCTTGGCAGGAAGCTCTCAAGGCTCTTGAAAATGACGAGCGTCGCGAAATCAAAGGCACAGAGGTCATTGCTTACGCTTCACCCGACGGTGGTGTAACCCTCAACGACAAGCTTTCTGCAAACCGTGAGAAATCAGCCAGCAAGGCTCTCAAGAAAGTTGCCAAGAAGCTCAACACAGGCGATGTCACCACAAAGGCCAGCGGTCAGGACTGGGAAGGTTTCCAGACTCTTGTAAACGCTTCCAACATCGAAGACAAGGAACTTATCCTCCGAGTTCTCTCAATGTACAGCGATCCTACCGTCCGCGAGCGTGAAATCAAGAATATGTCCGCTGTTTACAGCACTCTTGCAAAGAACGTTCTCCCTCAGCTCCGCCGTGCACGCTTCGTCACCAACGTCGAATTCACCAACTACACAGTTGAAGAACTCGCACAGCTGGTTGAAAGCAACATCGACGTACTTGACGAGCCCGCTCTTCTCGAGGCTGCCGCCAACGCCAAGGACAACGCTGCCAAACTTGCAATCTACAAGCAGGCTATCAAGAAGTTCAACAGCGACAAGGCCAAAGTGAACAGTGCAGTCGTTTATCTGCAGGAAGGCAAGGATTCAGACGCCAAGTCTGTCATTGCAAGCGCTGACAAGAACTGCCCTTACGTAAAGAATCTCAATGGTGTGATCGCTCTTCGCGCAGGTAAGATTGTCGAGGCTTCAGGGTGCTTCGCGGCAGCCGGTGACTTCGCTGCTGCAAAGCAGAATCTCGCTGTGATCGACATCCTTCAGGGTCGCTACAACGATGCTGCCAAGAAACTTGCCGGAACAAAATCCTGCAACGAAACTCTTGCATACATCCTTACCAACCAGCTTGACAAAGCTTCCGCTTCAATCAAGGGTACTTGCCCCAAGTGCAGCTACAAGAAAGCCATCATCGCTGCCCGTCAGGGTAAAGTTGCTGAGGCCAAGGCTGCTATCGAGGCTGCAAGCAAGAACGCAGATCTCAAGGCAAGAGCTGAGAAGGACGTTGAGTTCCTCAAAGTAAGATAATAACTTACGAATCATATATAAAAGTCGGCTGAAAAGTAATTTCCAGCCGACTTTTTTATTGCCTGATCTCTCAATCGAAAAGCTGGAATTCCCTGATTCCGCAAAGCCAGTTGAGGTCTTCGGCGACAAGTCTCCAGTGGCGTGCATTGACAGGAGCGAAAGAGTCTTTCCAGTCTCCGTCAGGACTGCTGACGCTAGCGGCTTCCTTCCACTGTCCGTGTTCCTTGTATTCCAGCCGCAGTTTGCCGAAATTGTTGGCTGATTCGAGTTGGACTTTGAACGACGATACATCTTTCCTGCCGCCGAGATCGACTTCCAGTGTGGCGTGGTCCATAAAGAACGCACCGTTCTTAGGGTCGTGACAGTTGATCAGTGAGCCATAGGCGTCCGTTTCCTCAATTGAATGGCGACGTCCCGGATACCAGACAGTGTTTTCGAAATCATCCACAATGGACTGAGGACAGTGCATATATTCGAAACTCATTGCTGTAGAAGCCTTGACAGGTTTTTTGTATGCAAGCGAACCGCTGGTTGAGAAAGGGTCCAGCGGGCTCTTCACCGGTTTTGCAAGAGACAGTTTTATGGCCACCAACGGCTTGTCTGCATATTCGTCTGGTATGTCGAAGGTTATCGCGCCCTTGCTTTCGGTGAAACCGATTTCCCTGCCGTCAACGCTTGCCGAATTAACCTTGATGGAATTGGCGTAGGGAAGGGTGATGTCGGATCCTTCCTTCAGCACAAGATATGCATCCTTGCCCCTTGCTGTGGAGACATAACTGCCGGTCGGCTTCCAGGGTCCGCAATGTGTGCCATAGAGTATGCCTTCGTGGGAGCGGAACCAGTCACCCACTTCAGCAAGCCTGTCAATGTATGACGGAGGAATGACTCCTAGCGAATCGGGCCCCACGTTCATAAGCATATTGCCGTTGCCGCCTGCGGAACAGAGAGTCTCCCAGATAAGATCCTTTGCCAGACGAGGAGAGTCGTTGTATCGTATTGACCACTGGCGGCTGCCGGATGATGTCGAGCAAGTCTCCCAGGGTATCTCACCATAAGACCCGGCCACCTGCTCCGGAGTTGCATACATTCCGCAGGAACCCACATAGCAGGATGACTCATGGGCGGATAGGGAGTAAAGTCGGTTGTTCATAATGATGTCCGGGTCGATTCCGCGCACATAGTCGAATATCACCTGAGGCTGTACGGGACAGGGATGACCCTCGTAATCGAACCAGAGCAGGTCTATTTTGCCGTAATTGGTGAGTATCTCCTTCAGTTGGGTTTTCATCTTCTCTATGTAGAGAGCGTTGAGTGCCGGGTCGGCGTTGGAGCAGTTGGCGTCATCCCATTGCCGTATTGACCAGTACCAGCCGAGGCGCATTCCCCGCTCGTGAGCGGCATCTGCAAGCTGTTTGAGCACATCCTTTCCATACCGGGTGTTCATTATGTTGTGCTCCGTTGTCTTCGTGTCCCACAGGCAGAATCCGTCGTGATGCTTTGTAGTCAGGACAATATATTTCATCCCCGCCTTTTCGGCCGCATCTATCCAAGCGTTGGCATCGAAGTCCACAGGATTGAATCTCAACGCCAGGGAATCGTATCTTTCCGGCCCGAAACTTTCTCTGGGCCAGCTGATTTCAAAGCCTTCCACGGTTGAAATCCCCCAGTGGACGAACATACCGTAGCGAGCCTCTTCCCACCATTGGAGCTGTTTGGAAAAATCGGGACTTGACGTTTTTTGCGAGCAGGACATCAGGAGTGTCGCGGAAACAATGGAGAACAGAATGAATTTTTTCATAAAGATTGTTTTTATGCAAGTTACCGAAAATAAACCTTTTGCGCAACTTTGATAAATCCGGGGAAAAAGGTAAATTTGTAGTGATGAGCCAGAAACTTTACACGAAAATCGACGAATTGGTCGAACTTCCTTCTCCCGATGCGGACGGAATCATATCCCGATATGTATTCCAGTACATAGATTTCAAAAAGGCCCCGCAATATGTGGCGGCAAAGCACATTTTTTCGGACTGCTGCTTTATGGGCTGCATCATTCCCACGGAGATGGAGGAGGAAATCGGGCAGGACTGCCTCATTTTCCCCAAAATGGGAAAACTCTATCAGGCCTTTGCCACAAAACTCTATTCCGGTGAGACTCTTTACAGCGGCTATGACCCGTCCGATGAGGAGAGTTATAATACATGCTTCGACAGTCAGGTCTATACTGACTATATGAAGAAGGGGAAGAGATGCAGCGACCTGCTTGAGACACTTGCAAGGTCCCTGCACGACAGGGCGATCAGCGATGCGATGGATACTTTCCTGAGCCACTTCGATGCAAAGCAGATGGTTGCCGTGATGGGTGGACACTCTCTCTTAAGGACTGACGATTCATTCCGGCAGGTGGCCCTCATCAGCAAGAATCTGACCGAATTGGGAAAGGTAATGGCCTCGGGAGGCGGTCCGGGAGCAATGGAAGCCACTCATTTCGGTGCCTGGATGGCGGGAAGAAGCTCCGCCGAATTCGACAAGGCTCTCGAAATTCTGAAAGCTGCACCCTCGTTCAGGGACAATGGGTGGCTTCGCACCGCATTCGAAGTGATGGCGGCATATCCCCAGACAACATTCAGGAGCCTGGGCATTCCCACCTGGTTCTACGGGCACGAACCGTCCACCCCGTTCGCCACGGATATTGCGAAATACTTTATGAACAGTCTGCGTGAGGACATTCTCCTTTCCATCTCGAGAGGCGGGGTGATATTCTCCCCCGGTTCCGCGGGAACGCTTCAGGAGATATTCCAGGATGCTGCACTGAACCACTATGAGTCGGTGGGCCAGTCGGGGCCGATGATATTCCTCGGGACAGACTATTATACAAAGGAAGTGCCTGTCTATCCGTTACTTGAAAGCCTTCACGAAAAGGGGATATACAAAGGGCTCCTGCTTTCGATAACCGACAGCAACGAAGAGGTAATCAACACTATAATATCGTTTTCAGAGTGATTATGAAAAAAGAAAGGAAATTGACATTCTGGCAGATGTGGAACCTGAGCTTCGGATTTTTCGGAGTGCAGATTGCATACGCCCTGCAGAGCGCAAACATTTCGCGCATATTCGCCACTCTTGGCGCCGACCCCCACCAACTGAGTTTTTTTTGGATACTCCCGCCTCTTATGGGAATGATTGTGCAGCCTTTTATCGGGAAATGGTCTGACCGCACCTGGTGCAGGATGGGCCGCAGAAAACCGTACCTTCTTGCAGGCGCTCTTGTGGCTGTGCTGGTGATGATGTTCCTCCCCAATGCGGGAAGTCTGAATTTCACCTCGCGTCTGTTCCTCGGCCTGAACGGAGCGATGTGGTTCGGCCTGCTGAGCCTGATGTTTCTCGACACCAGCATCAACGTCTCGATGCAGCCCTTCAAGATGATGGTGGGCGATATGGTCAGCGAGGAGCAGAAAGCCAAGGCCTACAGCATCCAGTCCCTGCTCTGCAATGCAGGCTCTTTCGTGGCATATCTCTTCCCACTCTTCTTTACCTGGATAGGTCTTCCCAACACCGCTCCCGAGGGAGTCGTGCCCGATTCCGTAATCTGGAGCTTCTATGTGGGAGCAGTGATTCTGATAGGATGCGTCCTTTTCACTTTCGCGAAAGTCAAGGAGATGAACCCACAGGAGTACGCTCAGTTCCACGGCATCAGCCCCGAAGCTACGGAAAAGACGAAGAAAGAGGGTTTCGTGAAACTTCTTGCGCAGGCACCGAAGGCTTTCTGGACAGTCGGAGTGGTGCAGTTCTTCTGCTGGGCCGCTTTCCTCTTTATGTGGACATATACCAACGGAGCGATTGCCGAGAACTGCTGGAACACCACCGATGCCGCGTCTGAAGGCTATCAGGCCGCCGGCAACTGGGTGGGAGTTCTCTTTGCGGTACAGGCTGTCGGCTCTATCATCTGGGCCTCCTTCATCCCCAAGTTCTCCAGTATCAGGAAAGCATACGTGGTCAGCCTCGTGGCCGGAGCTGTGGGGTTCGCTTCAGCGGCATTCCTTCACAACCAATATGCGCTATTCGTCTCATATTTCCTTGTGGGATTTGCCTGGGCCGCCACACTTGCCCTTCCCTTTACCATTCTGACCAATGCGCTCAAGGGTTCCACTCATATGGGTGAATATCTGGGGCTGTTCAACTGCACAATCTGCCTTCCCCAGATTGTTGCCGCCGTTCTGGGAGGAGTAATCCTCGAACTTGTGGGCGGCGCACAGTCCACGATGATTCTGATGGCCGGAATCTTCTTGCTCGCAGGTGCCCTGTCGGTAAAATTAATCAAAACAAAATGACCTATATGAAAAGATTACTTGCCATCATCGCCATTCTGACATCAGTGGCGATGATTTCCCTCTCCTGCGGGAAAAACGAAGTTGTATCCTCAGGCTATGAAAACAATGTCGTTTATGAGATGAATGTCCGCCAGCTCACCCCTGAAGGTACCTTCGCAGCTGCTGCGGAAAAGCTGCCTATGCTGAAAAGCATCGGAGTGGACATCGTCTGGCTTATGCCGATTCATCCGATAGGTGTGCTGGAGCGTAAAGGAACTCTCGGTTCGTATTATTCTCCGAAGGACTACCGCGCCGTCAATCCTGAATACGGCACTCTCGAGGACTTCGACGCTTTCGTGGCAAAAGCGCACAGTCTCGGCCTGAAAGTCATCATAGACTGGGTGGCAAACCATACCTCCCCCGATTCCGAATGGGCGGTTTCCCATCCCGAATGGTTCCTTCGCGATGAGAACGGCAGATTCATCGTTCAGCACGACTGGACCGACATCGCTCCGCTTGACCTTTCCAATGAAGATATGAGGGCGGAGATGCGCGACAACTTCCGATTCTGGCTGAGCCGCGGCATCGATGGCTTCAGGTGCGACGTGGCTGGTGAAATGCCATTTGAGTATTGGGAATCGATGATTTCCCCGATGAGAAAGGAATTTCCCGGCAAATACTGGCTCGCCGAGGGCGAACATCCGGAGCACCACACGATTTCCGATTTCGATGCAAGCTACAGCTGGGAACTCCACCACCTGCTCAATGCCATCGCTCAGGGTAAGAAGGGTATAACCGACCTGGTCGCATACATAAAAAAGAATGCCGAACTGTATCCGGCTGATGCGATGAGGCTTGCATTCACCTCCAACCACGACGAGAATGCCTGGAAAGGTACGGAATTCGAGCGTATGGGAGATGCGTGGAAGGCAATGACAGTGCTCTGTTGGACTCTTCCCCAGACACAGCCTCTGATTTACACCGGACAGGAAATCGGATATGATCACAGATTCCTCTTCTTTGAGAAAGACCCTATGCCGCAGGTGGAAGAGAACGAATTCACCGCTTTCTACCGCTATCTGGCCTCTCTCAAACACTCACATCCCGCACTTGACGCTGCAGCGGGGCAGGAATTCAACATTCTCTCCACGGATAACAACACCCTGAAGTTCGAACGTATCTCCGGTAAGGACAAAGTGACCGTCAGCGTGCAGCTTGCCGCTCCCTGGGATTGGTCAGTCGAGGTTGGGAATCTCTGAATTGAGCCACTCGAGCCTCTTCATATAGAAGTCTCTCATCTTCTGGACCTTGTCTCTGTAGGTCTCAGTACCGAGAATCTGCCATTTCTGGAAGTTTCTCTGCTGAGCCGTGTCCAGTTCACGGGCCTTGACATCTATGAAGTCGGAGGGGACGTTACGCAACAGGGGATACACCTCCGCCCATTTCTGCTGTAGCCTGCTCACGAATGCGGGGTCCTTGAAAAACCTGGCGAACCAACCCTCGTTGTGTTCCAGAGTCTGGTCCTTGATGAACCATCCGGTATTGTCGTTCGTGGTTCCGGGGTATTCTGAAGGAAAATAGTCGCAGTTCCCCAGTGCTCTGTCAAAATCCCAGACGTGATAGAATTTCAGGGGACTGTCCGGGCCCAGGGTGATGAAGGTGCTTTTTCTCAGATTGCCGTCAATGTTTTTGGTGAGTTCCTGGATTATATAGTAGTTTATGACGGACTCCACGTCAATCATTGGTGCGTAGCCGTTTTCCGGGTCTGCGAAATTCTCGGAATAGAGCACATTCTCGAAATCACTGAATCTCTGGATGACAGTCTCTTTCAACTCGTTGTAGGGTTCTTCCGGATTGGAGAACATAACCGGCAGCCTGTGGGTGGTCCAGAAACACACCGGATTGTCCATAAACTGCTCCAACTCCAGATAGACATCTCCCTTGTCCAGATCTATGTCCACCCTGTTCTTTGCAACCTCCTTGTTTTCGCAGAACGTATATATGCCGAGGTACTCGTTGTTGAGGTAGACTTCCACGCTTATCATCGCCGGAGTCCAGGTCATCCCGCAAATCCTTGATATCTCCATAGCCGTCTGGTTCCTCAGCAGGGATTTGTCCTCATATTCGGCAAGCAGACACCAGTTCTTGCTTTTATTCAGTCCAAGCACGGATGCCTTTTCGTCCAACTTGATTCTGTAGGGCTTTTTAGGGTCCTGCCAGGTGGTGTTTCCCCGCCCTTTGATTCTCATCGCCGACTTGAACTCCTTCCCGTCTGTATATTTCTTGCCGTTATCCTTGACGGTTATGGTACCGTTGACGTATGTCTCCTTGCTTGTGACAGGCTGGAACGCCTCCGTGAAAATCTCCACGACAGGAAGTCCGTATGATTCCTCTTTCTGTTCTTCAGGTTCAACTTCGGGAGGAGAGACGAGCTCGACGTCTTTCTGACAGGCAGTCCCGATGATCATCAGCAGTGAGACAATAGCAATCAATGAATAATGTGTTTTCATAGGTGGATTATTTTCCCTGCAAGGCAAATAGTATAAGGTCTGCCTTCGAGAATTTGCGGGAGATTGAGCCGTTCTTCAGAGAGACGAACTTCAATTTCGAAAAATCGGTCCCACGGGGTTCTTTCGAAGGCACCTCAATTGAGACGGAACTCTCCTCGGACCATTCGGAAAAATGTATCTTACCGCCAAGGACAAGGCCTATCCGGATTCTCCGCTGCGGCTGCGGCAGTTCTCCCTCTGCCTTTGAAACGATCAAAGTGAGTCTGTTCCCTTCACTTTCCGCAGAAAGGCAATATCGCGCGAAAACGCCCTCCTTGTAGCCATATCCGTCACCCTCATCTTCATACAGGAAGCCGGAGGCTCTGCCGTCCGAATCCGGATTTACGAGTACGGTCAGGTCTAGAGTGTTGTATTCCACAGTATTCTGGAATACCTCCGTGACGGGAACAGCGGCTCCCGGACGGATAGCCAGATAGGCCTGATATCCGTCATCCTCTTCCTCAAAGGAGAAGCGTTCCCAGTTCCCCTTTGGAAGAGAGGGATTTTCGCACCAGCGGGGAATTATGAGCAGGTCGTCGCCAAGAAGGAACGCCTGTTGTTCGGTTCGGAGGGAAGTATCCTTGAAATCCGCCCAAAATACGGGCCTCATGACCGGCAATCCGCTGCGGGAGGCCTCTTCAAAAAGCGTGTAGATATAGGGAAGGAGACGATATCTCCTTTCAATGGCCCGCCTGCAGATATCCTCGGTCTGAGTGTCGAAGACCCACGGCTCCTGATTCGCCGTACCTTCGGCGGAATGGTTCCGGACAAAAGGGAAATAGACTCCCGAAGATGTCCAATGGCGGAGCAGGTCAGGTGTGCAATCCCTCATAAAGCCTCCGATGTCAGGTCCTGCGAACGGCTGCCCGCTCATACCTATGTTGAGGCACATCGGCACAGATTCCTTCATCTGGCTGTAGTCGCTGTAATTGTCTCCAGTCCACATTGCTGCATAGCGCTGTCCGCCAAGGAAATTCGAGCGGGAAAGGACGAAGGGACGCTTGTCCGGTCTGGCCTCTTTCACTCCCTCAAGGGTGGCACGTATCATCAGCTCTCCGTAGATGTTGTGATAGCGGGCGTGAGGGCCTGCCGGCAGATCATCTCCACCCCGGTGGAGGTTGCTTTCAGGCATCGTGCCGCCGAAACCGACAAATACGGAGGGTTCGTTCATATCGTTCCAGACTCCGTCCACTCCTTTGGAGAGAAAATCCCTGTAAAGTCCGGCCCACCATTTTCTTACCTGAGGCATTGTGAAATCCGGGAAGTGGCACTGGCCCGGCCAGACTCTTCCGTGGTATATTTTTCCCTTTCTGTCCCTGACGAAATAATCTCCTTCCACTCCCTGGTCATCGACAAAATATCCTTTCTCCACCTTGACGCCGGGGTCAATCATATAGACCGTCTTGAATCCGTTTTCGTGCAGATGACGGTTCAATTCTTCAGGTTTGCCGAAGCCTTCCGGATTGAAGGTGAAGATTTTGAAGCGGTCCATATAGTGAATGTCAAGCCAGATGACATCACAGGGAATCCTATGGCTGCGCAGAGTGTCGGCTATCTCCGCGGCTCTTTCCTGAGGGTAGTAACTGAACCGGCATTGCTGGTTTCCCAGAGCCCAGAGCGGAGGAAGGGCCATTTTTCCGGTCAGGTCGGCAAGGGTCTTCATAACCTCCGCGGGATTCTCTTTTTCGATGATGACTACCCTGAATGCGGCCCCCTTGCTCGAGAATCGGATTCCGTCCTTCAGGGAGAGAGTGGTCTTCCAGGTAGTGTCGGCTATTACGCCGAATGCCGTGCCGTTCCTCCGTACACCGAGTACCCAGGGATGAGACTGGTACATCTGTTTGCCGTTGTGCAGATAGCCTGTGGGGTTTTCGGTGTTCCAGAAGATCTGTCTGTCACCGTTTCTGCGCAGATTGCCGCTCACCTCTCCGGTTCCGTAAAGATCCGCATCTCCGGTATCGATTGTCACACAGTTCTTTCCAAGTCTTTTTCGGAAAGAGGGGCGCAGATTCCAACCGTCGTCCAGAGGCGCAGAGTATTTCAGTTCTTCAATGAAAATTGGGGATGGGGAATGGAGGGAAGGGACATAACCTTCAGGTTCAAATACGGAGACTCCACTCGTTGTCAGGTATGACCGGGTCTGTTTCATATTACACAAATTTACCTTTTTTCCGGGATTTTTCAAAGTTGCGCAAAGTCACTCGCGTTTTGCGCAAGGATGCTGGTGATGCTGGTGGCGGGATTGAAGATGGCAGTTTTCCAGCCGCGGACGATGAACTTTCGCGCGAATGGATGGCGAAAGGCCTGTTTCAATCCCGAAAGGTGTTTGCAGGGATACTTTTGCAAATCGTCTGCGCACGGAGTATGCGTTTCACGCACGTGTGGAAGGATATCGTTGCACAGATGATTTGCAACACTCGCATTTGCGCTTTTGGCTCCTGTCTATTACTTGAGTCGGACTTCGCTTCGCTCACCCTCCCACTACGCTACGCTTGTGGGCCCCTCCCGCTATTAAGCGTGGGTCGCGAGGGTGTTCACAGCAAGCATTTTTATGCTTGCGGCCTGAGCAGCAGGGCTTTAGCCCGCCGGACCTAAGGTCCTTTCAAGTAATAGACAATCCGCCTGTTACAAGCGTAAACCGAAATAACGCGGAGCGAGATGAAGACTTGATTTTTAATAGTAGCGAAATATTGTATATATTTGTAATGTTATGCCTAAAGTTCTGGAGTATATCATTAAGGGGGTCTGCTTAATATTCTTGTTCTGGAATACTGATGTTAACGAGAATAGGGCACATGTTCATGTCGGGAGAAAAGTGGGGAAGAAGGCGTCTTTGAAACTATGCAAGATATGGCTTGAGCCCGAAGTTCAAATGGCCGACCCAGGGGATCTGACAGATGCTCAAGTCAAACAGGTTCTGGAACTGGCAAAAACTCACAGAGAACAATTGTTGAAACAATGGAGAACCTTTAAAAAGGGCGAGAAGGTAAGAATAATAAAAATCCGCAAGAAATGACAAACGAAGGATACTGGGGAGTAATCCCGAAAATCAAATCAGTTGCTTTCCCTAAAAGAGGGAAGTTTCAGGTGGATCTTGAAGATGGAAGAAGCATTGTTATGCCCATCTCTGCATTCCCGAGTTTAAAGAAAGTTCCCGTGAAAGAACGCGGAGGCTGGTATCTGATGGGCGGTGGAGTTTCGTGGGATTCTTGTCCGGAAGTGATTCACATCGAGCAGATTTTAGGGAATTATCGGAATTTTGCTCACGAGCTGTCGTGAAGCCTCCGCAACGTATCTCGCGTCCGTTTTTCTCTTTTTTTGCATAGTTTTAATTTTTTAATACCTTTGCGTTCTCTACGATGCCCGGATGGCGGAATCGGTAGACGCGCTGGTCTCAAACACCAGTGGCCGCGAGGCTGTGCCGGTTCGACCCCGGCTCCGGGTACAAAACGGAATCTCCACAATTACTGTGAGTTCCGTTTTAATTTTCTAATAATTACTAACTTTGCTCGGAAATGGATGTATCTCAAATAAAACAACGTTTCGGAATTATCGGTAACAGCCCCGAACTTGACCGTGCCATAGAGGTGGCGTATCAGGTTGCAGGGACGGACCTTTCTGTCCTGATTACCGGAGAGAGCGGTGTCGGAAAGGAGGTCATACCGCAGGTGATACACCTGAACAGTCCGCGCAAGCACAGTGATTACATTGCTGTGAACTGCGGGGCAATCCCTGAAGGAACGATAGATTCCGAACTTTTCGGCCACGAGAAAGGCTCTTTCACCGGAGCAATCGAGACCCGCAAGGGGTATTTCGAGGAGGCCGACGGCGGGACCCTTTTCCTGGATGAAGTGGCCGAACTTCCCCTTGCAACCCAGGTCAGGCTTCTGAGGGTGCTCCAGACGGGGGAATTCATAAAGGTTGGCTCATCGAAGGTCCAGAAGACGAACGTGAGGGTGATTGCGGCGACAAACATCAACCTGAGAAAGGCGATTGCGTCAGGCAGATTCCGCGAGGACCTCTACTACAGGCTCAACACCGTTCCCATCAACATCCCTCCTCTCAGGGAACGCAGGGATGACATCCATCTGCTGTTCAGAAAATTCGCGCTGGACTTCGCTGACAGATACCTTACCCCTGTGATAAAACTGACTCCGGAGGCGGTTGAGCTACTGGAGGCTTACAGATGGCCCGGGAATATCCGCCAACTGAAAAGCGTGGCGGAGCAGATATCCGTTTTGGAACGCAACAGGCTGATTACCGCTGAAGTTCTGGCAGGATACCTTCCTGCGGAGCGCCCGTCCGAACTGCCCGTGAAGAGCAATGAGGCCGGGGCAGATTATCTCAGCGACCGTGACATAATATTCAAGATACTGTTTCAGTTGAGGCAGGAGGTTGATATGCTCAAGGAGCAGATTGAAGGGGGGACGGTGTCGAACAATATCGTTGTGAGCCAGCCGCAGCTTATGATACATCCCGAGGATGTGACAGGCAGCAAGGTTGAGGAGGAGCAGACATTCTCCATACAGGATGCAAGCAGCGACCTGATCCGCAAGGCACTTGCCAAGCACGGGGGCCGGAGGAAAGATGCGGCGAAGGAGCTTGGGATATCGGAGCGCACTCTTTACAGGAAAATTAAAGAAATGAACGGATAAATGAGACACACCTATTTATATATAGCTGTCGTTATTTTGCTGTTGCCCCTGCTTGCAGGCTGCGGCATATATTCTTTCAGCGGCACGTCAATCCAGCCTGACGTGAAGACAATATGTATCGAGCCGGTAGTGAACAAGGCTCTCAAGACGAATCCTCTGCTGGCCAACCAGCTGACCGAGGCCCTCAATGACAAATTCAGGAAAATGACCAAGCTGGAGACAGTCGAGGAGGAGGGGGATCTCAACATTTCGGCAACCATCGAGTCATACGATGTGAGAGCGGCCGCCATAACCGCGCAGGAAGTGGCTGCCCTGAACCGCCTGACCATTACCGTAAAAATCAAGTTCACCAACGTACTCCATCCCGAAGATGACCTGGAGCAGTCATTTGCGGCCTATGAGGACTATGATTCACAGAATTCGTTGGATATGGTGGAGGCTACCCTGTGTGATGCCATAGTGGAAAAACTTGTGGAAGACATTTTCAACGCGACCGTTGCGCAATGGTAGGATTGGAGGAGAAAACAGTCGGCCAGTTGAAGGCGACAGTAGACGAGTATCCGTGGTTCACGGCTGCAAGGGCGGCTTATATCGACAAGGTTTCGGGGGAGAGTGCCGATTCCGAATCTCTGCTTGCAACTATGAAGCCGCACGCTCTTTTTCTGCCGTCGTTGAGTGATTTTCTGAAAATCCACACTGACAGATGTCACGAATCTCCGTGTCCGGCGGTGGAAAGTTTTTCTACCGGAGAAATGGAGCTCAGCCCTGCATTCTGCACCGAAACACTTGCCCGGATTTATGAAAAACAACAGCTTTTTGACAAAGCCATAGCAATTTACGAGAAACTTATTTTGGTATATCCGGAAAAAAGTGCTTACTTTGCGTCCCTTATTGACGAATTAAAGGAAAAAAAATAACATAATTATGCAAGCCGTTTATATCACAGTTTCTATTATCATAGTGATTGCCAGCATTTTGCTTACTATCGTCGTGCTTCTTCAGAATTCAAAGGGTGGTGGATTGGCCGCCAACTTTGCAGCCGGTAACCAGACTTTCGGAGTTCGTCAGACCGCAGATTTTCTTGAGAAGGCAACCTGGACACTTGCCTGCACCGTCCTGGTGCTCTGCGTGGTCGCAACTTTTGTAATTCCTCAGAAGACCGTCCGCAGCTCAAGCGTGAAATCACAAATTGAACAGACAGTTCCTGCAGAAGGAACTCCTGAATTCCCCGCAGGAACACCTGTAGGAGAATAATATAAAACCTATTTATTTACACAAATCAACAACCAATGCCTGGTATTATTGGAAAAAAAATCGGAATGACTTCCGTTTTCAGTGCCGAGGGAAAGAATCTTCCATGCACTGTTATTGAGGCTGGTCCATGTGTTGTTACGCAAATCCGTACAGTTGAAAAAGATAGTTACGCCGCTGTACAGCTTGCCTATGACGATGTAAAAGAGAAACATGCCAGCAAGCCCCTCAAGGGCCACTTCGAAAAGGCAGGAACCACACCAAAGAGCAAACTCGTGGAATTCGCCAACGATTTCCCGAAGGAGCTCAAGATCGGTGATGTGCTCACAGTAGCAGACCTCTCAGAGGGTATCGAGTGGGTTGACGTTACCGGAATCTCAAAAGGTAAAGGATTCCAGGGCGTTGTGAAACGTCACGGTTTCCAGGGCGTTGGTGGTCGCACACACGGTCAGGACGACAGACTTCGTCACCCTGGTTCACTCGGTGCATCATCATGGCCTTCAAGAGTGTTCAAAGGAATGCGTATGGCCGGCCATATGGGCGGTGACCGCGTGAAGGTATTCAACCTTCAGATTAT
>JAGHTO010000053.1 GCA_018065305.1 Candidatus Cacconaster scatequi | reverse complement strand
CTTTTCCTCCTTCGCAC
The DNA here is from genome assembly GCA_018065305.1 of Candidatus Cacconaster scatequi. Taxonomy (GTDB): domain Bacteria; phylum Bacteroidota; class Bacteroidia; order Bacteroidales; family UBA932; genus Cacconaster; species Cacconaster scatequi. Next base: position 59,818 of record JAGHTO010000053.1, on the reverse strand, counting down.
CTCGGCAATTGAAGCAAGCTTCATTGCACTCGGTTTGGCGTCGGTTTGCGGTTGTACGAATGTTCTATCTGTTTATATCTTGCAAAGATACGCCTTTTCTGCGGGTTGTTAATTTGTTAACTTGTTAATTCTGGCTTGGGGGTCGAAGATTTCTTCAATCCGGAACCTCATCTCTGTTAGTATGCGAACGGTGTTTCGAAGTCCTTGAGGAGCGGATGCCTCAGATCTTTATCGCTCAGAACTGCTTTGTCGGCAGAGATGCGCCAGTCGATGCCGAGGCTGCTGTCCAGGATGCTGATGCCTCCGTCAGCCTGTGGGGCGTAGAAGTTGTCGCATTTGTACTGGAAGACTGCTGTCTCGCTCAGAACTGCAAAGCCGTGGGCGAAGCCTTTGGGGATGAAGCACTGGCGGTGGTTCTCTTCGGTGAGTTCGACCGCTATGTGCTGGCCGTAGGTGGGGCTGCCTTTGCGTATGTCAACCGCCACATCGAGGACTCTGCCTTTGACGCACCTGACGAGCTTGCTCTGGGTGTAGGGCGGCTTCTGGAAGTGGAGCCCGCGCATCACTCCGTATGAGGACACGGATTCGTTGTCCTGCACGAAGTTGATGTCAAGGCCGGCCTTTTCCCGGAATTCACGGGCGTTGAAGCTCTCGAAGAAGTATCCGCGGCTGTCCCCGAAGACCTTCGGCTCGATGATAAGCAGGCCTTGGATGTTGGTTTTGATTATTTCCATTTCAATCTCTTCTAAACAGGTCTCTTGTATAGACTTTCTCCGTCACGTCGTCCAGACACGGATCGTATCGGTTTGCGATGATGGCGTGACTCCGGGCCTTGAAGGCGGTGAGGTCATTGACCACTTTGCTGCCGAAGAAGGTGTCGCCGTCGGTCAGGGTGGGCTCATAGATGATGACGCTCGCGCCCTTGGCCTTGATGCGCTTCATTATACCCTGGATGGCACTCTGGCGGAAGTTATCGGAACCCGCTTTCATCGTGAGACGGTAAACCCCTACGACAACTTCCTTTTCCTTTCCGGATTCATATTGTGAATTCTCGTTATAGTATCCTGCCATCTTCAGCACCTGGTCGGCAATGAAGTCCTTGCGGGTACGGTTGGACTCGACAATGGCCGTCATCACGTTCTGGGGCACGTCCTGATAGTTGGCAAGGAGCTGCTTGGTGTCCTTGGGCAGGCAGTAGCCTCCATAGCCGAAGCTTGGGTTGTTGTAGTGGGTGCCGATTCTCGGGTCCAGGCCGATGCCGTTGATGATGGCTTGCGGGTCGAGGCCCTTGACCTCTGCGTATGTGTCGAGCTCGTTGAAATAGCTTACCCTCAGTGCCAGATAGGTGTTTGCGAAGAGTTTCACTGCCTCTGCCTCCTTCATCCCCATAAAGAGTGTGTCGATATTCTCCTTGATAGCGCCTTCCTGAAGGAGCTGGGCGAAGGTGTGGGCAAATTCTTCCGCCTGAGGATTGCCTATGGCACCGATGGCTGCATTCTCTTCGTCCCATTTCCTGTCGCTACCGGTCGGGAGCATCTTGGGATAGCCTACAATGATACGTGAAGGCCAGAGGTTGTCCTCAAGTGCCTTGCTTTCGCGAAGGAACTCGGGCGAGAAAAGCAGGTTGAAATGTTTGCCTTTCAAAGACGGATCTGTGAGGAATTTGAGGGCATACTTGACATACAGGCTTCTGGTGTAGCCCACGGGTATGGTACTTTTAATGACCATTACTGCATCGGGATTGACGCTCAGAACCAGGTCTATCACTTCCTCGACGTGGGAGGTGTCGAAATAGTTCTTCTGGGGGTCGTAGTTGGTCGGCGCGGCTATGACCACGAAGTCCGCATCCTTGTAGGCCGCCGCTCCGTCGAGGGTAGCGGTGAGGTTCAACTGCTTCTGCGCGAAATACTTCTCTATATATTCATCCTGTATGGGTGAGATGCGCCTGTTGATTTTCTCCACCTTTTCGGGTATCACGTCAACCGCCGTCACCTTGTGGTGCTGGCTCAGAAGGGTGGCTATCGACAATCCGACATAGCCCGTTCCTGCCACAGCTATCTGTATGTCCTTGAATTCCCGCATTTTATGTTGTTAAAATGTAAATTTGTAAATATCAGCTCTCTTTCAAATTCTTTATGCACTTCTTGAGTGAATCCGTCCAGTACGGTACCTCAACTCCGAAGGTTTCTTTTATCTTGGTCTTGTCGAGCACAGAATAAGCCGGCCGCGTCACAGGACTCGGGAACTCGGAGGAGTGGCAAGGTAGGACGTTGCAGGCGGTCTGGCCGCTGAAGTGTTGAATCATTTTTGCGAAGTCGTACCAGGAGCAGACGCCTTCGTTGCTGTAGTGGTAGATGCCACTATTGCCAATGTATGAACGCTCACTTACAATCTTGCAGATTGCCTTGGCAAGGTCAAGGGCGTAGGTTGGTGTTCCCACCTGGTCGAAGACGACCTTGAGTTCGGGCTTGGTGGCGGTGAGGTTGAGCATTGTCTTGCAGAAGTTCCTGCCGAATTCGGAGTATAGCCAAGCAGTGCGGATTATCACATAGTTACATCCTGTGGCAAGTATCTTTTTCTCCCCGTGGAGTTTGGTGAGGCCATATACTCCGGTGGGTGTTCCTGTCTGGTCTTCGCGGCAAGGCACGTTGTACGGCTCGCGGCCGAAAACATAATCCGTGGAGATATGCACCAACAAACCGCCGACTTCTTTCATCGCAATAGCGAGGTTCTCGGGGGCTGTGGCGTTGAGAGTCTCCACAAGCTCGTATTTTTCCGGGTCTTCCGCCCCATCGACATTGGTCCAAGCGGCACAGTTGACAATAGCTTCAATATGGTTCGCTCTGACATATTCCCTGACGGCAGCAAGGTCGGTGATGTCGAGATGCTCGTAGCCTTCGCACACGTCGGTGAAGAAGTATGTGTCCGCCGTCCGGCGTGATACGATTTGCATCTCGCTTCCAAGCTGGCCGTTGGCACCTGTTACAAGTATATTCATACAATTGAAGGTTGAAGGTCTATACTCAAATAAACAAACAAAGGCCCCGATGACGAGGCCTTTATTTTATCTTCTTACAGTTATCCTAATCGCTTCAGGATGAAGTTTCACCCACTCGGGGGCATCCTCCACCACCAACGCGAGGTAGCCTCCGCCTCCGGCACCGGCCATTTTCCAGGCAAGGACGCCGTCCATTGCGGAATAGATGTCTATCGTTTCTGTGATGTAGCCGCAACTTTCGCATTCGTTGCCAATATAGGTCGGACGGAGCATTCCGGGGAACATCGCTGTCTGAGCCTCAAAAGAGGCCTTGTAGGCAGCGGCGAAGGCCGGCAGGTCGTAACATCCCGTAACGAAAACTTTCTTAGTAAGCATATTTTTTCGGAAAAGTTATTGATTCATATCAAAAACCTTCTCCATCAGCTGCCATTTGCTTGTGGAGGGGAGCGAAGGGTCTGCGCCCTGGGCTTTGGCAACAAAGGCTTCCCATTCCGCCTGACGGGGCATCTTGGCAAGCCGCGCCCAATCCTTGTCCCAGTCGAAGTCATCGACAGTGTCGCATATCATAAAGGCGTGCGTCCCCAGACGATATATCTGCATATCAAGTATTCCCACAGCCCTCTGCCCCTCGATAATTTCCGGCCACACGTGGGAGTGCACCTCGCAATATTTCCGAATCAGTTCAGGATTGTCAACCAACTCAAGTGTCTGACAGTAACGTTTCATATCTTTTCCGGAAAAGAGATTATTCCCATTTCTTCGGCCAGTTCAGCCCCTGAGCGCGAAGCCAGTCGAAGCCTAAGACCAGGCCGCAACTGACGATAATTCCCATGAATACCCATATAGCCAGTGTCTTGGCGCGGCTGTTGCTCTTCTGCATGGGAACGCTGACACCCTGCACGGGAGAAAGCACGGGAGTATCCTCCTTGACCTTCATTTCGGCCTGCAGAAGTTGCTTCGAAAGTTCCGTGTAGAGGGAAGAAGACATATTGTACTCCGCCATCAGCTGGTCGTGCCTGACCTGAGCCGTCGCGGTAAGGACGCCACGGTTGGCATCCACAAAGCGGGCGAGAGCAAGTTGCTTGGCTTCATAATCGGCCTTCGCCTCCTCATACCTGTCCCTTATGTAGTTCTCGTTCTTGCGGGCATTCATCAACTTGAAGTTGGTCACATATTTGTCCATAAGGTCAAACGTGGCCTTGCAGAGTTCCGCGCTGGCAACGTCCTCCCCATGAGTGGCGGAAATGGTCAGATATCCCTCTTTCTTTTCTACGATTACGGATACCATCTTGTCCAAAACCTTGGTACACTTGTACTCATCCTGCGTATAAGTGCTTATCGGAGATGACTTGCCTTCTTCCACCGGGACCACGACATCTTCAGGCTTGCCCTTTATGGCAGCGATAATTGTGAACGGCAGTCCGATAGTGTATTTCTTAACTGCTCCAAGCACTCCGGAAAAGGTCACTTTTTTGTACCTTTCATCCGTCATCAGTTCATACATGGAAACCGGCTCGTCGTACTTTTTCAAATGCAGGGGCACCCGCATCAGTTCCTTGCGGAAATCAACGTTCTTCAGCAGCTGAGGATAGATTGTCGGCGAAAGGTCCTGCCCGGCGGACATATCCCCGAGATTGATGCCCGCCATTGCGGCAAGCGACGACAGGGACCCTCCGGAACTCTTGGACCCCGACTGAGGCACAAAAGTGCAGGTCGCGGTATATTTCGGTTGCTGAAGCAATGCCGCCGCCAAACCAAGCGCGCAGAATACGACAAAAACCTTGAGTATGAACTTCTTCTTGTCCCACAGCCTCAGACCTATGGCCTTGAAATCTATCTCCTGTTCCTTGTAATCCATCTGCGGATTGTACTGTGTACCGTTGTTTACGTTCTGATCTTCCATAGTGCTAGAACATTTTGATGATTGAGGTGACGAGTGCTGCGACGGACGTTGCAGACGAAGCAAGTGAAGCAATCTCTGCGGGAGAAAGTTTGGTGTTCTCCGACTCCGAGCGCTCCGGCACTATGATTTCCATTCCGGGCTCAGCCTTGATATTGCGGCGTTTTGCCACCTGTCCGTTCATATATACGGCGTAGGTCTTTCTCGCCCTGGCCTGCTTTGTATATCCGCCGGCCTGGCTTATGTAGTATGTCCAATCCTCCTTATCGTCGAAAGCCACCGTATTGGGGTACAGCACGCCACCGGATATCCTCACCGTATTGTTCATCTGAGGCACATCGATGATGTCTCCCGCACGGAGGATGACATCGGCTACGGAACCCGGATTGGCCATTGCCTTTTCAAGGTCTATACCGATGTTGTAACGGTCCTCAAGTACAAGAGAATCGACCTTAATTTTGTTGCCCATCTTGCTTGCGGCAATCTCAAGCGCCAGTTTCTGCCGCTCCTGCTCCTCTTCCGTGAGCACACGCACAAGTTTGGCACCGTGAGGGTAGGAGTCATCGGTGAATCCGCCGACACGGGACATCACGTCGGACAAACGAACCTGAGCCTTATTGATGACATAAGTTCCCGGTGCCATCACTTCCCCCTCGACTGTCACAGCGGTCTGCGGGCGGAAGTACGTGAGCCGCCTGAGCGATACCACATCATAAGGCTTGAGTTCCTCTTTCCAGAAATCAGCATTCTCTTCGAGGTTAACAGTCTGCACGGAGCCGCGCTCGCGCCCTCCGCGGCTTGCAATCTCCACGTTCGTGAGGTCCACACCCTGAGTGCAACCGTGCGCAAGCTCCACGAGTTCAGCCAATGTCATTCCATCCCTGTAAACGTACTCGCCGGGGGCATTGACTTCTCCGTTTATGGTGATTGTGGTGTTCTTCCTGAGTTCCTTGATGCTGTAGATTCGTACGGCGTCTCCGGGAATGACCTCGAACTTGAGAGTATCCCTCGTAGCTTCCTGCACGTCGAACGGGACAATCACGGGACGTCCTTCGGAGCCCTCGCGCGATATCTGACCGCTGGCGATATATGCATCCTTAGTAAGACCGCCGGCATCATTGATGAGACGGCCTATGGTAAGACTGTCACGATATGAATATACACCCGGGGTTTCAACGGCTCCGCTTATGGTAACGAAACGGTCGGCATTCATATCTTCACAGCTGTAGATGGTCACTATGTCTTCCCTCTGCAGGGCGATTTTCCTGCCGCCCTCAAGCACTTGGGTAAGGTCGAACGCAAGGAACTCCGGCTGGCGGTTCCTGTCCTGACGGCTTATCTGACCCCTCCCGGTATATGCTCCCTCCACAAGACCTCCTGCAGCCCTGACCAATGATGCAAGGTCATTGATATCATCTCCTATTGCGTACGATCCGGGATATTTGACGGGCCCTATTATTTCAACACGGTTCTTATACTGATTGACGTATTCCCTGACGCTGACAATATCCCCGTCCTTAAGTGCGAATGTTGTGAAAGCCGCCTCGGTAATGTCAAAGGCACGGCCTCCGTCGACGCCTCTGCGCATCACGTTGACTCCAGTTCTCTGAGCATCGGTAGAGAAGCCCTGAGCATACCCGATAAGGTCTGTGACGTTTTCACCGTCTTTCATCTCGTAGCGCTGCGGGCGCATTACGGCCCCCTTCGCGGAAACGACGTTGGTGTATGCCGGAACGCTTATGACATCCCCGTCCTGAAGGCGGAGTTTCTCGTCGAACTTGCCTTTGAAAATAAATTCGTAAAGGTCAAAACTTGCGACTTTCTTTCCCTTTCGGAAAAGAACGATGTTTCGCACAGAGCCATTCTCCCTCAAGCCTCCGGCCATGAAAATCGCGGACGGAATCGTTGAAAGGGAAGGTATCGTGTACGCACCCGGAGTCGCAACCTCACCGGAAACATTCACTACAACTCCCTTGATCTTGCCCACGGTTATCTTGAGATAGGTTTCTCCATTGTCTTCTCCCAGCCCGGAAAAAACGTGGGCAAGCTGCGCCTTGAGGGAACTCTCGGCGGACTGCAGGCTCATCCCGGCAAGATACACCGGCCCCAGGTTGGGCATATTGATGCTACCGTCATTCCCGATTGTCGCAACAACATGCGAGACAGTGCTTCCCCAAATATCTATCGTAACCTCGTCTCCAGGACCAAGGATGTAGCTGGCAGGCGCCGGAGCATTGTAACTGGGGATAACGCCCAATCCGCGGGACTTGAAATAGTCCTGTCCGAAAATATCGTTCTCATCGACTTTTTTTGACATCTCCGGCAGGATGGGAAGTCCGTCAGGTCCTATCATCAACTCAGCCATCTCTCCCGTGGCAGGATCGAGGATGCCGGGGAGCGATGCGGATCTGGGATTAGTCTGTTTTCCCCCTTTTCCGGCATTCAACTGAGGATAGGATTGTACCTGAGGCTGCTGATTCCCGGTCCGATTTTCACCGTTACGTCCGTTCATCATTGAGTTGACGTCGTTCTCGGAATAGCCGTACTGCTTGGCCATGGCCTTTGCGGCAGCAATTTCCGAGGCGCTCTGTGCCGATGCGCATACGGAAAACAATGCCGCCAACACGACAGGAAGAAATTTAAGGATATTCTTTTTATTCATATTCATTGATTTATATTATTCTTGTGTAGCGGATGGGGGGGGTAAACCCTTGTTTGTCAGAAGTATATAACATAGAAGCCTGCTCGGAAGGCGTATATTCCGGCACTATCTCCCCCATTTTCCCGATAATGGCGGCCGCATCGCCGGAACGGCTGATTTCCAGCAGTTCCTCCTCGTGGCGCAAGGCCTCTTCGTACGGATATTCACGCACTGCGGCAATTTTAATCTTGCGATGGAAGGTCGGTTTGTCTTTCTCACCGTCTCCCAGAACCTCCTCATACATTTTCTCACCGGGACGCAGTCCGACATATTTTATCTTAACGTCGTGCTTTCCGGAGAGGTCTATCATTCTTTTGGCCAGATCGGCTATTTTTACCGGGGCTCCCATATCAAAAACGAAAATCTCCCCGCCATTGCCGATAGTGGCGGCCTCCAGAACAAGCTTGCAGGCTTCGGGGATAAGCATAAAATAGCGGACGATATTCGGATCGGTGACCTTGACAGGGCCTCCGCGACGTATCTGCTCCCTGAAGATGGGTATCACGGAGCCGCTGGATCCCAGCACGTTGCCAAAACGTGTCGTGACGAATTGGGTGATTGCAGGAGAACCGTCAGCCTGATGCAGAGAACTGTCCGGCGATGAAATGGCCTGACTGAGCGACTGGCAGTATATTTCGCAGATTCTCTTCGAGCATCCCATCACACTGGTCGGGTTGACCGCCTTGTCCGTCGAAATCATCACAAACTTCAAGGTCCCGTATTTTACCGCCAGGTCCGCAAGAATACGCGTCCCGACAATATTGTTCTGCACCGCAATCGAGGGGTTGGTCTCCATCATAGGCACGTGTTTGTATGCCGCAGCGTGAAATACATACTGAGGTCTGTGACTCCTGAACAGGACCTCCATATACTCCTTGGCCGTGATGGAGGCGACAACGGTCAGAGTCCTGATGCCAGGGTACTTCTCCGCCATCATCATACGCAAATCGTGCATCGGGGTCTCGGCCTGATCGACGAGGACAAGCTCTTCCGGTGCGAACTGGGCCACCTGATTCACTATTTCCTGCCCTATCGAGCCGGCGGCACCCGTTATAAAGACCCGTTTCCCTGCGAGCAAGTCCCCTATTTTCTGGAGGTTCACTTCTATCTTATCCCTAGGGAGCAGGTCCTCCACGTCAACCTCGCTGAAATTGGTGTATGACAAATCGCTCCTGCCGTCCCACACCTGTTCCTTGGGAACCACCATTATCTTGATTCCCATCGAAATCACCCTGTCGATGACATCCTGTCCCTCATTGACGAAACCTTCCTGAGCATAAGGGCTGATCATAATCACATGGACTGACTGCGAGGAAATATATGACCACAGGCTGGAGTCATCGTGCATAAAGACAGGCCTTCCCATAAGGGTATGTCCTGCCATATCTACGGAGCGTGTGATGAAACCCTTCAGTTCGTATCTGGAATACTGGCTCCGGATGCTGTGCGCAAGGCTTATGCCCCCTTTCTTCGTGCCGATTATCATTACGTTGACTGCGTGATTGGCGCTGCTGAAGTGGTCGAACGCCACCTTGATAAGCATACGGCTGCAACACATCAGTGTAATAGCAATGAGAGAGCCGACAAACAGGTCGTGAGCGGTTATGTCGAAATAGAATCTTTCAGAATTGATCAAAAGCCTTACTGTCTGGGCCAATACCGAGCCTAAACATACGGCAAACACCACCTTCAGCAAATCGATGGACGAAGAATATCTCACCACCGCCGAATAGGTTCTGAATATCTTGAAGAAAATCAGATAGCAGATAAGATACAGGAGAAGCGTGTACACGAGATGGGACGGATTGCTTAATGCGGTTATCAGTCCGCTATTTATCACGTGAGCCACAAACAGGCTGAACAGCACTATCACGCTGTCGAATAAGAGAACTCCCCAGTAAGGGATAGCCCTTCTGGAGAAATATCTTTCCAGAAATGATTGTTTGCTATACGTTTTTGAATATTCCATTTTCACAGGTATATATTGTTGTCATTCAATGTCTTCAAGCATGTCCTGAGGGATGTACGGCGTGGCGACCGCAGCCCTGTCGGAAATTCTGATGATGAGGCGGCGCTCGCCCTTTATTCTTTTGATAACGCCTTCGCAGCCGGCGAAAATGCCGGATCTCACGCGTTTATGTTTACCTTCGAAAAAGGAGGGGTCATCTACCGGAAGATAGAAAACCGGCTCATCGTGATACGGAGCCAGTATCAGAAAGGTCTTCATCACATTGTCCGGAATCTGCTGGACGCGCTTCCGAGCGGCATCTCTATAGAAGAGAGCGCGATCCCACAGTTCGCCTCTCAGTGTTTCTATCTCATTCTGTTTGCAGTGAAGGAAAAGCAGAGTCCGAATGTCATTGATCCGGGATGTTTCGATTCCTTCGAGTTCGATGTACCTGAGGATATACTTCCTGTCGCGAATCATTCTGATCGCAAACCACCTCAAATTGTCATTACTGTTGTACATATCGTTTTCTCAGGTACAGACCTTCCCCTCCCCGTTCCCACAAATGCTGACGAAGCAGCACGGAACGGAAAAAGTTCCGGCATTCAGTTGTCAATCTCTGATGTGACCCGCCCTAGACCCTAGTGACAGAATCACCGCCGATTGCTAAAATTTTCCAAATTTACATCAATTTTTTAAAAAAAAGAAACAATTAAGCAGGATTAACCTCGCTGCGCGCGACTTTTCCTGCATTGCCGGGATTAGCCACGGCTGACGCCGTGCCTTTTCCCTGCAAAAAGCAGGATTTGCGACTACGTCGCACTTCCCTGGCGTCGTCACGGCAAAGCGCGGGATGGGCGAAGATGGCGGGGCTGTGCCCCGCCATCTTCAGTTGTGAGACCTGCCTTGCGAAAGCTAGCTTTCGACGGCAGGTCTCACAACTGAAGATGCCGCAACGAATGTTGCGGCATCTTCGCCTGATGTGCTCTGCACTGGTGACTCCTGCGGGATTCAAACCCACAACCTTCTGATCCGTAGTCAGATGCTCTATTCAGTTGAGCTAAGGAGCCTTTATGTCGTTACTCGGCAGCGGGAGCTGCAGTCTGAGCAGTGAACTTCTTCTCTTTGATACGAGCCTTCTTACCGGTCAGGCCGCGGAGGTAGAATATTCGGGCGCGACGTACTTTACCGTACTTGTTGACTTCGATATCCTCGATGAAAGGTGATGAGAAGGGGAATATTCTCTCCACACCGACTCCGTTGGAAATCTTGCGTACTGTGAAGGTCTTTACTGCACCTGCACCGCGCTTCTGGATTACTATTCCGCGGAATTTCTGGAGACGTTCCTTGTTCTCTTCCTTGATTTTGTAGGTGACGGTGATGGTATCACCTGCCTTGAAAGCGGGGAAATTTTTCTTTTCCTGTGCACATGCTTCCTGTGCAATCTTCATTAAATCCATAACAATCAAATAAATAGCGCAACATTGCCCGATTCATCACGTCACTTTTGCAAGAGGTTGCTTGTTTTTTGGGACTGCAAATGTACGAAATAATTTATTAAGTGCAACATTTTTCAAAAAATATTACATTTGCAGCGTATGAGACATTTGAAACTGATCATTTTCGCCTCCGAGCTCCACAATCAGGCCAGCGTCCTGAACGCCCGCTCGGAAATGTTCGAAGAACTGCGCAAAATCACGGACCTGCAGATTGACTACCCCAGCTCTCTGATGGCCAACTCCTCCCGCATCAGCAAGTATATCGACGGAGGGGAGTCCAAGGGGGCGAAGCTCGAAAATCAGGAGGACTGCGCAACGGTCTGCTTCATCGCAACCGGCGGCACGGAAGAGATTTTCCGCAACTACACCGACACTCTGAGCGAAAATGCCGTGCTGCTGAGCGACGGATTCCACAATTCGCTGGCCGCAGCGCTGGAAATCAGTTCGTATCTCGGACGCAGGGGAATCAGTTACCGCCATTTCAACGCCCCGCTGGATTACAGCGCGGAGTTCTTCAGGAATATGGTGGACAGCCTCTTCCAGCGGGATGCCGGCAAGGCGCCATCACTAACGGAGCCGGCACAGGTCCCGGAATTTTTCAAATCCATCCGTCACTCCCTGTCAAAGTTGTCGATAGGCCTGATAGGGGGCCAAAGCCCCTGGCTGATTGCCTCGGATATCGACAAGGAGGCTGTTTCAAAACAATACGGCACTTCGTTCAAGGAGATATCCGTAGAAGAGGTCGTGGAAACCTTCAGTTTGACTGGTGCCGACGACCCCAAGGTGGTTGCCGTCACGAACCGGATGGAGAGATATCTTGCCGCGGACCGCAGCAGGGAGGATCTCTCCGAAGCAGCAAGGATGTACGTAGCCCTCAGCAGGATATGCAGCCTGTATGGCCTCGGTGCACTGACCGTCAAGTGCTTCGACCTGATAGCGGCCTGCCGCACAACATCCTGCCTAGCTCTGTCACTCCTCAACGAGGAGGGCATAGTTGCAGGCTGTGAGGGGGATATTCCCGCACTGTGGTCGATGATATATGCGAAACTGGCCTGGGGGCAGCCCTCCTTTATGTGCAACCCCTCTTCTATGAACAGAGCTGAACTGACACTCGATCTGGCGCACTGCACGATACCGCTCCAGATGGTGCACGGGTTCAGACTGCCGTCCCACTTCGAATCGTCCCTGGGAATCGGTATCGCCGGTAGCGTCCCCAGCGGAAGGTTTTCAATCATCAAGTTTTCCGGGAGGGAGTTGGAAAATTTCTACCGTACTGACGGAGAGGTGATAATGAACACCAACATCCCGCAGAGATGCAGGACTCAACTGCGCTTCAAATTCGACGATTCTGAAAGTTTCGACAGGTTCCTATCGACTGACAAGGGGAATCACATCATCCTGACAGCCCGTTAAGAAGCCAAGTTCGCTATTGCAGCCACAGGATCGGGGGCATCGAATACAGATGACCCTGATACGAACACGGTCGCCCCGGCTCTCCGGAGGTCACCGATATTGGCCTTCCCCACCCCTCCGTCAACCTCTATGAAGAAAGATGCGTCTGCGGCGGCAGCCATCTCGGAGATGATGCCGACACGCTCCAGGGTCTCGGGCATATACTTCTGCCCGCTGTAGCCGGGATTCACCCCCATCACCAGGACATAATCGAACTCTCCGAAGTATTCTATCAGTGATTCCACGGGGGTTCCGGGGCTGATTGCTATGCCAGCCTGCAACCCAAGGGCCCGTATCTGACGCAGCACCTTGCGGAGACGGCCTCCGCAGGCCTCGATATGGACGGCGATGTACCTTGCCCCCTTGAGAGCCGCGAACCTTTCTATGTAGTCCTCCGGGCGGACAATCATCAGATGAATATCCAACGGCTTGTGCGAAGCCGCGGCAATCGCCTCACATACCGGGAATCCGAAGGATATGTTGGGGGCGAACACCCCGTCAAGGATATCCAGATGGATACGGTCGGCTGCGCTTCCGTCAAGCATCGCGCACACCTCACCTATGCGGCCGAAATCGGCCGAAAGCATTGACGGAGCGATTGACCTGTTCATTCGGGAACCAAGATTGTTAACTCAATTTGTCGCCGTTCATCGAGATGAGGAACTCCTCGTTGTTGAGAGTCTTCTCCATACGGGTCTTGATGAACTCCATGGCCTCGACCGACGTCATATCAGCCAGATAGTTGCGAAGCACCCATATACGGTTGATGTATTCGGGATTGTAGAGAAGGTCGTCGCGACGGGTGGAACTGAGGGTGACGTCCACTGCGGGGAACACTCTCCTGTTGGCAAGCTTGCGGTCAAGCTGCAACTCGAGGTTTCCAGTGCCCTTGAACTCTTCGAAGATGACGTCATCCATCTTGGAGCCGGTCTCAGTCAGGGCTGTCGCCAGAATCGTGAGGGAACCTCCCCCCTCGATGTTTCTCGCCGCGCCGAAGAAGCGCTTGGGCTTGTGGAGCGCATTGGCATCCACACCTCCTGAAAGGACCTTTCCGGAAGCGGGCTGGACCGTGTTGAAGGCTCTTGCAAGCCTCGTTATGGAGTCGAGCAGAATGACCACGTCGTGTCCGCACTCGACAAGCCTCTTCGCTTTTTCCAGAACCATATTGGCCACCTTCACGTGGTGGTCGGCGGGTTCGTCGAAAGTCGATGCAATCACCTCAGCCTTCACGCTGCGCTGCATGTCGGTAACCTCCTCGGGACGCTCGTCTATCAGCAGGACTATCATATAAACCTCGGGGTGGTTGTCCGCAATCGCGTTTGCTATGTCTTTGAGCAGCACGGTCTTACCTGTCTTGGGCTGTGCCACTATCAGTCCCCTCTGACCCTTTCCTATCGGGGTGAACATATCGACCACGCGGATGGAGATGTTGCTGTTGTGACCGTGACCGGTGATGTCGAATTTCTCATTCGGGAAAAGAGGGGTCAGGAAATCGAAAGGAACCCTGTCCCTTATGAATTCTGGGGTCCGTCCGTTGATTCTGTTGATTTTCACCAAAGGGAAATATTTGTCACCCTCACGCGGAGGACGAATCTCTCCCTGAATGGTGTCGCCCGTCTTGAGGGCATACATCTTTATCTGACTCTGAGATACATATATGTCATCCGGAGAGTTGAGATAGTTGTAATCCGAAGAGCGGAGGAATCCGTAGCCATCAGGCATTGTCTCCAGTACTCCTGTAGCCTCCACTATGCCTTCGAACTCGATTCTCGGGGGTTTCGGGGGTTGGTTCTGCTGCTGCGGCTGATTCTGCTGATTCTGGCGCTGCTGTACCTTGGGAGCCGGAGCGGCCGCCTGTGCCGGAGCCGGAGCCTGTGCCGGGGCGGGGGCGGGAGTCTGAGCCGGTGCAGGAGCCGTTTCCGTGGCCGGAGTGGCGGGCTGCCTGTCCTGTTTTCCTATGCGCTTCCTTGGCGTTCTGGCTTTTGCCGGTTCCGCGTTTTCAGCGGGTTGCTGCGGTGCGGGGGTCTGTGCCACAGCGGGTTCGCTTTCGGCGGGCTTCACCGCTTCAGACGTCTTCTTGCGGGGCTGCCTCTTCTTTTTCGCAGGTTCTTCCTTCTCCTGTTCCGGAGCAGGTGCAGGAGCCGGTGCCGCAACAGACGCGGACTCGGACTCTGCCGACGATTTGACAACTTTCTTCTTTGTCTTTGCCTTTCTGGCCGGACGTTCGCTTGTCTGAACGGCCTGTTCATCCAGAATCACATATATTAGATCCTCGGCCTTTATGGATTCGGGCTTCTTAATCTTCAATTCCTTGGCGATAGCAATCAAGTCCTCCTGACTTTTGCTGCTAAGTTCAATAATGTCGTACATATAAAAAGGTAGAAAATCCGCCGTTCACGATGGATCGGCATCTTATTAGGATATCACTGCAAAGTTAGCAAAAAATTGCACAATGCAAATCATTTGTCCCAGAAACTTGCGGACTTCTTGAATTGAAGAAGGTCTGAAAGTCCGGATGCCTTGGCCGCTATCCTGAAACTCCAGCTCTCCCACTGTCCGTTGGGCACCCAGGAGATGGAAATGGCGAAACAGTGAAGGTCGTAGGTGGCCGACACCTGAGTCGTGCTGAGTTTCATGGCAGTTATGTCAAATCCCGTGTTGATGTTGGCGCTCAATGCCTTGATGAATCTTATCTGGCCGGAGATGCCGAGAGTCTGGGTATGCCTGTTCACGACCTGCAATTGCTGATTCGCATACTGATATGACTTCTGATAGGAATAACTGTAGTTCAGGCTCAGGGACCATGGAATATTTGGATTCGTGTAGTATGTCCAGCCGCCCGGAATATATTCCCCGGTCATCGGATGATAATATACCTTCGTGTAGGTGTCTTCGCTTTTCTGTCCGTCATTGCCCTTGAACTTCCCGTCCCCTGAGATTGACCACGAAAGGGAGGCGCTGGCATTGGTCAGCCTTGCCAGATGCCCCGTCTTGACGACGTTGAAGGTATTTATCTTCTGTCCTCGCTCATTGACGGCGTAGGGGTCCAGGGAGAGGTTGCCGCTGATACCCAGCTTTCCGAAGACAGTCGTACTGGCATTGACGGAGATGTTGGAAAGTTTCAGGGAATCCGCGAGGAAGTTGTATGACCCGCTCAGATTCAACTGGTCTATCAGTTTCACCTTCTCCATGGACTTCTTGGGATCTTTCGCCTCTTCACTGTCGGAGTCCAGTTTCTTGCGGATCTTTGCCTCGATATTGTTGCCTATCGAGAACGAGATGGATGCCGACTTTCCCCTGGAGGGCGGAGAATAGACGCCCCCCGAATATTTGTTGTACTCGACGGTATGTTCCACACCCGAGGTATCGACATAGGAATAGGAGGTATATCCATTGGCGGCCGTTCCCAGTTCGGGGCGTCCGCTGAAACTTATGGAGGGCGATATCATATGCCTTATGGCCTGCACCTTGCTCCTCTTGTTGCGGAAGATGAACGTTCCGTATATTCTGGTGCTCATCGAAATTCCTCCGGAATAGGTCTGGGTGATGCCGAAAGTGCTGAACTGGTCCGTCTGCTTTGTCTCCACCCTGTCAGTTTCAGGATTGTACTCCATATACTGATTCCTGAAGAACCAGTTCATTCCGTATGAGAGGTTAGGACTGAAATTCAGATACTTGAGAAGGGTGAACGAAGGGAGTCCTATGGAGAAGTTGTGAGTCATTCCGTTCTGCATCCTGTTCAGCAGATTCTTGTCAAGAGAAAACTCACTGGCCTTGAAATTCACCTTGTTCTGGAGAGTGGTGTTGTAGCTGAGAGATATGTCCTCATACAGCTTGGCCTTCCCCACCCTGTTCTTTTTCTTGAAGGGATAGAACCTGTTCACGGTGAATGTGATGTTCGGCAAGGTAACGGTATAAGAACTGTCCCGCGAATTCTGGCTGTGCAGAGCGTTTACGGAGAGGCTCATCCCGCTCCATGTCTTGGAATAGGAGATTGACGAGGACATCTGGTTCTGAAGGCTTTCCGTAATGCCGGTGGAGTTGTATCTGTTATTGGAAGGGCTGGAGAAATTGACGGAAGCCCGGAAAGATGTTCCAGGCCTTGCCTTGGCATCCTGCGAATGGCTCCAGTTCACACCGAAATTCTTTGACTGGTTGTAATCCCAGCTGCCTTTCTCACCAATGACATCATTGGAATAGTTCACCGTTACATTGCCGTCGAACTTGTACCTCTTCCTGTAACGTGAAGTGACCCTTCCCGCCCAGGAGCCGTAGGTATAGAAATCCGCCGTGAGGGCCAGGTCCATAAAGTCCCCTATCACGAACGAATAGCCGAGGTCCCTCAGATACATACCTCTGGACGCCTCCTCCCCGTATGTCGGTATCAGAATGCCGCTGGCCCGGTCGGGCATATCGGGGACGAATCCGAACGGAAGCACAAGAGGAACGGGCACATCGGCGATGACGGGGTATGCGGGGCCGAACATCGTTTTCTGCTTGGGTTTCGTTACTACCTTGGCCGTCGTCATTTTCAGATAGTAATGCGGATGTTCAGCATCACACACCGTATATCGGCCTCCCTCTATGTTTATGGACTGGTCGGGCATCATCTTGAGATTATTTCCCTTGATCTTGCCCTGATCCTGCTTCGTATCCATATTCTTGATTTTGGCCTTTCTGGAGGTGAAATTGTAGAACACCTCATCCATCTCATATTCCTGATTGCCCTGTCTCATCACAGGGCGACCCACGATTTCTTTCGTTATGGTATCAAGGGTACCTCTGGCATAAACCACGTTGAGTTCGGTGTTGTATGACATATAATCCGCAGTCAGTTCCATATCCTGATACTTCGCGGTAACCTCACCGAAATAGTAGATGATATTCCTTTCCGGGTCCTCTATCACGGAGTCCCTGGCCGTGGAAAAGGCAGGTCTGTCCAAAGTGCCGGAAGAGGCCGGATGCTCCTCCGCCGCCACGAATTCCGCGGAATCGATGGGGGTCATCACCACCGTATCCTTGAGTTCCGGCTTTTCCGTAGGCTGGAGGATGGGGTTCACGCTGCGCAAATAAGACGAATCTCGTATCTGGGCACCCACGGACACAGAAACCATGAGAGCCAGAAAAGCCACTATGAGGCAACGTTTTTTCAACATTATTCGTATATTTGCAAAAGTGCAAATTTAGTAAAAAAACACCAATCCCAATGCTATTTCATCTGAAACGGTGCTTTGCCTTTTCAATAATCGTTCCACTTCTCCTGACGGGCGCTGACGCCCACGCAGGGAATGGTTCGTCTGTAAAACTCCGCACCGTGGTCATTGATGCGGGACACGGCGGACACGACCCGGGGACAATCTCGCCCGACAAAAAAATCAAGGAGAGCACCATAAACCTTGACATAGCCCTCACGCTGGGAAAAAAAATCGATGAAGCATTCCCTGATGTCAAAGTTCTGTACACCAGGAAGAAAGATGTCTTCATCCCTCTCGCCCAAAGAGCAGATATCGCCAACCGCAACAACGCAGACCTGTTCATCTCAATCCACGTCAATTCCGTCCCCAAAAAAACAGGTGTCCGCGGAGTGGAGACATTCGTGATGGGTACCGACAAAAGCGCCTCCAACATGGAAGTGTGCAAAAGGGAGAACTCGGTGATTCTGCTGGAAAAGGATTACTCGACCACCTACCAGGGATTCGACCCTTCCAACGCCGAGTCATACATATTCTTCAACCTGATGCAGAACGCCTCGTTCGAGCAGAGCATAGAAATGGCCTCCCTTGTCCAGAAGCAGTTGAAGAAAGGGCCGATTACCGTTGACCGCGGCATAAAGCAGGCACCCATCCTTGTGTTGTGGAAGACGACAATGCCTGCCGTTCTGGTGGAAGTCGGCTTCCTTTCCAATCCCTCTGACAGAAAAATTCTGGCGTCCAAATCCGAAAGGAACAGGATAGCGGACAATATCTTCAAGGCATTCAGCGCATTCAAGAACGGATACGACGAAGAAATCGCATTCGTTGAAGAGCCGGAGACCGACATTCCGGACGGCAAGGTATTCCGCATCCAGATTATGGCATCCTCAAAAAATCTGGGCGAAGGGAGTCCACAGTTCAAGGGGCTGAAGAACGTGGAAAAGCAGCGCATCAACGGTCTGTACAAATACACTGTCGGCAGTTATTCATCCCAGGAGAAAGCCGCCGCCGCACTCAAGACCGTCAAGGAAAAATTCCCCGAAGCTTTCATCGTATACAGGTAATCCACCGACCGATTTTCCGTCTTGAAATTTTAATGGCATAGTTGTCAGCACGTTACACGATGCAATTAAGATATATTGCTGATTTTCAATGTTTTATAATTTTTAAAAATTTTTTATATTGAAAATTAAGCACTTGCGTTTTTTATGAAAAAAACAAGAGAAAAAAAATTTTTTTATCACAATTTTATTATCAATTTTGTATCGGCTTCAAGGAGCCGACTACCTATCAACCGAACTTTATAGATGAAAGAACAAGACCATATAGAAGTATGGGCAAGGTGTATGTCTGTCTTCCGGGACAACATCCCCTCTCCAAAAGCCTTCGAAACCTGGTTCTCGCCTATCAAGCCCATCTCGCTTGAA
This sequence comes from Candidatus Cacconaster scatequi, assembly GCA_018065305.1. GTDB lineage: Bacteria > Bacteroidota > Bacteroidia > Bacteroidales > UBA932 > Cacconaster > Cacconaster scatequi. The sequence goes on along the minus strand of JAGHTO010000053.1, from coordinate 40,701 downwards.
GGTGACACTTTCACCATTGAAGTTCCTTCCGATTTTTTCCGCGACTACCTTGAAGAGAACTACCTTGAACTGATTGCCGCGGTGCTTCGCCGTGAGATAGGCCCAAAGGTCAAGCTTGTCTACAAGGTCAAGATACTCTCCGGAGCCTCCACCACGGAAAAATCCAAGGCCAGAAGTGTATTCCGCAACGCGGAGATTCCCATTCCCAACGCCGGGGACAAGTATTCCGGCAGCCCGTATGCCATTCCCGGAATCAAGCAGTTGGAAATCGACCCCTGCCTGAACAGTCAGTACAGCTTCGACGATTTCATCGAAGGTGACTGCAACAGGCTCGGAAGAGCAGCGGGCTTGAGCATATCTGACAAGCCGGGCAGGAACACTTTCAACCCTCTGTTCATATATGGCGGTCCCGGCCTCGGAAAAACCCATCTGGCCCAGGCGATAGGAATTGCAGTAAAGGAGAAACATCCTGAAAAAGTGGTTCTGTACGTGACTGCCAACACCTTCCAGAACCAGTATATGAACGCCGCCTGCAGCGCCAAATCGGGACACGACGGCAACAAGGTGGCCGACTTCCTCCGATTCTATCAGTTGATAGACCTGCTGATAATCGACGATGTCCACGATTTTGCAGACAAGAAGGGTACACAGGGTGCCTTCTTCCACATATTCAATTATCTGCACCAGAGCGGCAAACAGCTTATCCTGACTTCCGACAAACCGCCGGTGGAGCTTCAGGGGCTGGAGCAGAGGCTTCTTTCCCGTTTCAAATGGGGGCTGTCGGCAGAGCTGCTGCCGCCTTCATACGAGACGAGACTGGCCATCCTCAAGGCAAAATGCAGACGCGAAGGTGTCGAGATGAGCGATGAAGTGCTCTCATATATTGCGCACAACGTCAAGAACAATATACGGGAACTCGAAGGAATTCTCTTCTCGCTGATAGCGAACGCCACTTTCGCCCAGAAGAACATTTCACTGGCACTGGCGCGCGACATCGTAGAAAAGATTGTCACCGAGCCGAAGATTGAGATAACGATTCCCAAGATTCAGAATACGGTCTGCCAGTATTTCGGAATATCTGAGGATATGTTTATGTCAAAGACACGCAAGCGTGAGATAGTCCAGGCCCGCCAGATAGCGATGTATCTGAGCCGCAATATGACCAAGACCTCCCTTGCTTCCATAGGCGAGGCTCTCGGAGGAAAGGATCACGCCACGGTTCTTCACGCCTGCAATACGGTGAACGACCTGATCGATACCGACCGTAACTTCCGTTCCTATCTCCACGATATCGAGAAAATGCTCAATACCGTCGAGTGAGCGTCCGGACGCTGTCCTGAAATAACGTCATAATAAATATATGAACACTGAAAAAGTACTCTCATTTTTTGATGAGATTACCCGCATTCCCCGTGAATCGGGCCACGAAGAGAAAATCATCGGCTATCTCCGCGATTATGCCGCCAAAAGGAATCTGGACTGCAAGGTGGACCGCAGCGGCAATGTGCTGATTACCGCACCGGCTTCCCAAGGATTTGAAGAGAGGCCGACAGTGATTATTCAGGGGCACACCGATATGGTATGCGAAAAGAAGGCAGGTTCTTCATTCGATTTCTCGAAGGATCCCATCAGATATGAGATAGAGGACGGGTGGATGATTGCACGGGAGACCACCCTCGGAGCGGACAACGGGATAGGTATAGCGACCGCCCTTGCCATAATGGACGACAAGTCGATACCGCACCCCCGGCTCGAATGCCTCTTCACGACCTCCGAGGAGACGGGCCTTGACGGAGCAAGAGGATTGAAGGCCGGTTTTCTGACCGGGAAGACACTCATCAACCTTGACGACGAGGATGAAGGGTACTTCTGCGTCGGATGCGCCGGCGGAATGGACGTTGTCGGCTCTTTCAGATATATCCCCAAGAAGCCGCTCAGAGGCTCCGTGGTATCAGTATTCACCATCGACGGAGGACTCGGAGGCCACAGCGGTGACGATATCGACAAGAACAGGATGAACGCCGTCCAGCAGGCCGCACGGTTTGTCAACATCGCTATGCGTTACAACGTCGACCTTTGCAGCATCCAGGCCGGAAACAAGAGAAACGCCATTGCGCGAAGCGCCGAAATAGTGCTCGCAATACCTGCACGCAACGAGGACAAGGTCATTGAAGCCTTCAACACCTTCACCTCAAATCTCAAGGCGGAATTCGCCCTCTCCGACCCCGGCCTGCAGTTCAAGGCGGAACCTGTCAGCTGGAATGGAAACGCCATCGACAGGCGCACGGCCCACAAGCTGGTCAAAACACTGCTCGCTCTGCCCCACGGAGTGGTTGCTATGAGCAACGACATACCCGGACTGATTGAGACCTCGACCAACCTGGCTTCGGTCAAGATGGAGGAAGGAAACAGGATAGTTGTCGGCAATATGCTCCGCAGTTCCGTCAACAGTGCAAAGGAATTCCTCGGTGAGCGCATCTCCGCCGTCTTTGAGATGGCCGGAGCGAAAGTCAGCTGTTCTGACGGATATCCCGGATGGAAGCCGAACATGAATTCAAAGGTGAAGGATGTCTGTGTCGCAGCCTATAAGAAACTGTTCGGCAGGGAACCTGTGGTCCGTGCAATCCACGCAGGCCTCGAATGCGGCCTGTTTACCGAAAAATTCCCGGATATCGATATGATAGCCTTCGGCCCCACCTTGAGAGGTGTTCACGCCCCCGGCGAGAAACTTGACCTAAAATCCCTCGACCGGTTCTATGCCGTTCTGCTTGAAGTGCTAAAGAGCCTGTAGTTTACCGGCGAACTTGTCCACCCTCTCCTTTGCATAATCGAGAGTGACCGTGTAGACGGCCTTGCCCAGTGTCGGCGCCTCGTACATCGCGTCCATCAGAATCGCCTCGCAGATTGACCTCAACCCGCGGGCTCCGAGTTTGTACTCTATCGCCGTGTCCACTATATATTCAAGGACCTCGTTCTTAATCGTCAGCCTGACACCGTCAAGACTGAAGAGTTCCTTGTATTGTTTGATCAGGGCATTCTTGGGTTTGGTGAGAATCGAGAGCAGAGTGTCCCGGTCCAGAGGGTCCAGATGAGCCAGAACGGGCATTCGGCCCACTATTTCGGGAATCAGACCATACGCTCTCAAATCCTGCGGGGCGACGTACTGCACCAGATTGTCGGAGTCTATTCCGCTGCGGTGTTCCCTTGAACCGTATCCTATCACCTGGGTGTTCAACCTCTGCGCGATATGCCTCTCTATCCCTTCGAACGCGCCTCCGCAGATGAAAAGAATATTCTCCGTATTGACCGCAATCATCTTCTGGTCCGGATGCTTGCGCCCACCCTGAGGCGGAACGTTGACGATATTGCCTTCAATAATCTTCAGCAAGGCCTGCTGGACACCCTCTCCCGACACGTCGCGGGTTATGGAGGGATTGTCCGACTTCCTGGCTATCTTGTCAATCTCGTCAATGAACACAATGCCTCTCTCGGCCTTCTCAACGTCATAATCGGATGCCTGGAGAAGCCTTGTCAGAATGGATTCGACATCCTCCCCCACATAACCGGCTTCGGTCAGGACGGTCGCATCGACTATCGCGAAAGGGACGTTAAGCTTCTTGGCTATTGTCTTGGCCAGCAGTGTCTTTCCGGTCCCGGTCGGCCCCACGAGAAGAATATTGGATTTCTCTATCAGGTCATCCTTCTTTCCAAGCCTCTTGTAGTGATTGTAAACAGCAACGGACAGGCATTTCTTCGCCTCCTGCTGCCCTATCACATACTGGTCGAGGAACTGCTTGATTTCGGACGGCTTGTATAGATGATAGTCGAGAGAACTGTCCGGCCTGACCACTTTCCGCACAGGGTCGGTATCCTCACCGAGAACCTGACGGGAGTATTCATACGCCGTCTTTGCACAGTCGGAGCAGATGGATACGCCTCCGTCACTGTTGAGAAGAAGCTCCACCTCATCCTGAGTGCGGCCGCAGAAAGCGCATCTGTCGACTGAACCGTCGTCCTTTCCTTTCTTTCCCATCAATTCAGGATTATTGATTTTTCTTTGATATGATATTGTCAATCATACCATATTCCAAAGCTTCCGCAGAGGTCATCCAATAGTCACGGTCGGCATCGGCGGTGATTTTCGAAAGGGTTTTTCCAGTATGGTCCGAAAGAATCGAATAGAGTTCGTCCTTCAGTTTCAGAATCTCCCTTGCGGTAATCTCGATATCGGAAGCCTGCCCCTGGGCGCCGCCCATAGGCTGGTGAATCATAACCCTCGAATGGGGCAGAGCCGAACGCTTGCCCTTCGCTCCGGCAGCGAGCAGGATGGATGCCATCGAGGCCGCCATACCCGTGCAGATTGTGGCCACGTCGGGCTGGATGGTCTGCATCGTATCGTATATTCCGAGTCCGGAATATACCATTCCTCCGGGAGAGTTGATATAGAGCATGATGTCCGCCTTCGGGTCATTGCTCTCCAGGAAAAGCAACTGGGCCTGGATGATGTTTGCAACGTCGTCGTCAATCGGGCAGCCGAGGAAAATGATGCGATCCATCATCAGACGCGAGAAGACGTCCATCTGGGCCACGTTCAATTTCCGCTCCTCGATAATCATAGGGTTGATGTATCCGGAGGTCACCCGGCTCACCTTCGAGAGGGAGACGGGATTGACCGAACAATGGCCTATTGCGAATTTCTCAAACTCGGTCATACGGACTATTTTGTGAGTTCCCTCATTTTCTCGAGGGTGACTTTCTTGTTCTCGAGAGTCACTGCATCCTTGAGATATGTCAGGACGAGATTGTCCTCAACTCTGTCAACAATTCTGTCGGCCTGCTGACGGTCGCCGAGAATCTGCTCCGCATACTTTGCAAGATGCTCCTCGGGGACGTTGTTCATTCCGTACATTGCGAACTGATATGCGGCGAACTCCCTGGCCTGCTTCGTGATGTCATCCTTGGTAATCTTGAGGTTCTGATCCTTCATTATCTGAGTACGGATGATGTTCCAGCGGAAATCCTTTGCGAAAAGGTCATATTCCTTCTCCACGTCCTCCTTGGTGAACTTGCCGTCATTCGCGGCAATGATCCAGCGTTTCATGAATGCATCGGGAAGAGCCACGGCAGCTTTTTCAATCAGGTATTCCTTGGCATCAACCATGAAGCGGTACTCGCTCTCCTGCTTGTATTCGGCAGCAAGGCGTTCCTTAACCTTTTCGGTGAACTGAGCCTCGTCCTTGCAGTTGCCTTCTCCGAAGATGGTGTCGAAAGTAGCCTGCTCGAGAGGGGCGTTGACGAAAGTCTTCACCTCCTTGACAGTCATCTTCCAGCTTACGGGCAGAGTCTCGAGCTCTTCCTTCTTCACCTTGAACATCGCGGCCCTGTCGGTCTCGTTTGTGAATGTGGCCTTGATGTCAACGTCCTTTACGGCACCTGCCTCGAGTCCCACGAATGATTTCTTGATTTTGGCGTCAGTGATGCTGCGGAGAGCGACATATGCACCTTCAACCTTTGTCTCGTCCGCCTCGAAATCCACGATGATGAAGTCGTCCTCGCCGGCTTTGGTTCCGGTCTCAAGCTGTCCGTACTGTCTGAGGAGACTGTTCTTGTAATCCTCTACAGCCTTGCTGTCTGTCTTCACTTCATAATATGGAATCTTGTCATCCTTTCCGAGAGCAATCTCGACCTTGGGTGCGATGGCGATGTCGAAAGAGAATTTGAACCTGTCGGGGTTGTCCCAGTCATTCTTGTCCTCCTTCTCGCTGGGAAGGGGCTCCCCGAGGATGGCCAGTTTGTTCTTCTTGATGAATTCATCCAAGCCGTCGCTGACCAGCGTGTTGATTGACTCCGCAAGAGCCTGACCACCGTGAAGCTTCTCTATCAGGGACATAGGCGCCATGCCGCGGCGGAATCCCTTCAGATCGGCAGTGCGTCTGAATTCATTGAGTTTCTTTTTTCTGGGTTCTTCCCAATCGCTTCTGTCAAGTGCGAAATCGACCGTAAGGTTCAGATCATCAATCTGATGTTTTGTGACTTTCATTATTTGTTGTATTTGATAATTTCGAATAAGACCGCGAATTTAAGAAAATAATGGAACTCCGCCAAATCACAGACGGATTTGGAAGTTTAAAAAAATGTTTTTACCTTTGCAGTCCACATCGCGGGGTAGAGCAGTTGGTAGCTCGTCGGGCTCATAACCCGGAGGTCGTTGGTTCAAGTCCAGCCCCCGCAACCAAGTCAGTTTTGATTTCATCGGCCGTCACTCGCGGCCGATTTTTATTTCAAGGAGTCTCATTGTCTGTGCTGTAACCTTGAAACGGTCGTCTATCCTGTAGGGGGCAACGCAGATGATTGCCCCGGAAGCGTCACACACCACCGTCTGAAAACTCTTGCCGTAAACGTCTATATTCTGCTCGGACAGGAAATCGTTGACAAGCTTCGACCCTTTCATCCCCAGCGGGCGGAACCTGTCACCGGCTTCCGGTTCCCTGACAGAAAGGGGGAACTGCACCTTGTCGGCATCCAGATACTGGACATTTGCCGGAGCCGCGGCAGGATTGAAACCTTCAGGCACATCCGCAACCTCGAACACAACTTCAGGCAAGACTCTGTCCTCCAAGGGATAAACCTTGATGAAATCCCTGGCCTTCACGGCAATATGAGAAGATGTGCTGAATCGCAGACCAGTCTGACCGTCAAGGGATTCCAGGATATCTTCCAATTGCGATTCGTTGAATCCATACCGGTCCAGCAGTCTGAAAAGCCAATAGTCGGCATACTTTTCTTTTTTCAGAACTCCAACGTCAATTTTCAGCACCCCGTCCCCGGAGAAGAACAGGCTTCCCCGCTTCGACTCAAGAATATCCGAAAGCAACCCGTCAATCCTGGAAAATCTTTCCGCCTCCATTGCAGCTGTATTCAGAAAAGAGGGATTGATTTTGCATAACTCAGGAAATACGTTGTTTCTCAACCTGTTCCGGGAGAATTCACTCTCCGCGTTTGTCGAATCCGTCCTCCAGCCAACCCCGGCAGCAGTGGCATACTCAAGAATCTCCTTTCTGGAAAAGTCAAGCATAGGCCTGATAATCCGGCCATTGACAGCCCGGATGCCACACAGTCCACGCAATCCCGTTCCTCGAAGAAGATTGAGGTACATCGTCTCCACGGAATCATTCAGATTATGCGCCACGGCAATACAATCAAAGCCCTGCTCATCGGCCAGCTCCTCAAACCAGACATATCTGAGATTGCGGGCCGCCATCTCAATGGAAATCCCATGCTCCGCGGCATACGAAGCCGTATCCACTCTTTTGCAGAAAAATCTGACACCGGAAGTCCCGCACCAATCTGCCACAAAGCGTTCGTCACAATCGCTCTCCTCGCCTCTGAGGGAAAAGTTCATATGGGCCACCGCGATGTCGCACCTGCCGCCGGCGGAAAAAAGGGCCGCCATCGTCATCGAATCCACTCCCCCGCTGACAGCCAGAAGCACTTTCGGTGCGCCCTCCACAGACGGGAGCAGAAGCTGCAGTTTTTCGTCAAACGCCTTTTGAGAGAGCATAGCTCCTACTTCTTGGAACCGATCGCGTAGGTAAGTCCGATTGAAAACAACTCCTTGAACTGAACACCCGCCGCATTGTAAAACTCACCCGTCTTCCTGTCCTTCTTCTTTACCATCACATTGTCATCATAGATGAGGTTGGTCCTGAGAGTCACCGAAAACCATCTCGTCACTTTCGCCTCCACGTTGGCATCCCATGTAACCTTGATGTTCTGCGGCTTGTTAAGATAATCCGAGAAGAGAATGAGAGTCGTTCCGAAGTTAAAATTCTGAACGTTGAGTTTCGCATCTATCTTGACCTGGGCACCAAGCTCGAAACGGCAGAACTGATCCTCGGCATTACCGTACTTCGTACGCAACTCCGGGATAGTGACCATCACGGTCTTTCCGGTAAGAGGAGCGACGTTGACGGAAACGTTAGGGAACGGTGTGTAATCGACACCGAGACCGAGAGACATATATGCGGGAGCGAAGATATTCGAAACCTCCACATCATCCGTATATCCGGCTGCGAACTGTGTCCTGAGGTTATAGATGGCCGAAATATAAAGTTTCTCGGCAGCCCTGTATCCGAACTTGCTGTCAAGTATCAGGCGGTCGTCATTCTTTTTAAAACCCGTCTCGAATGACTGAATGAAACCGTATCCCATCTGCAACTGGTTGTTCCAGATAATCTTGTTCTTGGAATAGTTTGCCACGATATCGGCAAAGGTGCTCAGGGATATCTGACCGTATCCTCCCGCAGCCCAGTTGGTGAGTGACAGCTGGGAAAAACCGACATTGACGGCAGCGCCAGCCTTCCAGTACTTGGGCTTTATCATTGCAAGAGAATCCTCTTCCGTCATTCCGGAGGCGAAAGCGGAGACCGATGTCACGAAAGCCAGGAATATGGTTATAAACAGTCTTCTCATAATATATATGGATTTATGGAACGTCAATATGCACGGGCAAAAATCACCCTCCGCTTCGAAGGTTTGCCGCTATATATGCACTTGCCCTCCTCCTCGCATACGCAGGAATCGATGGGAATGCATCGGATGGTGGCTTTGGTCTCCTCCTTTATCTTCTCCTCCGTTTCGGGTGTGCCGTCCCAATGGCAAAGCAGGAAGCCTCCATCCTCTATCTTCTCCTTGAACTCCTCCCACGTGTCAACCTTGACAACGTGACTGTCACGGAATTCGAGGGCTTTTTCATACATATTGTTCTGAATTGTATCAAGCAACTCGCTGACATATCCCGCAAGACCCTCTTGAGGAACGCTTTCCTTGGTGGAAGTGTCACGGCGCGCCAGTTCGACGTTTCCGTTCTCCAGGTCGCGGGGGCCTATGACTATTCTCACGGGAACACCCTTGAGCTCCCACTCGGCGAACTTGAATCCGGGACGCAGGTGGTCGCGGTTGTCAAGCTTGACGCTGATGCCCTTGGCTTCCATCTCCTTCTTGAGCTGCTCCATCCGGGCAACTATCGCGGCCTTCTCTTCATCCGTCTTGAAAATAGGCACCATAACCACCTGAATCGGGGCAAGGGCGGGAGGAAGCACCAGTCCGTTATTGTCGGAATGGCACATTATCAGCGCACCCATAAGACGCGTGGAAACACCCCAGGAAGTGGCCCATACATAATCCAGTTTGCCTTCCTTGTTGGCATACTGCACTTCGAAGGCCTTTGCGAAATTCTGACCTAGGAAATGTGAGGTACCGGCCTGCAGAGCCTTGCCGTCCTGCATCATCGCTTCGATGCTGTATGTGTCGACGGCCCCGGCGAAACGCTCGGTTTCGGACTTATGTCCTACAACAACCGGCATAGCCATATATCTTCGGGCGAAATCGGCATATACTCCGACCATCTTCTGAGCCTCGGCAATTGCCTCCGCTTCAGTAGCGTGGGCCGTATGCCCCTCCTGCCACAGGAATTCCGCGGTCCTGAGGAACAGGCGGGTACGCATCTCCCAGCGGACAACGTTTGCCCACTGGTTGCATAGAATAGGAAGATCCCTCCATGACTTTATCCAATTCTTGTATGTATTCCATATTATTGTCTCGGAAGTGGGGCGCACCACCAGTTCCTCTTCCAGTTTAGCATCAGGGTCGACCACCACTCCCTTGCCGTCGGGACTGTTCATCAGACGGTGATGAGTGACTACCGCGCACTCCTTGGCAAACCCCTCGACGTGCTCCGCTTCCCTGCTGAGGAACGATTTGGGTATGAAAAGAGGAAAATATGCATTCTGATGGCCTGTCTCTTTGAACATTCTGTCGAGTTCGTGCTGCATCTTCTCCCAGATTGCATATCCGTAGGGCTTGATGACCATACATCCGCGTACAGCCGACTGTTCTGCCAGGTCAGCCTTGACCACAAGATTGTTGTACCACTTGGAATAATCTTCCTCCCTGTTTGTCACTTCTTTGTTTGATATCTCTGCCATAGTGTCGATGGTATAATTGTTGTTCAATAATTGTTATATTTGCAAAAGTACAAATAAAACTGAGAATCTGACACAGGAGGAACAAAAATGAAAGAGAGACTTATCGGACTTGCCGCAATTGCGGCCGCCTTGCTGCTCACAAGCTCTTGTGTATCCACAAGATACTATTCGTCAGCAACTTATGGCGATGATATCTATTATCGTCCCACTGCTGATTCAAGAGCCAGAATGGTCAACGCAATGGTAACGGAACAGGAATCCAGAAAAAAAGAGGAATTTCTCGCTCAGGATGACAACGGAAATCTCTATCTGATTACAGAATATGCCAACGGAGAAAGCTACGAGACGCGTCTACACAAATTCGACAGCCCTGTCTACAACTTCTCCGTCAGTTTCGGCCCCTGGGGACATCCCTGGTACAACCCCTGGTGGGGAACGCACGTATATCCATACGGTCCCTACTGGGCCTCGTTCAACTGGCGGGTAGGTTTCTGGTGGGATCCATGGGTATATCCCGTTTGGGATCCCTTCTTCCCCGGTCCTTACGGCCCCGGCTGGGGGCCTTTCAGACCCTGGGGTCCTTACCATCCCGGATGGGGCCCCGCACCAATAGTTGTCCATCGGGGTCCTGTAGTCAACCATCCCCGCTCTTCAACCGGCGGTGGTGGAACATACAGACAATCTGCCGGAGGCCCCCGGGGCGGCTCGTCGATGTACCGGCAGACAGCATCTTCAGGGCGTGACGGATACACTGGCGGAAACAGGAGAACAGGCACACAATTCTCGGTAAGCGGGACTAACGTCAAGCGCACATCATCCTCAACTTACGGAGGAGACGGAAGATACACCACCGGAACGACTTCAGGCCGCAAGGCAACGAGGGTCAGCAGATACGGTTCATCCTCCAGTACCAAGAGTTCTTCAAGCAACAGGTCGTACGGTAACAGCGCACCCCGAAGCAGCCACAGCAGTGGAAGTTACTCAAGCGGATACTCCGGCAGCCGTTCAGGCGGCGGATATTCCGGTGGCGGTTACTCCGGCGGTGGAGGCTTCTCCGGCGGAAATGCAGGCGGTGGCGGTTCACACAGCGGTGGCGGAAGAAGATAACGACTAACAATTGACAGAAAAAGATGAAAAGAATCATACTATCGGCAATCTCTCTTGCCATTGCCGGCAACCTGATTGCACAGACCGCGGATATGGCGGTAAAAGTTTCAGAACAACAATATGAGGGTTCAGCGAGAACTCTGGCGATGGGCAACGCGTTCACTGCGCTCGGTGGTGATCTCGGTGCCGTGGCCATCAACCCGGCAAGTTCGGGGACAATGCGCAGTTCCACCTTCTCGCTTTCACCTTCAATCAACGTGGCCCGCGGGGAGTCAGACTATCTGGGAATCACGACCAAGGAGAATTCCACAAGATTCTCGATGGCAAACGCCGGCTTCATCTGGAATTTCGACACCGGAAGGTATACGGGACTTCTGAACTTCAACGTCGGTGTCACTTTCAACAGACGGAACAATTACAACACCTTCATGAGTGCCGGCGGGACCACCGACGGTTCATCGATGCTCAGCGCGATTGCCCATAATCTGTACGGAACGGACTACCGTTCATTGGAAAAGAAGGACGGCTATGACCCATATAGCAACACGGCTCTCTCCTGGCCCTCAATCCTCGCCTGGAACACATACGCCCTTGCGACGATTGACCCGTTCACCGACGACGAGTATATGTCATCAACCGAGAACATCACCCCGGATTACGAGCTCTATATTCCCGGCGACCTGAAGCAGACTTTCAACCGCAACACTTACGGAGGGGCGAGCGAGTTTGCAGTCAACCTCGGAACCAACATCTCCGACATCCTGTACCTCGGAGTCAATCTCAATTTCACAACGGTTGACTACACCTATCAGGAGAATTACTGCGAGGCGGCTCTTGACAGCAAAGTGTTCCAGGACGGGTTCGTCAGAATGAATCACACAGGGTGGATGACCGTACGTGGTTCCGGATTCGATGCAAAATTCGGAGCCATATTGACACCCGTGAAGGGGCTCAGAATCGGCGCGACATTCACAACGCCGACCACTTATGTCCTGACCGATGACTGGGGAAACAGCATGACAACCGAATTCGACAACGGCAAGAGATTCACACAGAACTCCCCCACCGGCACCTACACCTACAAGATGACCTCACCCTTGCGTTTCAGCCTCGGAATAGCATACGTGTTCAACAGGGCCCTTATCAGTTTCGATTATGAGCGTGTGGATTATTCAACCGCCAGGCTGAAAACGAGAAACAACTCCATCGAGACGGCATTGGAACTGGAGAACGACATCATCAGGCAGTATTATGGCGCGTCCAATATATTCCGCGTGGGCGGAGAGGTATGGTGTACCGAAAAGATTGCGCTCAGAGCGGGTTACGCACATTACGGGGCAACGTCACAGTATGAGACGAAGACCCAGTTCGTAAGCGGTGGCATCGGCTGCAAGCTTGGCAAACTCAGTTCCCTGGACTTCACCTATCAGCACAGGCTTGCCCAGAATTACGGCTTCTCAATCTATGATTATGACGAGCCCTGTGAGCTGAAAGCGCCTGCAGGCACCGTGGCATATTCCGGCAGCCGCTTCGTTCTCTCCTACACCTTCAAATTCTAGAAGTTCTCAGTAAAGCAGGATGCCGGCTATGGCGGCCAATGCTATCAGCAGCATCGAATCGACTTTACAGAACAATGCGGCCGTACAGGCTATGAAAATCCCGAAGCTTTTGAAATCCACGAAAGTTTCGGGATTTGCGAATGACAGGGCAGCCGCCCCTATCATTCCGCACATCACAGGCTTCATCCACGAGATCGCACCCTTCATAGCCCGGCTGTTCTGCATTTTATTGTAAAACAGCACAATCGCCATCATTATTGTGAGCGGGGGCAGGCAGACCGCGAATGTCGCAAGGACGCTGCCAAGGACCGTCCCGGTTACGGAATACCCCACATAGGTGGCGCAATTGACGGCAATCGGGCCCGGAGTCATCTGGCTGACAGCCACGATATCGGCAAGCTCGCTCGAGCTCAGCCAGGCGTGTCTGGTGACTATTTCATTCTGGATGAGCGAAATCATCGCATACCCGCCACCGAAACCGAAAAACCCGATTTTCAGATATGAAAGAAACAATTGCAGATAAATCATTTTCCGTACATCGTTACTATGATACCTATGACCGCGGCGGCAAGGAGAAGATATATCGGTGAAAATCCGAGGCAGCATATCGCAGCGGCAACGGCCAACGCGACTATGCGCGCCCACCATCCCAGCCGCCACAGAATCTTCAGGAACGGAACAGCGATGAGGGCCACCACTGCCGGACGTATCCCCTTGAAGGCCGATGCGACAGTCGGATTATCCTTGTAACCGCCCAGATAGACTGCAATGAGCAGGATTATGAGGAAGGATGGCACCACTACCCCCAGAACCGCCGCCAGAGCACCCGGAACACCTTTTACCTTGTAGCCGACAAAAACCGCAGTGTTCAGGGAAAACGGTCCGGGAGCACTCTGCGCCAGAGTGAATCTGTCATAGAAGTCCTCCCTTTCGAACCATTTCTTTTTCTCGACGACCTCCTTTTCAATCATCGGAATCATTGCATACCCGGCGCCGAATGTGAATGCTCCGATTTTAAAGAAAGAAAAGAAAAGTTGCAGTACAAGTTTCATCTTCAATCATTGCGTTTTTCGCCCAGCGCCGCCTTGATACGGGAGAGTTCAGCGTCACAGGAGACCATCATCGCCACGAGCCCGTCGCCTTTAAGCGCATAGATGACGACATCCACAATCCTCTCCCCTTCAATTCTGAAAAGGAAATCGGAATTCTCCTCTATGTCAGCGTCTGACAAGGTGCGGATGCTCACATAGAGCGAATCAGCGCACAGACCCGAAAGGTCTTCAAGGACCTTGCCCCTGTCGATGGAGGAGGATTTGCAGTCAATCTCAAGCATATCCATCCTCTGCAGGTTCAGAGCATTGAAAAGGCGTTTCGTCTCCCTGTCCAAACCGAGGAATGGTTTCATGAGATTGAATGTCCTTCCTGTAAGGGTGACCGCTGTGACACCCTCCTTTTCGGAATAACTCCGGAACAACGCCGCAGCATCCCCGGCCTCAGCGGCCCAGGAGAGCATCACGGCACAAACCAACAGCACAAATCTTTTCATCACAATTATATATTTTGTTACAGGGTATCCTGAAAATAGTCATAGAAGAGAGCCACAGAGCGCATTCCCTTGAACAACTGATCGATAAGGAAACTCTCATTGGGTGAATGTATCACGTCTCTCTCCAGTCCGAACCCCATCAGAAGAGGGTCGGAATGCAACTCCCGCTGCATCTGGGCGAGGATTGCAATGCTGCCCCCGCCACGGCTCGGCACCGGCTCTATCCCGTAAACCTCTTCCATAGCCTTGGATGCAGCCCTGTAGGCGGCAGAACTGATTGGAATCAGGAAACCGTCACCTCCGTGCTTCTCCTCAACTTCGACTTTCACCCCTTCGGGGGCAATCGCCTTGAAATGCGCGGAGAAGAGTTCCGCAATCTTTCCACTCTCCTGATTCGGCACAAGCCTCATCGAAATCTTGGCGTGGGCGCAGGAAGGAATCACGGTCTTGGACCCCTCGGAGATATAGCCTCCCCATATCCCGTTGACATCAAGACAGGGCCTTATCCCCACTCTCTCGAGAGTAGAATATCCCTTCTCTCCGGCGAGGTCATCGACACCGATGGAGGCCTTGTATTCGGCTTCATCATACGGGGCACGCGAGAGCATCTTCCTGTCCTCATCGGAAAGGTCGATTACATCATCATAAAAACCTTTGATTGTAATATGGCCCTCTTCATCGATCAAAGAAGCAATCATCCGGCAGAGTGCATTGAGAGGGTTTACCACGGCACCGCCATAGTGTCCGGAATGCAGATCCTTGTCGGGGCCCGTAACCTTAACCTCCATATAGGTTATGCCCCTCATTCCGCAATTGATTGAGGGAACCTTGTCCGAAATCATCGTCGTGTCGGAGACAAGCATTATATCGCTCCTGAGAAGGTCCCTGTGCTGCGGAATCCACTTCGACAGCGCTTCCGAACCCATCTCCTCCTCCCCTTCGAGGATGAACTTCACGTTATGCTTCAATTTTCCCTCGCGGACAAGGTATTCGAATACCTTTATATGGATGAATGTCTGCCCCTTGTCGTCATTGGCACCGCGGGCGTATATCGCACCGTTACGGATTTCAGGCTCGAAAGGGTCCGAATCCCACAGCTCTATCGGGTCCACGGGCATCACGTCATAGTGGCCGTAAACCAGAACGGTCGGAGCATCCGGGTTGACCGTCTTTTCGGCAAAAACGACAGGATTGCCTTCAGTCGGACATAACTCCGCCCTGTCCGCGCCTGCCTCTTTCAGAAGATTCGCCAGATATTGCGCGCAGCATACCATATCCTCTTTTTTGGAGAGGTCCGAACTCACGGAAGGAATTCTGAGAAGGCCGAAAAGTTCTTCAAAGAACCTTTCCCTGTTTCGTTCTATGTATTCTTTCATCTCCATAATCATAGCTGTTTTCGGGATTTTTTGAAAATGAATGATATGGTCAGTCCGCTGATGATGTGCCATACACCCCACCAGGCGGTAATCACAAGCATTCCTCCGTGAGGCGGCAGGGCCGAGAATATGGAGGTTCCGAGAAGAAGCACAAGTCCGAGACCGGAATTCTGGATTCCCGTCTCAATAGTCAGGGTCCGTCTGTCCTTCCTGGGGAGATGCAGCAGCGATGCCGTTGAAAAACCGATTGTAAGGGCCAGGAGATTATGCAGCAGGACGACAAAGAATATATATTTGATGCATCTGAGGAATGCATCCATATTGCCCATAAAGGAGAGGACGACAATCGCCAGGAAGAAGACGATGCTTATGTACTGCAAAGGCTTCTTGAGGAAAGCCGCCACCTTGGGAAGGAAGTGTGAAGTCAGAATCCCTAGTACCAACGGAATGCCCAGAAGGATGAAAATGGTCTTGAACACATCCCACAGAGGTATTGTCAGTGCCGGTATCTCTCCGTGGATGTTGGCGAAGTGCAGGTAGAGGTTCCCGTACAGCCAGAAGTTGAAAGGTGTGGCCACTACGGCCAGCGCGGTGCTGATTGCTGTCAGACTGACGGACAATTCCACGTTGGCCCTCGAAAGTGAACTCATGAAATTGGAGATGTTCCCGCCCGGACAGGCCGCTACCAATATCATACCCAGAGCCATCGACCAGGAAATGTTGTTTCCGAATGCAAGGGCGAGAAGGAACGTGAACAAAGGCAGCAGGATAAACTGGCAGATTGCTCCCGCTATCACGGATTTGGGCTTGAGGAAGACGTTCTTGAACATCTTGGGCCGGATTCCCAAGGCCACTCCGTACATTATGAAGGCGAGAACGATATTGACCGTCTCCATTCCGCCGGCATTAAGCGTGACGTTAATGCCGTCTATCGTAGTAAAAATGTCAGGATTAGTATTCATAAGCAATCTCTATTGAGCAATGAATCTGTATAATATGGTTCCTGTCTGGGACTTGTCCGCCGTCTCCGACGAACTGAACCGGGAGCGTTTCGCAGCCTCGATTGCAAACTCGTGCAACGCATCATCCGCGCTTGAGGCTGTTGTCAGCACCCTCGCGGCTGTCACCCTGCCCTTGCGGTTGACTTCAATCTCCACCAGCACGTCTCCGGAGCCGTAGCCCTTGTATGCCGGAACCGGCAGGTAAATGGCTTTCCTTCCCTCCAGTTCGTATGATATCACGGAAGGTCCACGATAAGTGGACTGGTTGCTCTCCTCCTCATCGCTGCGGGCATTCTTTGAGGCAAGTTCCGCAGCATCGTCGGCATCCCTCTGCGCCTTGGCCTCTCTGGCCGACGCGTCGAGTTTCCGCTGAAGTTCCTTCGCCTGGTCATAAACCTCGGAAGGATTCTTGAAACGGTCGTCCTTGAGTTTGCTCCCGGCATCCACGGCCACGTTCCTGATATCCTGTCTCGTGGATTTCAGAATGTCCTCCAGCTGCTCCTTGACGTTCTCCTTGAATTCCATCTCCCTCTCCTGTCTCTCCAGTTCCTCCTGCTTGGTAAAATCGAGGACAAAGGAGGTCTCCGACTGCGCCACGGTCCCTATGGAAAACGAAAGCAGAATGATAAGGGCCAGAAGATGAAAAATCGCGGTCGAGTAGAACCCGACCTTATGTTCGTTTATTATTTGCTTTATCTTCAGCCACATTGTTCCTGCCCCACAAATCTTCTGATTCCTTCCCAGAGCACCTTGATCGCCACGATGTTGTGACCGCCCTGAGGCACTATTATGTCGGCGTACCGCTTGCTGGGAGCTATGAATTCCAGATGCATCGGCTTAACCGTCTTGTTGTAACGGTCAATCACCCACGGAACAGTCTTCCCTCTCTGCGCTATGTCCCGCTCTATTATACGCATCAGCCTGTCGTCATCATCGGCATCGACATATATCTTGATGTCCATCTGGTCACGCAGCTTCTTGTTGCAGAATACGAGTATACCTTCTATTATCACGATATCCGCGGGCTCGACCCTGACTGTCTCCGCAAGCCTCGAACAGGTAAGATAAGAATATTGGGGCTGTTCCACCGCCTTTCCTGACTTCAGCTCGGCAAGTTGCCGGTTGAGCAGGTCGAAGTCTATGGAATCCGGGTGGTCGAAGTTCAGAGCCTGCCGTTCATCCATGGAAAGATGGCTCTGGTCCTTGTAATAGGAGTCCTGAGGAATCACCACCACCTGTTCGGTGGAGGGCACTCTTTTGATTATCTCCCTGACTACCGTTGATTTTCCGGAGCCGGAACCGCCTGCAATACCGATGACCAACATAACTTCGATTTTTAAAATTCGGCTGTCTTGGGGGTTCTGGGGAAAGGTATGACGTCCCTGATATTCGACATTCCTGTCACGAAAAGGAGAAGTCTTTCGAAACCGAGACCGAATCCGCTGTGCGGGCAGCTGCCGAATCTGCGGGTATCGATGTACCACCAGAGATTCTTAGTATCCATCTTCAGTTCTGCAATGCGGTTGTTCAACTTCTCCAATGACGACTCACGCTCCGACCCACCGATAATCTCGCCGATTTTCGGGAAGAGCACGTCAGTGCCGCGGACCGTGCGCCCGTCATCGTTCTGCTTCATATAGAACGCCTTGATATCCTTGGGATAATCCGTCAGAATCACCGGTTTTCCGAAATGTTTCTCGACAAGATATCGTTCGTGCTCGCTCTGCAGGTCAACGCCCCAGGATACGGGGAATTCGAACTTCTGTCCGCTCTTGAGCAGAATGTCGATACCCTCCGTGTAGGTCAGACGGACAAAATCCGTTGATACTACGCTATTGAGCCTGTCCGTCAGTTCGGGGTCAATCATCTTGGTCAGGAATGCAATGTCGTCCTGACAGTTGTCAAGAGCATACTGAACGAGATACTTGATAAACTCCTCTTCAAGGTCCATAAGGTCGTTGACGTCATAGAACGCCATCTCCGGCTCAATCATCCAGAACTCCGCGAGGTGACGCGGGGTATTGGAGTTTTCCGCACGGAACGTGGGGCCGAAAGTATAGATATTCCCGAGAGCCATCGCCCCGAGTTCCCCTTCAAGCTGGCCGCTCACCGTAAGCGAGGTGTGCCTTCCGAAGAAATCCTGACTGTAATCTATGGTCCCATCCTCCAGCCTTGGCAGATTGTCGGGGTCAAGAGTAGTCACCTGGAACATCTCCCCCGCTCCTTCACAGTCCGAAGCCGTGATAAGAGGGGTATGCAGATAGCAGAATCCCTTGTCATTAAAGAATTTATGAATGGCAAACGCCATTGCGTGCCTGATTCGAAGGACCGCTCCGAACGTATTGGTACGGGGACGGAGATGCGCTATCTCGCGGAGAAATTCCATACTGTGCCCCTTTTTCTGGAGCGGATATGTCTCCGGATCCGCGACTCCATAAACCTCTATTTCGCGGGCCTGTACCTCAACTGACTGACCTGCCCCCTGCGACGGAACCAAATCTCCCTTGACGCAGATGCAGGCGCCTGTCGTAATCTGCTTCAGAATCTGTTCGTCAAAAGAAGCGACGTCACATACAACCTGTATGTTGTTTATCGTAGAGCCGTCGTTGAGCGCAATGAAGGCCACGTTCTTGTTTCCCCTCTTTGTCCTGACCCAGCCTTTGACTGTTATTCCGTTCTCGGGCTGACCGTTCAGATAATCCTTTATCCTTCTCATCATCAATCTCTGTCAAAATATTCAATTAAAATTCAACCCCCATAATTGAGCATATCTTCTTGGGAATGTCAGTGTTGTCCTGACGTGCCGCAAACTTCTCGCTGCCCACTCCTATGGCCCATACGGGAACTGGAGCGCCGCAATGCGAGAATGTCGTCCAACCGATACCGGCTCTTTCATTCAAATCGTTGACGGCCTTGTCATTGCCCATATAGTCTGCCACTGTGTGAGGGGCATCCGGAGATGTAAGTTCATCGATGACCGTCAGGTCAAACGTATAATGATGGCGTCCCAGCGCAATGCCACCGGTTTCGTGGTCGGCAGTGACGACAATCAGAGTCTCATCAGCGTGCTTCTTGTAGAACTCGACCGCCACCTGGATTGCGGTGGAGAAGTCAATCACCTCGAATACGGTGCTGGCAAGATCCTGGCTGTGAGCGGCCCAGTCAATCTGTCCGCCTTCCGACATAAGGAAGAATCCCTTCTCATTACGCTCCAAAATTTCGATTGCAGCCTCCACAATCTGAGCCTGGGTCAAGGCACCTGCAGGACGTCCGAAAGCGTACGGAACAGCATCTTCCGAATCCTCTTTCTGTACAAGGAGGAATCTGTCGGAATCCTTCTTCGTATTGAAATCCTTGATACCGTAAGCAATCTTGTACCCGGATTCACCTATGATGTCATAAGCTGACTTCTGGTCCTTATCCTTGCCTCTGGGAGAGAGAATACCGCCGCCGGCAAAGAACTCGAATCCTGTCTGAGGCAGTTCCTGGATGATATCGTAATAGTCATCGCGGCTCTTGGAATGTCCATAGAAGGCTGCAGGTGTCGCGTGGTTGATTCCGACGGTGGAAGTCACGCCTACTGCAAAACCGGCATCGTGAATCTTGTACGCTATGCTGGTCAGGGGTTGCCCGTCGGGAGTGACGCCGAGCATTCCGTTATTGGTCTTCGATCCTGTTGAAAGCGCTGTTCCGGCAGCAGAAGAACAAGTTATCGGATTACTTGAGGAATATGTCGTAGCTATACCCAGAACAGGGAAACGGGTAAAGCTCAATGTGTCCATGCCAATGACCCCACGCTCCTGAGAAAGATATGCTTCAGCAGCAGCCACGTGGGTAAAGCCCATTCCATCGCCAATGAAATAGAAAACATACTTGGCTTTCTTTTCTCCGCAAGAGGAGACGACGGCAACGAGAAGCAGAATGGTGAATATATTTTTTAAAGTCTTCATTTCTTCAACAAAAAAATCATTTACATAAAACAAAGGGTGGCACTTTTGACCACCCTTCGTTCAAACGTTCTATAAAATTACTTGCCCTTTCTGGCACCGTACATAATCTTCAATGCAGAGCAACGACGAAGTTCCTGCTTGATATCCGTAATGATACCCATTCTGGTATCCTGGTCAGCCTTGATGCTGACTGTCATGAACGGACGGTCCACCTCGCTGAGGTTTTCACGCTCGGCGGCGATGAAGTCACGGATGTCATCAGTGTTCCTGAAGGAATCGTTGAGCTGGATACGGGACTCTGTACCATACTGTGCCACATACTGGTTGGTAGGAGTACCTACATATATGTATGATGAAAGGTCCTTTCTTTCGAGTTTCGCAATTTCGGTAGCCTGAGGCAACACAACTTTCACCTTTCTTTCAGTCTGACGCATTGAGGTTGAAACCATAAAGAACATCAGAATCATGAAAACGATGTCGGGAAGTGATGCCGTACCGATGGCAGGTATGTCGCCGCTTTCCTTTTTGATAAACTTAGCCATATGAGATTCCTCCTATTTCTTCTTTTTTACATCCTTCGGTTCTGCTTCAGAAACGCTCTGAGGAACTGCTTTACGGACAAGATCCTGCTTGTCGCTGTCAAGTTTGGCATATTTCTTTCCGTATGTCTTCATTGAGAAGTCGTCACGAAGCTCGTTCACAGCACGTATAATCTCGTTCTGGACTTCAATATACTTGCTGTAAGTCGTACCACGGTCGTTCTGGAGAGAAATGACACCCTTTGACATGGTGACGGGGCCAAGACCTTCGATTTCCTCAACTTTCTTTTCGGGAAGATTGGGGTCATCATTGGGGTTGGTCAGGAACTCTTTGATTTTATCTTTAAGCAGGCGGACATCCATCGGTTGGTTACCGGCAAACAATCTATCGTTGGAGTTTATCTTCACCTCAATGATATTACGACGGTTGACTTTCTGGTCCTCTGCCTTCTGTTCTTCAGTAGGGAGTGCGGGAAGACGGCGTGAAATACCCTCCTCCTTGTCCATAGTCGTCACCATCAGGAAGAATATCAATGCAATGAAAGATATGTCCGCCATAGATGAGCCGTTAATTTCGGGAGTCTTTTTGGAAGCCATACTCTATTTGTTTATTACTTTACGGACACCGCTCCATACAAGAACGCCCAAAGCCGCAGCCACGAAAAGGTAGCAGATGAAAAGTGCGGCATCAGTGAACTTGAAAGTAGCTTCAGTTACGTTGGTGTTGACATTGACGGGATTACCCGGAGCAATCAGGTAGGCGCCACCGACAATCACCACGACAACCACCACGAGCGCTATCAGCTTGACAAGGCTCTTCTTGTCCATGAAAGCGCGCACCAAGGGGAAGCCGAGGGTGAAAATCAAGGAAACCGCCACCAAGACATACGCCCAGCCCAAGGTTACGTTCAGCATAGGTGAGTCCACCGTCACAATGGACGGCATCGCTATGACGAACAATACCAGAGAAATGGCCAGAAGCGCATACTCGATATATTTGAAAACTTTCATAATAAGTCAGGGATGTTGGTTATTTTCTGTATTTGACAAGAAGGTCAACGAGGTCAATGGAAGCATTCTCCATATCAACGACTACACCGTCAATCTTTGATACGAGGTAGTTGTAGAAAATCTGGAGGATAATTGCAACTACAAGACCACCGACAGTAGTAATCAAAGCAACCTTCATACCACCTGCAACCAATGCCGGGCTGATATCACCGGCAACTTCGATTGCGTCGAATGCCTGAATAAGACCGAGCACTGTTCCCATGAATCCCAACATAGGTGCGATACCGATGAAGAGAGCGATCCAGCTCATTCCGCTTTCAAGCTGTCCCATCTGTACGGAACCGTAGGAAACAACTGATTTCTCGATGTTTTCGATATCCTGACCTTCCTTCACGCGGAGAAGTCCCTGATAGTAGATGCTTGCCACGGGGCCGCGGGTATCACGGCAGATGTCGAGTGCTCCGTCGATGTCACCGGCTTTGAGTTTCTCTTCAACTTTTGCCGCAAGCTTCTTGGAGTTCTGCTGTGCAAGGCTCAAGGTAAGAATTCTTTCAATGACAATTGCAAGACCAAAAACAAGGCAGACAAGAATCAAAGACATGAAAGTGGCACCACCTTCAATGAAAATCTTCTTGATTGCCTGGTGCATGGGCTGGGTCTCCTGGGGTGCGTCGAAAGGATTCACCTCCTCTGTGTCAGGAACGACCGGAGCGGCAGCCTTGGCGTTGGCTTGTTGGAACTCGGCAGAAACAGCAAGGATACCGATAACTGCCAAAAACATGAAAATTTTTTTCATAAGTTTTGTAATTAATTATTAAACAATGTTTTGGTTAAATATTTCTTCAAAAACCAATGACTCGCAGGCACAGTCTGCCCACAAATCAAAGTGCAATTTAATGATTTTTTTTTAAAAAAAGCACTCTATTTCGAAATTTCTCCACACATATTGACAGAAAGATACTGGCGGACTATGTTCATATCGGAATATCTGCCAAGGAGAATAAACAGTTTGGTCAACGCAGACTCGGTGGTTATGTCATAGCCGCTGACCGCTCCCGCCTTACCCAGCGCGGCGCCGTTTGCATACGCTCCCATATCGACGCTGC
This sequence comes from Candidatus Cacconaster scatequi, assembly GCA_018065305.1. Classification (GTDB taxonomy): domain Bacteria; phylum Bacteroidota; class Bacteroidia; order Bacteroidales; family UBA932; genus Cacconaster; species Cacconaster scatequi. Next base: position 17,520 of record JAGHTO010000053.1, on the reverse strand, counting down.
CGGCCTGACACTGAGTCACGTTCAGGACGATTCCCCCGCTTTGGGTGAAAGAAGATATCGCATCGAGGAATCCGGGCTCCGTCGTAGAATTACCCGACCCGTAAGTTTCCAAAACGACAGCCTTGAGATTTCCCATTCCGAGGATGGCCTCCACATATTCGGAGGACATTCCGGGGAATATCTTCATTATTGCAACCCGCGTATCCAAATCGGTATTGATTGCCAACGGCTTGCCCCACTGTCTCGGATAGATTATCTGCTGACGGTTGTACTTGATGTGTATGCCCACCTGGGCCAGAGGAGGACAGTTGGCCGATACGAAAGCGTTGAAATCCTCCGCATTGTTCTTGGTCGTGCGGTTTCCGCGATACAGGCAGTTCTCAAAATATATGCACACTTCGGGGACAATCGCGTGCCCGTCCGCATCCTGTGCGGCCGCTATCTCTATGGAAGAGAGCAGGTTGTCCCGGCCGTCAGTGCGCAGCACACCTATCGGGAGCTGGCTCCCGGTGAAAATCACAGGCTTTTCCAAATTCTCCAGCATGAAACTGAGCGCAGATGCGGAATATGCCATCGTGTCGGTCCCGTGGAGCACCACAAATCCGTCATATTCGGAATATCTGCTCTCAATGAGCCGGCAGAGATCAACCCAGAGAGCCGGACGGACATCGGAAGAGTCGATGATAGGGTCGAATGACACATTGTCGATGACGTGCCCCAAGTCGTGCAGCTCCGGAACCACATCCGTTATCTGGTTGAAATCGAACGGTTTGAGAACCCCTGTTTCGGAGTCCCGCTTCATTCCTATGGTTCCGCCCGTGTAAATGAGAAGAATTCGTTTCATAGCTTATGAGTCCAATTTGAACAGGGAACGCGCGCCTGCGCTTGTGACAGACGCCACCTCCCCGACTGTAATGCCTTTGATTGACGCCACTTTCTCCGCTATATACCTGACGTAAGAGCTTTCGTTCCTCTCCCCCCGGTGAGGAACGGGAGTGAGCCACGGGCAATCTGTTTCGAGGATTATGTCCGAAAGGGACATCCTCTCTATCGTCCTGGCGACTCCGGCGTTCTTATATGTAGAGACTCCGCCTATGCCGAACTTGAAGTCTCCATAGCTCAGATACTGCCTGTATGTCTCGTAACTGCCCGAAAATGCGTGCATCGTACCCCTGACAGGAACGCCTTTCATATCTTCGAGGACGCGGAGCATCTGTTCGGTTGCATCGCGGAGATGTATGATCAGGGGAAGGTCGTTTTCCGCGGCGATTTCTATCTGCTCTTCGAATACTCTGATCTGCTCACTGCCGAATTCGTCGGACCAGTGAAAATCGAGCCCCACCTCACCTATGGCGTAGAACCTACGGTCACCGAGATGGTCCCTGACAAACTGGAGTTCCTCCTTCCACGACGGCCCCACGGAGGTCGGATGGAGGCCTATGCAGGGGTATGCATAGCCTTCCAACCGGTCTGCGGCGGCTATCATCCTGTCATAGGAGGCGATGTCTATTCCCGGCAGGACAAGGGCTGACACTCCGTTTTCGCGGGCTCTTGAGACAGCTTGCTCGAAATCGTCGTCAAACGCCTCGTCATATATGTGAGAATGTGTGTCTATCAATTCCATCAATTACAAAGATAGTAAAAATGGTGGTCGTTACGTATGCGGCCGTTCATTTCCAACGTCAGAATTTCGGGCATAAGCTCCCGGGAAGGTTTGCCTGAAATGGCGACAATGTCTTCAAGAGAGAGAGGCCCGTTATCCTTCAGAAGGGCCAGTATGGCGCCGCCCGTCGCCGTGCAGAGATTGTCGAACAGTTCCGGCTCCGCAGGTGCACGCTGATGCCACCCCATCGTGTCAGCAATAGCCTCAGGAGAATTTACAATCACCGCTCCATTCTTGTATATCAGGTTGTTGCATCCTGCGAAAGAGGGGTCATCCATATTGCCTGGAACTGCAAACACCTCCCTGTCATACTGACTTGCCAGAGAAGCCGTGATAAGGCCGCCCCCCTTGGCATAGGACTGCACCAGAACTACAGCGTCTGACATGCCGGCGATTATTCTGTTGCGGCGTACAAACGTATGCCTTTCAGGCATGGTCCGGCTCGGAAAGTCAGTGACCAGAGCCCCGTCGCCGAGTATCTCCGCCGCCAGTTCCCGATGTTTCCGGGGATATATCTCATCAAGGCCTGTGGGGAGAACGGCCACCGTAGGCAGGCCAAGTTCCAGTGCAGCCTGATGCGCAGCACCGTCGATTCCAAACGCCAGACCGCTGACTATCAGCGGTTTCACATCATATCGAGCCATTGCTTCCATAATCTTTTGAAGAGACGACCTGCCGTAGAAGGAAGCCCTCCTGGTCCCGACTATCGAAACGACCCGTTCCGGATTCAAATCCGCCGGGCCTTTGCTGTAGAGCATAAGCGGAGGGTCTGGACATTCCCTGAGCCGGGACGGATAACCTTCGGAAATAAACGTTTCCAAACGGATATCATATCTTCCGGCCCATTCCACTTCCTTCTCAGCCCATTCGAGAAGACGAGGATCCTTCAGCCGGGAGACATATTTTTCACCGCGGGGCATTATCTCAAGCAGCTCGCCTGCATCGAGAGAGAACAATTCCCCAATCCGGGGAAACATTCCTGCAAGGAGCACTCCCGCATCAGACTTCTCGGCAAAAACGCGGTTGAGGGCACACCAATAAACAACAGAGTCGCGTTCCATCTTTTTTTTATAAAGGTAAGGAACGCGACCCGAATCGATATGTCTGAAACGTAAAAATTATATAATCAGCATCGCATCACCGTAAGTGCCGAACTGATATCCCTCTTTCAAAGCGACCTGGTAGGCATTCATCACGTTGTCGAAACCTCCGAAAGCGGCGACGTTCATCAGCATCGTGCTCTGGGGGAGGTGGAAATTCGTTATCATCGCATCAGGGATGGAATAGTGATAGGGAGGAAATATGAACTTGTTCGTCCATCCGTCAAACTCCCTGATTTCGCTTGTTGTGGTCACATATGTCTCAAGCGCCCTCACAACTGTTATTCCCACGGCGACCACCTTGTGTCCTTCACGTTTGGCCCTGTTGACGGCAGCCGCGCTTTCCGCAGGTATGACCACCTTCTCGGAGTCCATCTTGTGCTTGGAAAGATCCTCCACGTCAACTGCACGGAAGTGGGCATTGCCCATATAGACGGTGATGAAAGTCGAATCCACGTCGGCAAGTTCCATCCTCTTGAAAAGAATCTTGCTGAAGTGAAGTCCTGCTGCGGGAGACGAGACAGCTCCGTCATTCTTCGCGTATATTGTCTGGAAACGCTCGGTGTCTATCTCTTCCGCCTGAGCCCTTACCCATTTGGGAATCGGAAGCGACCCCATATGATACAGAGTGTCCTTGAACTCCTCGTATGTTCCGTCGAAAAGGAAACGCAATGTCCTGCCTCTGGAGGTTGTGTTGTCAATAACTTCCGCAACGAGAGAATCATTTTCCCCGAAATAGAGTTTGTTCCCGATTCTGATTTTGCGGGCAGGGTCGACAAGAACGTCCCAAAGTCTCTGTTCGCTGTTGAGTTCCCTCAGGAGGAACACCTCGATTTTGGCCCCGGTCTTCTCCTTGTTACCGACAAGCCTTGCCGGGAACACTTTCGCGTCGTTGAAAACAAACAGATCGTGCGGCTTGATATAGGGCTCGGAGGAGCCTTCAGGACAAATCTGAAGAAGTTCCTTGAAAACATGATGCTGAATGGCGCCTGTTTTCCTGTCAAGCACCATCAACTTGCATTCATCACGCTCTTCCGAAGGATATTTTGCCACCCTGTCAGCGGGCAGATCGAATTTGAATTGGGATAGTTTCATATATGGTCAGAATTTATTTTTTCAAAACTGCTTCAACAACATTGTCAATCGAGAGATAGATGCGGTAAAAGGCATTGTCGTTCATCGGGGTGTTCCTTCCTATGAGGGCACGCAACTGAACCTCGATTATCTCACCGGAAATCTCCCATTCACCATCTTTGACGATGACGCCGGACTGGGCCGCGTATTTGATGAACCTTTCCTTCAGGCCAAGACCGTCAAGGAAGCTGTCGAGGCTTTTCATATCTTCAATCGAGCGAAGTTTTTCCCGATAGCGGTCGGCAATCTGATTCGAGAATTTCGCCTGAAGGCTCAATCTGTTACAGGAAACGAGGAAATCCGTAACCCCGCTGGTATCCAGCGGAACAAAGACGTCCGGAATGATTCCGCCCCCTCCGTATACGGTACGGCCGCCTTTCGTGGCAAATTTGAGAGTGTCATTCACCTTGATGCTGTCGGCACTCATCATCTCTCCGTGACGATATCTCTGTAACAAATCGGTATCATATTCATCGTACGGCTTCTGTATACACCTTCCCGCAGGAGTGTAATATCTTGCCACCGTCAGCCTTATCCCGGAACCGTCGCTGAAATAGACCGGCTCCTGAACCAATCCCTTCCCGTAGGAACGGCGACCATAGAGTACGGCCCTGTCATTGTCCTGCATTGCTCCGGCAAATATTTCGCTGGATGAAGCGGAGCCTTCGTCAATCAGCACGGCCAGTTCGAGATCCTGGCAAGTGCCCCTGCCATCCGCAAAGACATCCTGACGCGCACGTTTCCTTCCCTCCATATATACCACGAGATCACCTTTTGCCAGAAATTCGTTGGACAGCATGATAGCCTGGTCAAGATATCCTCCGGCATTGTCTCTGAGGTCAAAGACCAGACGCTTCATACCTTCCGAGCGAAGTTTGATGACAGAAGTAATGAATTCGAAATAACTGGTCTTGGCGAATTTCGACAGTTTCACGTAACCCGTCGTGTCATCCACCATAAATGAGGCATCTACGGTATTCACGGGTATCTTGTCCCTGATTATGGGAAATTCGAGCAGAGAATTCTCCCCGGCCCTTTTGACTGATATCAGCACTTTTGTACCCCTCTTGCCCTTCATCAGTCTGACCATCGAATCCTGAGGCATCTTCACGCCGGCGATAGTTCTGTCATCCACTTTGACGATACGGTCTCCGGAGAGAAGTCCCGCCTTTTCCGACGGCCCTCCCGAAATGACTTGCGACACCACGGCGGTATCTTCAGGAACCGTGAACTGTATTCCTATCCCGTCGAATCCGCCCTGCAGATCCTCCTCCGCCACCTCCAGCTCCCTGGGGGGAAGATATACGGAATGAGGGTCAAGTTCGGACATTATGTTCGGAAGAATATCCTCCGTCACCTTTGCCTGGTCAATCTCATCCACATAATCCTTGTCAACACTCCCCAGAACGAGCATGAGCTTCGCCCAATCCCCGTCAGGAATCGTGATTTTCCGCGCTGCCCGGTTTTTCATAGCGAATACCGACACTATGACCAGCACCAGTATTACCGCCCAAAGCACGGCGGTGAGAATTCTGTTCACTCTTTTTATCTCCATATCACCCTTCACTCTTTTCAACCTCTATCCCGGCACGGCGGAGCAGGTCAAGCCCCTCCGAACTGCGATAGTCCTCGCTGTATACAACGCGTCTGATACCCGCCTGAATGATAAGTTTTGCGCATTCTATGCAGGGGGATGCCGTGACATACATCGTGGCGCCGAGGCTGCTGTTGCTGCTCTTTGCGACTTTTGTAATGGCATTGGCCTCCGCGTGAAGCACATAAGGTTTCGTAACCCCGTTCTCGTCCTCACATACGTTCTCAAAACCGGCCGGAGTACCGTTATACCCGTCTGAGATTATCATTCTGTCCTTGACTATCAGGGCTCCCACCTGCCTCCTCGTGCAATAGGAGTTTCTGGCCCACACCCGGGCCATTTCAAGGTAGCTTTTATCAAATTTTGTATCCATAAAATCCTATCTCTGATACAGATAACGCTTGATACTGTGTTTGGGGGTCTTGTCAAATTCCTCCGGAACAAGTTCCACGGACGATATCTGGCTGTACTTCGGCAACTGATTGTTTATCGTCGCCATCAACTCCCTGCACTTTTCATCAATCTCGCCCGGTGAGAGTTGCTCCACATTCATTTTCCTGATATCGGGGTAGACCAGAGCGACCAGCGAGCCGTTGTCCTCGATTACAAGGGACTCCATCACCACATCAATGTTGTCGATGACGCTCTCTATCTCCTCCGGATAGATGTTCTGCCCGGAAGGTCCCAGAATCATACTCTTCTTCCTCCCTTTTATATAAAGGTATCCGTCATTGTCGAATACGCCGATGTCCCCGGTACGGAACCATCCGTCGCGAGTAAACGCCGCAGCTGTCGCCTTATCATTCTTGTAGTAGCCCGTAAAGACATTGTCTCCCTTTACCATAATCTCTCCGGGGATGGCAAGAGGATCCCGGGAATCAATCTTGACCGACATTCTGGGCGTCGGCTTTCCACAGGAGTACAGGCGGGTGCATTCGCTGGGCACGAAAGTGATTATCGGGGCACATTCCGTCATTCCGTATCCCACCGTATAGGGGAAATTCATCTTTGCCAGCAGAAGTTCCACATCCCTGTTGAACGGGGCCCCTCCTATTATCACCTCCTTGAAATTCCCTCCCAGAGCCGCATTTAGACGGTCTTTTATCTTTCCGAATACAAACTGGTCCACAATGGGCACATTGAGGAGAAATTTGTTGACCCTCTTGCTGATGGCGGGAAGAATCGTATTCTTGTAGAGTTTCTCCAGAATCATCGGAACCGTCACGATTACGTCCGGTTTGATTTCGGAGAAGGCCCCGAGAAGAATCCTGGGGCTGGGAAGCCTTGTCAGGAAGTGTACGTGGGCGCCGATTGCCATCTCAAAGAGGAATTCGAACACCATACCGAACATATGGGCCGCGGGGAGAATCGAGAGCATATTTGACCGATGGTCCATCTGCGGCTCGACCTCCTTTGCGAACACCAGATTCGAGAAAAGGGCCCTGAAGGGAATCATCACCCCTTTCGAGAAACCGGAAGTGCCTGAAGTATAACTGATAAGAGCGAGATTGGAGGGTCTGTCGAGATAGTAGTCAATGTCCTCGGGAGCATATCCGTGGGGATATTTTTCCTCGAACTTCCTGTCAATCCTCTCCCTGACTTTCAATATGTTGGATTTGTTCGCCTGAACCACCTCATAGCCGGGGAACCTGACCACGGCATCCATTGAGGAGAAATCCTCATACAGGACATTGTCCCATACCCGCCCGCCCACAAAGAGCATTTTTGAATCGGAGTGGTCGACCAGATGGGCGATGTTGGCAGGCTTGAATTCGTGAAGAATCGGAACTATGACAGCCCCGTATGTCATAGCGGCAAGATATGTCACCGCCCAGTATATCTGATTGCGGGAGCAGAGGGCAATCTTGTCCCCTTTCCTGATTCCGGCCTCCTTGAAAAAGAGATGCAGCCAGGCTATCCTGGTCGCAAGCTGGCCGTAGGAAAGTGTCTCTCCGCCATAATCAGACAATGCGGGATAGTCCCAGTTCCGCCTGAAACTCTCTTCAAGCAGCTTGTTGACAGATCTGATATTGGGCTCCGTATTACTCATTCAAAATACTGTAACTTGCAAAGATGTGAATAAAGTCCGTCATTCGCAAAAAGAAATTCGTGATTTCCCTCCTCAACCACACGGCCTTCCTTCAAAACGACGATATTGTCGGCGTGCCGGATTGTTGAAAGCCTGTGTGCCACGACTATGCAGGTACGGTTGACCATCAGCTTGGAAATCGCCTCCTGGACAAGGTGTTCGCTCTCCGTGTCAAGCGAAGAGGTCGCCTCGTCAAGAATGAGAATCGGCGGATTCTTGAGCACGGCCCTGGCGATGGCGATGCGCTGCCGCTGCCCTCCGGACAACTTCGAGCCCCGGTCTCCGATATTTGTCTGATACCCTAGCGGCAACTTTTCAATGAATTCTTCCGCATTTGCAGTCCTTGCGGCAGAGCGGACCTGTTCCTCGCTCACCCCCTCCATCCCGAATGTGATGTTGGCATAGACCGTATCATTGAAAAGTATCGTCTCCTGCCCCACTATTCCCATAAGTGAGACCAGATCTGCAAGACGCACGTCACGCACATCCACTCCGTCAACCGTGACTGACCCTGACGAAACGTCCCGGAATCTGGGAATAAGGTCCGCTATCGTGGATTTCCCCGCACCGGAGGGGCCGACTATCGCAACCGTCTTTCCTTTCGGGACAGTGAAACTGACGTTCTTCAGCACGGGCTCACTGTCATACGCGAAAGATACATTGCTCAATTTCAATTCCTTGTCAAAACAATCCAAACGGATGACGCCATCTTTTATCTGAGGTTCCGCATCGAGAATCGAGAAAATCCTTTCACCGGAAGCGAGTCCCTTCTGGATTCCGGCGTATGAATTGGCAATTGCCTTTGCCGGCTCCAGAACCTTCCAGTAGAACATTATATAGACTATGAACTGCTGCCACCCCATCCCGAGCTGGCCGTGGATATTCAGCCAGCCTCCATAGAAAAGGACCACCGCAGCTATCGTGATGCCCAGAAACTCCGAAGTCGGAGAAGCCATCTCCTGCCTGTTCGAGACGCTCCGCAGGACCTGCCTCTGCTTCTCGTTGACCTTTTCGAACCTGGAGGCAAGATACTCCCCCGCACCGAAAGCCCTGACCACGCGAAGTCCGCTGACAGCCTCCTCAAAATGGCTTATGATAGCTCCCAGGAGAGTCTGGGCCTCCTTGCTTCCGGCGCGCATCCTCCTTGTCAGTCTGGTCACGAAAATTGCACATACGGGAAGTGCAACGAGACTCACCGCGGTAAGACGGGGAGACATATAGAAGAGCATTGCCAGAAAGCCCAGGACAAGCAGAGGCTCCCGCAGGATTATGTGGAAACTGCCGGTGACACTGTTCTGAACCTCATTCACGTCATTGGAAACTATAGACAGGACATCGCCCTTCCGCCGGTCCGAGAAATAGCCTATGTCAAGGGATGTGATTTTCCTGAATATGTCGTTCCTCAGGTTTTTCAGGAGCCGTGTCCTCATATTGACAAGTATCCTCTGGGAGAGATACCGGCAGAGGTCACAGATGAAGCAGGCAAACACAAGAGCGAGGCACACAAAGACAAGCGCCCCGATAACGCCGTGCTTTACAGCCACTTGGGAAAGAACCCAACTGAAGAGGGCCGAAAAATAATCCACGCTCAGTTCGAATTCCGGAAGAGCTTTCGCTGTCGCGATGTCACCATTCTCGAACAGGACAGTCAGCAACGGTCCCAGAAGGGCATAATTGATTATGCCGAATACCAGCGACACGACCGACAGGAACAGGTATGGCGGCCAGTACTTCGTATACGGCCTGCCGTAAGACATTATCCTTCTGAACGTTTTCATTCCGAAAGACAAAGTTGGAATCTTTTTCGGAATGTTCCAAACAGATGAAGTAAAAAGGCCAATGGGGACAGCTTCTTAGAAGCTGTTTAAATTTGATTGCCGAAATTTATTATCGCAGATTTTTTTGATGAGTTTATGCTTGAAATGAGGGAGCATACCGGTTGGTATGAGACCGAATTGAAAGTGCAAAGACGCGAAAAAGATGCATAAGAAATGAGAGTAATTAAATTCAAACAGCTTCTTATATGAAATAATGGTTTTTCAGCCAGTATTTGAAAAGAGGATCCTGAATTTCAGTCTGATTGGGGAATGAAGTCGTTATCTCTTTCTTTTCCAGAGTTTTTCTTATATTTTTGACATTGGCTGCGGTACCGACCCTGTAATTGTTCACCAGTTCTGTCGAAGAGAATCTCGTTACGCCGTTACAGAGAGCCCGCAGGAATTCGCTTTGGGTGGACGTGAGAGATTCAACCGTCTGTATAAATATCATACTCAACTGGTCCACGAGTCCGGAAAAAGCCGCATCCACTATTTCTTTCGTGCAAATATCGTCAGTCCTGAACCAGGTGAGCTGGGCCAACTGCTGCACGTAATATGAATGGTTCTCAACAAGATTTGCCAGATATTCGGCTGTATCCTGGGATATTGATTTTCCCGTTGAACGGAACCTTTCAGTGATGAATTCAACCCAGTTTCCCGTACTTATCTTCTTGAGATAGAACATATCACCGAATTTGTACAGAGGCATCCTGGGCTTGCCTACCAGTTCGGTCATCATATTGAATTTGGAACCGAACAGGCAATAGGCCACTTTGGTATGCCTTTGCCAGGCGGCCCTCAGCATTCTCTGAAATGCAAGGGAATCTTCGTATTCAGTTATTACCTGAAATTCGTCTATGCAGACAATAACCTTTTTCCCTTTTCTTTCAGCCAATTCCTGAGGCATATCAAGGATATTCGGACAGTACTCTTTCGAATTGCCGTGTTCGAGGGATATTCTCAATTCAACCGGAAAAATGTTTTTATTTCCGAGAAGAATTTCAGTTCGGATATTGGATGGCAATACCTCGGAAATGAACTGCTTCAGTTCGGAATGGTTGTCAAAAGCACGGGCAACACTTTTGGCATAACCTTCAAGAAATGCTTCCTGTGTCTTGAGGTTGAAGACATCGAGAAAGACGAAGATATACTCATCACTTGTTTCCTTTAGAGTCTCAATGGCTTTGTTTACCATAGATGATTTGCCCCATCTTCTTGGAGAAATGATGGTGGTGTTTGTCAGAGCCTTGAAATTGCTGTTCAGATGCTTTACGTCTTCTACCCTGTCCGTATAGTTTTCACCTGTGACGATTCGTCCGTAATTGAAAGGTATTTCCATAAATAAAATTTTCGGTAAAATTATTAAATGTTTTTATTTAATACAACTTTATTTAATATGATTTTATTTAGGAATTTAAAAAAAAGAGGCCGGCCAAAAAAACTTTGGTCGGCCTACTTCTTTTCATTCTGTCAAGCCGTACTTTATCGTAGGCTTGCATCTCAGTTATACATACACTTTCTGTTTATTTCTTAATTTCAGTGTTGTAGAGAGTTTCGCACTCGGGAATTGCCCAAGTCCAGTTACTGCTGCTGGCCGTGATTGTGGTTGCAGTTGAAGTGTGGCAGTTGCCACCCTGTGCAAATGACTTCCTTGAAATATCACGTTTCCAGCGTTTGATATCATTCCAGTTGAAGCCTTCGCCCCAAAGCTCAAGTTCACGGTAGTCGACGATTTCCTCGAAAAGCGCGTTGCCAGTTTTGTTGCAGGTATAGCCCGGATTACGTCCGGAAGTACTGTTGAGTTCAACCAAAGCATCCTGAGCGGCTTTCTCGTTGTTAAGGAAGTAGTTGGCTTCAGCTTCGATGAGAACCATTTCGCTTGAACGGATATGGCAGAGATAACTGACACCCGGTGTGTCGAACACCCAGAATTTAAGCTGTGCACCGATGTAAAAATAGCCGGACTGATAAGCTTCTTCAAGTCCTGAAGGTGTCTGAGCGGCAATGTATCCGGCAGCAACATCCCAAATGTCGTCGTCTTTTACATAGCCGTAGGTATTATCGATATAGTTCAGATAGTTGTCATTCGTCAGACCAAGTTTGTCGATAGTAAGGAAGCAACTCATACGGACATCTTCAGCAGGCATACGATCCGTAAGTTCCTTCTCGATGTCTCCTGCACCATACTTGGAAGCGGTTGCATAGTAACCGTTGCAAGAGAATTGAGTACCGAATGTCCAATACCACATATTTTCTTCCGCAGAGGCATAGCTGCCGAAAATCCATTCGCTCGTGGGTTCACAGAAACCTGCCTTGTACTCGGCATTGGTCATAAGAGGATATCCTGCACGCGCAAGTTTGGCATTCGTCAAAGCTGTCTGATAGTCTTCCCGGTTCAATGCAGCGCGTGCCTTTACGGCATACGCAACGTTGATGTTGGTAAGCCAGACTTCATTGGCCCCACGGTCAATTCCTGATTCTTGGAAGAGCCTCACGGCCTCGTCGCAATCGGCATAAATCTGCGTGTAGCACTGTGCGGCAGAAGAGACAGGCATACCCTCCGTTGATTCGTCAAGGCGAAGGACAATGCCGTCAGCGGCACCGTTGTTTGAATCTTTCCAACGGACTGAGTAAATCTCCATCAGCATAGTGAATGCGTATGCGCGGAATGTCAGAGCCTGAGCTTTGTAGAAGGCCTTTTCGTCATCTGAGCCGTCGGCATTGTCAACATTGCAGATGATTGTGTTGGCATCAGCTATGATTTCATAATAATATACCCAAGGATAAGATGCATACGTAGTCGTAGGCCTTGCGTAATATTCGTTATTCATAATGGAAGCCCAGCCCGGTGCCATCTGGTTGTAACGGAACTCCTGGGAGCCATACTCCTGGTAGATTGACTTGATTCGGTTTTCACCGTTGCAACCCTGAGAGTATGCTGAGTGCTGGACGGTCATAAGGTATGCAAGACCATTGACCGCCATCTTGACGTTGTCCGTATTTGCAAAAACGTCAGCAGTGGCAACAGAGGCGGTAGGAGCTGTATCGAGAAAATCCTTTGCACAAGAAGTAGTCAGTGCAACAAGTACAACTGATGCTACCGAAATTTTACTGAATATCTTTTTCATATTGATTTCTTTTATTTGTTCAACTCACTTAGAATTTAAGATTCAGACCGAAGTTGAAGAGGCGTGCAGTCGTATATGTCGCATCCTGTCCGCCGCTGAAGCCATACTGGGGGTTGAGACCCTGACGGGCTGTCTTGGTCCAGGCATTCTCTACGCCGGCACTGAGGGTAAGGCCCTGAAGACCGATTGCCTTGACGGCTTTCTGAGAGAGTGTGTATGAGAGGGTTATATTCTTCAAAACGAAGTATGAAGCACTTGTGAGCCAACGGTCTGAACCGGCATTGTTGTATGTGGCAAGGTTGCTGTCGTTCACAGGAATGCCGTTAGGGTCGATACGGTTGGCGGAAGTCTCGCTTATGCCCGCGGGAATGCCGTTCCAGGATTTCTTGATGTCTGAATGCAGTGCATTTGCGCTTGAACTGCTGTTTGACATCAAGCTGGCATATTCAGAGTCATATACCTTGCCTCCGAGTTGGTATGTGCCAAGAACGTGAAGGCTGAGACCTTTCCAGGAAAGATCCGTATGAACGGAACCGTATACGTCAGGCAGCGCTGAACCGCGCCAATCGCGTATTGCATAGGTAACGTCGGTTGTGTAGTCCTGTCCGTTGATATTCACCAGCTTCCCGGCATTTGTAGCATCGGCAGTCTTTTCGGGATCAATCGTGTAGAGGGAATTACCAGTCATCTGATCCACACCTTCAAAATGGTAGTAGTAGTATTCATAAATGCTATGGCCTTCTGAATAACGCTGCATGCCATTTGCTATATCTTCGTGGTCAGGAAGTGTGAGTATTTTGTTTCTGAGCAAAGTTGCATCTGCGCCTACATTCCATCTGACCGCACCTTTTGTGATATCAACGTCTGCAGAGATTTCAAATCCCCTGTTGGCAACGGAACCGATGTTCTTCATCATTTCCATATTGGTATTACCCCATACGTATGCGCCTGCAGAAGTAGGGAGTTTTACTGCAAAAATCAAGTCCTTCGAAGTCTTGTCGAAATAACCTACATTGAAGTTCAATCGGTCAAAGAGACGGCCTTCGAGAGCTACGTCAATAGTCTGTGTCGTTTCCCACTGAAGGTCGAAAGCGGCAAGGCTCTGCTTGTAGAGAGCTGCAGAACCTCCGTTTTTGTCGAGCTCATAGAGAGCCATATACGGATAATACTCCTTATAGTGGTTTCCAACTTGTCCGAATGAGGCTCGGAGCTTGAGAAAATCTACCCAGGATGCCTCCTTCATAAAGTCTTCGTTGGTGATGTTCCAAGCCCCACCGAATGAGAAGAAGTTACCCCAACGGTTTTCAGAATAGAAACGTGAAGACCCGTCACGACGGAAGGATGCGTCGAAGAAGTACTTTTCAGCATAGTTGTAACGAGCACGCGCGAGATATGACTCAAGAGCGTCCTCATTCTTATAACCCTGATAGTATGAATTGGTGGTGAAGTTTCCTACGGTATAAACTCCCACAATGGACATATTGGTATTCATACCATACGCGAGACTGGAAGTATATTTATAACTCTCGTGAGCCAGAAGGGCGTCAACGTGATGCTTGCCGAACTCGTGATTCCAGGTCAGCTGCTGCTGGAAATTCGTTGAGGCATAGTGATAGTCGTAGTTTGAAAAACGGCCGTTGTTGGTTGCACCGTCACCGATTTCAGGGTTGTTGTACTCTGAAGTGTTCAATGCCGTAAGGTCTTTCGATCCCTTCACTGTCAATTCGAATCCGAAAGGAATGACGAATGTCGCGTATGCCTGAGTGTTGAGAGTCAGACGTTCATTCTTTTCATAATCGCGGAGTCTTTCGAATATAATGTGGCGATTGCCGAGGTAATCGGAAGTTGTATCGTATATCTTGTTACCATCTGAATCAAGTACGAATGAACCGTCATCATTGTGGAGATACATAGGATATACAGGGGCCTGATAACGCAGAGCGTAGAACGGATTAGCATAATAGCTGCTGTAAGCATTTGAGTTGTAGTTCTGATTCTGGAATGAACCTGCCACATTGATGCCGCCCTTGAACCATTTCACCGGTTTGAAATTGGAGTTTACACGTGCTGTGTATCGCTCAAAATTGGTATTGAGGATATAACCGTTCTCTTTGAGATAACCCGCAGAAGCATACACGTCGTGTTTTTCACCTGCAGAAGCCAAAGATAGTCCATAATCGCTGCGATAACCGACTTTTTCAAGTTCATCAGCCCAGTTGAGATCCGTATAACCGGGAAGTTGCTTTGCTACAAGTTTGCCGGAAGCGTCGAAAAGCTGGTCATCAGCCTTGTCATAGATATTCCTTCTGACTTTGTCTCCGATAAGATGAGCCGTTGCATATGCGGCTGCCTGCTCCTCGGTATATTGCATTGAAGAGATGCTCTTTGTGTAGTTCTTCAGTCCTGTCCATTGAGCTTCCATCCATTCATCAGGGGCGAGGCGGTCATAATCTTTCATACCACGGGCATAAGTACCCTGACTTGTCGTGAAAGTGACCACCGGCTTGCTTGAACCTTTGGCCTTTTTGGTCGTAATGATGACGACACCATTTGCGGCACGGTTACCATAGAGAGCCGCAGAGGCAGCATCCTTAAGGACTGTCATTGACTCGATATCGTTCGGGTTAAGGTCTGCAACGCTGTAATCAAAGGGAACACCATCAACAACATAAAGGGGCGCGTTGTTACCATTGATAGAGCTGAAACCGCGGATACGGATGCTGGGGGTCGAACCGGGCTCGCCGTAGGTGTTGTTTACCTGAACACCGGGGGCGGCACCTTCAAGGGCTGCGGTAACGCTTGAGCTGATTGTCTTCTCAATTGTCTTTGAGTCAACTGCGGCCACTGCGCCTGTCAGGGAGGATTTGCTTGCGGTACCATACGCGACTACAACCACATCGTCAAGGACAGTAACGTCGGGGTCAAGGGCGACGTTGATGACGCTGCGACCACTTACTTCAATCTCGGCATCTTTGAACCCGATGGTTGTGAAACCAAGTGTTGCGTTCGGGGCTACAGTTATGCTGTACCTTCCGTCGGCATCAGCTACAGTTCCCTGAGGAGTGCCTTTGATAAGGATGGCGGCTCCCGACAGAGGCTCCCCTGTGGAAGCATCTGTGACAGTTCCCTTGACGGTGACGGTCTTCTGTGCAAAGGCTGCAACTGAGACTACCATCAGAAAAGCTGTCAAAATGAATTTGAATCTTTTCATACGAAAAATTTTAAGTTAATATTAGGTTAGTTGTATGATTTCTCCCTGAATTGGAGCATCTGTGGCCCGGATACTCCACATTAAAATTCGTAATCAATATTGCTTTTTTGTTTTCCGTTTGTAATCAAACTTTTTTAAATTCGTTCTAAAACTCAAAATATTTCATAGTTTCCGCGATTGCAAATCGTTGAAAAACGCGGTTTTACACGGCAAATCTATGTATTTTTATCGGAAAAACAAAATTGAAAGCAAAAATATTTTGAATTCTAAAAAATAATTGTTAAATAAAGAGAGAGGGGTCTTCCCTTCTGTTTTGTTTCCCTAAAGAGTAAAAACATATGTAATTCCACTATAGGAAGCATACAATTTTCGCCCTATCAAATATCTTTCAATTGACTTTTTTCGGAATACTTACGATTTGTAAGTGCAATGTTCAATTAAAATCAAAAATGCAATGCAGAATAGAGTATTCCTACACAATGCCGGCAAAGCGGACAAATCATTCATTCAGAGTATCCGTCACAACTGGCAATATCGTAATATTTCCCTGCTGGACTATTGCAGGGCAATCACTGAAAGCCTCTATGCAGAGGGCAGAATCAGGAGTTGGAAAAAATACAGGATGATGTATGGCAAATTGGAACAGTTTCTGTCAGATTATGCAGGAAACCGCACTCACGACATTCCTCTGAGGAAAGTGGACCGCACCTTCATTATGGATTTCGACACGTATCTCCGCTCTTCGTCTCTTCATCCGAATTCAGTCTGTGTCAATATGTCAGTTTTGCAGACCATAATCAACCGGGCTTTCTTTGTTGATGACGCCATCCCCGGCAAAACAACACCATTCCACGGTTATGCCTTCAGGCATCTGAAAAGCCACAAGGACATCCTGAGACCGGAGGAAATGGAGAGCATCAGTTCCTTGCCGTTAAAGACACATCCTGAACTATGGAACGCCCGTAATCTCTTTCTGTTCTCCTATTATTGCGCCGGGATACGTGTCGGTGATATTCTCAAATTGAAATGGAGCAATGTCACTTCAGATGACAGACTGGTTTATGTTATGAGCAAAAACCTCAAATACAGGGATTTGCTCCTTGTAAGGCCGGCTCTCGACATACTTTCGGCATACAAGCGGAAGAAAGAAGGTTTCATTTTTCCGTACCTCAATCCAGTGGCCGCATATTCTCTTTATCCGGAAAGGGTATTGACCCCTTGCCAGAAACTGGAACTTACCAACGATATTTCGAACGCCACAAAACGGATCAACAGGGCTTTGGGAAAGATTTGCAATATGGCGGGGATCGACAAACACGTTACAATGCACGTCAGCCGGCACAGTTTTGCCAATCTCGCCAGGGAAAAGGGGGTGATGAGCGCTGAAATCAAAGAATTGCTGGCTCACTCAAATCTGAAAACAACTGAAATATATATGGGAGAATTTGACCGCCAGCGTTCCGACGACATTCTGCATAACCTTTTCGAATAAGAACTCAATCTCCACCGCAGAACAGACTGCCGTGGAGATTTTTATATGCTTAATTATTAATGTGTATCAGGATGTTCCAGCTCCTTAATTTGCTGCTCGGACAGGCCGGTGCATTTGGAAACAAGAGCGATGTCGAGGCCGTTGGCGAGCATAGCCAAGGCTGTTTCTGCTTTTCCTTCTGCTTTTCCTTCTGCCCTGCCTTTCGCTTCTCCTCTTGCTTCTCCTTCAGCAAGTCCTTCCTCCCTACCCATATCCCGGGCATATACAATCTGGTTCCTGATGTCTCTTTCCG
>JAGHTO010000056.1 GCA_018065305.1 Candidatus Cacconaster scatequi | reverse complement strand
TCCTTGTGCAGAGCTTCTTCAAACTCTTTTTCGTGAGCAATGACTGCATCGCGCAATCTGCGCAGCTGGCACAGGCGCCATTTTACATCCAGAGTGGTTCCTGTGCGGAAAAATGCCCTTTGGGTTTCAACTATGCGCTGTATGTCGGAAGCAGTGTATAACATATTCATTTTTGTTTATTGATTTCGGAAAGAATACTCATTATTTGTCGGCGGGGGAATGTCATTGGGGCTGAATAATTGATGGAGTCCTTTGCAATGGCGACGGAAAGCTCCTTGAAATCTTCGGGGACGACAATGGAGCCGTCCAGCTCCAAGTCACCCAGAGCAATCACAGATTCCAAAGAACGGAACAGAGCATCTATGCTATCGAAATTGCAAAAATGCGCAAGTTCCGACAGCTGTCCGATGCATTTTTCCATTTGAGAGCGCATAACCGGCATCAGGCTCATTGCGATTGCCTTGCCGTGAGGGATATGATATTTCGCTCCGATAGAATGTGCGAAAGCGTGAACATACCCTGCCAACTGCTTATTGATGGCATTACCTCCCAGATTGGCAGCCAGGCACATAGCTCCTCTGGCGGCGATATCCTCAGGATGCTCCTTCAGTTTCGGAAGATTCTCCAAGACGAGCCGCACACACTGTCTGCTCTTTTCAATATCGGACTGCGAGCTGCGGACATCAGCAATGGCACCTTCAAGACCGTGGCTCAACGCATCGATTCCACAGGATGCAGTGATATTCCACGGAGCCTTGAGGGTCAGTTCGCTGTCAAGGAAAACGGTATGGACGTCAAGTCCCACTATCACGGAAGCAAACTTGCCTCCGTTCCTTTGTGTTATGACCGCGCCCACCGTCACCTCTGCACCGGTTCCCGCAGTACTCGGGACAGCGATGACAGGCAATGATTTTTCGGGGACAAAGAGAAACTTCTGAAGAAGCATATCGACCGGCAGATGCTTCAAGCGGCAGCCGGAAGCGACCATTTTGCCAGTATCCATTACTGACCCGCCACCTATGGTAATGATGCACTTCGCACCACTTTCCAGAGCAATGGAACGGCCTGTTTCTATATATTCCAGACGTGGCTCTGTGGTTATCCCGTCAAACACTTTGTATCGGATGTCTTCGCTTATAAGCGAATTCTCGACAGCTTTCAGATATCCGAGATTGCATAATAGTCCGTCTGTGAGTATCAACACGGCATCAAAACCCGATTCTCTGCATATGCGGCCGATACGCGAACGACATCCGAATCCTTCTATGATTTCCGGCTCAGGCATAGGAACCGTTTTCATTATGGCACCTGGCAGCTTCCTTATAGCCTTCCGGGTAAGATACATATTCTCCATAATACAAAAATAACGTATTTTGCTCTATATATCAACCCCCCAACATCTGCGGTACGCTTCTATGTTTCAGCTCAGTATGTCACAAAATCGTCCGTCTGGACGGATAAACACAACGTAATCTGGCTGCTCTTCAAGCTGATGGGATTCTACACGCAGGCGGAATACCGCACCCGCGAGGGGCGCATCGATATGATGGTCAACCTTGAATTCAAGCTGGATGGCACAGCAGAGGAGGCATTGGCACAAATCTCAGACAAGAACCACACCCTCCCCTTCTCCATCGAAGACCAGCAGATTGTCCACATCGGCATCAACTTCGACTCCTCCACCCGCATCATCGACAAAGTCCTCGTAGGCTGAACGCATAAAGCCGCCAGGTCAGGTTGCGACGGATGCTAAGCTTCAGAACCTGAAAGTTGCACGTCCGCATTGTGATGTCTGCGGGTCCCGCAGGCGCGACGTGCCGCAGCGGCTGGAACCAAGCCTTTCTGACGCAGCGGCGGGATCGGAAATGGCGGTTTTTCATCCGCGGACGATGAATTTTCGCGTGGAGGGATGGAAAAAGGCCTGTTTCAATCCCACCGGAGAAGACCTCTTTGATTTCTGCCGGCAAATTGTTATATTAGCACAATCTAATTACAACAACTATGAGTCTGTCCAGAAGATCTTTCCTTAAAACTTCGATAGCGGCAGGAGCCGGTCTGGCCGCCGCATCATCCTTCGGAGCACCTATGTTCATCCCCTCTGAAACCCTCAAGGGAGAGCACGCCCCCTCCAACCGCATCAACATCGGCGTAATCGGCACGGGCCGCATCGCCCGCGACCACGACATGCCCGGTGTGATGAAATACGAATACGCGCACATAATCGCAGTCTGCGACCTCGACGCCCACAGGCTTGAAGATGCAAAGAAATATGTCATCAACTTCAGAAAGGAAAGGTTCGGGAAGGCGGATGAAGTGAAAACCTACGAACATTACGAAGAACTTCTCGCCAACCCGGAGATAGACGCGGTCATCATCTGCACACCGGACCACTGGCACGCCAAGATTGCAATAGAAGCGGTCAGGGCGGGAAAAGACGTCTATCTGGAAAAGCCCACCTCCCTGACGATTGCCGAAGGACGCCTTATGAGCAACGCCGTCAACTCGACAGGCAGAATATTCCAGCTGGGCACACAGCAGCGCTCCACTGAGCAGTTCCGCATCGCCAGCGAACTTGTCCGCAACGGCCGCATCGGCACACTGAAAGAGATTGAGGTGCGACTCCCCGGCGACCCTGCAGGAGGCAACCCCACACCGATGCCCGTACCCCAGTGGTTCAACTATGAAAAATGGCTCGGCTCAACCCCGTATGTACCATATACCGAAGACCTGGTACACCCTCAGAAAGGCTACGACCGCCCCGGATGGCTCCGCTGCGAACAGTTCGGCGCCGGAATGATTACCGGATGGGGCAACCACCACTTCGACATCGCCCACTGGGCAATGGGAACCGAATACAGCGGTCCTGTCGAAATCTTCGGGCAGGCCGAATTCGCGCACGACGGACTCTGGGACGTCCACGGAGAATACCACACCGAGATGAAATATGCCAACGGTGTAATCGTAAAGGGTATGACAGACTCCGCGGAGAAGCCTAACGGACTTCTTTTCACCGGTACGGACGGATGGATCTTTGTCAGCCGCGGAGATTATCAGGCATCAGCCAACGACCCTGCGACACACGCCGGAAGCCCGCTTCAGGCATCAGACCCGAGGATACTCAAAACCCCTCTCAAGGAGACCGATATCCACCTGACCGTCAGCGATGACCACCACGGCAACTGGCTGGAGGCCATCAGAACCCGCACTCAGCCCATCTCCCCCGCCGAAGTCGGACATCGCTCCTGCTCGGCCTGCCTTCTCCAGCACATAGCAATGAAACTCGGACGGAGGCTCTACTGGGATCCGGTACTTGAACATTTCAAGAACGACGATCAGGCGAACGCGATGCTCAGCCGCAGCGAAAGATTCCCCTACCAGATTGAACGCAGCTTATGAAAAAGATAATTCTAACGACAGCCGCCCTTCTTGCAGCGGCCCTCAGTTTCCAAAGCTTTGCTGACGAAAAACGCGCGGCGATGGACGTCAGGGATGACGGCAGGAGCCTCACCATCACCAGCGGCGACAAACCTGTCCTCACATACAATTATGCAGTGACTCCCGCGAAGGAGGGCGTCAGGGCAGTATATGCCAGAAGCGGCTACATCCACCCCGCATACACCCCTTCAGGATTCATCTACACCAACATACAGCCCGCCGACCACCCCCACCACTACGGAATCTGGAACCCCTGGACGAGAGTGGAATATGAAGGCAAGGTGTATGACCTGTGGAACCTCGGGGACAGCCTCGGATGCGTCAGGGCAAAGAAAATCGAGAAAATCTACAGAGACGGCGAATCCGCCGGATTCAACGCAGTGCTCGAACACGTGGTTTTCGCCCCCAAGGGAGAGAAAGTCATTATGAATGAAAACTGGATTGTCAGGGCAAGAGAGACCGAAGGAGGATTCGAATGGGATTTCGAGTCAGTGCTCAGGCCCTGCACCGACAAGCCACTCACAATCAAGGAATACCGCTATGAAGGATTCGGCTTGAGAGCCACGGACAAATGGACGCGCGACAATTGCACGATGATGACCTCCGCGGGCAACACCCGCCAGTCGATAGATTTCTCACGTGGGGACTGGATTTACGTGAACGGCTCGGCAGAAGGAACAAAGGCCGGTATCCTGATTATGTCCTGCCCCGAAAACTTCAACTCTCCGGAACTCCTCCGCATCTGGGATGAGAACGCCAACGATGGCAGAGGCGACGTATTCGTCAATTTCTGCCCCACCAAGGACAGGGACTGGGTGCTTGAAAGCGGGCAGCAATACACACTGAAATACAGGGTTATTGCCTCCGACGAGCATTTCACCCCCGAAAGAGCCGCTCAGAATTTCAAGGACTATGCATACGCCCGTCCGGTTGACGCCGTGAAAATCGGCAACCGCATCGACATCAGCATAGACGGCGAATTCTTCACCAGCTACCGCTGCTACGACGATGAAAAATACCCCTTCTTCTTCCCCGTCAACGGCCCGTCATCCGGAGCAAGCGTCACATCAATGAGGAACAGCCTGTGGCCGCACCACACCTCCCTCTTCTTCGGGTGTGACCTTGTAAACGGCGGCAACTACTGGCAGGAAGGCCTCGAACGGGGCAGAATCATATCCTTCGGAGCGGAGATAGTCGAAACCGGCACGGACAAAGTTGTCATCGAGGACAGATGCATCTGGAAGCGTCCCGGAGCGGAGCCTCCCTTCAAGGACAGTCGCAAAATAACGGTCACCTCCCCCTGCAAGGATATCTATCAGCTTGATTTCGACATTGTTATGGAAGCTCTTGAAGATGTGAAGATACGCAAGACCAACCATTCCCTGTTCAGTGCAAGAATCGCCGATGACCTGACGGTCAAACAGGGTGGAGTGATGGTCAACAATTTCGGCGACAAGGGTGAGCAGGCCACTTTCGGAGTCAACGCATCCTGGATGGGATTCTACGGCGAACGGAAGACAGGCACGGAGGGAATCGTGATAATGCAGCACCCTTCCAACAGATGGTACCCCTCGAAATGGTTCACCCGCGACTACGGATTCATGTCCCCCACCCCGATGTGGTGGCCCGAGGACGGAGAAGCCACATACCTGAAGAAAGGTGAAATCATCCCCTTGAGATACAGGGTGATAATCCACAAGGGAACTCCGGAGGAAGCCGGAATTCAGGCACTTTTTGACAAATACACCAAGGAATGAATATGAAAAAGATGACAACAATCTTGTCTGCCGCGGCGGTGATTGCATCCTGCGGCGTTGAAAGAGATGAGAGCGAAGTAACGATAATCACATTGGACCCGGGCCATTTCCACGCGGCACTGGTCCAGAAAACACAATATCCCAAGGTTTCGAAAGACGTATACGTCTATTCCCCCGGAGGAGCTGACCTGCAGGAGCATCTTTCCAAGATTGAGGGATACAACACCCGCGCGGAGAACCCGACCGCCTGGAACGAGATAGTCTATGAAGGCGACGACTTCCTCGCGAAGATGCTGTCGGAAAAGAAGGGCAACGTGATGGTCACTGCCGGGAACAACTCCCGCAAGACCGACTACATCAAGAAGACCCTTGAAGCGGGAATCAACGTCCTTGCAGACAAGCCTATGGCCATCAACACCTCCAATTTCCAGACACTCAGGGAATGTTTCGACATTGCGGAGAAGAACGGCGTCCTGCTTTATGACATAATGACCGAACGCTTCGAAATCTCCACCATACTGCAGAGGGAACTGTCACAGATTGCCGCAATTTACGGAACGCAGCTTCAGGGCACGCCCCAGGAGCCCGCAATCACCAAAGAGAGCGTCCACCACTTCTACAAGGAGGTATCGGGCAAGCCCCTCACCCGCCCCGCCTGGTTCTATGACGTAACCCAGCAGGGAGAGGGCATAGCGGACGTGATGGTCCATCTGGTGGATCTGGTGCAGTGGGAATGCTTCCCCGGGCAGGCAATCGATTACACGAAGGATATCGCGATGGAATCGGCCCGCCACTGGGCCACCCCTGTCAGCCGGGAGCAGTTCAAGGCCTCGACAGGACTGGACGAATTCCCCGAATACCTCTCGGCAGCCGTTGACGGAGACAATCTGAATGTCTATTCAAACGGAGAAATCAACTATCGCATCAAAGGCGTATGCGCCAAAACTGTCGTCACCTGGGAATTCCAAGCCCCCGTCGGAGGCGGTGATACCCATTATTCCGTGATGCGCGGAAGCCTCGCCACACTTGCAATCCGTCAGGGCAAGGAGCAGAACTTCGTTCCGGAACTCTATATCGAGCCGTCTGCCGAGGCTGGCGAATCCTACGCGGCCGCTCTTCAGACAGCCTTCGCCCCCCTTGCCGAGAAATACCCCGGCATCGCGCTCGAACCGTGTGAAGGCGGATGGCACGTGGTCATACCCGCGGACTACCGCAACGGCCACGAGGCCCACTTCGGACAGGTCACCGAAAACTTCCTGAAATATCTTAAGGAAGGCAAACTCCCCGACTGGGAAATCCCCGGAATGATTGCCAAATATTACGTCGTCACCAAAGGTTGGGAAATGTCCCAAGGGAACTAACCCTATGAAAAGAGTCCTATCCATACTTACTGTGATGCTGCTGGCCGGGAGCCTGCAAGCTCAAAATCTTACCCTCGCTGACATCAACATCCGCGACCCCTTCATTCTGGTAGAAAACGGCACATATTATATGTATGCCTCCTCCTCTGTCAACGGTATCGGCGGAGTTGCAGTATATACCAGCAAGGACCTCCTGAAGTGGAACGACAGGGTTCAGGTTATGACCCTGCCCGAAGGGAACTGGTCACGGGGAGGCATCTGGGCTCCCGAGGTGCACAAATACAACGGCAAATACTATCTGTTCGCGACAATCAACGAACCTACCAAATGGAAGATGAGCAGAGAGGATTGGCCGGATTATATCTACAGAGCCACTCAGATTTTCTGCTCGGAATCTCCCGAAGGGCCCTTCATTGCCACCTCTGATTTTCCTCAGACCCCCATTGACTATATGGCTCTGGACGGGACGCTGTTCGTAGAAGACGGAGAGCCGTATATGGTATTCTGTCACGAATGGGTGCAGACTGTAGATGGGACCGTCGAATACGTCAAGCTCGACAGCAACCTTTCGAAAGCAGTAACCGACCCGGTAAGGATGTTCTGCGGCTCTTCCTGCTGCGTGGCGGAACCGGGCAACAATTCATACGTCACGGACGGATGTTTCATGTACCGTACAAAGACCGGAAAACTGCTTATGATTTGGGCCAGTTTCGGTCCTGACGGATATGCGGAATGCATTGCGGAATCACTTTCCGGCAAACTGGCCGGGCCCTGGCGTCAGCAGAGCGAACCGCTCTTCAAGAAAGACGGCGGTCATGCGATGATTTTCACGGACCTGAACGGGAAACTGCGCCTCGTGCTCCACTCCCCCAACTCCGGTGGAAAAGAAAGAGCGCGTCTCTTCACTCTGGAAGACACCGGGGACAGCTTGAAAATCGTGGAATAGCGCGATTACAACCGACATACAAGATACTAATTTCTTCGAGAACTTCATTCAAGATACAGATTACGTGATGCTCGACAAGAATGGCCTTTAGCACAATGGCTATTTCCAGACTTCATTGCGAATAATCGATGGCTATCCCTGATTTCTTGCGGGGGATAGCCATCTTGGTAAAATGCAGATAGCTGATTTTCAGGGCGTTGATTTTTCGAATGATGGCCATCCCCGCCCGAAAAACTGAGGATGGCCATCGAAAATGAAAATCTCCCGGTATCCGGACGGGATACTATTCGGGATTTGTGACCGAAGCCTTGACTGTCGGCAGGAATTCGGGCTTGTTTTCGCAACGGAATGAGCCGGTTACAGGGTTGTCCTGTGGCGGGCCACTGATTTCAAGTTTGTTCCAGCCCTGCGTAAGAGGAAGTTCTCGGAAAATGGTATCGCCTCCGCTGTCGTAAGATACCTTGGCGTCCTTTCCGTTAATCTTCAGCCTGCAGCCACCGCATCTGACGTGGAGGGTGAGCTTGGGCATATCCGGCTCGATGAGAAGATCGTCAAGATGTCTGGGGCTGAATACATATAATTCCAGAACCCCGTTCACCAGAGATTTCCTTGCCTTTGTCGGGAAGAAGAGTTCCCCTTCACGCAGGAAGAAGAAACTGTCGGCATCTATCTCGACTGTCTTGCATCTTACGCCCGCATTTTTCAAAAGGGTGGCCAGAGTCTTGAAACCTTTCTCCGAATCCGTGAAGTTCAACAGCGTATTGACATAGACACCACCGTTTTTCACAAAGACGGGAAGTGCTTCGGTACATTCATTTTCGCTCCTCAGGACAGATGCGGTCTTTGCATCCTCGCCTCTCCAGTTCCAGCTTCGCCACTCCGTACGGCAGGCATTCAGAAGCACCTTGCCGTTTTCGACGAATTCGCCCTTGAGAGTGTATCTTGAGACATCGGAACGCTGGAGTCCGCAGAAATAGAAATCCGAGTTGCCAAGACCCCGTGTCCAGGAAATCTGCTCGGGAAGATATGTTGCGCGGTGCAGTTCGTCCATTTCGAGTTTGCCGGGGAGAAGCCCGCTGTAGCACTCAAGCGTCTCGGGGGTCAGCCCCCAGAGCAGGATATTCGCGCCCGCAGCAATATCGGCGGCAATCTTCTTTCCGGTTGCAGGCGAAATCTCCTTTGAAGCGTCAATGATATAAAGGGCTTCGGCCGGAACGGTGACCTTGCCCGCAAAGATTACTCCCTGCACGTCCAGGGCTTTTTTCAGAGTCCCGGATTCACCCACGAACACAACCTCCCGGTACGGCTTTGCAGGCTCTGCGGGAAGAGGTTCATATACGGATTTGTCGATTTCCGCCCAGGGAGACCACGCAGGGCCGCCGGGGGCATTGACAGCCCTCATCGCGTCATACATCGGCCAGGGGTCGTACAAAGGAAGAGAGGGGTCGTACCCCGGATTGAACGTCGTACAGTAGGGACCGAGTCTTTCCGGCTGAACGCCCGGAACGCCCTCCACATACTCACCGAAGAACACTCCGTCCTCCAGAGAGGGGGCTTTTGTCAACTCCTTGTGTCCGAGCGGAAGGGGTTTGAGAGAGTACCACGCCATATTGAACACGGTGGAATATGACGCGCCGTTGGCCCTCTGTGCGGAAATCAGCTGATATGCCTCATTTGCAATGGCTTCCATACGTCCCTGCTGGCTTTCGTAGGCTCTTTCTCCGTTATATTGCGAAGCCTGCTCCGGAGTCCCGTAATAGGCCATTCCGTGCTCCCCGATACCCCAGGGCTTGCCTATGGCTATCCACCTTCTCATCGACTCTTCCTCGCCGTAATGGCCTACGGTGACAGGAAGAATCCCGTTTCCGTCATCCTCACCGTCCGATGAAATCCACGGACGTGTCGGGTCGTTTTCGCGGACTATGTCTCTCCATTCGACCCAGGCCTGCTCCTGAAGCGGTATGAGGTCGGGCCTCCTGTCAACGTCCAGAATCACGGGCTTGTTCTCGTTGCTGATGCTCCATCCGAAAATCGAAGCGTGGTTGCGGTCGCGGAGGACCAGCCTGCGAAGGTGCTCCTTCGAATTCGTCCAGAACTCAGGCGAGTCGAATTTCGGGCCGGCGTCGCTGCCCCAGTTCGCCGTTTCGTCAAGGACACAGATACCCATCTCGTCGGCCACGTCAAGGTAGAAACGCGGATATACCTGAGCGTGCGGACGCACCGCATTGCCGTTCATACCCTTGATTGCCGTGAACCAGGCCCAGGCGTAGCGCCTTGTCATCTGGGGAATCCCCATAAAATGCCAGGAATCTCCGTGGAGTTCATACGGCTTCCCATTGAGACAGTGCCGGGTGCCGTCAAGGGTCCACTCCCTCCATCCGAAACGTTCATATTTGAGGTCTATGGTCTCCTTCTTCGACTTCAGGGAGAGAAGCAGCGAATAGAGATTCGGCGTTTCGGGGGTCCAGAACCTGAGCGCATCCTCACCTACGGGAACGATGATTGTCACCTTCTCCTTGCCTCCCGCCGCGACGTTGACTTTTGTGGCCGGAACTTCAAGCGCCTCCTTGCCGAGATCCCAATTGGGTACGGGGGCTTCGTTCACCCCCTTTCCGGCCAGATTCAGCCACTCACGGACAACTCCATCAAGCACCGCATCCGCCTTCTTTGCGCCGGCATTGACGACGGTGACATCCATCTCGAGAAGTCCTTTTGAAACCAGAGGCTTTATGTAAACGTCCTCGATGCTCACCTTCGGTACAGCCTCAAGGAACACGTCCTGCCATATACCGTTGATGCTCAGTCCCCACATTGAACCGGCAGGAATAATCCTCCGACCGACGGTGGAGTTGTCCTCAAAGAGGCCCTGGCTCCTGACTCCGACGAGAATCTCGGCAGTCTGACCGGGCTTCACCGCATTTGTGATGTCGGCGTCGAACGGGAGGAAAAGGTCGAAGTTTTCACAGACTTTGCTGCCGTTGACATAGACTTCGGTGTATCCGGCCACCGCCTCGAAATGCAGCTTGATGACTTTGTCCTGCCAGTCCGAAGGGATTGTAACACTCTTTTTCATCCAGGCCATCCTCGCGCTTATCCACTCTTGGGGGTATGAAGGATAATCCCTGTGGTCGGGGCCTTCAAGGTTGCGGTACACGAAGTTGTTCACGTTCCAGGGTGAAGGAATCTTGATTTTCACTTCGCTCCAGCCGTCGGCTGTGGGCTTAGTGAGCTCAGGAGCCACCCCGGTGCCATAACGATATGATGACGGAACCGCCACCGGTTGGAAATCCCAGTAGCCGTTGAGGCATATTTCGCCTCGCCACTGCTTTTCAGTGCGGTTCACCAGCCCTTCGTGAGGGGCATATCGGAACGGATATACAAGTTTCCCGCCGAAAGCACAATCCGGCAACAGAAGCATCACCGCAGCGATGCAGGTCAGAATCTTTCTCATTAGCAGTATGTTATCGTTAAGGAACGGTTAAAGCACAGCCTTGTAGAGAGCCACCACATCTTCGCGGGTGACCTTGCGGGGGTTGCCGGGAGTGCAGACATCCTCCATCGCCTGGTCGGCCAGCGCGTCGATGTCGCTTTCCTTGATTCCTATCTCACTCAGTGTCTGAGGTATACCGACCTCAATGCTCAATGCCTGAACAGCATCGCAGGCAGCCTGAGCGGCCTCGCTCTTTGTCATACCCTCCTTGTATGCGCCCATAGCCTTGGCTATTTCGACATATTTGTCGAGGCAGACCACGGCATTGAACTTCATTATCGTGGGGAGCAGAAGAGCATTTGCCACTCCGTGAGGAATGTCGAAGAGAGAGCCCATAGGATGAGCCATTCCGTGGACGAGGCCCAGACCGACGTTGGAGAATGCCATTCCCGCAACGTACTGCGCGAGAGCCATACCGGCACGTCCTTCGGGATTTTCGGGGTCATACACCGCCTTGCGGAGATATTTGTTGATCATACGGATGGACTCGATTTCGAACATATCGGAGAGTTCCCACGCGCCCTTGGTGATGTAGCCTTCGATAGCGTGTGTCAGGGCGTCCATTCCCGTAGCGGCGGTGATGCTCTTGGGGAGGGAGTACATCAGTTCGGCATCTATGATTGCCACGCAGGGGATGTCGTTGGGGTCGACGCAGACCATCTTCTTCTGTTTCGCCTCGTCGATGATGACATAGTTGATGGTTGTCTCGGCGGCCGTTCCCGCTGTGGTCGGGAGGGCGATGATGGGAACCGTCTTGTGTTTTGTGGGGGCGCAGCCTTCAAGCGACACCACGTCAGCGAATTCCGGGTTGTTGGTGACTATGCCGATGCCTTTGGCGGTATCCATTGAAGAACCTCCTCCCACGGCAATCAGGAAGTCGGCTCCGCTTTCTGCGAAGGCCTCGACGCCCATCTTCACGTTTGTCACGGTGGGGTTGGGCTTCACCTCGCTGTAGATTTCATAAGGGATGCCGGCCTCTTCGAGCACGTCGCTCACCATCTTGGCGACTCCGAATTTGACAAGACCTTTGTCAGTTACTATAAGTGCTTTTTTGAAACCCAGGCGGGCGATGACTCCGGGCAGTTCCTTGCGTGCGCCGGGTCCGAAGTATGAAACTTCATTGAGGATGAAACGATTTACCATAGTAATGTGTATTGATTATTTTTATACAAGAAAGCAAAAATCGTCGAAACCGCCAAATCTTCAGCGATTGTCCGAGAGAGAGAAAGGAGCGGACTGCCTTGAAACGCATCTCTCCGTATTCGGTTCGGACCCCATCACGAAACGGAGCTCCCCACCGGACATAATCTCGGAATGGTCAATCCAGTTGCGTTCAAGCGGCTGGCCGTTGAGAGTGGCGGACTGAATATAGACATTCTCTTCCGTATTGTTCTCCGCGATGATTGTGAAAGTGTTGCCGTTCTCGAGAGATATGACCGCCTTGCTGAACAGGGGGCTTCCGATGGCATAATGGGTGGAGCCGGGAGTGACCGGATAGAATCCGAGGGCGCTGAACACGTACCAGGCAGACATCGAGCCCTGGTCCTCGTCGCCGGGATAACCCTTCGGCCCCGGATTATAGACTCTGTCCATAATCTGACGGACGTGGAACTGGGTTTTCCAGGGCTGGCCGGCATAGTCATAGAGATATGGCATATGATGGATGGGCTGGTTGCCGTGCTCGTACTGTCCGAGTCCGGCGACAGTCATCTCCACCATCTCATTGTAAACGTCTTTATAGAAGCCCGTGTCGAATATTCCGGGAAAGTCGAACACCGCATCAAGATGCCTGCAGAATTCGTCCTCACTGCCATAGAGGTCTATCAACCCTCGGACATCCTGGAACACGGACCAGTTGTAATGCATCGCATTGCCCTCTATGAAAGGTCCGCCCCACGCAATCGGGTTGAAATCGGGAGTCCAACGGCCGTCAGCGCCCCTGCCCCTCATATATCCCACCTCGGGGTCAAAGACATTGCGGTAGTTGTACATCGACTTGCCGAACCTCTCCTCGGATTCCTTGTCGGTCGCAGCCTTGGCAAGTGTCCAGGCGCAGAAGTCGTCGTATGCATACTCAAGGGTGATTGCCGTACCGTGATGGAACTCGGGATAAGGGACATATCCCTTTTCCTCATAGGGGACCGCTCCGTATCTTCCGAAAGAGAAACAGTGCCCATCTTCCCTGATTTTCAGCTCTTCACCGTCTTTTATCTGCTCCTGATACGCCTTCAGGGCTTCCTCAGGATTGAAAGTACAGATGCCTTTCGCCCAGGCATCGGCAAGCAGCGATATGGCGTGATTCCCTACCATTCCGAACGTCTCCCGGAAGAATGGCCAGGATGGCAGGAAGCCGTCGTGCTCATAGCTTTCCATAATGCTTCGCACGTAGCGCTCCTGCATCTGGGGAAACAGAATGTTGTACAGGGGGAACTGCGACCGGAACGCATCCCAGTAGCCGATGTCGTTGAAGCCGTATCCGGGATAGACCGTCCTTGTGTTAGGGTCGTAGTGATGAGGTTTCCCCTCTGCGTCGTATTCGTGGAACATCCTGGGGAAAAGGCTGGCGTGGTATAGGCAGGCATAGAAGGTGCGCTGCTGGTCAGGAGTCCCTCCTTCGACGGCAATGCGGCCCAAAAGGTCGTTCCACACCTCCGTACCCTCCTTAAGGGTCTGTTCGAAGGTGCCGGCCTCCGCAAGTTCCCTGGTATAGTTCAGTTCCGCCTGTTCCGCACTGATGAAGGATGCCGCCACCTTCACCTGAACCGTCGAACCCGGCTCGAATTCAAGGTAAAATCCCGAATAACTGCCCGATATCGAGTCGGCACCGGGAAAGATTTCGGGCGATTTCATAGCCGGCTTGCCGCGTAAAGCTGCCGCAAGCATATCAGGCGTCTTATAGGATACGTGCTCAGGTTTGTCGACATCGCGCCAGGCCCCGAATGACTTCAAGGGCGTGTCGAAAGTCAGGACAAACCAGCATGGCCTCCCATTCAGGAAGCCTCTGACGGTACGGCCCTGAGCATCAATCGACAGGTCGGCACGACTGTTTCCGGAATCTACGAGGAGATATGCCGGACCGTCGGCAGGATATGTGAAGCGCAGATGGTTACCCCTCTCCGTGGGAGCCATTTCAGTCTTGATGCCATTGCGGAAAGTGACGCTGTAATATTGCGGGCGGGCCGTCTCGTCATCGTGGGAGAACTTCGCGCCCCTCAGGGCCTGACGGACTTCCAGTTCTCCAGTTTCAGGAAAAAAGGCGAATGCGGCGTAATCCCTTGTCCAGGGGCTGCACTGATGCGCCTGGGAAAATGCCCGTATCTCGTTCGACTGCCAGGTATATTTCCACCCGTCGCCGTGGGCTCCGGTCTGTGGCGACCACAGGTTCATCCCGAACGGCCGGCCGGCGGCGGGGTATGTATTCCCATAACTGAGTTCAAAACGGGATTCCGTTCCGATTCTGGTATCGACAAGGGCGGTGTAGTCAGTTCGGGGAGACGGGGACGCACAGGCGGCAATCAACGTCACCGAAAGCACGGCAGGTAGAAGGAATGATTTCATATGCTTGTGTTTGGCAAGTTCTTTTGCTCGGCAAAGGTAATACTATATTCCCATAATCGCGAAATCACACGGTATCGCGGGTTCACACGGAATTCTCAGGAACATTTTGTATTTAAAATGATATTTTATACATGTGTGAATAGGTATAAAATGAGTTTTTAAAAAGATGGTAGACAAATTAGTTCTCTCAAACAAATAATCTATTTGTACAATTAAGTCAGACGCGCTACTAAATATAATACTCTGTAACACAATGGATTTGGCAACAGCTTGCAACGGCGAAGATTTTGAAAAAGGCCGAAGCATCATCAGATGCCCCGGCCTTTATATGTCCCGAATGTCAGATTACTTCGCAAACAAATCATCCATCACGATTACATTCCGGATGTTCCCGGAATAGGTATTCTTCTGCAATCCATAGGTGGTTACCAGCACAGGCATTACGGCACACTTGGTGTTTGATTCTGCCTTGTATGCTTCGATTCTGTTACGTATTTTGAGATCCTCCTCTTTCTTCAAAGCATACTCGCCTGAACAATACTTCATCTCACAGACGTTGACCACCCTGTCGGCTCTTTCAATCAGAAGGTCTATTTGAGCTGCTGGTTT
>JAGHTO010000011.1 GCA_018065305.1 Candidatus Cacconaster scatequi | reverse complement strand
GTTAAAGGCTTGGAGTTTGACGCTGTAATAGTCACGCCATCATTCTCATCATTGCCATTTGACGGCAGGGCAGTCTCCGATATCGATTTTGACTCTCCGCTAACCAAAGAAGATCGGGAAGAATTGGAAGAAGAGAAACGGCTACAATATGTCGCATATACTAGTATCTTGTAACACTTAAAAGTTCAATATAGGGTAGAGATGTTTCAATTTGATTCGCGCATCCGCAGTCTTAAACTGCCAATTGACGCTCTTTTGAGAAGCATTTCTCTCGGTATTCCAAGAAGCAATCTCTTCATTTAACTTTTCGACACTGTCTATGCGTCTTTTTGATAAACACTGGTTTCCCAAGGCTGAAAGTTCAATTTCAGCAATATCCAGCCAGCTCCCATGCTTGGGAGTATGGTGTATCTCAAGGCGTTTAGCCAACCGAAGAGCCTCTTCTGGTTCAAACGCTTCATAAAGCGATGCTATATTATGAGTATTGAGATTGTCACATACAAGAACCACCTGCTCAACATCAGGATATTGCACGTCAAGCATCCACTTGATGCGCTCTGCCCAGTCAGCTCTGGTCCTCTGTTGTTTGGCTTCAGCCTGCCGCCATCCGGCAAGAGGTTCAGTGAAAAGAAAGATGCTGCAAGTGCCGTTTCTCACATACTCGTTGTCCTCATAGCGTATGCCGGAGCTGTTGGACGTAAAGCCTTCTCTGGCTTCTGCCAGCAGTTGCACCGGCTTCTCGTCCATGCATACGACCGGGCGCTTCTCATCATACGGCCGGCTGTACACTTCAAGGACATCCTCCATAGCGGCGACGAAGGCTGCACTGTGATTGGCCGGTATGCACCAGCACTTTTTCAGGTGAGGCTTATACTCGTTTTTTTTAGAATGCGACCGACCTGCGTATGAGATATAGAATCGATATACCCCAGTTTGACAGACTTGTCCGCAAGAAGACGGAGAGTCCATTTGGCATATCCCTTGGGCGGATCGCCGCAGGCGAGGGCTATGATATGAGCTTCGACTTCTCCTGTGACTTTTGCTTCCACAGGTGGAGTTTCCCGTTTCTTCCTCTGAATCGTTGCATCGAGTCCCTTTTCCCCATAGGCGGTCCTGACATTCTGTACCGTAGTCGCCGACGTGTTGAACGCAATCGCAGCTTCTTGTACAGTCATAGGACTTTTCCCATTCTTGTCCACAGCAAGAAGAATATTGGCTCGAAGGATAGTCCTTGCCGGCATCTTGCCGGACTTTACAATCTTGGTAAGTTGCTTGCGCTCCGTTGCAGACAAACTCACCTCGTACTTCTGGATAGGCATAATCGTATCGTGTTGTATGTGACACAACAAAGATACAATTATTTTTGATTTTATACAACATTTAGATGTTACAAAGTACTAGTCATTGCATTTTTATTGGCTGGCATATTTAAGCTCCTTTTTGTGTATTCAAGACGAAATCAAAATATTAATCAGGGTATACCTATCTGGTCAGCTTCATGATGTCGTACTCCTTGCCTGTAGCATTGCGGAAATCTTCAAACAGATTCTGCCCGAACAGGACTTCGCGCTTTCTGATCATGCTTTTTCCGTCGGGGGTCAATCTGTATAAACGGGTCATTCTGAAAGGCCCTTCCCAAACATTGCCTGACACCAGTTTCTTGTAGGAAAAGGAATGGATCACCCAGATTCCTTTGTCCCCGGAATCAGTGGAGGCGCTGTTGACCATTTCTTTCAGCTCATTTGCCACCATGGAGGCCTCGTCCTTCAATCTACGGGCATCGGCCTCTCTCATTCTGGCAATCTCGAACCTGTTGTGATTGTATTTGTACTCCGGTGCCGTGGATGTTGAATAGTTCATGGCTTCCGCCTCGGCATTCCCGGCCTGTCCAAGCATGCCACTGTATGATATCGCTTTCAACAGCAGTTCTTCATCGGCAAAGAAATCCTTTTCCCTGAAAGAGCAGATGACGGCAGAGGCATCCCTTATGTACCAGCCCTTTTCAGCAATCAGCATACGTTCCTGTTCCTTGATAAGGCTTCTTACGTTGTTGTTTGTACAACTGATGCTAATGATACTCACTACGCCAATGAGCATCCAAAATATTCTTCTAAACATATGCAGTCAACTCTATGTTCTACAGTCCGAAATACCTCTCGAAGAAGGCCTGCAGCTTCTCAATCACAACTTTCTTCTTCTCCTGTCTGCTGATGCCGGAGCCGCCGGCGAACCTTGACATAGGAGGGAGGATCCTGTCTATGTCGGTGCCCGTTGTCCTTATCTGGCCGTCGCGGAAACTGCTCTCGATGAACTTCACGGTCTCTTCCGGCCTGAGCCTCTCACCGGCTATGAGCTCCTTCAGGTCCGCATCCTTCCGCTGACGGACATATTCCGCCCAGCTCCGCTCAACGTCGGTGTCCGCGTTCACGCTGCTTATGAAGTCCTCAATGAGTTCCCTCTTGCTCCTGAGCTGCGTGCTGGAGCCTATGGCCTTTGTTATGTTCAGCAGTATCTCCTTGTCCTTGCAGTTGCCGTCGTGGTATTTCTCCACCAGCATGAGGATGTAGTCAATGTTTATCTCCACCTGCCTTATGAGCTCCGTCTCGAACACGAGGTCATCGTTTATGTTCTCCTTGTCACCGGTCTTTCTTTTCCTCCATTTGTCCTGCAGGTCAAGGTAATTGCTCTGGTAGTCCTGCAGCTGCCTGTGGCTGAGTATCTCCTGCCCCTTGAACTGGTCAAAGCTGGAGAGGATGTTGATTGACCTGAGAATGCTTCCGAACAGCCCAATGAACCTTCTCTCCGCCTCCTCTCCAACAATCGGCCGCCCTTCCGGGAACTCCTGCTGTATCTGCTCCACCAGCTCCCTGTAGCCGTAGCAGTGCTTGCCTGAGGCTGTTTCGTAACCGTCGTAGTAGGAGAAGAAATCCTTGAGTATGACTATGCTGCTGGCATCCCTGTCTCCGAAGAGGGCTATGGCGTCGTCGGTGGCCTGCTGGAGGTCCCTGAAGCAGACAATGTTGCCGAAGGTCTTGACTGAATTGAGTATTCTGTTGGTTCTGGAGAATGCCTGGATAAGTCCGTGCTGCCTGAGGTTCTTGTCAACGAAGAGGGTGTTCAGGGTTGTTGCGTCAAAGCCGGTGAGGAACATGTTCACCACTATGAGCAGATCCACCTGACGGTTCTTCATTCTCAGTGAGAGGTCCTTGTAGTAGTTCTGGAAACGGTCCGACGAGGTGTCATAGTTGGTGGAGAACATACGGTTGTAGTCCTGTATGGCACCCTCCAGGAAGTCCCTCGACTGCTGGTCGAGCTGGGTTGTGCTCTCGGGGTTCTCCTCGGCAAGTATGCCGTCTATCTCCTCCTCGTTGGCCCCGTAGCTGTATATTGTTGCAACCTTCAGTCTCTGTGCCTCCGGAAGCTCCGCCTGCTGCTTCTTGAACTCATTGTAGTAGGCCTTGGCCATAGGTATGGAGGCCACTGCGAACATTGCGTTGAAGCCACACAGCTTCTGCTCGGTCTTGTGCTCCGGCACATTAGCATCCTTCCTTGCGCTTGCCACCTTGTGTATGTCGTCCAGCACCCTGAATGAGTAGAAGGAGCTCCTGCTGGTCTTCTGGTCAAAATGCTCAAGGATATACCTCACAACCTCACTCACCCTCTCAGGCGAGGCCATGGCCCTTTCCCTGTCTATTGCAGGCACCTGCTTGTCCGCCACATTCTCTTTTACAGCGATGGTGTTGACATAGTCTATTCTGAAAGGCAGGACGTTCGCATCGTTTATGGCATCCACTATGGTGTAGGTGTGGAGCTTGTCGCCGAAGGCCTGCTGCGTGGTCTTCAGCTGCATGTCACCGCCCGCCGAGGCGTTCTGGGCGAAGATTGGCGTGCCGGTGAAACCGAACAGGTGATATTTCCTGAAGTTCCTTACAATGTCCGTGTGCATCTGGCCGAAGTTGCTCCTGTGGCATTCGTCGAATATTATGACCACCCTCTGCTGGAACACCGGATGGTTCCTGTTCTTCTGCACGAAGATGGAGAGCTTCTGTATTGTGGTCACTATTATCCGGTAGTCGTGATAGCTTCCGCTTCTGTCCCTGTTCTCCAGCTGCCTCTGAAGGACGGCGGTAGAGCTGTTGCCGTCGGCCGCACCCTCCTCGAACCTGTTGTACTCCTTCATTGTCTGGTAGTCCAGATCCTTCCTGTCAACCACGAACAGAACCTTGTCTATGTAAGGGAGCCTTGATGCCAGCTGCGCCGTCTTGAACGATGTGAGGGTCTTGCCGGAGCCTGTGGTGTGCCAGATGTAGCCGCCTCCCTGAATGGAGCCGTACTGCCTGTAGTTGCCGGCCACATTTATTCTCTGGATGATTCTTTCCGTGGCGGCAATCTGGTATGGTCTCATTACCATAAGCATCCTCTCACTTGTGAAGACACAGTATTTGGTGAGTATGTTCAGCAGAGTATGCTTTGAGAAGAAGGTCCTGGTGAAGTCAACCAGATCGTTTATGGTCCTGTTGCTGCTGTCGGCCCAGAATGAAGTGAACTCAAAGGAGTTCGATGTCTTCCTTGACTTGTTCCTGCCACCGGATTCCAGCTCCTTTATGTGGTTGAAGCGTGTGGTGTTGGAGTAGTACTTGGTGTTGGTGCCGTTGGAGATCACGAATATCTGCACGTACTCGTACAGGCCGCAGCCGGCCCAGAAGCTGTCTCTCTGGTAACGGTCAATCTGGTCAAAGGCGTCCTTCATGTGCCTGCCCCTTCTTTTGAGTTCCACATGCACCAGAGGAAGCCCGTTCACGAGGATTGTAACGTCATATCTGTTGTCATACCTTCCTCCATCCTCCACATACTGGTTGATGACCTGAACGAAGTTGTTGTGGATGTTGGCCTTGTCAATGAGGTAAATGTTGCGGCTCTGGCCGCTGTCAGTCTTGAGAACCTGTATGTAGTCATCCTGAATTCTGGCGGTCTTTGCAACAATGTCATCATTCCTGTTGGCAATGCACTCGTTGAAGAAACGCTCCCACTCGCTGTTGGTGAAACGGTAGGAGTTGAGCTTCTCGAGCTGCGCCCTGAGGTTGGCCACAAGCTCGGCCTCCTTGTGTAAGGGAAGGTATTCATAACCCTGCTCACCCAGAAGATGGATGAACTCCTTCTCAAGTTCCGCCTCGCTCTGGTACGCCTCCGAGCTGCGCACCGCATGCTCGTACTCGGACACTACGGTGTATTCCGGACTCTCCGCTATTATATTGTACTGGGACATAAATGTGTTTCTTCTGATTGCTATGCCCCATAAAGATACGAAATAAAAAGCCCTGCTCAAAATTAGGGAGAAGATTCTATTTGATTTTTATCCTTACTTTCTACCTTACTTTTCAGTTGTTTCGGTAAAGCCTCTTTCCCTGTTGACAGAATATTTGTTATTTTTTTGATGGTTTGGAAAATATTCATATATTTGTGCCGTAACAGAACCCGTTGGCATCCCGTAGAACTGCTGGCGGGTCGCATTTTATATAATCATATGGGGAATCAGATGCCACGTTCCATTGTGGAACAAATCAATCGATTGAAATGCAAAGGGATGCATTTCGATGATGAAAATATGGCTCACGACAGTCTTTCACATATAAGTTATTTCCGCCTGAAATATTACTGGAAGGATATGTTGGATCCTGAAACTGAGGAAGACTTTCTTTCTACTGCATCATTTGAAGATGTTCTTAAGAGATACGACTTCGACAGACAATTACGGGTAATATTGTTCAGCGCCATAGAAATCATCGAAGTGGCATTGAGAACAAAAATTATCAATCATCTTTCCCAGGCAGCGAATTCCGGCCTTTGGTATTTGGACCGGAACTTATTTGAAAGACAGGACTACTTTGAAGATTTTGTCTATGATTTGAAATACGAATTCAACCGTTGCACTGAACCGTTCGCAAAAAAATATATCGAAGAAAACCCGGATTGGGATTATGGGTCATTCGATGGACCGAACCCCGATGCCTGGATGATTTTTGAGGGCGCCACATTCGGGACATTGTCCAAAATGTACAAGAATTTGAAGAACCAGATGCCGGCACGCTCTAAAATTGCGAATGACTTCGGCCTGTATTCGGCAAATGAATTCTCAAGTTGGCTTGAAGCTATTTCTGTAACCAGAAATATCATTGCCCATCACTCCCGTTTATGGAACAGAACACTGTCAAAGCAGACTATGAATCTGAAGTCCCATCGAGACAAATGGTTGAATACGCCTTTAACGGAAGGTCAGAAAAAGAAACCGTATGGAATAATAACTGCTATGCTATATCTGTGCAATGCAGTTTGCCCGCAAAACAACATCCGTGAACAGTTATTACATTTACTGGATAATAATCAGGATGTTCCTTATTCCAGATTAGGATTCTCCGGAACTTGGAGAAACGAACCCATTTGGAAATAGCACATTAGGCAAAAGCCAACCATGTATTTGGCTTTGCATGTTCCGGGTGCAAAAACGGCTTTTTTCACCCCGATTATGGGATTTATTTCAAGACAAGCCAGCTGCCGCCTTTCTTTCCGTCTTTTCTTTCTATCTCACCATTAAGTTGCATTTCCCTGACGGATTTTTCAATGGCTCGAGTAGTCAAGCCTAATGTCTCGGCAATTTGGGATAGTGTTATTTCAGGTTCTATTTTCATCAATCCCTTACTCCTGTCTGCTGTTTTTACCGAACTTTTTACCTTATTTTCCGCTTGGTTCGGTAATGAGGTTTTCAGGTCGAATAGGTTATGAGCTCTTCCTTTGTCATATCGTAGTTCTTATCCCTGCAAATTTAATCATTCTTATTGAACTCACTATCAACTTTCCCCCAAGGACACAGGCTATTTGAATATTGCATCAA
The DNA here is from genome assembly GCA_018065305.1 of Candidatus Cacconaster scatequi. GTDB lineage: Bacteria > Bacteroidota > Bacteroidia > Bacteroidales > UBA932 > Cacconaster > Cacconaster scatequi. The sequence continues at coordinate 463 of JAGHTO010000011.1, read as the reverse complement.
GACACTTGCTGATGGCTTTTCTTATGGCATTGGCTTCAATCTCACCTTTTCCTTCGGCTGAAGCCGAACATATCAGCTCATAGCTTGTAGCGTCAAGCAACTGAATGGTCACCTTCACAGTATAAATTTCAGCCCAATTCATTGTACTGCTCTGACCATAAGACACCACGATAGTTTGTGGTTTCTGTTCCTCTTTGATTTCATTGAGCCTTACAAAGCCATGTAGCATGAAGCGCCCTGCTATTTCTTCCGCAGGATTAATACTGTTGCTTGTTGTATAACCATAGAGCCCGTACTGTTGTCCGAAAGTAGCACCGATGAAGGATTTTTTCTCATTGGTTGGCATGGCGCAGACATATTTGTATTTCGACAAGTCAGGAGTGTTTGACAACGTTGCATACTTGGAAGTTCCGCAACTTGATATTCCAAAAACAATGGCTAAGGCAAGAATTATGTGTTTTAA
>JAGHTO010000033.1 GCA_018065305.1 Candidatus Cacconaster scatequi | reverse complement strand
CGGAAGCAGAGAATCTTTCCGAAACGCTTCTTTTCGTTCAAGATGCGGTTGGTGCGGCTGAATGCCTGAAGAAGTCCGTGGTATTCCAGATTCTTGTCAACATACAGGGTGTTGAGCTTCTTTGCGTCGAATCCGGTGAGGAACATTCCGACAACGAGAAGAAGATCTATCGGCTCCATTCCGGCCTTGCGCTTCTTCATCCTCTCGTTGATATCGTCGTAATAGTTCTGGAAGTTGTCAGTCGTGAATGATGTACCGAAATGGCGGTTGTAGTCATCCATAATTTCCTGCAACTCGTCTGCTTCGACCTTGTCTGTCTCAAAACCCTGGTTCATTCCGGTCTGGGCATCGTCCTGACTTGCGTTTGGTGCATATGTAAAGATGGCCGCAATCTTGATTTTCGGATTCAGTTCCTTGAAAATCTTGTAGTATTTCAGCATCATCGGCACTGACTGGACTGCGAACAGGGCGTTGAACTCGCCCTCGTATGTCGATTTGTCGAAATTGTTCAGGATGAATGTAGCAATCTCCCGCATCCTGCCTTCACTCATCTCATTCGCATCCAATTTGCCCTTGTAGTACTCCACGAGGAAGCCAAGCACATTTTCGTCAGCGATGGCATCCTTGATCATATACTTGTGCAGGCAATCTCCGAACACATCGTGCGTCGTGATATCCTGCTTTGCATTCTCCACGAAGATAGGTGTCCCGGTGAATCCGAATATCTGGAGGTTCCGGAAGAACCTGACGATATTGTTGTGACACTCTCCAAAATGGCTGCGGTGGCATTCATCAAAAATCATCACCACCTTCTTGTCCCTGATGCTCTCGATACGCTTGCTGTAAAAATCCTTCTTGACTGCGGTATTGAGTTTCTGAATCGTTGTGAGTATGATTTTCTTATCAGAATTGAGCCGTTTGATAAGTTCGTATGTATCTTCCGTTCCATCCACAGCCCCGGGCTCGAATGCCTCGTATTCAGCCTGCGTCTGGGTGTCCAAGTCGTGACGGTCCACTACGAACAGCACTTTGTCTATGCCGTCAAGTTCGGAAACAAGCTGGGCTGCCTTGAAAGAGGTCAGAGTCTTGCCTGCGCCAGTGGTATGCCAGATATAACCGTTCTTATTGGTGTTCTGAACTCTGTCAAGAATCTCCTCCACTGCATAGTACTGGTAAGGGCGCAGCACCATCAAGCATTTCTCGCCTTCGTGCAGGACGATATATTTGCTTATCATCTTGCCGAGGGTGCACTTGTCAAAGAAATCTGCAGCAAATGTGCTCAGGTCATTGACAGCCTCATTGTTCTTGAGGGTCCAGTTGAACGTGAACTTGTAGCCGCAGTTCGGATTGTTTGCGAAATAGCGAGTGTTCACGCCGTTGGAGATTACAAATATCTGGATATAATCGAACAGACCTCGGAATGATGTCTTGTGGTAACGCTGAATCTGATTGTATGCCTGTTTCAGTTCGACTCCGCGTTTCTTCAGTTCAACCTGTACGAGAGGGAGACCGTTGATGAGAATCGTCACATCATATCGGCAGGTCTTGCGTCCTTCCACGGTAATCTGATTGGAAACCTGGAACTCGTTCTGACACCAGTGGTTCTTGTTCAGGAACTCTACCCAAATCCTGTTTCCGTCCTCCGTTTCAAGGGGGTATAGGTCACGCAGTTTCTTTGATTTCTCGAATAGAGTGCCGCCCTCAAGGTAGATGCAGATTTTCTCGAACTCCTTATCCGTGAATTCAGTTCTGCCTGCATCATTCAGGGCCTTCGCATTGTGCTTTTCAAGTTGCTTCTTGAAATTGGCATACAGGTTGGTCTCTTCCTTAAGCTGGACATACTCATAACTCAAGTCCTGCAGGGTCGCAATCAACCCATTCTCAAGTGCCTGTTCGCTCTGTGCGGTCATATCCTTACTCTTTACCGATTTCCTTCCTTAGTTCTGAGAGATTTTTCCCTTTGTAGCTGAAATAGTCTGGTCCACTTATAATATTTGCTGGTATAAAGAGTAGCATATATCTCAAACGGCAATGGCACAGCTGTATTGTCCAATTCTTTTGAGTGGACATTAACCGGCCTTGAACTCTTGCCAATTTTTACCCAATCCTCGCGAAAGGAGGAATTGGTAAGAATATAAACATACCCTTTACCCGATTCCATTGGATGATATGATTAAAGATTTCTATTGTTTAAATATGTAAATTTAGGATTTTTTCGCAAATGAATATTGCTTATCACTCTACATTTGATTGAATATCTCAGTTTTCCTGTATACTAATCAATTAATATTTAGAATATTACAAAAAAATGTCTACAAAACTCGGCAAATGTCTGTTTACTTATCTTCACGCCCTTTGTGGTTGCGGTGAGTATATATGTTGCCTGCGCAACTTTGGCTCCCGAAGAGGGAGGGGACCCACTTTAGTGGGGAGGATTGCGCAGGCAACATATATACTCACCGCAAAGTATCATTTGTGAAGAGGAAGACCTCAGAACAGCGGTTTCAGGCCGAGGCCGGGGCGGTCGGGAAGAGTGATTTTACCTTTTACCACGGTCATTCCCTCGAAGCGGTCGTTGGAGATCAGCAGATTGCCGTCGAGGTCGGCGAAATCGCAGATTGGAGAAAGCATCGCGGCGGCGGTGACGGCGCAGGAGGTCTCGGTCATACAACCGAGCATCACCTTCATCCCGAGCGCCGAAGCATAATTGCACATCTTCCAGGCTTCGCGCATTCCCGTACATTTCATCAGTTTGATGTTGATACCATGAAATGCACCTTTAATCGAGTCAATATCCCTGAGCCTCTGAATAGATTCATCCGCATAGATTGGGAGCGGACTACGTTCGGTTATCCAGGCAATGTCGTCAAGACTCTCCTTCGCCATAGGCTGCTCCACCATCTTCACCCCCATCTCCTTGAGCCAGAAAATCTCGTCAAGAGCCTTCTGTCGATCCTTCCAGCCCTGATTGGCATCCACAACAAGAGGCACGTCCGTCACACTGCGGATTGTCCGTATCATCTCCTCGTCAGACTGGAGCCCCACCTTCACCTTGAGCACGTTGTATTTTCCGGCACACTCAAGGGTCTTCTCGCGGACCACCTCGGGAGTGTCGATTCCTATTGTGAAGGAAGTGGAGGGAGTCTTTGCGGCATCCAAGCCCCAGATACGGTACCACGGCTGCCCGATGAGCTTGCCGACAAGATCGTGCAGAGCAATGTCGATTGCGGCCTTTGCCGGACCGTTCCCCTCCTCTATCCCATCCACATATGACAGAATGTCTTCGAGGCAGAAAGGGTCGCTGAACTGCTCCAGATTGACCTTTTTAAGAAAGGCGCATACACTTTCGACGGTATGGCCCAGATATGGAGGCATTGACGCTTCGCCATACCCCACCACTCCGTCATAGGCTATCTCCACCTGGACGTCAGGCGTTGTTGTCCTGGAATTGGAGGATACCGTGAAAGTATGCCATAACTTCAATTCATAGGGAGTCCAGGAGAGCTTCATCCGCGCAGATCCGGATGTGTTGATATTGAATGAAGGCAGGATTGCCACCGAAGCCACAGCCGCCGATGTCTTAAGGAAATTGCGTCTGTTCATTTCTGCTATTGTTTTGCGCTGCACTGAGGGAATGCGGAGATTCTCAACCTTGCGGCACCCATCGGTACAAGGACAATGTCATCGACCTTTTCGGACATTTCAACATCTTCTGCGGGGAGTACGTCCGTAAGCCCATACTTGTCAAATCCCCAGGAAGGAATCAGACGTCCCTTGGCATTAAACCGTATCGGGCAGCTGTCAATCGTGAAAGGATTGTCATCTTCGGGCCAGGTGCCGCGAACCGGAGCTATACCGGCATCAATTGCCAGTGCATAATTCCAGTCTGTCGTGGGATAAATCTCGTAAGAAGGCCATTTGGAAGCATCCGCACCCTCCTGCCAGCGGGAGTCGTGAATAGCACTTTGCCTGCTGTCTATCTGGCGGTATTCCTCTCCAATCAGGAGAGAAAGAGTCAGAGGCCCGTAATCTACGCTCACACTGTGGCGGTTGACATCCCACTCCCTGCAGGAAACGGACATAGGCAGAGTCAATGCGACCTCGTCACCATCTTCCCATTGAGCTTCCACACGGACGAAAGAACCAGATTCGCAATTCTTCGCAATAACTTTTCCATTACGCGTCAGTTTGGCTCCGCTGCACCATTGAGGAATGCGGAAATAAACCGGGAAGGTCTCACCTCCCCCGGCGGTAAGGGTAAAGTTCACGCCTTCTTCGAAGGGATACTTTGTCCGCTCGGCAAACACCACCTCCTGAGCCTTGTCTCCGACCTTAGCACGGACTTCGCATTCACTGTAAAGACCGAACGCGATGCCGTTGTCCGGAGTTGCCATGGCAAGATGTTCACTGTAATACGGCCATCCGAATCCGTGGTTATGCTGGCAGCACCTGCTGCTGAAAGGGTTCATTGCAAGAAAAGGGCCTGCATTGTCTATACCGGGATTATGATTTCGGGAATCACTCAGAGTCATATTGGGACTTGTGATATAGCGGAGTGACTTGTAGTCAGGCATAAAGGCTGCGGGATAGCTGTTGAAGGCAATGTCCTCGCAGTTCGCGAACCACTTCTCATCGCCCGTAATGAGAGCCATTATCTCGTCGCTGGCCATCTGCTCGGCAAAAGCACAGGTCTCGGTTCCCTGCCTCGGATCGATGTAGCCGGGACGGCAGTTCTCATCAGAACCGAACATACCGCCGGGCACCTGCCCGAATGTGCGGCGGATAAGGTCGTGGGCATTGTAACTGGACTGCCTCATTGCCGGATCCCCGCAGAAGAGATAATATGTTGCAGGCTCACGGATGCCCTGAGCGATGTTGACATTGTGCCAGTTGGGGAGTTCGCTCGGATTTGTCCAGTCGGCCGTATTGCGGTGAATCTTCTCTCCAAGTTCGAGAAGACGTTCATCACCCGTGCGATTATATAGCCAGACAACACTCCAGAGATTGTCTCCGCCACGACTGTTCTCCCAGTAACTTTCAAGAAACTTGTCGTCCGGAACGCTCAACTGATATTCAAAATACCTGGTCATAAAGGGTATCACCCTTTCATCACCGCTGTATTCGTACCAGTCCTGAAGCAACCAGAGAGCAATCATATTGGGCCAGAAATCCTGCACTCCACCCTCCTTGGCTGAAGGTCCGAAATTGCCGTTCGGCAGCTGTGAACCGAGAATTGCGTCTATCCAGAGCTTCGACTCCTTCAGCATCTCCGGATCATCCAGCACATAAGCCAATGAGGAATATCCGCGAAGCCAGTAAGGCACCTCTTCCCAACCCCACTGTCCGCCTTCGCAAAGCCAGGCGTTGCCATCTTTCTGAAGCCAGGAGCTTATTTCACCGAGATGACCGTTCAACCCATCCTTCTGGAGTTGCAACTGGCGGAGCAGCCATCCACCGGGCTTGATGCTGCCTGTGGGGAGTTTGATGAGTTGTTCGCGGACAAGAGGAGCGCGGTTGCTCTCGTAGCAGGCGCTGGCCATTTCCGCAGGAAACGATTTCACTGTCGTGACATTTGAATTGTCGGAACAGGCGGCCGCCACAATGGAGGCGACCATCAAAATACCGGATATCTTTTTCATACGCAACATACTATTTGCACCAGCGTCCCAGCCAGTCGAACACTTCACGATGCCAGAAGAGGGAGTTCTGAGGCTGGAGAATCCAGTGGTTCTCTTCCGGGAATATCAGGAGTTTGGAGGGGACTCCCATCATCTGAGCGCAGTTAAAAGCGGCCATACCCTGAGTGTAGGGAATCCTGAAATCGTTCATACCGTGGATACAGAGAATAGGCGTGTGCCACTGCTGTACCTTGGTCAGAGGTGAGTTGGCATAATGTCTGACGGCCTCCGGATATTTGCTCCAGGGCGAACCGCTGAGATAGCCGCGGCCCAGACCGCCGTTGTCCCAATCCGCGAACCACATCTCCTCGGTGGTATAATAAAGGGCCGCCTCGTCAAATATGCCTGCGTGCGATATGATGCAGTCATAGAGGTCGCCGTGGATACCTTCGAGCATATAAGCCGAATATCCGCCGTAGGAGGCACCGACACAGGCAAGTTTTCCGACATAGGGTTTGCTCTTCAGCCAGCGTCCGGCGCAGAGATAATCCTGCATATTGAGTCCGCAGTAGTCACCGGAGATCTGCTCCTTCCAGGCCTGTCCGAAAGCCGTGGTTCCGCGGCGGTTGGGAAGAATCACAATATATCCCTGCTGAGCCATCAGCCGGTAGCACCACCTGTAGCTCCAGTCCTGGGAATTTGTACCCTGAGGTCCGCCAAGGAGAATCTCGATTGCAGGATAAACCTTGGACTCGTCAAAATGAGGAGGATAGAGCACCCAGCACTGCATCTGCTGATGGTCTACGGTCTCCACAAGCACACTCTCCTGGCCTATCTCATCCAGTTGTCCGATGATATGTCCGTTCTCGTCGGTTATGGGGCTGTACGAAGCGTTTCCGCCTGCATCGACGCTGACAGAGACAAGTTCCACCGGGAAGTTCATGCAACTGTAGGAAGTGAGGAGCTTGAACCCGTCACCCTCATCCATATATGCAAAAGGTGATGAAAAGTCGAACCACCACTCAGCCTTCGTCAGGCGTTTCACTGCCGGCTCGCCTTCAACGTTAACGGAGTAAAGGGCCTGCACCCCATCAGTCAGGGCACTGAAGACAATCCCCTTCCCGTCAGGTGTCCAGAAGATTCCGGCTGCGTCCCTGTCGAGACTTGCGGCAAGTTCGCGTACATTGCCTGCCTCAAGGCCGAAACTCTGGCCTTCGCCCTCCTGTGAAAAGGTCACGTCAGCCACCATCAGCCTCTGCCGGTCGGACTCATATCCGTCGCGGGCCATTGAAATCCAGGCAAGATGCTTCCCGTCAGGACTCCACACCGGGTCGGTGTCATATCCCCCACCCATCGGAATCACAATCTCGCATCCGGTGGTTATGTCATATATGTAGATTTCAGTGTCAGTGGAGAAGGCATAATCCTTCCCTGTCTTCTTGCGGCAGCTGTAAGCGACATATCTTCCCTGAGGATTGATATCCAGCTGCTCAATCCCGCCGAAAGGCTCTGTAGGCAGCTCGTAGGGGTCGGAACCCAGGATATCGAAACTGTTGTCAAGAGTTATCTCATTTCCGTTCAGGGTGGCCACGTATGTTCTCGGTGTTTCGGTTACCCAGTGGTCCCAGTGACGGTACATCAGGTTCTCGGTGGCGTATGCCCGCGCCTTGTCCAATGCGGGGTCGGTATCTTCAGGCTGGACCACAGCCTTGTTCTTTATCGAACTGACATAAATCAGCACAGACTCGTCGGCTGAAATCTTGAATTCACTCACACCGGTGGCGACATTGCTCAGACGCACTTTCTTTCCCAGTTTGTTCCCGTTCACGGGAGCCTCCCATATCTGTCCGCCCTGAATGAAGCGGATGCTCTTTCCATCACGGCTCCATCGCGCATTCGACACACTTTTCGCATACCTCGTCAACTGCACGGGATTGCCTCCGTCGACATCACAGAGAAAGAGATTCCTGCAGGAACGGTTCTCGGCAATCGAGGTATAACTTACTCCATAAAGGATTTGTTTCCCGTCCGGGGAAAGTTGCGGATCATTCAACCTGCCCAGGGAAAGAAGTGTTTCGGGAGTCATAATTCCATTTTCGATGCGGATGTCAGACCTGCCGATATAACCGGAAGGTTCGTTTTTACAACTTGTCATTGTGAGAATGCAGATAACTGCCAGGAATAATAGAGGTTTTTTCATAATGGTCACAAATATACCTATATTTGTTCACAAATGTCCGAAGCAACGTCAAAAAAAATGAAACTGATTCCTAACCGCAACCGGGAGACATACAGCGAGCAACTGGCCCATACCGTTCTGATAATTGTCTATCTTGCAATCTTTGCCGCCCTTTGCTGGCTGTTCAAGAATGTGCTCACTTATCTCCTGCTGGCCGTACTGGTCACCCTGCTTGGAACCCCCGTCTGCGACCTGCTCTGCAAGATAAAGATAAAGGGACACGGGTTTCCAAGATGGCTCGGCTCACTGCTCTCCATTCTTGTCATCTTCTGCATATTGGGAGGTCTGTTGACGACACTCGTCCCTCTTGTCAACGATATGATAAGCGACATATCCTCGGCAAACCTGAACAATCTGACCAAAAATTTCGCCGCTCCGTTCGTTGAAATGAACGCGTGGATAGTCGACAACGTACCTAACGTGGAGAAGAACTTCAGGATTGAGATGGTCTGCCTCCAGGAGCTGCAGGGAATGTTCACGACAGGAACTGTCACGTCAATGGTCGGTTCCATCACCACATTCATAGCGGATCTCGGAATCGCAATCTTCTCCACCGTATTCATCTCCTTCTTTTTCATCAAGCAGCCCGGTATGATAGCCTCGATCGTATCCGCCCTGATTCCCGACAGATATTCCGAAAAGGCGAAAGCATCGCTGGAGGAATCCGGCAAACTTGTTTCGAGATATTTCGTGGGTCTTGCCATAGAAGTTCTCGGCGTTTCCCTGCTGAATTTCATAGGTTTGCTGGTGATAGCAAGAATGGGTCTGAAATATTCGCTGGGCATTGCCTTCATGACCGGAATTCTCAACATCATACCGTATATCGGTCCCCTTATCGGAGGCGTCCTGGGAGTATCTTTCTCTCTGGTAATCAAATACCTGTGCGCATCCCCCCTGGGACTTGCAGTCGGATTCTTTCCGTTCGTCCTGATTCTGGCCTGCATCTTCATATTCACGCAGCTGGTGGACAACTCCATCTATCAGCCTCTCATCTACTCCAACAGCGTGAAGGTCCATCCGCTTGAGATTTTCATCGTGTTCCTGTTTGCAGGACACGTCGCCGGCATGATAGGAATGTTCGTGGCTATTCCATCATACACGGTGATACGTGTGATTGCAAAGCAGTTCCTCGGGAACCTGAAACCCATCAGGGAGTTGACGGGCAGTGGCGACGAATAGGGTTACTTCGGCTGATACAGTTTCAGAGGCTTCGGCTCGGAAGAGGAGTCACGCACCGTCACTTCAAGAACCTGGTCCTCGCAATCCTCGAAGTAGAGAATCCTCACATCGTGGTATCCGACCGCTAGAGGAACCACTATCTTTCTCAGGGATTCCGAGTGTGAGCCGTCAACATCTATCACCTTGCGGCCGTCAATATAGAGAACCGCGCCGTCATCGGATTTGACAATGAACATATACTTGCCGGTCGCCTCAGCCTTGAACAGTCCCTTGAATTCATACCCGAAATGGTCTTTCAGGGAATCTGCCGGGATTGCGATTTGAGGCATCGTCCCTTTTTCAATGAGTTTGCCCTTTCGGAGCATTTTGCCGGTCGTGGTGAAGTCACCTTCGTAATAGGCGTATGACACACCTTCTTCCCCGCACTTCGAAGCCACTGCAGGCCAGGGATTTTCACCCGCCAGAGCGAACTGCTCGTCGTGCCGTGCGAGATAAGACTCACCGGTAAGATACAGACGGCAGTTTCTGTCGTCATATTGCCAGGCTTCGGACATACGATCAATCCCGTCACGGTCGATGATTCGTCTGATGCTGCCGTAAGTGCCGTCATCAAAGGACTGCAACGGCATCTTCTCGTTCCGTAGCAGGAGTATCGGAAATTCGGCTGATTCCACTCTCTCGAGATATTCCCGGCTGCCGGCCACCGCAGCTTTCGCCCTTGCAAAAATCGCGGTCGCCTCCCTGATGAACTTCTCGCTGTAAACCTCGTCCATCAGCACGGGATAGCAGTTCATATGGAAACCGGGGCGCCGCAGTTCCCTGTCGGCAAAATCGATATATTCACGGATGAACTCACCGGCAGGGCCGTAATAGCCGTCGGTGAAGTCCTTGATTATGGCATCGGTGTCGGCTTCGCAGTTCCACATCAGCTTTGCCAGCAGGTAGGCCTTCAACTCATTGAACTCACCGCATTTTGTCTGGTAGTCCCCTTCCTCCATCATTCCGATTGTCTTGTTGGCCACAAAATCCTGTATGTGAGGCTTCGCTGTCCTGAAGTTCGGAACAGGCAGCGAATACTGGGTGAATGCGGTGGTATAATCCCAGATGTAGAGATGAGGAGAGATTGCCGACCATCCCTGAAGATCCTCAAGGAACGCCCTGTTCTGCTCACATTCGTCATAATTGTGGATCAGGCAGCATTCGATGCTGCACAGACGCACCACCACATTCTCGCGGGGCTTGATGTCTTTCGGCACACCACGGGTGTATTGGTATGCGAACGTTCCTATATACTTGTCGGGGAACTCCTCCTTCAAGGCATCGGCCACCTGGTTCACGAACCATATCATAAGGCCCGACTGCCCACCGTACTGGTCGGCTATGGCTTGACATTCAGAGCATTCGCAATAGTCGAAATTATCATTCTGAGTAAGGGAGTAAATCAGATAATCGGGATTCTTCCTCATCACCTTCCTCATACTCTCTATGGTGATGCGAAGGACATCCGGTTTGGAAAGGCAGAGCTGTGTACTGCCCTTCTGCCGTTTACCGTCCCTGAGGCTGTAATATTCGGGGTGCGACTTGAAATAGGCGGACTGCGGCACCATCATATCGAAGGTATGCACGCCCCAGAAGCGCTCCGATGAGAAAGGGATTAGTTTTCCGTCACGTCCCTGGAGAGGAACGTGATTGTTGCGGAGACGTCCCGAAAACAGAGGATTGTTTACAACGTCGTAGTAGAGGTCATCCCTGACGATGATGGAAGGAACCTCACGATGCGAAATCTTCTTGAAAGCATACCGCGCACACCCCGGTGCAACGGACACCTTGCTGGAATACCATCGGCAACCCAGTTCCTCCTCAAGGAAGGAATAGACGGAGTAGAGCGTCCCGCGCTTCGCGCCACCCCAGAAAACAAGATCTCCCCGGACGCTGCGCCAGTTCACGGCATCATCGGAAGCGGCCGGTTCCTCCTCATCGGGAAGCAGGCTCGCCGATACCTCATTCCATCCCACAACCAGACGTTTTCCTTCGGCACCTCCGTCAGGCGCCACTATGGGCAGCGTAACGCCGCTGACCTTTTCAACCCAGGTCTGCAATTCCACCGCGGCAAGCTGCACGCTCTCCCCTGCAGAAGGGTCAACGACAATTGAATACTCGGAATTCCCGTTCTCGAACAGGACATATTTGTTATGTTCCCCGCAGGAAACCAAAAGCACCGCAGCAACCGCGGCAATCATCCGCATAAGTTCTTTTTTCATTATTCCACTGGTTCTAAATAATTCACTGTCTTGCCATTTGCTTTGGCATACTCAATCTCGCCCCTGGTGCTGCTGCCGATGTAGCCACCCACATTGATGACGAAAATCTCATCCGCCATATCAATTTTGCGTTTGTGCATATCGTCCAGCATCTCTTTCGTACCTTCAGTCCAGACCTCATTGTCACCGGAATGGCCGAAGAGTCCGACGCTGATTACTATGTTGCCTTCAAGGGTGAGACGCTTCTGTGCCTCAAAGAACTGTTCCTTGAAGCGTGTGCTCCCGCACAGGGTTACGACTTTGTATTTGCCGACCATAGTTTAAACGGCGATTTCAACTGCCGGTCGAAATCGCAATTCCAAAGATAATCAAAATGTCTTTTCCATCTCAACAAACAACCACCACATTGAACGGCAGGAAGCCGCTGCAATTCGCCTGACACGAACATCTCCAGTGTCGCGACCTCGCCACATTTATGATTTCGTACGTATAATCAGCTTCTGCCGTACGAATATCCTTCTGCTCCGGATGATTTTTCCGGCACAGCGCAAATTGGTTTGATTCTCCCATTTTGTATTATTAAGAAATATTCTTACATTTGTCTAAAATCATAGAATATGGCACGTACAATGACGGTAGCTCTCGGACCACATTACGAGAATTTCATTCACTCAACAATCACCTCTGGCAGATATAACAATGCGAGTGAGGTTGTCAGGGCGGCACTTCGACGTCTTGAGGATGATGAAGCCAGATTGGCAGCCCTTCGCTCTGCAATCGACGAGGGTGATTCAAGTCCGGATGTTGAAGATTTCAACAGGGATCTCTTTCTTGCCGAGTTGAAGGCGAAACGCAAATAAACTCAGAATGGTCCGAGGAGCAGGCAATCCGTTACTACAATGGGTTGCTTGACACTTGTGAGCGTATTGCTTCCAACCCGGAAATTATTGGCCACAGTTATGATGAAGTCCGCCCCAATTTACGTGGTGTCAACTGTGGACGTCATATCATATTTTATCGTATTTTATCTCAAAGAAAAGTAAGGATTGTCCGTATCCTTCACATGAGGATGGATTTTCCGAGACACTTCTAAATCCCATCACGAATAACAATATTCACCAACATATAGTTATTCAGTCCCCTAAATAGAATGTTTCCGATCCTGTTTGCTTTTCGACGTTGTTTGATGATGTTATATGTGAAAGACGCCAGAAAAGTTTCGTAGTTCTTAAACTTTTCATATATTTGCATTGAAATGAAGGCGGATACATCAAATATGATAAAGAGCTTGCGCAAGAGCCGTAATCTAACGCAGGAACAGCTTGGTGTGCTCTCAGGGATGACAAAATCACAGATATCCAGAATGGAAAAAGGTTTTTTGGGAAGTCCTGAGACCGTGGACCGTCTTCTTGAAGCAATGGGATACTCCGTCGAACTGAAGGTGGTTGACAGATATGAGAATCCTGACGGGGAGAAGCAGAGGGTCCTTGACACACTTGGGAATTTCAAGAAATACAATGCCGAAAAATATGGAATAGAGAGCCTTGCTCTTTTCGGCAGCTTTTCACGTGGAGAACAAAATGAGAATAGTGACGTGGATGTTCTCATTACACTAAAAGCCCCCTCACTGTTCCTCTATGCAGAAATAAAGGCTGCGCTCGAATCGGTTTTGAAACGCAGCGTTGATCTGGTATCTTCAAAGGCTCGTAAGAGGGAAGGATTCGACAAAGAAATTTCACAAGATCTGATATATGTATAGCGATAAACAGAGAGTAGCAACGTACCTGCAGACTTCAATCAAGGAAATCGAATTGGTTGAACAGATGTCCGTCCCGATACATGAACCGAATGATTTCGGGATTGACATCTCGGGAATGACAATTTTCCGTGCATGCGGCATGAGCCTTCAGTACATTACAGAAAATTTCATCAAGATTCGCAACATAGCAACAGAATCATTCTTTGCTCCATACAAGCAGGTTCCATGGAAGTCCGTTTTCGGAATGAGGAATTTCCTCGTTCATGAATATGCCGATGTAGATGACGAGGCCATCTTCAAAACAATCAGAGAAGACCTTCCGGCTCTCAAAAGTGCATCAAAAGATATCCTTTCAGACTTGAATGAAGGAAAACTTGACAAATTCTTTAAAAACTAACACTATAGGATTCCGCTAAAACATACATCGGGCAAAGCCGCCCGGCTCAAATTCTTCTCCCCGATTGCGTTTCGTGCTTGAACCTAGGATCGCAACTTCTATAATTCCGTACCTATAACGGTGTTTTACCGTACAAACTGGCATTTTCAAAGGATTTCGTACGTGAAATCAGCTTCTGCCGCACGGATATTCTTCTGCTCCTGATGATTTTGCCCGGCACAGCTCAGACTGGTTTGACATTGCGGCAAAGGACAGACTCAGCCGCAGACAGCAAGTTATTTGCGAAGCAAATGACGCAGATGGCGAGAATGGACGCTGTCCGGCCGCAAGTTAAA
>JAGHTO010000029.1 GCA_018065305.1 Candidatus Cacconaster scatequi | reverse complement strand
ATCCTAATAGGGCCGAAGGAGAAAGACTTGACATTCTTCACGACTGTTCCGAACAGTTTCCTGCCCCAACCCCGGCCCTGGAACTGCGGAAGGACATAGAGTTTTTCTATGTGATAGACGGACGTCTTTTCATCGGCTCCGGCTTCCTTACGGAATGAGACGTATCCTTTCCCTTCTTCGATGAAGAAGATATGTCCCTTTTGAGTCATTTGCAGCAAAAGGCTGCTCTCAGAATACATCCAGTCCATCATATACTCCATCTGCTCGTTGGAAAGAATGTCCTTGTATGTATCGCGGAACGCAACATCGGCCATCTGACGGATGGCCGGGATATCATCTGTGGCCGCTTTGCGAATCATACCCTAAAGATAATCAAAAATCCCATTAATTTTGCCATGGATTATCAATATGTAACGGTTATGTTCCGGCACTCGATATTCGGCATTGCGGCGTTCTTCAGCGTCCTGCTTGCACTGGTCCCGAACCTATAACTGGGTGTCGCCCTGGACCACTTCCAAGGAAGGGCACGGCGCTTTCAGAATCAAGATTTTGCTCCCTCTCACGGAATGTTCCTTATCTCGCGTTAAGAAGTTGTTTTGAAATTCTCAATAATCCTGAAGAATTCTTCAATGCTGTGGACAAAGACCAATATTGCGGAAGCCCTGTCAATGAACCCTTCCCTTTTCATTGCAGCGACCTGCATCTCAAGGCCGTCATAATAGCCGTCAATGTTCAGAACATACGCCTTCTTATCGTGGATACCTACCTCATTCTCAACCACATAGCAGAACAGCTCATCCATAGTGCCGAAGCTGCCCGGAAGTATCACGCAACAGTCTGACAGCTGACGCATCATCTTCTTTCTCTCCGAAAGATCGGACACTTCGACATTCTCGGTAACATCCTTTCTCAGAATATTGCGGCCTTGTGCCGCAACTTTCCGCTTGCCGCCGAACCCGGCAGGAAGTACGCCTGTCAAATGTCCGTTCCCGGCAAGGACTCCGTCGGCAAGAGATGCCATTGTTCCTACATCCGCGCCACCATAGATAACTTTCATCCCGCTACAAGCGAGACGTTTCCCAAAATCATAGGCAAAGTCCCGCCACTTTGCAGTGGCAGCTGCCGATCCAAGATATACTGCAACAGATTTCATAGCCGAAGACTTCGATTTGAGGCAAATTTAATAAATATACTCAGCAACTGCAACGTCATCCGTCTGTGCGGATGAACACGAGCATTATTTCACTTCTGTTGCATTGCGGGTCAAGAATTAATTATTGAGGATGCATCAGGCCTTGACGAAAAAGTAGGATACTAGGGAAAGAAAACTTCGAATGGGCCGAGTAGAATATGAAGGGAACCTGACTGACCGGCGTGCATCCACGAAGTTGAAAAAAAATATCTATCTTCGTACAATAAAAACACTCAAAAACTCTTTTGAAATGGAAGCCTCAATCGAAATGAATCCGAATATCATTGTCAGATACCTAGGTAAACCCGCATCGGCATTCACCCGTGCCGACATAATCCGCTACTGCAAGGAGAATTGCGTGGAATTCATCAATTTCCACTACTGCGGATGGGACGGCAAGCTGAAGACTCTCAATTTTGTCATCAACAGTCTGGAACACCTCGAGAACATTCTTCAGGCAGGCGAAAGAGTGGACGGCAGCAGCCTGTTCCCTTTCATTGAGGCAGGCAAGAGCGACCTGTACGTAATCCCCCGATACAAGACGGCTTTCGTCAATCCTTTCAGTGACGTTCCTACCGTCGACATGCTCTGCTGTTTCTTCGACCGCGAAGGAAAGCCGTTCGAAAGCAGTCCGCAGTATGTCCTCCACAAGGCCCACGAGCAATTCAAGGAGGTCACCGGCCTGACGATGGAGACTATGGGCGAACTCGAGTATTACGTAATCGGTGAGGATGACGGCCAGTACTCCACCCCCGACCAGAAAGGATATCATCAGAGTTCCCCTTTCAATAAATTCGAGACCCTGCGCCGTGAAGCGATGCGTATGATAGCAAGCTGCGGCGGAATGATAAAATACGGCCACAGCGAGGTGGGCAACTTCACTCTGGACGGCAAAATCTACGAACAGAATGAAATTGAGTTCCTTCCTGTTGACATAGAGGACGCGGCAGACCAGCTCGTAATCGCCAAATGGATAATGAGACAGCTTGCCTACGAGTATGGCGTTTCACTCACTTTCGCCCCCAAAATTGCGGGAGGCAAGGCCGGCTCCGGAATGCACGTGCACTGCAAATTCTCAAAGGACGGAAA
Organism: Candidatus Cacconaster scatequi; assembly: GCA_018065305.1. GTDB lineage: Bacteria > Bacteroidota > Bacteroidia > Bacteroidales > UBA932 > Cacconaster > Cacconaster scatequi. The sequence goes on along the minus strand of JAGHTO010000029.1, from coordinate 37,874 downwards.
GAGCGCTACCGTACGGAACGGAGAGATTACGGATGAAGCGAAGAAGGCAATTGCCGGCTTTATGGATGCCGGTACTTCCCTGCCCGCTTTCGGCAATCCCCACCCCCTCTCATTCATGAGGCTTGTCCCCCATCAGGAAGCTCCCACATCCCTCTGCTGGTCATATTCCAACCGCAGCGCCCTTGTCAGGGTACCTCTCGGCTGGCTGAAGAAGATGGATATGGCCGCTGTCGCCAATCCTCTCGAAAATGTCGATGAAAAAGACTTCAGTGCCAAGCAGACTTTCGAATGGAGGGCATCCGACGGCTTCGCTGACACCTATCTGCTTATGGCGGCGTTGTGCTGCGCGGCACGTCACGGCTTTGAGACGGCGGATGCGCTGAAGATTGCCGAACGCACTTTTGTCGGACTTGGCGTGAACATTCACGAAGCCTCCAACAAGGCAATCCAGGAGGCTCTCGAGCAGCTTCCAGGCTGTTGCGTGGAGGCCGCCTCGGAACTCGATAAGGACCGTGAAATCTATACCGGCAGAGGTGTATTCTCCGACAACATCGTTGACTACTACATAAAGTATCTGAAATCCTTCGATGACGCAAAACTCCGCTCAAGTCTTGATGAAGCGGGAATGCTCAAATATGTGGAGGAAAACATCAACAATGGATGACATTATGAGTACCCTCGGAAACATCCTATGGCTTCTTCTCGGCGGCTTTCTGGTTGCCCTGATATATTTTGCGGCAGGCCTTCTGATGTGTGTCACAATCATCGGAATACCATTCGGCGTGCAACTTATGAAAATTGGGATTCTGGCGCTCGCCCCATTCGGAAAGAATGTCACGTTCAAGGATAACGCCGGATGCCTGTCAATCGCATTCACCGTGCTGTGGATACTCTGCGGCTGGTGGGAAACCGCTCTGGTTCATCTGACACTTGCCGCACTATTCGCAATCACGATTATCGGGATTCCCTTCGCAAAGGCCCACTGGAGACTTATGAAGATGAGCTTCATGCCTTTCGGCCTCACCACAAAATGACAAATCGCGGAAGTCAGGACGCTTCCGTAATTATCTGCCGGCCCATTCACGCAGACGGTCGATAGTCTCGATCATCACGCCGGCCTCACCTCTGAATGTTCCTGAACCGCGGGGCGTACCGTCGGGACTGTACCACTCGTTGAAGCCCTGATTGGCAATCACCCTGTCAAGCATGGGAGAGAATTCCTCGTATGCCTCCCTGACCATTCCCCGATCAATCATTGCCCAGAGCACACGAACGCCGTACCAGGTCCAGTCGCCTCCGTTCTGATACATATACGGCTGCATACCGGAGTTGTCGAAATATCCTTCAGGATAAGGAGGATATGCAGTCAAGCATATCGACTGAGCGCCGGCCTCCCGCATATTCGCCAGGAACTGACGGTTGTTGGAGGCAAGCTCCTCATCTGACATCAACCCTGCAAGCGCGGCAATGCCCGTGCCTCCAGTGTACCAGATTGCATTCTCGTCAAACTCCTCGGGAAACGGAGAACCGTTCAGATAGATATGAGGTATTATCTTGCACCTTTCCTCATCCCAGAGGTGCTTCCGCACATTGGCTGCTATCTCATCCCTGCGGGAGGCCCATTCCCCGTCGTCCACTACCGAAAGGTAGTCGTTTATGGCAAGGATGAACATCGCGTTGTCATAGACGTCAATGGCAAAGTGGGTGTTATCGTCAATAACCACTCCCCAGCCGTGTTCAGGCTGCACATCGCCCCAGTCAACCGTGGTAGCGCCCGTGATAAGACCGTAATTCTCATCGCGCTTGCACTCCCAGAGGTATTCAAGAGCCTTGCGCATATGTTGAGCAACGGTCATTCCCGCCACATTATGAGAGAGATAGCTGCTATCTCCAGATTCCCTGACATAGGCGGCCACGGCCTGAACGAAAGAAGACTCCTGGTCGGTCTCGACGCTGTTCTTATGGGCAAGATATTCAGGAGCGTATTCCGATGATATGAAATCATAGCCCACGGCATCGCCTTCATCGACTATTTTTCTGGGAGTATAACCGTCCACGATATTGCCGTCAACCCCCTGAAACTTGCAGAAATTGTCGAGAGCGTCGCGGATGACAGAATGGTCATTGACGGTCATTGCGGGCTTGATGAAGGTGTTGAAATCCCTTATCCAGACCTCCACATACGATGAGCCTGCGTTGAGGCCGGAAGAGAGAGTCTCCAACCCGAGGGCATAGACCTGATCCATTCTTGAATCGTTGAGTATTTCTTTCTTGAGAGCCTTGTCTGCAGAATTGCAGGCCATCAGGGCAAAAGCCGTTGCAGCGCAAAGGCTGATAAGTCTTACTTTGTTCATAACAATCATTTCATTCTTACTACGCGGAGGCCGTCGTGGGACTTGATTCCGCGGGTATATTCGATGAGAGACACGGGATTGACAATCACTTTACCGGCTTTTGAAGATGCGTGGATAAAAGTGAGTTTGTCTCCTTCACGAAGGGCAAACGCAACGTGAGCTATGTCAAGTCCGGCGGTATTCTGGTCGAAACAGACGATATCTCCGGTCTTTATTCCGGAGACCGCCTTTCCCAACTTGTCTTTCGGAATCACGAGATATTCATACTTCTCGAGATTCTTCTCAGCCTCCCTGATGCGGGCGGTTTCGGCGGGATTGTCCTTCAACTGCCTGTAATATTGGGGATGTGCGGACATAAAATTGAATTTCTGGGCATAGGGAAGACCGCCCAAATCTCCGGTTATCTCCTCAAAGACTCCCCTGCTTTCGCCCTGCCTTATCCATTCGGAGGTGTAGTGCAGTCTCGAAGAGTATCCGTCCACCACTCCGTCACGGTACCTGAGTTTCCGCAGATTGTCGCAGTATGAGGCGAAATCCCGGGAATCCCCCTTTGCCGTAAGGCTCATCGCGAGGCACATTTCAACGAACAGCATACAGTCCGTCTTCGTAGTGCTGACAGTCAGCCTTTCGGGTTCCATTTCAATCGACGAAGCGACATACTCCGTGCCGATGAAATGACGCGCGACAACTATGACAAGTTCGCTCAGGGAGGAGTCCCGCACGGGGGTGAGAATCTCCATCACCTCGTTGAACTTACGCACGTCTTCCTGAGAATGTCTGACATCATCGGTCCCTCCGGCAAAGCAGAGGGTTGACATAAGGAACAGGGAGAGAAAAGAGGTTCTGAATTTCATTTCCGTGATTTTAAATTACACGGCAATTGCGTCTATTTCAACAAGCGCTCCTTTGGGAAGCGCAGCCACTTCATAACATACCCTTGCAGGTTTGTCCTCCGGAAAGAACTCGGCATATACGGCATTCATCGCAGCGAAATCACCGATATGCTGGAGAAGTACGCAAGTCTTGACGACATTGTTAGGACCTAGACCGGCCTCCTTCAGAATTGCCGTCACATTTGTCAGAGACTGCCGTGTCTGAGCCTCGATTCCTTCGGGAATCTCCCCTGTCTTCGGATTGACGGGGAGTTGTCCCGAAACATAGAGGGTTCCACCGGCTTCAACCGCCTGAGAATATGGGCCTATAGCGGCGGGAGCGTTCGGTGAAGCAATGATTTTCTTCATATTCTGCTATTGTTCTACTTCTTGAAGTAACGATTGAAAAGACCCTGAAAACCAGAGCCGTGACGAGCTTCATCTTTAGCCATTTCATGGACGGAATCGTGGATTGCATCCAGCCCCAGATTCTTTGCCGCTTTGGCTATATCCATCTTGCCCTGGCAAGCGCCCTGCTCTGCAAGCATCCTCTTCTCGACGTTTGTTTTCGTATCCCATACAACCTCTCCGAGCATCTCTGCGAACCGTGAAGCATGGTCCGCCTCTTCGTAAGCATAACGCTTGAAAGCCTCCGCGATTTCAGGATAACCTTCACGGTCGGCCTGGCGGCTCATCGCGAGATACATACCGACTTCCGAACATTCGCCGTTGAAGTGGTCTTTAAGTCCCTGAAGGACAAAAGCACCCTCTTCATTCTGAGGGATATCCTTCGCTATACCGATAACGTGCTCGGTAACGAACTGAAGAGAACCCCCTTCTTCCATTTTCTTGAACTTTGATCCGGGAACTTTGCACTGAGGGCATTTCTCGGGAGCGGTGTCACCTTCGTGGACATAACCGCAAACAGGACAAATCCATTTTGACATAATGATATTGATTTTAATTTATTCAAATTTAGAAAAATTGTCACATATGTAGGTCACTTGGAAGACAATTTCAAGTCAAAGGAGAAACGGTTCTCCATCATTGGATAATCAGCGAGCGGACAGATTTTGACACTACCGGTTCCCGGCCATCCGACTCAAACTTGTTGGAGATAATCCTGATTGTATCGTGAACGGGCTCATCTTCAACAGTGTTTGTAGGCTCAATCAATATCACGGCATTTTTGCAGCGCTGCGTTGAAAGCGCCGGTCACATCTTCCCCGGTATCGGGTATGACGCCGAAACTGCGGATTTCCACTTCACCGTTGTCACAGGATATGAGGATTGCAAGGCAAAACAAGAATAAGGCATTGATGCGTTTCATAGAGTATAGAATCTTTTCAACTTTCGAAGATAATCATTTTTCGCAAATGACACGGGTGATAAGTCCCTTCGGTCATTTCAAAAATAGAGCGATTATGGCTATATTTGTTTAAAGTAAACCATATATGAAAATGAAACGAGCAACAATTGCGGCACTGTGTGCCATTTTTATGCTGTCGGGTGCACTTCAGGCCCGGCAGAAGATTACAATCGGTACGATTGTCTATGACCTGAGCGACGTCGACAGGAGTTTCAAGCAGCTTCACGACAACGGATTCACTTCCTGCGAAATCAATTACAACCGCTCGAAGTGCACTCCGGAACTTGCGAAGCAGATAAAAGCAGCCTCTGCCAAGTACAACATTCCCGTCACCACCGTCGTCGGTGTTCCGGGATCGGACTGCAGATGGAATTTCACCGAAGGCCCCTCTACAATCGGTCTTGTGCCTGCAAAAGAGAGGGACGAGAAGGTGCAGGTATATCACGAGATGATTGAATTCTGCGTCCAGTGCGGATGCCCCGCGATGCACTCCCATTTCGGATTCATACCTGAAGACTGCTCATCACAGCTGTACAAGGATTTCGTGAAGGTTATGAAAGAGCTGGGCAATTATGCGAAGGAACGCGGGATAATGATTTATTTCGAAACCGGACAGGAGACCCCGACCACACTGATACGCGCCATCAAGGACATTGGAACGGGCAATCTCTTCATCAACTGCGACCTTGCCAACCTTCTCATGTACGGAAAGGCCAATTCACTGGATGCCGTCAAGCTCTTCGGCCCCCTTGTCAAGGAATTCCACGCCAAGGACGGCAAATATCCCGATCCCGAAGACCCCTACCATCTCGGTTCCGAGGTTCCGATTCCGACAGGTGACGTGGATTTCCCCGCAGTTATGGCCGAACTCAAGAAGAACGGCTTCTCCGGAGGCGTGACAATCGAATGTGAACTCAGCGGCGACAATCTGGAATACCTTGCAAAGACAAGGCAGTATCTTCAGGACCTCTTCGACAATGCCGGAGAGAACGGGGAATTGCCCGTCAACACCCTCACCAAGGCTGAAATGGAAGAAGGGTGGGAACTTCTCTGGGACGGTAAAACCACGGACGGCTGGAGAAGCGCAAGGGGCGAATCCTTCCCCGCCAGAGGTTGGACAATCAAGGACGGCGTCCTTACAGTCCAGAAAGCCGATGGCGCCGAGGCCGGTGGCGGAGGCGATATAATAACTGTCAGGAAATACTCCGACTTCATTCTGTCCGTCGAATTCCTCATTACGGAGGGTGCCAACAGCGGAATCAAATATTTCGTCAATCCCGACATAAATGACAGCGGTGCAGGCGCCTCCTCAATCGGCTGTGAATTCCAGATACTGGATGACGAACGCCATCCGGACGCAAAGCTCGGAGTCAAAGGGAATCGCAAACTCGGTTCACTGTATGACCTGATTCCCGCCCCCGCAGACAAACCTTACAGGAAAGGGGTGTTCAACAAGGCGACCGTCATTGTACGCGGCAATCACGTGGAGCATTGGCTCAACGGCGTAAAACTCCTTGAATATGAGCGCAACACTCAGGAATGGAACGCCCTTGTGGCATACAGCAAATACAAGGACTGGGTGAATTTCGGGAACCAGGTTTCAGGGCATATCCTGCTCCAGGACCACGGCGACCAGGTAAGTTACAGGAATATCAAAATCAAGGAGCTCAAATAGGCAGAATGACGAATACCAGGGCGTCCCAAACTGCGTGTGACACTATCAGGGCCGGCAGAAGCGAAGGCTTGAGCCAGTAGAGAATGCCCCACACCGCTCCGGCAACGAGAGCGGCCATCACAAGCATGAAATTGAAGGACCAGATATGGACAAGGGCATAAATCACGGTTGTGACAATCATTGCCCACATAGGACTGCAAAGGTCTGACATATTCTTCTGGACGAAACCTCTCCAGAAATACTCTTCGGCAGGACCGATGACAAAAAGGAGGAGAAGAGCAATCATTACGGGTGAAGAGCCCTCCTTCATACCGTAGACGTTGTCAACCTGGCCGCGAGCAAAACTGAACAGGAGCTGCGAAATCTTGTCACCCGCCCAGAAAACGCACCAGAGAGCGAAAGCGATTGCAACACCCGACAATACGGACCCGGCGAAATTTGTTTTGCCGGGTTTAATGTTCCTGTTCCCGATTGCGGCGATGACAGTAAGGACAACGGCGGCAAAACTCATATTGAGCCAGAAAGAGGTTATGCCGGATGTCCAGGGACTGAACATATAGAACCACAGAACCGCCGCAACGGCGATTCCAAAGACCAGATATCTCTTTCCGCACATATCAGAGAACAGCTGCCAAAGCGAGACCTGCAGAGAGCAGAACGCTGAAAATCAGATGAACCTGCGCTGTCTTCTGATCGAGTCCGAGCATCGCTTCCCTGCCCTTTTCAAACCATCCGTACGCAGCCTTTGCATTCTTGACAGCGGTGGGGACGGAAAGCAGGCAGACAAGTGCGGCATAAGGAAGCAGACCGGCAATGCAGAAACATATTACAGCAACGTAAGGAAGCACCATATAGGTGATGAAGAGCTTCACGGAAGTCTTCTCCCCCAGATACATAGGGAGAGTCCTGATGCCGGAGGCCCTGTCAGTTGCAATGTCGACGGTATTGTTGTCGTGGAGAACGGCAATCGTGAATATGCCGAGGGGGACGGCGAGCACGAGAATGCTCCAGTCAATGAAACCGGCGGCCACGAAAGAGGTTCCGAGCACAGGGAGAATTCCGAAGCAGGTGAAGACGAATATGTCACCCATTGCCCTGAACTTGAAGAAGGAATATGTAAGGGTAAAGAGAGCCCCGATGCCTCCGATGACCAGCAATTCCCACCCTGAGAGGAAGGTCAGCGCCAGACCGATGACGACGGCTACTGAAAAGAGGATTGAAGAGAACCCGATGTATTCCTTCGGCTCGAAATGGTGGAAAACAAGATTCGGAACGGCATAAGCCTCCTCATTGTCAACACCTTTCTTATAATCATAATAATCGCTGAGAAGATTGCCCGCAGCGTGGAAAAGCACGTTCCCGACAAGTGCCAGAACGGCACAGAGCCAATTGACATTGCAGCCTTTCCAGGCAAGAAAAGCGACCGCAGCTATAACAGGCATCGCAGAAACCGGGAAAGACCAGAAGCGCGTTGCGCCAAACCATTCTTTTACAGTATGTTTCATTATCCGATAATATATTTGCTATAAGGTATTTTAGAAATAATGCAAGTGGTTATGGAACAGCAGATGAAAGTCAGTATTGCAATGGCCGGGATCGCCGCCCATACAGGAAGCAGAGGATTTGCCTGGTCTCCGTTCACGAAGAAGGCCGCAATGGGACCGAGGAAGAACAGGTGCATCAGATACATCCCGAAAGAGAGCTTCGACAGTTTCAAAACCAGCTTGGGAGTCTGTTTCCTCTCGATGCAGGTAAACATCAGGAATGCCCCGAAGGTTGCAAGAAGCACGTTGGGGGTACAGAATTCCCAGGACCATTCGAGCATAGGGGTAGGTATCTCCTTGCCCGGAACTCCGGCGTGCCAGAAAGACCATCCGGTGAAGGCCGCGCCGACAAGGAAGCAGACCAGACCTACAGTTCCCCTCTTTTTCCGTTCCCAGTCGAGGTGGAACCTGATATAATGGGCAAGGACCAGATATCCGAGATAGCCGCTGCAATACCAGAGCATCGAGAATCCGTTCCAGAAACATTCGCCCCAGAGTTCCTCATTCACAAAGCGGCGAAGCCAGGGAATCAGGGTCGAGAATGCAAATATATAGAGGAAAACCCTCTCCTCTTCTGCAGATGACTTCTCGAGCCAGGGTGAAACGACGGGGATTATGAGATACAGAGAAATCAGAGGGTACATGAACCAGAGATGTCCGGCCATGGAAGGAAAGTTGAAAGGCAGCATCTTCAAATCTGCGACAGACTGCTCCCAGGACATTGCTCCCCAGACAAGAGGGAGGAACGTATAGAGAAGCAGAAAGCAGAGCATCGGAGGCAGGATTCTCAGGAATCGCCTTTTGTAGAATTGAAGCATCGTAACTCCAGGCTTCACCGGCACAAGCAGAAAAGCCGAGATTATCATAAACAGAGGGACACACGTCCTGGCGACGAAGCCGTCATAGAAAGCAACCCAGAAGCGGTTTGCCTCATTGGCAAGCATCGACACATTGCCGGCGAGACCTGAAGCGTCGGCGGCATAGAAATTCTCGCTTGCGTGGACGAGCATCACTAGAAAACAAGCCGTGACCCGCAGGTAATCCGCAAAGACAATTCTATTTGAATCTTCCATACTTTTGAAACAGGTTCCAAATATTCGTTGCTTCAAATTTACTATATATTTTTTGTTTATAAGCAATAATAGAACTAACTTAGTACAGATAAACATCAGAATAATGGAACAGCACAAACGTCTCGAATCACTCGATGCCCTGAGAGGATTCGATATGGTTTTCATAATGGGGTTCGCATCCTTGGTTTCCGCAATATGCGTCGCGCTGGGACACGAAGGATGCTGGCTTGACATACAGATGGACCACGCCCAGTGGGACGGTTTGAGACATCACGACACGATTTTCCCTCTCTTCCTGTTCATAGCCGGAGTCTCTTTCCCCTATTCCTTCGCCAAGACCAAAGACCACATATACAGGAAGATTTTCAAGAGAGCCGCCGTCCTCGTATTTCTGGGTATGATATACAACGGCCTGCTGGAGCTGGACTTCTCCACCGCCCGTTTCTACAGCGTACTGGGACGTATCGGGCTTGCCTGGATGGGAGCCGCGCTGCTGTACGTATGGTTCGGCAGAAAGACACGCGCAATCATCTGTGCCGTTATACTCATTGCATACTGGTTCATCTGTATGATTCCGGCACCGGACGTTCCCGGTGCCGACCCGCTGTCATTCGAAGGGAACATCATCGGCTGGCTAGACCGGAAACTGCTTGCAGGTCATCTCTGCTATGGAACGTTTGACCCCGAAGGACTCATCAGCACCCTGCCTGCAATAGTGACTGCTATGCTGGGAATGTTCTCCGGAGAACTGCTCAGGACTGAGAAGATCACCGGAAACAGGAAGACCCTCATCCTTCTGGCAGCCGCAGTGGCAATGCTGACGGTCGGTCTGCTCTGGTCAATCAAGTTTCCCATCAACAAGAAACTGTGGAGCAGCAGTTTCGTTCTCGTAGTCGGAGCATATTCCGCAGCGCTGCTGGCAATTTTCTATTGGATAATCGACGTAAAGGGATGGAGCAGGTGGGCGTTTCCTTTCAAAATCATAGGAATAAACTCCATCGCCAGTTATCTGTTGCCGGCAATAATCAATTACTGGAGCACTTCCGAATTCATTTTCGGGGGTTTCGCATCGCTTTTCCCCAAGGATTGGGGCGCTGTTGTATTGCGCGCAGGTTACCTGCTTGTAGCCTGGTCAGTTCTCTACTTCCTTTACAAAAAGAAGGTTTTTCTGAAAGTATAGGAAGAATTTGATCTATTTCCGGTAGCTGGCGGCAAGGCCGCCGATTCCTGTCTCCTTATATAGATTCGGCAGGTCGTGTCCTGTCTGTTTCATAACGCTGACGACATCATCGAAAGAAACTATATGGCGGCCGTCCGATAACATCGCGTAGAAGTTGGCATCCAGGGCGCGGGTGGCGGCAAAGGCATTACGTTCAATGCAAGGAACCTGTACCAGGCCGCATACGGGGTCGCAAGTCATTCCGAGATGATGTTCAAGGCCCATCTCAGCGGCATATTCAATCTGAGCATTCGTACCTCCGAAAAGTTGGCAGACAGCCGCAGCAGCCATTGCACAGGCCACTCCCACCTCCCCCTGACATCCCACGTCAGCTCCTGAAATGGATGCATTCTGCTTGACGACATTGCCGAACAGACCGCCTGTGGCAATCGCCCTCAATATCCTCTGGTCGCTGAAATCGTGACCGTGTTTCATATGATACATCACGGCAGGAATGACCCCGCTGGAACCGCAGGTCGGTGCGGTTACAATCGTTCCGCCGGAAGCATTCTGTTCACTGACGGCAAGCGCATAGGCGTGGACAAGCCCCCTCGACTGGAGACTCGGTTTATATCCGTTTGCCTTGACATAATAGACAGCCGCTTTTCTTTGAAGATGAATCGGACCGGGAAGGACCCCTTCATTCTGAAGACCTTCCTCTACGGCTCTCTGCATCACCTCCCATATTTCAGAGAGATAATTCCAAATATCGGGACCTTCGCACTGCTGGACATATTCCCAATATGTGAGTCCATTCTCCCCACACCAGTTCTGGATTTGGTTCAATGTATCCAAAGGATAAACATCATTCGCGGAACGGGCAGCGTCCGCTGAATCGTCCCCCTCGGAAAGTTCCCCTCCTCCGATGCTGTAGACAGTCCAGGGCTCGGAAGATGAGCCGTCCGGAGACAATATTTCAAACTTCATTGCATTCGGATGGAACGGCAGGAACTCCTTGCTCCATTCGAAACGGACAGGTGCAATCTTTTCAAGGACGTCACTTATCGCGACATCGGTCAGGTGTCCTTTGCCCGTAGCTGAAAGGCTGCCATATAATGTAACGACAAACCCCTGAGCATCAGGATGTCTTGATGCATAAATCCCGGCAGCTTTCAAAGGGCCCATCGTATGACTGCTGGAGGGCCCCCTGCCAATCTTGTATAAATCTTTGAGTGATTTCATCAACGGTTGTAATATTCGGGACAAATCTAAGCAAAAAAGAGGTATCTTTGGCCCGGTTATGCAGTATCTGGGTGAAATAATATCACTTCTGGTAGCCGTAAGCTGGACTGCGGGCGCAATTTTCGCGGATGTAGCCAGCCACAGGATAGGCTCCGTCAATCTGAACATCATCAGAATGGCATTCGCCATTCTCTTTCTGGCTGCGATATTGTTCGTATTCACCGGTTCGCCGCTTCCTCTTTATACTGACGGAAAGACCTTGTTCTGGTTTGCCCTCTCGGGCATAGTGGGCTTCGTATTCGGTGACTTCTGCCTGTTCAACGCTTATGTCAGGATAGGTTCACTGTACGGACAGCTGTTGATGACACTTGCCCCTCCCATCGCAGGAATTGCAGGATTTATGATGCTTGGTGAAAAGCTTGCCCCCACCTCGCTTCTGGCAATGACAGTGACTCTTTCCGGAATCGGGATAACCATTCTTTCAAAAGATTCCGATTCGCGTCTGCCAGTCCTGAAATTGCCGCTCAGCGGTGTCTTATATGGCATCGGGGCTGGTCTCGGCCAAGGCGTAGGACTGGTACTGAGCAAAATCGGAATGGAGCACTACACGGCTTCAATGCCTTCTGACGCAGCCTCCGGACTATTGTCAGCAATGCCTTTTGCAGGGACATTCATCAGGGTTGTCACAGGAATAATAGGTTTCTCGCTGATAATAATGCTGAAGAAAGAGTCCCGCTCCCTTCAGAATGCACTGAAAGACAGGACCGCAATGGTCTGTTGCCTTATCACCACCCTTCTGGGTCCGGTAATCGGGGTTTCACTGTCACTGATGGCAGTCCAGCACACCTCTGCGGGTATCGCCTCCACTCTGATGGGACTGACACCTGTAATGATACTGATTCCCTACTCCGTCTATGCGAAGCAGAGAATCACACTCAAGGAAGTAGCCGGTACCTTCATTACCGTAGCCGGAGTGGCGCTGTTCTTCCTGCTGTAACACTTTTTTTCAGAATTGTTGCTAACTTTGCAGCTTATCTAAAAAAGAGAGATGGACAAAAAAGGATTTATTGGAATCAGCCCGATGATTTTTTTCATTGTACTGTATCTCGGGTCTGCCATTATTTGCGGTGATTTTGCAAAAGTGCCTCTGGTATCGGCATTCTTCATAACGTCGGTTTATGCCGTCGCAATCACGAGAGGACTCTCCCTCCCCAACAGGGTTCGTGTCTATGGTCGGGGCGCGGGAAAGACAAAGGTGCTCTTTATGATATGGCTTTTCATTGCTGCAGGAATATTCGCATCGTGCGCGGAGGCTATGGGAAGCGTGCAGGCGACTGTCGACATAATCCTTCACGTTCTCCCGGGAAAATTCCTGTATATCGGCCTGTTCACGGCGGGATGCGTCCTGTCGATGGCGACCGGGTCGGGCATAGGTTCCATAGTCGCCCTGATGCCGATTGCAATCGAGATGGCACAGGTCAGCGGAGGCAATTACGCACTCTTCAGCGCGATAGTCGTCAGTTCGGCAATGTTCGGGGACAATCTCTCATTCATATCCGACACCACCGTGATTGCCACCACCAGTCAGGGATGTGAACTCAAGGACAAATTCAGAATGAATCTGAAACTGGTCGTGATTCCGGCGCTGATAGTGGTCCTGCTCTATTTCCGGCTCGGCAGTAGTATGGGAGATGTGCCTGTTCCGGAACATCCCGAATATTGGAAGATACTTCCCTATATCACACTGCTGACGATGGCGATATGCGGTGTGGACGTACTGATTACACTGCTCACGGGAATAGCGCTGTGTGCTGTGGAGGGTTTCATACTGGGCAGTTTCAACTACTTCGAATTTATGACGGCAATCGGAGACGGGATTCTTGATATGGGTTTCCTTGTGATGCTCATCCTGATGGCGTCCGGCCTGGCGGCACTTATCCAGCATAACGGAGGAATGGAATGGCTTGTCAAGGTCTGCACCAAATTCGTGACCGGAAGAAGATCGGCCGAAGCCTGCATAGCCGTCCTGACCGGCCTGCTGACACTCTGCACTTCGACAAACACCATAGCCATAATCACGGTCGGCGATATCGTGAGGGACCTCTCCAAAAAATACGGCGTCGATCCGAGGAAAGCGGCGAGTCTGATGGACACAAGCTCCTGCATAGTGCTGGAACTGATTCCGTACAGCTCTCACATCCTTGCCGCCGCGGCATTCACCGGCATTGCCACCACATCGATAATACCCTATATGTACTATCCGATGCTGCTCGGAATTGCCGTCATCATCTCAATCATCTTCGGAAGAAAAACTGTGGCGCCCGGCATTCAATAGGCGGGCTTTCCCCGACCGGGCGATGAATTCGGCGGTCGTTCCCACGGGTACGGTAATATCGTATCCGATACCCGCTTCAGATTTGTTCCAGCAGATTTTAATCGTACCGTACGGCGTCTCCTGGCTGACCTTTGCATACTCAATACCTTCGGGAATCTGAGGATCAATCCGGAACGTACGGTATCCGGGAGATGTAGGAACTATGCCACCAAGAGCCTGATAGAACCAGCTTCCGATACCGTTGAAACAGTTGTGAATGAAACTTCTCTCGCCATCCCAGTACTCCCAGGTAGTCGTGCCTCCGTTCTCAAGCATATACAGATAGCCGGGACAATCCCTCTGTTTCAACTTCCTGTAGACGAAATCGGGCTGGTTGTCACGGACGGCCCATTGGGCAAGAATCGGAATACCGACAAGCCCCTCCGCGATATGGTCATTGTAAACTTCTGCGCTTCTTTGCATCATCTTCCGTCTCACCGCATCATAGAGTTCCGGAGGTACTGCTCCAACCAGCATCGGATAAAGCATATCCAATTCCGACCTGCTCGCATACGTCGTGTCGGAAGGATTGAAGAAGGCATTGTGGATTCTTACATTCAACAAGTCACGGCGCCGTGCAAATCTTTCCGAATCCTCCATGTATCCGAGTTTGAGCGCAATCTCCGAGAGAGCGGAGAGATTCTGGCTGAGAGAACAGTTGTTTATTATATCTATGGAGAGAGGATCTGTCACGTCGATGCCGTCGGGGGCAATCCAGTCACCCAGATACCAGCCTCTGTTCGGGGTGTCGGGCCAGCGTTTCAACAGTCCGTCCACGCTCCACCTGTCAACATAGCCGAGCCACAGTTTCATTTTGTCATACAGTTTCTCCGCTGTCCTGAGGTCTCCGTAATCCATCATCGTCCTGTAAGGAGCCATTATGATGAATCCGCACCAATAAGGACCTCCACCCGCCGAATACGGAGAGGGAGCCGTGTGAGGCAGAGAACCGTCTTCCCCTATCACGTCACCCCAGGCCTGGAGCCAGTTGTAGTAGAGAGACGGAAGGTCGTACATTGTCTGTGTGGTGACTGTCGAAGAGTTGCCGTCACCACCGTAACCAAGCCTCTCGATATGGGGGCAGTCCACCTGGTAGCCGCTGAAAGTCAGGACAGAAAGGGTGTACTTTATCAAATCGTGGATTGCGTTGATATCGGGGTCCGAACACTCGAATGAAGAGGCGTCCTTATAATCGGTCCCGATGACGTGGACGCTGACATCTTCAGGCGATGGCGCCACTTCACAGCCTGTAACGACGGCATATCTGAAGGCGTGGAAGCAGAATCGGTTTCTGAAGGTGTCACCCTGTTCATTCCCGGAAGAGATGAATTCGTCATTCTCAAGGATGCCGTCTTTCCTTATGTTGTCCGCATAATATGATAAGATACGGGTGCCTTCCGGCAACTTCGGGAAATGATATTCCACCTGCCCAATGACACTCTTTCCCATATCGACGAGCCAGCATCTGCCTGTTTCCGGACCGAGGTCCTTCACAAACACCGACGAAGTGTCAAGCTCCGTCACGGAAACGGCTCTGACTCTCTCTTTGACGACATTGGGAGGGCACATCATCGGAGTCTCATCAATGCTTGAAACAGTAACGACATCGACGGAATTTTTCTCTTCCGAAGAGAACCTGCGTGCATCAATGGTTTCCCCTCCGAAATTCCAGGGTGTGGAATTGCCGGGAGAACGGTAGCCGGAATCACCGGCCGTCCAGGATTTGTCCGTAATCAGGATTGTCTCCCACCTGTTCTGGCCTCCGTTACGCTCCACCTGAACCTTGACAAGAGGACCGTGATAGACCGCATCGAACGCCCGTGTGGTGTACCACCCCTTCCCCGCCCATACGGCAATCTCATTCCGGCCGGGAACCAGATAGTCCGAAATATCGTAAGTCATTGTCAACGAACGCTTGTCGAGCTGAGAGACAGCAGGCGACAACACGGACTCCCCCACCTTGCCGCCGTTTATGTACAACTCGTGATATCCCAGAGAATTGACGTGGACGAATATCTCGTCACCTCTCCGGGCAACAAATGAGTTCCTGAAGACGGGAGATATGCCGCTTCCTTCAAAAGCGCCTATGTACTCCCCTTCCAGTCCGTCAATTTTTCCAACCGAAAACCGCGCCGGCTCACTCCATCCGGAAGAGTTGTCCCCTCCCCATACCTTAACTCTCCAGTAACATTCATCAGAGGGGTTCAGCGTTCTGCCTGCGTATGGCACCATCACGCTGGCGGATGATGCGACCTCCCCTGAGTCCCATAAGTCGGCCTTGCCGGATTTAAGGGTGGAAACGGATGACGCAACTTGTATCCGATAGGCACAAGCGGAATCGATGTCACCGGCCACTTTCCAGGAGAAATGAGGCGAAGTGTTGTCAATGCCGAGAGGGTCGACAAGTGTTTCACAGGTAAGAGAATGGACTTTCGGCCCCGAGCAGGATAAGACGAGGAGAGAGGCCAGCAAAATAAATGAAAGCGGACTCGGTTTGTTCATATTATCAATTTTTTCCGACTTTTCTCAGTTGCCGGGTGTTGTACAGATTGTGCCAGATGCAATAGAATCCTCCCGCGAGAGAGGTGACAGGATTGAGGAAAGTATACCCCAGCCAGATTGCAAAGACGGTGTTCTTCTGTCCGAGTGACTGC
Source organism: Candidatus Cacconaster scatequi (assembly GCA_018065305.1). GTDB lineage: Bacteria > Bacteroidota > Bacteroidia > Bacteroidales > UBA932 > Cacconaster > Cacconaster scatequi. The sequence goes on along the minus strand of JAGHTO010000029.1, from coordinate 21,558 downwards.
CCGGCCGTGACTCCGCCTATCCTCTTCCCGAGGGAGAACTGCAGGATGCAGGCGATGAGTGACGCCACTGCCGTATCAATCAGGACGGAAAGTCCCTCCGGATTGTGGAACAGGGACCTTGTGCTCATCATAATCGCAAATGTCAGTGCAAAGGACCAGATGTAAAAGGAAAGATTGCTGTATCTGACAAGTTTAGAATGCAGGCGGGGCATCAGATATCGTACCGCCCACGCACATACGCAGGGCAGAATGAGCATAGGAAAGATTTTCGACACTATCCCTGAGAATGCCGTGATGAATACCACCCCCTCCGCCGGATTGAAAACAGGTACCATCAACGGAATGAGGATTGAAGCAAGCAGATTTATCATAATGGTGTATGACAGGACCTGTGCGGTATCTCCACCCAACCGTTCGGTCACGACAGCGCAAGCTGTGGCTGTAGGGCATATCATACATAAAAGGAAACTTTCCAGGGCGATTCCGTGGGCCAGATGCGGAAAAGCATACAGTATCAGGGCTCCGGCGGTGAACACGCCACCCTGAATCAGCAGCAGAATGAGATGCCACCGAACGGGTTTCATGTTGGCAGGCTCTATCTTCAGGAATGTCAGGAAAAGCATCGAGAAGATAAGAATCGGCTGGATGTGCGTGCAGAACGACAGCATTGCCGGGCCTGCCGGATGCAGAAAATCAAGACAGTGATACCCCACATAAAGCAGGACGCCGGTGACCATCGCAATCACCAGCATCCAGGAGCGTAAAAATCGTAAAAGTCTCAATTTACCAGAAACATCAATACTGGAAGACTTTGCCACCGGCAAGAACTTCCTGAGTCGCCTCGTCGAATGAAACCTTCTCTCCGGTACGGACCGCAGCGTTGCACATTATAGTTGCGATGGAGTGGTTATATCCGGCCTCCACGGGAGCATTGGTCTGCTTGCGACTGCGTACACATTCCATCCAGTTGCGCATATGAAGCAACGTCATAGGGTCGCCTCCTGTATTGGCACTGGTCACAACCTCGATTGAAGGAAGTGAGAATTCCTTGAGAAGATTTGCGGGAAGGCCCATTTCAGCGGCAGCCCATTCCTGAAGACCGCCATCGGAAGTGACCATATTGGTGTCGAGATTCAGCGTTCCTCCGTTGGAGAAATAGAGCTCCTTGACTCCACCGTGTTCATTGTGGAAACGGGAAGAATAGAGAACCTGGAAATTCTGCTTGCCCTCATCGTCGCCATATTCCATAACTGCGGTGAGAGTATCATAATTCGACCTTCCGTCCTTCCAGCAATAAATTCCACCACCGGCTACGACACTCTTCGGATGGTTCAGACCTGTGAACCAGTGCACGGTGTCAATCTGATGAGACATCCACTGACCGGGGATTCCTGATGAATAAGGCCAGAACAGACGATATTCCAGATATTTGCGGGGATCCCACTTTTCGGCGGGACGGTTAATCAGGAAGCGTTTCCAGTCGGTATCCTTTTCAAAGCACTGTGCAACGAGTGCGGGACGGCGCCAGCGTCCGGGCTGGTTTACGTTCCAGCACATCTCGACCATTGTTATGGGGCCGAATTTACCGGATTTTATGTAATCGTGTGCAGCGTGATAGTTGGGAGCGGAACGCCTCTGTGAACCAATCTGTACAATCTTTCCAGTCTCCTTGACAGCCTTGAGAGCCATTCTGCCGTCAGCCATCGTTTCTGCGAAAGGCTTCTCACAATATGCATCCAGCCCTGCCCTCACGCTTTCAGCAAGGTGTGTAGCGTGCTGGAAGTCTGCAGTTGCAATGATTACCGCATCACAGATCTTGGCATCATAGAGTTCGTCATTGTTACGGAAGAGTTTGACATCCTGATTGTATTCTTTCTTGAAAAATTCCTGAGCCTCGCGGCGACGTCTGTTCCAGATGTCGGATACCGCCACAATCTCAAAATTCAATTCCTTGGCGTGAGCCTGGAAGCAAGGGATGAGAGTGGAACGTGCTCTGTCGGAAAAGCCTATGATTCCGACCCTGATTTTGTCGTTTGCGCCCTTGGAGGCTGCATAAAGCTTTGAATCGAGGCCGACGCCTCCAATCATAAGACCGCCTGCACCGAGAAGCGATGTCTTGAGGAAATCTCTACGTGTCTGCATAATGGTGATATTTAAGATTATTTGACTTTTGCAATTTCACTTCTTGTATAATCCACGGAGGATTTGACGACCTCGGAATATTCGCCCCAGTCACACTCCAAGGAGATGGCGCCCTTGTAATCTATGCTCTTGAGAGCGTCGAAATAGGGTGTAAAATCATCGCCTTCAACTCCCGGAGGTGTCCTGTGTTCACCTTCCGCGATATGGCAGTGCCTTAGTTTGTCCGCCGATTCCACAATGGCATCGGGACCTTCCCCTACCTTGTACATATGGAAGAAATCAGCGAGGACACAGATATTGGGATGATTGACCTTCCTGCAGATTTCAGCCCCTTCCCGGACGGTATTGATATAGAATGTCTCCCCTGTGTTCAAAGGTTCTATCACAATGGTGACGCCGTTTTCCTGTGCTGTGGGGGCCACGGCGGAAAGCAGTTCCACCATCTGCCTGTCAGCCTCTTCCCTGCTGAACCCCTCCGGAAGTTCACGTGAACGGCCGCTGCCGAGGACCAGAACCTTCAAACCGAGACTGCCGGCCCGTCTCAAAGCGACCTTTGCGTATGCAATCGCTCTCGGAGTATCGGCATTGGGTCCGATTATTTTTATCTCACCGGGGAAAAAGCAGTTTGCCGCATATACCGGAAGCGGAGATGCCTTCACCTCCTCCGCCTTCTTCAGAAAGGCCTCCTCATCCTCTTCAGGGATAAGATATTCCTGGACATTCACCTCCATATAGTTTGCTCCGGCTTCCATAGCCGTCTGAGCGTCGCCAAGGCCACGGCAGACTCCGATATGGGAGTCAAGTTCAAAATGATGAGTGCAACCGCAGAGGGAAACAAGGGCTGCGGAAAGTGCCGTTACTGTAAGAAAGCGTTTCATATTCAAAATCGTTTGTTTTCAGGAAAGACGTGCGATAGGTGTTTCGCAGGCACGGACAGTCTGGCCCAATTCGACCATAATATCGGCGTCAAGTGGCAGGAACATATCTATTCTCGAACCGAACTTGATGATTCCGCATTGCTTTCCGGCCTCAACGTCAAGGCCGTCGGAAGCATAATTGACGATGCGGCGCGCGAAGCCCCCCGCAAGTTGCTTGAAAAAGACCTCATCGCCTGATTCCGTCCTGATGGAGGTGCAGGTATGCTCGTTCTCCTCCGATGCTTTCGGCTTGAACGCGAGCAGATGCTTGCCCGGATGATACATCGAATAGGTCACGGTACCGGTCACAGGCCAGAAGTTTGCGTGAACGTCCCAGAAATCCATATAGATGGAAATCATCGTCATATCCTGCTTGAGCCACTCCTTCTCATATACTCTTCCGATATGCACTATCTTGCCGTCGGCAACGGCGGATACAATGGAGTCGGAGCCGGAAATTTCACGGACCGGAACCATATGGAACATCGTCTGCCAGCCGCAGAACCATATCAGAGCAGCGGTTATCAGGGCTTTCAGCAACAAAGAGTCAATAAATTTGTATGACACTATCAGGACAGCCGCAGACAGGGCATAGACAAGCAGAACGGTGCCGTAAGTGTTTTTGTCAAGTTTCATATTATATTGCATTGAACAGTTTCAAGTATACGGATACTACGGGAAGTAGGAAAAGAATGTCGTCATAACGGTCGAGCATTCCTCCGTGGCCCGGGATGATGTTGCCGGAATCCTTCACTCCGGAATGGCGCTTTATCAGAGATTCGAAGAGATCTCCGATGACACCTATCGTCGATACCGACAATGCGATGGCCATCCAGTGTACAATGGGAAGAGTATCCCCGAAGAATTTGCTGACAAGCCAGGCCGCAAGAATGGTGCACAGAAAGCCTCCGAAAACGCCCGCCCAGGATTTCTTGGGCGAGATGGCCGGGAAAAGCTTGCGGCTCCCCTCTTTCTGTCCGAACATCATTCCAAAGCAGTATGCACCGACGTCGCAACTCCAGATAAGGATGAACATCCCGAGAAGTATGGTCCAGGTGAATTCTCCTTTGGGGAACGCCAGAAACAGGGAGCAGCAGACAGGAACGGCGATATATGCCACGGGAACGAACAGCGAAGACTGGAAATCATAGTCCTTTGCGCTGTCAAACAGCATAAAGATGAAAGCTGCGGTCAGAGGCAGGAGCGAGCAGAGAATGAAACGGGACTCCAGACCTGTGTTGAAGTGCAGGAATGCCAGCACGAAGGCTGAGACGCAGCACAGAAGGACCATTGCCTTCTCATGCCAGTATCTCCGGCCGGGGACCAGCATTCTGAAGAGTTCGACAGTAGTTGTAACGATGACAAACGTCATCAGGGCCGCATAGCCGAAGGGAGTCAGAAGACACCCTACGGTCACAACCAGGAACAGGGTTCCGAAAATACTACGCTTCAACAGGTTGCTCATCTTCTTCAATAAGTTTGTTGGGGTCCACTCCGCCCTTTCTCGGGCCGAATATGTTCTGAAGGTCTTCGCTGAAGACGACTTCCTTCTCCAGAAGAAGTGCCGCCAGAGCCTCGAAGCCCTCCTTGTGTTCCGTAAGAATCTGTTTTGCCGTCCTGTGAGCCTGATCAATCAGTTTCTTCACTTCATTGTCTATCAGTTCGGCCGTTTTTTCACTGTAAGGCTTGCTGAAAGCCATATCGCTCCTGCCGGTCGAGTCATAATAGGATATGTTCCCAACCTCGGCGCTCATTCCGAAATAGCTTACCATTGCGTACGCCTGCTTTGTCAATTTCTCCAGGTCATTCAGTGCGCCTGTCGAAAGTTTGCCTGTGACGATTTCCTCCGCGACACGGCCTGCAATCGTAGAGGCCATCTCATCCATCATCTGCTGGGCTGTGGTCAGCTGACGCTCGTCGGGAAGATACCATGCGGCGCCGAGAGCCTGTCCGCGGGGGATTATAGTAACCTTGAGCAGCGGATTCGCGTTGGGAAGCAACCAGCTTACCGTCGCGTGTCCGGCTTCGTGGTGCGCGATGGTATTCTTTTCTTCGGCAGTGATAATCTTGCTCTTACGCTCAAGACCTCCGATGATTCTGTCGATTGCATCGAGGAAATCCTGCCTGTCAACCACGGACTTGTCGTGCCTTGCGGCAATCAGTGCCGCCTCGTTGCAGACATTGGCAATGTCGGCCCCGCTGAAACCGGGAGTCTGCTTGGCAAGGAAATCAATCTTGAAATCGGGGGCAAGTTTGATTCCGCGGAGATGAACCTTGAAAATGTCAAGCCTCTCCTTGAGCTCCGGAAGCTCGACGTGAATCTGACGGTCGAAACGGCCGGCACGCATAAGAGCCTTGTCAAGAATATCGGCCCTGTTGGTAGCCGCAAGGATGATTACACCTGAGTTGGTGCCGAATCCATCCATTTCAGTAAGTAGTTGGTTCAGTGTGTTTTCACGCTCGTCATTTGAAGAAAAGCCTCCGTTCTTGCTCCTTGCACGTCCAACAGCGTCGATCTCATCTATGAACACTATGCAGGGGGCTTTCTCCTTCGCCTGACGGAAAAGGTCCCTCACCCTTGAAGCGCCCACTCCGACGAACATCTCCACGAAATCGGAACCGCTGATGGAGAAGAAGGGAACGTTCGCCTCCCCTGCAACGGCCTTTGCAAGGAGAGTCTTTCCGGTGCCCGGAGGGCCGACGAGAAGCGCACCCTTCGGAATCTTGCCGCCGAGGGAGGTATATTTCTTGGGGTTCTTCAGGAAATCCACTATCTCCATAACCTCAACCTTTGCTTCACTCAAACCTGCTACATCCTTGAACGTCACCTTGTTGTCATTAGCATTTTCATACAGCTTGGCCTGTGACTTGCCCACATTGAACACGCCGCCTGAACCTCCGGGGCCCATATTGCGCATCGGACGGAGCATTATGATGTAGAAAAATATCAGGAGCCCGAGTGGCAGAATCCATTCAAGAGCCGGAAGAAGGTAATCTCGATGTTCCTCGGTCACGATTCTGAAGCGGTCTTTTTCATCAAGGGATGAAACGAGCTCCTCAAACTGCTGTTCCGCATCGAAATTCTCGGAGACAAGGAAATAGAAATGGGGCCCGACTTTCGAGGGATTGCCTGCAAACTGATTCCTGTATTTCTCAATTGAAGTCTGTTTGAGGTATATCTCCCCTCTCCTGGCATTTCTGATATAGACCAGTTTCTCGGCATCGCCCTCCTTGAGAATACCGGACTTGACGTCAAGCCACTCCTTCTTCACGGGATCGGAGGTGGAGTTACGTGACCACATGAAAACAAGTCCGAGTATAATCAGCATATAGAAAATACCCGTTATCGAGACAACCCGGGGCTTGCGTTTCCGGGGGGTGTTGCTATCGTTTTCCAATTTCATTTCAGTCGTTGTAAGTTGTTTTGGGGGCGTCGGCCCATAAGTCCTCGAGTCTGTAGAACATCCTCTGGTCTGTCTTGAAAATATGGACCACTATGTCCGTATAGTCGAGGATTATCCAGAAGGCGTTCTCCCTTCCCTGCTGGCGGACGACACTCCTACCGCACTCCTTCTCCATCATCTCTTCGACATTGTCGGCAATCGCCACCACCTGGGGAGCGGAGTCCGCATTGCAGATTACAAAATGGTCCGAGATGGCAGTTCCGATGCCTCTAAGATCAAGACTTATAACATCCTGCGCCTTCTTGTCGAGCATAGACTGCGCTATTATTTCAACTTCATTTTTGTTTATCATCATTCAAATGTGCAATTTTGCAAATATAATAAAATAAATTCTCCTTTCAAATGAAAGCCGGCGGGATAAAATGGTTTGACGAAGTGGATTCTACGAATTCCAGAATGGCTGCGGACAAGTCGTTTCTGGATGACTTCACGACCTACGCAGCGAAGGCCCAGAGTGCCGGCAGAGGTCAGAAAGGCAACGGATGGCACTCCGCAAAGGGCGAAAACCTGACCTTCTCCACCCTCCTGAAACCGGAATGGCTGCCCGTGCCGGAGCAGTTTGCAATCAGCCAGGCGGCGACGCTGGCGGTCGTGGATTATCTTGCAGACAAAAGCGTGCCCGCAAAGATTAAATGGCCCAACGACATATACGTCGGAGAGAGGAAAATCTGCGGAATACTGATAGAGAATTCGCTTGCCGGAGAGCACCTTTCAACTTCAATCGCCGGCATAGGGCTGAATCTCAACCAGACGATGTTCCCCACCACTCTTCCCAACCCTGTTTCACTGAAAACGGTCACAGGCAGAAATTACAATCCGGAAGAAGAACTGGTGGCATTCCTTGCATTTCTTCGGGAAAGATATGAAAGTACTCGTTCCTCCAGGTCAAGGAACAGTCTGGACATCGAGTATATGGAAAGTATGTTCCGACGCGGAGAGTGGCACAACTTCGAAAGAATGGAGGAATCCGACGTGCCGGTGGAAAAAAGAAACGGGCACGTGTTCCGTGCCCGCATACTTGGTATAAACTCTGACGGAAGGCTTCTTCTCGAGAATAAAGAAGGGATTGTCAACTCCTTCGCCTTCAAAGAGATAAAATATCTTATCTAAAGATTTAGATGAAGATTATATGTAATGCCGAGAGAGGCCACCATATAATCGTTCAATTCCCGGTAGCAGTTGTCATACCCCCTCTTGGAAAGGCTTGCGTGGATTCTGAGAGTGTCATTCCTGAAGGGAAGATACTGGAAATTGAATCCGTACATCATCTTCTCCAGATGCTGGAGTCCGACAACGGCACCGGCTTTGAACATATCGTTTGAGAACCAGTCGAGACGGGCCGTGAATTCGGAGCGGCTCCAGTCGCTGAAATTACCGTAGCCACCGTTCGTAACGTCAAGAGTAATCTTTACGTGGTCGAGAGTCAGGCAATTGCCGAATCCCACCATCGTCACGAAACCGTGGCCGTTCTCCTCGGTCAAATCGGTATAACGCTGCTGATTCAGGGCCCAGAAGGTCGAGAACCTGCCGAATTCCCCGCGCCAGGCGACGGACCAGGCGAAATCCTTGTCGGAAAGTTTCTCCATCAAAGGAGAGGTCAGGAACTGAACTTCAAGCATCTGCGTTTCCCAAGGGGTGAATCTCAAGGCGGCACCGGTCTGATAGGTAATCATACTGTTCCAGGTTGAAGAAACGACAGGGCTGTAGCAGTCGACGTCGTTGGCATCAAACTCGAACAGACCGGTATTGAGAACCATTTTTCCAAGACTTCCTCCGAACAGTTCCCCATCGTATGAGAGATATGCCCAGTCAAGCCAGGTTCCGTTCGTGAAGGGGGCCTTGTAGTTGTAGAGATAAGCAGGATCAGTGGAAAGCAGATGGAGACTGGCGGAATACGAGAAGTTTTCGTTCCGAAAATTACCGTCGACAAACGCATAGAGGGAACTCATTCCAAAGCCGAAATCAGCTTTCTCGGACTGAGGCTTGGTCATTTCACCTTCAAAGCGCGGAGTTATGGTAATCTCCGCGCTTTGAGCAAATATCGATGAAACTGTAAAAATCTGGGCAAGCCAGAAAATCAGAGTTTTTTTCATTTATTTGATAATGACTTACTTGAGGACAGGACCTGCGGCCACAAGAGCCTTTCCTGCAGGATTGTTTTCGTATTTTGCAAAGTTCTTGATGAAGCGGCCGGCGAGATCCTTAGCCTTCTCCTCCCACTGTGCGGGATTTGCATAAGTGTCACGAGGATCGAGGATCCCGGTATCTACACCCTTGAGTTCCGTGGGAACTTCGAAGTTGAAGAAAGGAATCTTCTTGGTGGGAGCCTTGTCGATTGAGCCGTCGAGGATAGCATCAATGATTCCTCGTGTATCCTTGATGGAGATACGCTTGCCTGTTCCGTTCCAGCCGGTATTTACGAGATATGCCTTGGCACCGCTCTTTTCCATCTTCTTCACGAGTTCCTCGGCATATTTGGTAGGATGCAGTTCGAGGAAAGCCTGCCCGAAGCATGCTGAGAAGGTCGGGGTAGGCTCGGTAATTCCGCGTTCAGTACCTGCGAGCTTGGCGGTGAATCCGCTGAGGAAGTAATACTTGCACTGCTCGGGAGTCAGGATTGAAACGGGAGGGAGAACTCCGAATGCATCTGCGCTCAGGAAGATGACCTGCTTTGCTGCGGGACCTGCTGAGACAGGACGGACGATATTCTTGATATGATAGATAGGATAGCTTACGCGGGTGTTCTCGGTAACGCTCTTGTCATCGAAATCGATGGTACCCTTCTCATCCACGGTTACGTTCTCAAGGAGAGCGTCGCGACGGATTGCGTTGTAGATATCAGGCTCGGATTCCTTGTCAAGTTTGATAACCTTGGCATAGCAGCCTCCTTCGAAGTTGAATACGCCGTGGTCATCCCAACCATGCTCGTCATCACCGATAAGGAGACGCTTGGGGTCAGTTGAAAGAGTGGTCTTGCCTGTTCCTGAAAGACCGAAGAAGATAGCGGTGTTCTCACCGTTCATATCGGTGTTGGCAGAGCAGTGCATTGCTGCGATACCCTTGAGAGGCAGATAGTAGTTCATCATTGAGAAGAGACCCTTCTTCATCTCACCGCCGTACCAGGTGTTGAGAATGACCTGCTCCTTGCTGCTTACGTTGAATGCAACAGCAGTGTCGCTGCGCAGACCGAGTTCCTGATAGTTGGCAACCTTAGCCTTTGATGCGCAGTAAACGACGAAATCGGGTTCCTGATCGAATTCCGCCTGATTCTGGGGACGGATGAACATATTGGTCACGAAGTGTGCCTGCCAGGCAACTTCCATAATGAAGCGGACCTTCATACGAGTGTCCTTGTTGGTACCGCAGAAACCGTCAACGACGAAAAGGCGTTTGCCTGAAAGCTGCTTCAATGCAAGAGCCTTGAGAACGACCCAGTTGGCCTCTGAAAGTTCGTGGTTGTCATTGGGATACTCGGGAGTGTTCCACCATACGGTGTCCTTGCTCTGCTTGTCCATAACGATGTACTTGTCTTTAGGAGAGCGTCCTGTAAAGACACCTGTCATAACGTTGATGGCGCCGAGTTCGGTAACTTTACCTTTGTCGAATCCTTCAAGGCCTGGTTTTGTCTCTTCGTTGTACAACACTTCATAAGTGGGGTTGTAGAGAATTTCGGTAGTGCCTTCGATACCGTACTTGAGAAGTTCGTTAGCTTTCATTTTGATATAGAATTTATGTTGTAACTTATAAAAATCGCAATTGGCCCTTGTAAGGCAAAAATCGTGCAAAAATACAATTATTTATTATTTTTGCAAAGATGAAAACGACTTTGAAGAAATATTGGGGGTATGAGAGTTTCCGGCCTTTACAGGAAGAGATAATATCCTCCATACTGGAGGGACGGGACACGCTGGCGATTCTGCCTACAGGAGGCGGGAAATCGATATGTTTTCAAGTTCCGGCACTGATGAGGGAAGGCGTCTGCATAGTGGTCTCCCCTCTCATCGCGCTGATAAAGGACCAGGTGGAGAATCTTTGCAGGAGAGGAATCGAGGCGGTTGCTATCCACAGCGGAATGACATACCGCCAGATTGACATAGCTCTCGACAATGTCGTTTACGGAGATGTCAAATTCCTCTATGTCTCTCCGGAAAGGCTCAGAAGCGACCTCTTCAAGGCGAGGGTCAGAAAGATGAACGTCAATCTGATTGCTGTCGACGAAGCCCACTGCATCTCCCAATGGGGGTATGACTTCCGTCCCGATTACCTTGTGATAGCGGAGATACTGAAGATTCTTCCCACAAGAATTCCGGTGGTCGCAATGACGGCCACAGCCACGGAAACGGTGGCCGAAGATATAATGGCCAGACTGGAATTCAGGGCCGGGAACGTAATCAAAGGCTCGTTCCTCCGCAGGAATCTTTCGTACATATTCAGGAAAGTCGAGGACAAAACCGGTCGGCTGCTGAAAATCTGCGGCACCATTTCCGGAAGCGGAATAGTGTATGTCGGCAGGAGGAAATCCGCGGAAGACCTCGCCCAGCTGCTCCAATCGCACGGAATTTCCGCGGAAGGCTACCACGCAGGAATGTCCCCCGCCGCCAGAAGCGCCGTCCAGGAACGGTGGATAGGCGGCAATACCCGGATAATCGTTTCGACGAATGCCTTCGGAATGGGTATCGACAAACCCGACGTGCGTTTTGTATGCCATTACGATATGCCAGACTGTGTGGAGAACTATTTTCAGGAATCGGGCCGCGCCGGGAGGGACGGCAAGGATTCCTTCTGCATTCTCCTGTGGAACGAAGCGGACCTTGCAACGCACAGGAAGGTGATTCAGACCTCCTGTCCCTCATTGCCCTACGTCCGTGACATCTATCAGAAAGTGTTCACCTTCATCGGGTACGCATACGAGGAGGGAGCCGGGGCGTCCGTCAAATTCGACGTCGAGGAGTTCGCAAAGAGATACAGGCTCAATGCAGCAACAGCATACTATGCCATAAAGTACATAGAATCCGAAGGGTATTGGTCACTGTCTGAAACGGTCAGAATTCCCGCAAGGCTACAGTTCTCGGTAAGCAGGGACCAGCTCTACCGCATCCAGCTCGGCGATGCCGAAACGGACACTTTCGTAAAGTTGCTTCTGAGGATGTACACCGGTTTGTTCTCATCGTATGTATCGATAGACATTGACAAAATCTCCCTGGCGGGGCACTACTCTCCGGAAGTCGTGAAGGAAAAACTGAAGAGACTTTCGAGAATGGATGTGGTGAAGTATATTCCGGCCATATCCTCCCCTATGCTCAGTCTGAACAACGAGCGTCTCTACGACAAGAACCTCAGGCTTCCGGAAAGCAACTGGAAAGAAAAGGTCACAAGACATACGGAAAGGCTGGAGGCGATGTCATCAATCGTGTCGGACGACAGGCACTGCAGGAATGCAGGTCTTCTCCAATATTTCGGCGAGGCGCTGGACGAGCCCTGCGGCAAATGTGACGTATGCAGGGCCGCAAATGTGGGAAAAGCGGGTTCCGGTATATCCGAAGAGAAGGCCATCCAATACAGGAATTTACTAACTTTACGCAGCAAATGAATATGAAAGATATAATACTCCCCCCTCCGGAAACGGCAGGCGGAATCCCGCTGATGGAGGCATTCGGCAAAAGAGCCTCACACAGGAAATGTTCCGAAAAAGCGATTGACCTGCAGGATATCTCCAACCTGCTATGGTCCGCATACGGGTTCAACCGTGACGGTTTCCGCACGGCTCCGTCCTCCCACAACAGGCAGGAGATGGAACTGTACATTTTCCTCAAAAGCGGCGTCTATCTTTACGATGCATCCGGAAACAGGCTGATTCAGAAGAGTGATGGTGACCTTCGCGCATTGACGGGAGCCCAGGATTTCGTAGCGGAGGTCCCTATGAACATCGCGTTCGTGGCGGACACCTCCAAAATCACCGGGAAAACTCCGCAGGGAGTTCTGGAAACCATTTTCGTCGACACAGGTTTCATTTCCGAAAACATCTATCTGTACGCGGCCGGAGCGGGGCTCAACACGGTAATCCGTGCAATGTTCGACAGGGAGAAGTTGTCCGCCGCCCTGAAACTCAGGCCGGAGCAGACAATAACAATGGTTCAGAGCGTCGGTCACCCGACATTGAAGCAATGACAGAAAAATTATCACAACTGTTCAGTGAACTGACAAGAAGCGGGCCGTGCAAAGTGGAGCAGTTGCGCGGCAGCGGCAGCAACAGGAGTTATTTCAGAATTGCCGGATGCGACGGCAAGACATATATCGGAGTTGAAGGCACCTCCCTGAAGGAAGACCGGGCGTTCTGTGAACTCGCCCGTCATTTCAGGAAGAAAGGGATAAACGTCCCGGAAGTGCTTGCGCGCACGGATGACTACAGCGCATATATCCAAGAAGATCTCGGGGATCTCGCCCTGTTTGACATCCCCGACGGCCCCGATAAGGAAGAACTGATTTTCAAGACGATACGGATGCTCTCCAAGATACAGTTCGAAGGAGCGGATGGTCTCGACTGGTCGCTGTGCTTCCCCCAGAAGGAGTTCGACGCAAGGATGGTCTCATTCGACCTGAACTATTTCAAATACTGTTTCCTGAAGCCTTCCGGAATCGAATTCGATGAGATTGCGCTGGAAGATGATTTCGCAAGACTCTCCGCCGTCCTGCTTGAGAACCGGTCCGAAACTTTTATGTACCGTGACTTCCAGGCGAGGAACGTGATGATTAAGGATGAAGAGCCATATCTAATTGATTTCCAAGGAGGAAGAAAAGGTCCCGTTTATTATGACGTAGCCTCCTTCGTATGGCAGGCCCGCGCCGCATACCCTGACGCTCTGAAAGAGCGGCTGGTGGATGCCTATATGGAAAGTGCGGAAAAATATGTCCCCATTGACAGGGCCGGTTTCAAGGCGACTCTCCGTCAGTTCGTCCTTTTCAGGACGCTTCAGGTGCTCGGGGCGTACGGTTTCCGCGGGCTCATCGAGAAGAAGGAGCATTTCATCCGCAGCATCCCCTTTGCGATAGAGAATCTCCGCAGGATGTTCGAAACGGGATTCACTGAATACCCGGCGTTGGCCGTGATATCCGGACAGTTGGCGGACCGTTTCCGTCGGAGTGAAAGGAAAGGCGACGGAACTCTGGAGGTCAAGGTCAGCAGTTTCTCATTCAAGAAAGGCGTTCCGGCTGACGAGAGCGGCAACGGGGGCGGATATGTCTTCGACTGCCGGGGCTTTGACAATCCGGGAAGGTATGAGGAGTACAGGAATCTGACAGGACGCGACCCCGAAGTGATTAAGTTCCTTGAAAACACGTCCGGAGTCGCTTCATTCCTCGATCACGTCCGTGGATTGGTGGATTCTCATATCGAAGAGTTCATAAGGAGGGGGTTCACCCATCTGGAGATATGTTTCGGTTGCACGGGAGGCCAGCACAGGTCCGTCTACTGTGCAGAGAAGACCGCAAGGCACATAATTGAAAAGTATAATGTAAAAGTCCGCCTGGTCCACAGGGAACAGGGCGTAGATGAATATTTGAAATGAAAGCGATGATTTTTGCAGCCGGTTTGGGGACCCGCCTCAAACCTCTGACGGACACTATGCCCAAGGCGCTTGTCCCCGTCAACGGGGAGCCGATGCTCAAGATGGTTCTTGACAGGCTGATTGCAGCGGGCTATGACGACATAGTAATCAACATCCATCACTTCGCGTCACAGATACGCGACTATGTTGCGGCAAACGGCAATTTCGGAGTCAGGATAAGTTTCTCCGACGAAAGTGACCTGCTCCGCGACACCGGAGGGGGAATCAAGTTTGCGGAGCCGTTGCTCGGGAAGGATGAGCCTTTTCTCGTTCATAACGTGGATATAGATTCCAATCTGGATTTCGGGTGGTTCAGGGAGCAGCACCGTAACGACGCCGCGGCCACACTGCTTGTCAGTTCCAGAAAAACCAGCCGCTATCTTCTTTTCGACGATCAGATGAGGCTTGTCGGGTGGCAGAACATACAGACCGGTGAAATCAGGAGCCCCTACGGCGGCATCGACCCGGACCAGTGCACTCCCCTCGCCTTCTCCGGAATACACTACGCCAGTCCCTCCATCTTCCCGCTGATGCAGGATTTCCCGGACGTGTTCGGCATCATTGATTTCTATCTCTCAATCTGCCGCACAAATGTTGTCAGAGGCGTTGTCCCCGACGGATTCAAAGTGAGGGACCTCGGCAAGATAGACAGCGTCCCACGGGATTGAGAGGCGCTATTCTCAATCCAGCCACGCCGAATTTTGTCCTCGCGGGATCAAAATGACGGGATTTCCAGCCCGAATAGGAACGGAGGTGGAGTTGGAATCTGCCGCTTTCTCCAGGCCGGGCCCTCCCACGCGCTACGCTTATGGGCCCCTCCCTCTAGAGCCGAGGGCGGCTAGCCTTCGAAAGCGGCAGATTCCAACTCCCCTGATGGACGACAAGAATCAGCTCCTTCTTGAAATTGTTGACATTTTTGGTTACCTTTGGAGGTTCCAAAAAAAAAAGAGAAGAGAGTATGTTCGAAAATCTGACCGACAGACTTGAAAGTTCCTTCAAACTGATAAAGGGTGAAGGCAAGATTACCGAGATAAACATATCGGAAACGATGAAGGATGTCCGCAAGGCATTGCTGGACGCCGACGTCAGTTACAAGATAGCCAAGAATTTCTGCGACCAGGTCAAGCAGGAAGCCCTGGGACAGAATGTCCTGAAGGCCGTGCGGCCGGCCCAGATGATGGTCAAGATTGTCCACGACAAGCTTGCCGAACTGATGGGAAGCGAGCACAGCGAAATCAACATAAAGGGCAATCCCGGCATCGTTCTCGTTGCCGGTCTGAACGGTTCCGGTAAAACCACTTTCTGCGGCAAACTGGCCTTGAACCTCAAGAGCAAGAAGGGAAAGAAGGTCCTGGTGGCCGCCTGCGACACTTTCCGTCCCGCCGCAATAGAGCAGCTGAAGACTCTCTGTTCACAGATAGAGGTGACCTGCTACAGCGAGGACGGCGTGAAGGATCCTCAGAAGATTGCGTTGAACGCAATCTCTCTCGCCCGCAGGGAAGGATATGAAGTGGTCGTCATAGATACTGCCGGCCGTCTGGCGGTGGACAATGAGCTGATGGATGAAATCTCAGCTCTGCACAAAGCCGTCAACCCCACTGAGACTCTGTTCGTCGTGGATGCGATGACCGGTCAGGATGCCGTCGAGACATCCCGCATATTCAATGAGAGGCTTAACTTCGACGGAGTCGTGCTCACCAAGATGGACGGTGACACCCGCGGCGGTGCAGCCCTTTCCATCAGAGCCGTTGTCGACAAGCCCATCAAATTCATCAGTGCCGGTGAGAAGATGGAGGCTCTCGACGTTTTCTATCCCAAACGAATCGCCGACAGGATTCTCGGTATGGGTGACGTCGTTTCCCTCGTCGAGAAAGCTCAGGAGCAGTTCGACGAGGAGGAGGCCAGGAAACTTCACAAGAAGATTGCCCGGGACCAGTTCAACCTGCAGGATTTCTACAACCAGATTCAGCAGGTGAAGAAGATGGGCAATATCAAGGACCTCGCCTCGATGCTTCCCGGAGTAGGGAGAGCAATCAAGGACGTTGACATCGACAACAGCGCCTTCAAGAGCATCGAAGCCATCATCCTGTCAATGACCCCGTATGAAAAGGAAAATCCCTCGATGATAAACGGCAGCCGCCGCAAGCGTATCGCGGAGGGTAGCGGAACTTCCATAGTCGAGGTGAACCGTCTCCTCAAGCAGTTCGATGGCACCCGCAAGGTGATGAAAAGCGTCTCGTCCGGTAATTTCGGCAAGATGGCCAACCGCAAGCGCAGATAATCCCGTAACAGATACCCAATCAGGCAGTATAGGTTCCGGCAACAGTATTGCCGCCATGTCCGGTCCAGTCCGTGTGGAAAAACTCCCCGCGGGGTCTGTCAGTGCGCTCGTAGGTATGCGCCCCGAAGTAGTCCCTCTGCGCCTGGAGAAGATTTGCCGGAAGTCGGCCGCACCGGTAGCCGTCGTAATATTCCAGAGCGGCGCTCAATGCCGGAGCGGGAATCCCGCCGAGGACGGAATGCGCTATCACGTTCCGCCACCCCTGCTGCGCCTCCTTCATCTTCCCGCTGAAATAGGGGTCGAGCAGGATGTTGGCAAGCCGGGGATTTCTGTCGAAGGCTTCCTTAATCTTGCCAAGGAAAACGCTGCGGATGATGCAGCCGCCTCTCCACATAAGGGCGATGCCGCCGTAATTGAGATTCCAGCCGTACTCCTTCGCAGCGGCCTTCATTAGTGTGTAGCCCTGAGCGTATGAGACGACTTTTGCCGCAAAGAGGGCTTTTCTCAAATCTTCGAGGAAAGCCGCCTTGTCCCCCTTGAAGGAGAAGGAAGACGGGCCTTCCAGTATTGACGATGCGGCCACCCTCTCCTCCTTCTGTGCAGAGAGACAGCGGGCGAAGACGGCCTCCCCTATCAATGTCAATGGAACACCCTGATCCAGTGCGGCTATTCCGGTCCATTTGCCGGTACCTTTCTGACCGGCAGTGTCGAGAATACAGTCAAGTACATACCGTCCGTCACCATCCTTCTTCGCGAGAATATCCCTCGTGATTTCTATAAGATAACTGTCGAGGTCCCCTTTGTTCCACTCGGCGAAGGTGTCGTGCATCTCTTCGTTGGTCATACCGAGAAGATCCTTCATAATATGGTAGCACTCGCAGATGAGCTGCATGTCACCGTATTCAATGCCGTTGTGGACCATCTTGACGAAATGGCCTGCGCCACCCTCTCCGACCCAGTCGCAGCAGGGAGTTCCGTCAGAAACCTTCGCACAGATGCTCTGGAAAATCGGTTTTACCAGAGGCCAGGCCGCAGGCGAACCGCCGGGCATCATAGAAGGGCCCTTGAGAGCGCCTTCTTCACCGCCGGAAACACCTGTTCCGATGTAGAGAAGCCCCTTGCTTTCAATATACTCCGTCCTGCGGGCGGTATCGGGGAAATGGGTGTTGCCGCCATCTATTATCACGTCACCCTTGTCAAGCAAAGGAACGAGCCGGTCAATCATATCGTCCACGGCGCTCCCGGCCTTGACCATCATCATCACCTTCCTGGGTGACTTGAGAGAGGCGACAAGTTCTTCAAGGGAGTGTGCGCCGAAGATGTTTTTTCCTTTTCCCCTGCCTTCCAGGAAACTGTCCACCTTGGAGACGGTCCGGTTGAAAACGCTGACGGTGAATCCCTTGCTTTCCATATTGAGAACCAGGTTCTCACCCATCACGGCAAGACCGATAAGGCCGATGTCTGATTTCTGTTCCATATTGATATCCAAATATTTATATAACATTAAAACCTATTTTTCCAAGAGCCGTCCTCTCCTCTTCCGTCCCGTTTTCAAGACGGACTGTGAACGCCTCGAATTCCCTTCTTATCGGATATGAGCCGCGCAGCCTCTCAAAAGAATCAAGCGAAAAGCGCAGCGCATCACTGTCCTTTACAATATCGTAAGTATGGAGGATGGCTTTTGTCATTATCTGCTGGAAAGAGAGCTCTGAGGCATCGATGGAGAATTCCGTATCAGCCTCAGGCTTGGGAACGCAGGGCACGTTCCATTCTTTCAGTTTTTCGATGCCAAGGACTTCCGCAACCCCGCGGACCGCCGCTGCGGTACCGTTCGCCTTGCCGTCGGCACTGTACCCGGCAATATGCGGGGTAGTTATATCCAGCAGGGAGACCAACCCCTCTTCGATTTGAGGTTCGTTTTCCCATACGTCAAGAACGGCGGCACGGATTTTCCCGGCGGCAAGAGCCTCCTTCAGGTCAGCGTTCGAAACCACGGGACCCCGGGAGGAATTGAGAAGGATTGCCTCCTTTCCCATCCTGTCGAATATCTTCCCGTCGAACAGGTGATATGTCGCATCAGGACCGCTCTTCTCCATAGGAACGTGCAGGGTGATTATATTGCAGGTGCCGACAATCTCATCCAGACTTGAAAATCCGTCAGCCCCCTCCCGTCGTTCCCTCGGAGGGTCGTTGAGCAGCACCTTCATTCCCATTGCACGGGCGACCGAAGCGACCTTGCTTCCCACATTCCCCACCCCGACGACTCCGAGAGTAACCTCCTTGAAATTCAGTCCGTATCTGTCACATAGAGTGGCCAGAGCCGCGGCAATGTACTGCCTGACGGAGCCGGAATTGCACCCGGGTGCACTTCTCCACAAAATCCCGTTGGACTCGCACCATTGTGTATCAATGTGGTCAAAGCCGATTGTCGCCGTGAAGACTATTTTCACGGAAGAACCTTTCAGAAGCGACTCGTCGCACTTCGTGCGGGTGCGGGTTATCAGAGCATCCGCATCCCTGACGTCATCGGCGGTCGTCTTCGCCCCCGGCAGATAGACAACCTGCGCATACGGCTCGAAAACACCGCGGATGAAAGGTATCTTGTCGTCAATGACTATTTTCATAACTGTCAATCCTTGAAACGATCCGGATGGGCCCACAGCCCGAGCGCCGGATTTGAAATGTAATAAATCTCCTCCCCGTTGACAATGTTCCATCCGTCTCTCAGAGAAGACACTCCATATTTTTCCATAATCCCGTCCATAGGCTCATACTTGAAGCCGACGGATTCTATTTCTCCACGGGTCATACCGGGGCCGGGGCAGTATGTGATTGAAAAACGGCCTTCGGAAGAGCCGTGAATCAGATGTGCCGCAGCGCTCAGATTGTCACGAAGATCGGCATTTTCCTCCACGGCGGCTAGGGTATGCTCAGTCCCGCGATAGCCGTATTTCCGGATAAGCGAGTCAATCGCCGGATCTTCGCCGAACTCCTTCAGCGCCGGTGCAACGATTATCAACTCCGCACCATCGGCCAAAGCCATACGGGTACGGTATATTGCCTTGTTGCCGAGCCAGGTGCTCTTGAATTCCTCGGGGTCGAGATACACGATACACTTCCTGACCGGGCGCTCCACCATATTGAAGTTGGTTTCGAGGGAAAGTCGGGCGGCAAGCCTGAAGCACTCGGAATCGTCGCCGATGAAAAGCCCCTTGAGTTCCATCTCCCCGGTTGAGAAGTCCTTGGCGAGGACTGTCTGTATATAAATAATCGGAAGGGAACTGATGAAATTCTCCCTTGCATACTCCATCACGGCACGGACAGGGGTGTCGGCACGTCCCATAATCCTCTCCATACCGTATGTCGCGCCGAGATAGTGGCTTCTGTTGATGCCGTCAACCCCGCCGACGCCGACGAATATGTTCTTGGTATAGTTCGCCATTCCTATCACCTCGTGAGGCACGACCTGACCTATGGAGAGTATAAGGTCGAAGGAGGGGTCAAGCAGCAACCTGTTCACCTGTGCGGGCCAGGAGTATGAGACCCTGCCTTCGGAAATCTTTCTGACATATTCGGAAGGGACCTCCCCCACGGTCACAACGTCGTTTCTCCAGTCGTGAACCCGGAAGAGAGAATGAGGAACGTGGCCGAACATCCTGTCCATCTGGGATTCCGTCATCGGGGAATGTGTCCCGAGTGCGGGCATTATGTCCGTCAGGGCATCCCCGAAAAAGTCATAGGCCATTTCGGTTATGGGCCCTGCAAAGGAGTTGAACCGCGTGAAATCCGGGGGAATCGCGAGCACCCGCTTCTTCCTTCCGAGAGAGCCGAATACGAAATTCAGCGCCCGACGGACCTCTTCGGGAGATAATGAACGGTCTTTTGAGCCTTCGGCAAAATAGAGCATAGGCTATCTTTTAACACGGGCGTTACCTTCCCAGATGCTCCAGACCTGCTCTTCATCGGCAGGCTGTGCGTAATCGGTGAGGAAAGTTGTTGCGAGAGCGCCGCTGGCCCAGCCGAACCTGAGACATTTTTCAGCTTCCCAGCCACGAAGTATTCCATACAGAAGTCCGCCGACAAAGCCGTCGCCTCCTCCGATTCTGTCAAGAACCTTTATTTCCCTCGGCTCCACGGTATGCCAGGTCTCACCGTCAAGGAGGATTGCGCCCCACTTGTGGGTGTTGGTATCAACAACCTCGCGGAGAGTCGTGGCAAAAAGTCTGGCGGACGGGTATTCCGCCTTGACCCGGCGTATCATCTCCTTGAAGCTTTCCATCTTGTCTGAGAGATTCTTCCCGCCTGTCTGTGGACCTTCTATTCCGAGGCAAAGCTGAAAATCCTCTTCGTTACCCACAAGAATGTCGGACAGAGAGGCAATCTCCGAGAAAATTGAGTGAAGTTCCTCTTCCCTGTCCTTCCAGAAAGAGGCGCGGTAGTTCAAATCGAAACTGATGGCAGTCCCCGCTTTCTTCGCGGCACGGGCAAGTTCAAGGCAAAATCGGCTTGTCTCTTCGCTCAGAGCGGCAATCAGGCCGGAAAGATGTATGATCCGCACGCCATCCTTTACGAATATCTTTTCAAGATCAAAATCCTTGACGTTGAGTGTGCGTCCCACCTCCCCGGCACGGTCATTCCATACCCGGGGACCACGTGAGCCATATCCGCTGTCGGCTACGTTTATCTGGTGACGGTATCCCCAGGGTCCCCCCTGCTCCACCTCCGGTCCCTCGAAGTCCATATTCCTCGAAAACAGGTTCGATTTTATGAACTGTGCGAAGGGACTTCCCTTCACGAATGTCGTCAACACTTTGACAGGCAGTCCGAGATATGACGGTATGCTCGCGACATTTGTCTCGGCGCTTGTGGCCTGAAGGATGAAATTCTCACTCGAATGGACCGGCTGGCCGTCCCGCGGGGTGATTCTCAGTCCCATGCTCGTAGGGACCACCAGCGCATATCTGTAATCTTGTTTCATAGCGGTGTTCTTGATACTGCAAAGATATGAAGAATCCCGACACGCCATACCGAAAATCCCAAATTCATTCGTATGGGCGGATGAATAATTAGCCAATGATAGACAAAGGCAACGCTTCATCTATCTGCATTATTTGGACTTGGCCTGTAGGAACTGCAGCGTATGGCTTACA
>JAGHTO010000017.1 GCA_018065305.1 Candidatus Cacconaster scatequi | reverse complement strand
GGGGGGAGCCTGGGGAATGGCACTGCTTGCCGCATATATGGTGAAGGGAAATGGCCTGAGCCTTGCGGATTATCTGGACGAAAAGGTGTTTAAGGGCAACGACGGTGTGGAAATCAAACCCACAGAGGAGGATGTTTCATGCTTTGACAGATATATGGAATCCTACAAGTCATCGCTTGGAATTTTCAGTAATTTAAAACAATAGATATGGCAAACATTGAAACTTTGATAAAAACCGCAACCCAGATACGCCGTGACATCGTGCGTATGGTGAATATGGCCGGGAGCGGTCATCCGGGCGGATCGCTCAGTTCAACGGACGTTGTTACCGCTCTCTATTTCTCAGTAATGAAACACGACCCTGCCACTTGGACACGCGACTGCAAGGGCCAGGATGTATTCATTCCTTCCGCTGGACATCTTGCCCCTGTCTATTATGCCGCTCTTGCGCGTGCGGGATATTTTCCTTTAAGTGAGCTCGGTACTTTGCGTAAGTTCGGAAGCCGTCTTCAGGGACATCCCAGCGTAAGCCACGGCCTTCCGGGAGTCGTGCAGGCATCCGGTTCTTTGGGACAGGGACTTGCCTGTGCGGCCGGCATAGCCCTCGGCAAGAAACTCGACGGTGATAATACCCGTGTTTACTGCCTTCTCGGAGATGGTGAGCAGGAGGAGGGTGAGGTTTGGGAGAGCGCCATTTTCGCCGCTCACCACGGAATCGACAATCTCGTCGCCATCACTGACTGGAACTGCAAGCAGATTGACGGTGACATCAACGAGGTTGCCGGAATGGGTGACTTGCAGGCCAAGTGGGCTGCTTTCGGATGGGAGACCATCGTAGTGGAAGACGGCAACGATATGGAGTCCATACTCAAGGCTTTCGACAAGGCCGTCACGGTAAAGGGCAAACCCGTTATGATACTTCTCCACACGGAGATGGGTCACGGCATTGACTTCATGGCCGGCAAGCACGGCTGGCACGGAAAGGCTCCCAAGGCCGAAGAAGTGGCTCTGGCTCTGGAGCAGTTGGAAGAAACACTTGGAGATTTTTAACAGGAGGACACAATCATGACAGAATACAAGATACTTGACAACAAGGACACCCGCAGCGGATTCGGTGCAGGTCTTGTCATCGCGGCAGATAAGAATCCCGCAGTAGTTGGCCTCGTGGCCGACCTTACCCCTTCTCTGAAGATGGGCGACTTTGCGAAAAAATATCCCGGACGCTTCTATGAGTGCGGTATAGCCGAAGCCAATATGGCAGGTGTGGCCGCAGGCCTTGCCATTACAGGTAAAATCCCCTTCATCGGCTCTTTTGCAGAGTTTGTTTCAGGTCGTATCTATGACCAGGTGCGCCAGGAGATAGCCTATGGCAACACAAATGTGAAGATTGCTTCTTCACACGCCGGCATCACTCTCGGAGAGGACGGTGCCACTCATCAGACAATGGAGGACGTGGCCCTTATGCGAGCGCTTCCAGGAATGACAGTCGTGGCTCCATGCGATTACAACCAGGCTGTTGCCGCAACCGTTGCCGCAGCTGAATACGAAGGTCCCGTCTATCTGCGTTTCGGCCGTCCCGTAGTTCCCGTATTTACGGCTCCCGACCAGAAATTTGAGATAGGCAAAGCTTATGTTATGAATCCGGGCAAGGACGTGACGATACTCTGCTACGGCCATCTGGTATGGCCCTGCCTCCAGGCTGCCACTCTTCTTGAAAAGGGTGGCGTTAGTGCTGAAGTAATCAATGTTGCCACAATCAAGCCTCTCGACACCAAGACCATCCTTGCATCCCTCGACAAGACTGGACGTTGTGTGATCTGCGAGGAGCACAATCTTGCCGGTGGGCTCGGAGAAGCCGTTTGTACGGTTCTCGCCCAGGAAGGAGCCGCCTGCAAGGTGAAACTTCTCAATGGAGCCGACCGCTGGGGCGAGTCAGGAACACCCGCCGAATTGTTGAAAGACTACAACTTCACTCCGGAGTACATAGCTGAGCTGTGCAGGAAACTTCAGTGAACTGCCTGCTTCCGGCAGTGATGAGCATCCACTGCCCGCCTGACTGATGCCAAGAAGGGTGGAGCGCGACTAGTTGCGCAAAAACTCGCGTATTACGCAAGCGGAATCAGTTTCGGGCGGCGCGCTTGCGGGCGTTTTCGTCAAGAAGGATTTTGCGCATACGCATCGATACGGGAGTGACTTCGACAAGCTCGTCCTCCTGTATGTACTCCAGAGCCTCTTCAAGAGAGAATTTCACGGCAGGAGGGAGCATAACCTTCTCGTCGGTTCCGGCTGCGCGGACGTTGGTCAGCTTCTTGGTCTTGCAGACGTTGATGTTGAGGTCGAAGTCGCGGATATGCTCTCCGACCACCTGTCCGGCATAGACATCTTCACCGGGGTCGATGAAGAAGCGGCCTCTGTCCTGAAGCTTGTCCATCGCGTATGCCACGGCAAGCCCTGTTTCGTTTGCCACGAGAGAGCCGTTGGTCCTCTTCTCTATTTCACCCTTGTAGGGTTCGTAGCCCTTGAACCGGTGTGCGACAACAGCCTCTCCCTGAGTGGCTGTCAGCAGGTTGCTGCGGAGCCCCATCAGTCCGCGGGCGGGAATTTCGAAGTCGAGGTGGGTTCTGTCACCTCTGGTTTCCATATGAATCAGAGCGGCCTTGCGCCTTGTGGAGAACTCGATGGCCTTGCCCACGAACTCCTCCGGTACGTCGATGGTGAGGTACTCGATAGGTTCGCAGCGCTGGCCGTTGATTGTCTTGTCGAGGACACGGGGCTGTCCGACTTGAAGTTCGAAGCCTTCGCGCCTCATTGTTTCGATGAGTATGGAGAGGTGAAGCACTCCGCGGCCGTAGACCACGAAGGAGTCGGCGTTGACACCGGGCTTCACCCTGAGGGCCAGATTCTTCTCCAATTCCTTCTCAAGCCTTTCGCGTATGTGGCGTGAAGTGACGAATTTGCCTTCGCGGCCAAAGAAGGGGGAGTCGTTGATTGTGAAGGTCATACTCATCGTTGGCTCGTCCACGGCGATAGGGGGGAGGGCCTCCGGATTCTCGATGTCCGCGATTGTATCTCCGATTTCAAAGCCGTCGATACCCACAACGGCGCAGATGTCACCGCACTGCACGCTGTCGACCTTTTTCTTGTCAAGACCCTCGAACACCATCAGTTCCTTGACCTTCTGCTTCTCCACGATGTCGTAGCGCTTGCACAGGGATACCGCCATTCCTGCCTTAAGGCTTCCCCGTGTGATGCGTCCCACTGCGATACGCCCTACATAAGGGGAGTATTCCAGCGATGAAATCAACATCTGGGGAGTTCCTTCCCTGACCTCAGGAGCTGGAATCTCTTCTATTATGGTATCCAGAAGGGGAGTGATGTCAGTTGTCGGACGTCGCCAGTCCAAAGACATCCAGCCCTGTTTGGCACTTCCGAAAACGGTCTTGAAATCAAGCTGTTCCTCGGTGGCTCCAAGAGAGAACATCAGGTCGAACACCTCTTCGTTCACCTCGTCGGGACGGCAGTTCAACTTGTCCACCTTGTTTATGACCACAATGGGTTTCTTCCCCATTTCTATTGCCTTCTGGAGGACGAACCTGGTCTGTGGCATGGTCCCTTCGAATGCATCCACAAGCAGCAGCACGCCGTCGGCCATATTGAGCACGCGCTCCACCTCACCTCCGAAATCGGCGTGGCCCGGAGTGTCGATGATGTTTATCTTGATGCCTTTGTATGGCACGGAAACGTTCTTTGCCAGAATGGTGATGCCTCGCTCCCTTTCAAGGTCGTTGTTGTCGAGAATCAGCTCCTTGAGGTCTTCGGCCTTGCGTGTGAGCTGGGCTTGATATATCATCCTGTCAACCAACGTGGTCTTTCCGTGGTCCACGTGTGCTATGATGGCTATGTTTCTGGTGTCCTGCATACCTTTCAATTTTGGTCGCGCAAAAGTAGAAATAATAATCCTTAAAAACTATTTTTTTATTACCTTCGCAGGGTTGAAATTAAACTCAAAATCTATGTACAACGGAGAAAAGATCAATCCCAAGCAGTTTGTGGCTGATGCCATTGCTGAAATCAAGAATACCGTGGGGGACGATACCGTCGTTCTCGGACTTTCCGGCGGAGTGGATTCCACTGTAGTCGCCTGCCTGATAGACAAGGCAATAGGCCATAATCTCGTATGTATTTTCGTGGATCACGGACTTCTGCGCAAAAATGAATTTGAAGACGTTCTGGCGCATTACGAAGGGATGGGCCTCAATGTCGTGGGCGTACGCGCCGCCGACCGTTTCTTTGCAGACCTCAAGGGCGTTACCGACCCGGAGCAGAAACGCAAGATAATCGGCAAGAAATTCGTCGACATCTTCGCCGAGGAGGCACGCAAGGTCAAGGATGCTAAGTGGCTTGCACAGGGAACAATCTGGCCTGACATCGCCGAGTCCCATTCCGACAAGGGAACCATCAAGAGCCACCACAATGTTGGAGGCCTTCCCGAAGATCTCCATTTCGGTCTTGTGGAGCCGATCAAGTATCTATATAAATATGAAGTTCGCGAGGTCGGGGCGGAACTCGGTCTGGACGCCCATTTCCTCGGACGTCACCCGTTCCCCGGTCCCGGCCTCGGAGTCCGTTGTCTGGAAGAGGTCACTCCGGAGCGCATCCATATCCTTCAGGAGGCCGATGCAATCTATGTCAATGCGCTGCGTGCAGCCGGACTGTATGACAAGATATGGCAGGCGGGTGCAGTGCTGCTCCCCGTCCGCAGTACCGGCGTTACCGACGGTCGCCGTACATACGACAATGTCATCGCCCTCCGTGCCGTAAACTCAGTGGATGCCGTGACCGCACAGGTCATCGACCTTCCGTTCGAATTCCTGCAGAAGGTTGCCACCGATATCATCTCTCAGGTAGAGGGAGTGAACAGAGTCGTTTACGACATCTCTCCCAAACCGCCTGCGACAATAGAATGGGAGTAATAATAGGATTTATGGCTCCTGTCTGTCACTCGTTCGAACTTCGCTTCGCTCATCCCTCCCAGCTGACGCTGGGCCCCTCCCGCTATCAAGCGCGGGTGCTTAGGTTCTCACAAGTGACAGACAATCCGCCAATTTTCAGCGGCAACAGGTAAATGTGGAATTTAGAAAACATACATAATACACTATGACAACAATAATAATTATCGCCGTTGTTGCGCTAATCGTCCTCTGGTTCGTGGGCGTGCAGCGCAGACTTGTCAGCAAGGAAGAACTTTGCAAGAACTCCCTCAGTCAGATAGGCGTCCAGCAGGCAAGCCGCTGGGATGCATTGACAGCCCTCGCGGAGCTTACCAAGTCCTATTCCGAATATGAGTTCAACACTCTTCAGCAGGTGATAGCCCAGCGCAAGGCCATCACCGCATCCAGCACCTCGGCTGATGCCAATGCTCAGGAGTCTCTTCTCAACAATGCGGTGAGCCGTATCGTAGCTGTTGCGGAACAATATCCCCAGCTGAAGGCCAGCGAAACCTACACCAAGACGATGGACAGCGTCAACCAGTATGAAAATCAGGTGCGTATGAGCCGTATGGTCTACAACGACTCCGTCACCTCCTTCAACAGGATTGTCCGCCAGTTCCCCAGCAACGTGGTTGCAGGAATCCTCGGATATGCCGTAAAGGAATATCTCGTGGAGAATCAGGGCAAGGACCGGATGCCTTCAATGAAAATCTGAGGTTCCCTATGAACCGGCTTATGAAAATATTTGCCGCCCTGCTCTCAGTGGCGGCATTTGTTTCCCTGTCGGACTTCTCTTACGGCAGGGAGGTGTCGTCTGTGGACAGCATCTCAATCACGGCGGTCCTTTCCGGAGACGGAAGCGCAGCCGTGACCGAAGTGTGGAGTGTGGAAATCTATGAGGGAACGGAATGGTACCTTGTCCGCAATAATCTGGGAGATATAGAGATAACGGGTTTGTCTGTAAATGGGGACGGCCGCAATTTTGAAAACGTCGGGGAGTGGGATGTTGACCGTACCATCGAGCAGAAGGCTTTCAAGTGCGGAATCGTGACGAAAAGGGAGGGCTGCGAACTGTGCTGGGGGCTCGGATCTCACGGAAAGCACACGTTCACCGTTTCATATACGATGACGAATGCAGTCAAATCTCTGAACGACTATGATGCTCTGCATATCCAGTTTGTTTCGCCCGGCATCAGACCCCGTCCGCAAAAGATATCAGTCACTTTAAAGTCTGAAAATCAATCTTTTGATGAAGATAACGCTGCGGTATGGGCATTCGGATACGAGGGGGTGGTAGGATTTGAGGATGGAGAAATCAGAGCCCGGACAGAGACTCCTTTTGTCTCGGACCAGTATTCGGTTATTCTCCTCGCCCGTTTCAACAAGGGCATTTTCAATTCGGGCAGTGTTCGGGATGTCGATTTCGCTGAACTTCAGGAGACTGCTTTCAAGGGAAGTGCATATCAGGAATATCTGGATTCTCAGGATGAAGGTTTTTCACCGTGGATATTGTTCGCTTTTTTCGGACTTTGCGCGGTTTTTATGGTTTGGCTGGGATTCGTTGTTGTCCGCAGGCGCAATCTTCGGATTTTCGGAGTCAAGTCCCTGAAGGAAATCGGATTCTTCCGCGACATTCCTTTCCGGGGCAATCTGCTGGAGGCTGAAAGCGTATTGGTTCAGGGCAGTGTTGCCCGTTCCGGAGGCGGCATTGCAGGGGCGATGATTCTCAGGCTTCTGCAGAATCAGTATATCACCGTTGCGAACAATGGCAGGAAAAAGGTGGACATCGTTCTCGACGGCCCCGCCAGCCCGGACTCCCTCAATGGGACCATGATGGAACTTTACAGATTGCTCGAATCCGCAGCTGGAGCGGACAGGATTCTTCAGGAGAAGGAATTTCCCCGTTGGGCTTCCCGCCACTCAAAGGAGATTCAGGCCTGGCTTGATTCTGTCAAGAGCGAAGGCTCCGGCAATCTCAGGGAAGACGGATATACTGAGGGCGGCAGGTTCCTGCCGTCCGGTCAGGAGCAGGCGAGGGGAGTGATAGGTCTCCGCAAGTTCCTCAAGGAGGCTACTCTCATCAATGAGAGAAAATCCGCGGAGGTTGTCCTGTGGCAGGACTATCTTGTCTATGCGGCTCTCTTCGGAATTGCGGATAAAGTGGCGGAGGAACTCAGGGAAATCAATCCAAAGGCATTCGAAGAGGTTGTCGGATACGATTACTCCACTTTCCATAGGGTGATATTCCTCTCCAATCATTACGGTATGTCAATGACCAAGGTGGTTTCAGCTCAGACAGCTTCTTCCGTTGCCGGTCACGGAGGTTTCTCGTCATTCGGAGGGGGCGGCGGCTTTTCCGGCGGCGGCTTTGGCGGGGGAGCCCGATAATTTTTTTAAAAATTATTGTATTTAATAAAAATTGAAGTATATTTGCAGTCCCGATTCGCCCAGGTGGTGAAATTGGTAGACACGCCAGCTTGAGGGGCTGGTGCCCGCTATAGGGCGTGCAAGTTCGAGTCTTGTCCTGGGCACAGAGACCGACCTGTTTTTCAGGTCGGTCTCTTCTTTTTTATCTCCTGGGGTGGAATTTCAGGACAGAGGACTGCCACTTCGATGAATCGATGTGGGTGTAGATTTCCGTGGTGAGTATGCTCTCGTGTCCCAGCATCTGCTGGACGGCGCGCAGGTCAGCTCCGTTTTCGATAAGGTGGGTGGCGAAACTATGCCTGAAGGTGTGGGGGGATATCTCCTTTGTGATTCCTGCCGCGGCGGCCTGCGCCTTGACCATTTTGAATATCGAAACTCTTGACAGTTTTTCTCCCCGGTCGTTCAGAAACAATATGTCCTCCGCCTGTGAGGTGATGCGGGCCGTACGTCTCCTGTCAAGATAGAGCCTTATGGCTTTTGCCGCCGGATCCCCCAGGGGGACGAGTCTTTGCTTGCTCCCTTTTCCTGTGACCATGATGAATCCCTCTGCGAGATAAATATCTGATATCCTGAGATTTGTCAGTTCGCTTACACGCAAGCCGCAGGAGTAGAGAATTTCCAGGGCACACCTGTCCCGATGACCTCCGCTCCTTGACAGATCAACGGAATTCAGTATCCTTTCCACTTCATCCACTGAAAGCACGGCCGGCAGATATGGGGTGATTTTCGGCGCTTCTATCCTGCTGCAGGGATCCTCCCTGACAAGGCCTTCCGTGCAGAGAAATTTGTACAGACTTTTCAGTGCGCTTACGATTCTCGCCTGAGTCCTTTTCGTGACCCCTTCCGAAGCTTGCCGTCCAATGAATTCCGACAGTTCTTCATACCCTGCCGACAATGGGTCGGCACCTGCCTCCGAGAGAAACTCGAAATACTTGTTGCAGTCTGACAGATAACTCTTTACGGTGTTGTCGCTCAGATTGCACTCAAGTGTCAGATAACTCCGGTATTCCGAGAGGATATCTCCGTAACTGTCATTGCTTCCTTTCATCGGCGACGTGTGTTTTGCAGAATGGGGCAAGGCCGCATTCCCCGCATTTGGGAGCGCGCGCGGTGCAGACATACCGTCCGTGGAGAATCAGCCAGTGGTGGGCTTTGGGACGCAATTCGGGAGGAAACCCTTTTTCGAGATCTTTCTCTACGGCGAAAGGGGTCTTCCCGTTTGAGAGCCCGAGTCTGTGAGCTACTCTGAATACATGCGTGTCCACGGCGATGACAGGTTCGGAATATATGATGGATGAGACGACGTTGGCTGTTTTTCTGCCGACTCCGGGCAGTTTCATCAGGCTGTCGATATCTTGCGGTATCTCCCCGTTGAAATCCGAGACTACCATTCTGGCCATACCCGAAAGGTGAGCAGCCTTGCTGTTGGGGTATGATATTGAGCGGATGATGGGGAAAATGTCTTCCGGAGAAGCCTCTGCCAGAGAGCGTATGTCCGGATATCTCCTGAAGAGGGCGGGGGTGACCATATTCACTCTCCTGTCGGTGCATTGCGCTGACAGAATGACGGCGACAATCAGCTGGTAGGGGGACTCGAAATTCAGTTCGCTCTCAGCCTGCGGCATATTTCTGCCGAACCAGTCGATTATCTGCAGGTACCGTTTTCGCATATCAGGGTGCGTGCGGGATAGTCGTTCATCAAGCTCTGGTTGTGGGTCACCATTATCACTGCCGTTCCTGAAGAGTTAATCTTGAGAAGCAGCTGCATTATCTCGTGTGCGGTCTGTTCGTCAAGATTGCCCGTCGGTTCATCGGCAAGTATCAGCTCCGGACCATTGAGGATTGAACGCGCAATTACTGCCCTCTGCTGTTCTCCTCCGGACAACTGGTGGGGCATCCGGTGGCCTTTGGAGGTGAGGCCGACCAGTTTGAGAACCTTTTCTATCCTTTCGTCCATCAGAACTCTGTCCTTCCATCCGGTGGAGCGCAGTACAAAACGCATATTGTCTTCAATCGAACGGTCCATAAGGAGCTGGAAGTCCTGGAAGATGATTCCAATGCTGCGTCTCAGATAGGGAATCTGCTTCTTCTTCAGAGATGACAAATCGAAATCCGCGACGCGGCAATATCCTGCGGCGAGGGGATTCTCGCCTGTCAGGGTTCTGATGATGGATGTCTTTCCGCAGCCGACTTTGCCTGTTAGATAAACGAACTCGCCGCGGTCGAGCGTGAAGTTTACGTTCTCGACGATAACTATCTCACCGTTCGTAATGTCGGCGTTTTTGAATTCAACTATGCAGTTGTTTTCTGTGAACATAAGAGGTGTTTTTTCATTGCAAAATTACGATTTTATCGCTAACTTTACGAATTAAAATTCCACTTATGAAATTACGTCCGTACATATTCATAAAACCCGCTGTAAGTCTGTTTCTTATGATGTCCTGCGCATTGCTCTCGGCTCAGGAACGGGACCCTCAGCTTTCCAGTAGAATGGAGTCCGCCCGCAAACTTTACTACAACGGTTCGTATTATGCCGCTGAAAAGGCTTTCGGGGAGTTGAGCCGGTCACTTCAGGAGAACCAGTCTCTTGACAAGTATGAGGTTGATGCTTTTCTTGCGTTGTGTGCGATTGCGACCGACAAACCCAATATGGAGGGGTTGGTGTCGAATTATTGTTCCAACTATCCGGCCGCGCCCCAGCAGGACAAGGTGAAGTTTGCTCTTGCTTCCAAATATTTCGACAAGGGCGAGTACAAATCCGCCCTCGAAGTGTTCCGGACAATCAATCCCACCCATATAGACAAGAGTCAGAAAACCGACTTCGAATTCCGCAACGCCTACTGTGAATTGAGAGACGGTAACAGGGATGTGGCCCAGCGTACATTTGAAAAGATACGCGGCAGCCGGTATAGCAAGTTCTCCATCCCCAGCACCTACTATCTCGGCTATTCGTATTATCTGACGAAGGATTTCGAAAAGGCGGCATCTCTTTTTGACGAGTGTTTCAATGACCAGAGGTTCTCGCTGCTAGCCAGATACTATGCGGTTGAATCCCGGTTTATGATGAAGAATTATCAATATGTCCGCACTCACGGGCCTGAACTTATGAATGACCTTGACAGGGATCTGCAGATAAATATGGCAAGAATAATTTCAGAGGCCTGTTTTGCTGATGGGGATAACACGGAGGCGCGCAAATACCTTGACATCTACAAGAGCAGCGGCAAGGAGCTGTCAAGAAAAGATTATTACTATTCCGGAATACTGGCTTCCAACCTCAACTCATACGATGATGCGATAGCCTCATTCAACAAGGTTCTCGGAACTGATGATGAATTATCGCAGAGCGCTCATTATCATATGGCCAACTGCTACCTTAAAATGAAGAACAAGGTCACGGCGATGGAACAGTTCAAACTGGCCGGAGAAAAGGATTTCGACCCCGTGATAAAGGAGGATGCCTGTTTCAATTATGCAAAACTGACCTTCGACATCAATTCGGATATTTCACAGTTTACGGAATATCTGGGAAAGTATCCTGATCAGGGGAAGGAGGACATAATCAATGGATATATGGCCGATTCGTTCCTGCTTTCCAAGGATTACCGTTCCGCTGTTGACATTCTTCTCAAAATCAAGCGGCCTACGGCATCGGACCTCTCCAATCTGCAGAAGGCTTCCTTTTTCAGGGCCGTACAGTTGATTGAGAACGGCGGATACCGCTCGGCAATTCCCATGCTGGAGATTTCGATAGAAAAGGGAGCCGGGAATCCGAATTTGCAGAACCTGGCAAAATTCTGGCTGGCGGAATGTTACTATCGCAACGAACAGTATGCGAAAGCTATAGATCTCAATCGCGGGATTCTGACTTCAAATGAGTTTTCGCAAAGCGGGGAATATGCTTCCGCACTCCTGAACCAGGGTTACTGTTACCTGAAAACAGGCGAATATGGGGAGGCTCAGAAGCTTTTCAGCGATTATGTGAACGGTCCGTATAAGAGAAAGACAATGCTCAGGGATGCCAAGTGCCGACTCGCCGACGTCTGCTTCATGCAGAAGAATTATGAGGAGGCGTCCGCATTGTATGAGGACCTTTATTCTTCTGACCCGGTTTCCGGAGATGTCTATCCCGGCTATCAGGCGGCCGTCGCATATGGACTTATGGGAGATCTGTCCAGAAAGATAACGCTGCTGAACCAGATAGTGCGCAGTAATCCAACTGCCAAGTTATACCCGCAATCCCTGTATGAACTGGGACGTTCATACGTTCAGACCGGGAAGGACAGCAGGGCCAACGAGTGTTTCTACACCCTTCTTGCCTGCAATGACAGTTCATACTATGAAAAGACACTGCTGGAGCTCGCAATGCTGAGTTCAAACAACCGGAAGTATGATGCCGCCATTGAATACTACAAGACAATTGTTGCTGAGAGACCCCACGCCAAGGAGGCTCAGGATGCCATATCCGGATTGGAGAGCGTGTATCAGACTTTGAACAGGCCGGAGGATTTCCTTGCCTATATCGATATGATGGGTTTGTCACATCTGAAGAGTGAGGGTGAAAAGGAATCGATGATTTTCCGTTCGGTGGAGCAGAAATTCCTTTCCGGCAATTATTCAGTGGCTCTTACATCCCTGAAGAAGTACCTCAGTTCTTATCCGAATGGGGCTGACAGGGACAAGGCTCTGTATTACTGCGGCGAATGTCAGAGGAATCTCGGAAGGCCAGAGGCTGCGGCCGACTATTACTTCAAGGTGATGAATTCTGATGATTCCGGAGTATGGGAGATTGCGACTGTCAACTATGCAAAAATCAAGACCGGTCTTCAGCAATATTCCCAGGCAGCCAGGGCTTATGACAAGTTGATTGAGAAATCTTCAAAGGAAGAGGTCAGAAACGAGGCTCTGCTTGGACGGACGAAGGCACTGTATGAGACAAAGCACTATGCCAGCGCTGTCAAGGATGCTCAGAAACTGACTGCATCGAGCGGATTGTCGAAGGAGATGCGCAGGGAAGCCAATTTCCTGATGGCCAAATCATACAGAATGATGGGGGAGGCCGATTTCGCACGGGCCATCTTCACGGATCTTGCTATGGATTGCAGTGACCAATATGGTGGGGAAAGTTCATATATTCTCATTCTCGAAGCCTATGACAAGGGCGATTTTCCCGATGTTGAATTGAAGGTATATGCTTTTGCGGACAAAGGGTCGAAGCAGCTTTACTGGCTTGCAAAGAGTTTCATTGTCCTCGGAGACTCGTTCGCGGACCGTAATGATTATACACAGGCCAGAGCTACGTTTGAAAGCATTCTTCAGGAATACTCTCCTCGCGAAAACGATGACGTCCTCGACCAGGTCAACAGCCGTATCGAATTGTTGAACAAAATGAACATGTAACTATGAAAAGAATATTATTGTTGGCGGCTTTACTTCTGTCATTCTCCTCATTCGCCCAGATTGAACCGACGGTGGAGGTCGACCGCAGTTTCGATGTGACAATCGGAGATATAACAAAGCCGGACCTTCCGGTAGTCGTGGCCGATTCGCTTCACAGATTTGACATCAGTTTCGATTATTCGATATTCGACAGGCGGTATGCGGAACTCTATGAATTCAATCCGTTCGAGGCGACCAGCCTGGGCATCAAAGGTACCAGACGTCCACCTTTCTTCTACGCAAGATTAGGCGCTCAATATCCCCTGATTCCTTCATCCGAACTCTATCTTCAGGCGGGGACGGACAAGGGAGCCCATTTCGCTCTGTATGGAAGGCACGATTCCTTCTGGGGTACACTTCCGCAAGCTGTCAATGAGGATATGACATACGATGCCGGCAAGATGAAAAACAAGGCGGGGGCTACACTTACCTATGCCTGGGCAACCGGAGAGATGACCCTTGACGCCAGTTATGGATTCGACCGATTTGATTATCCTTCAAACCTTCACAGCAACAATGCGGTTGATGTTTCAGCAAAGTTCAGTTCCACGAATTCCGAGGAGAACAGCATCTCTTATGACGTTACCCTCGCATATCGGAATACCTCGCGGAAGATGACTCAGAAGGATTTGATTTCCCTTGAACCGCTTTACTCATTGGGAGAGAATTATCTCAAGGCGGCCGGTTTTGTCGGCGCATCCTTTGACAAACACAGGGTGTATATCGATATGAATCTGGAATTCGCCAAATATTCCGTTCTGCACGATTTCTCCACCGGAGTGGTGGAGGTTTCACCTATGTATCAATTGCGGAACAAGTGGCTCGATGCCAAGCTTGGAATCAAGTTCGGAAACAACTATCTGCTCAAAGGCAAGGAGGTGGATACGGATATGGAGAGCGAGACTTACAGCACTTTCTGCCCCAATATCGACGCTCGTTTCACTTTGGCGCAGAAGGTACTCTGGGTAAGAGCGCTCATTGGTGGAGGCAATGATATCAATCAGTACTCCAAATTGCTGAAGGAGTGTCCCGTACTTGTCCCGTATACCGATTTGAAATTCGGAAACAGGCCGATTGATGCCAAACTGGCCCTGGAAAGTTATATATTCGGCCGTTTATCCCTGAACGTATTCAGCTCTTTTACGGTATTCAACGACAAACTGACGTTCGTACCGGAAGTTCTGAATGCGGATGCTCCCCATATTTTGGCTGTATACCGGGATATGAATCATTTCGCTTTCGGGGCTGAAGCTTTCTTGCAGACCCAGGATTTCAGTTTGGGAGGCAAGATACAGCTTAATAATTACAAGGACTCTGACAAAAATGATGTTACAGAGTTGCCTGAATGCGAGGCAAACGCATTTGTCAGGTATAGTTTCAGGGAAAGAATCATCGCCCAGGCTGATTTCAATTACAGAAGCGGAATCAGCGGAGCGAGTAAGGCCGGTGAAAGTTATTCTGTCCCTGCAATCGTGGACCTGGATTTCAATTTGAATTTTATCATCAACAGGCACCTTGCCGTATATGGAAAGATTGGCAATATTCTCGACAGGAGGAATCAGTACGTTCCGTTGTATGTTGAACCCGGACGTAATTTCGGCGGTGGTCTCTGTGTAAGTTTTTAGTATATTTGCAAGATTATTGAGAAAGAAAAGATGGCAAACGAAGATTATTCAGCTAGCAGTATTCAGGTACTGGAAGGTCTTGAGGCAGTGCGCAAGCGCCCCTCGATGTATATAGGTGATATCGGACCGCGCGGACTGCATCACCTGGTCTATGAGGTTGTCGATAATTCAATTGATGAGGCTCTGGCGGGTTATTGCTCGAACATTGAAGTGGTTATCAATGAGGATAACTCCATAACCGTTTCCGATGACGGACGAGGCATCCCTACGGGTATGCACGAGAAGGAACATAGGAGTGCTCTGGAGGTCGTGCTGACAGTACTTCACGCCGGTGGAAAGTTCAGCAAGGACAGTTACAAGGTTTCCGGCGGTCTTCACGGTGTCGGTGTATCCTGCGTGAATGCGCTTTCATCGCACCTGATTGCCGAAATCAGCCGCGAAGGGAAGATATTCCGTCAGGAATACTCCAAGGGCAAGCCGCTTTATGATGTGAAGGTTGTGGGAGAGACGGACAAGACCGGAACGAAAATCACTTTCAAACCTGATGAGGAGATATTCACGGTTTCTTCAATATATGACTACAATATTCTTGCAGGCCGTCTGAGGGAACTTGCTTTCCTCAACAAGGGTGTGAAGCTTTCCCTTAGGGACGACAGGAAAGGTGATATTGAGATTGATGAAAACGGAAATCAGGTTGAGATAAAACGCAGCGAAGTCTTCTATTCCGAGAGCGGTCTCATCGAGTTCGTCCAATATCTGGACGGTGTGCGGGAGAAATTGACGGAAAAGCCGATCTGCCTTGAAACAGACAAGGTCATTCCCATAGAAGTGGCGATGCAGTACAACACCGGCTTTACGGAGAACGTTCATTCATACGTAAACAATATCAACACGATAGAGGGTGGAACCCACTTGACCGGTTTCCGCCGTGGCCTTACCACCACGCTGAAGTCATACGCCGACAGGAACGGACTTCTTGCCAAACTCAAGTTCGAACTTGATCCGGCGGATTTCCGCGAGGGACTCACTGCCGTGATTTCCGTCAAGGTGGCGGAACCTCAGTTCGAAGGACAGACAAAGACCAAGCTTGGTAACAGTGAAGTATCCGCTGCCGTATCCCAGGCTGTCAGTGCCGCTCTTGAGCAATATCTCGAGGAAAATCCCAAGGATGCCAAAGCTATAGTGGACAAGGTGGTGCTTGCCGCCACGGCCCGTCACGCTGCTCGTAAGGCACGGGAAATGGTTCAGAGGAAGACAGTTATGTCAGGTGCCGGACTTCCGGGAAAATTGGCTGACTGCTCTGACAGGGATCCGGCCAAATGTGAATTGTTCCTTGTCGAGGGAGATTCTGCAGGCGGTACGGCCAAGCAGGGACGCAACAGGCAGTACCAGGCTATACTTCCTCTCCGCGGAAAGATTCTGAACGTGGAGAAGGCTATGGAGCACCGCGCATTCGAAAGCGAATCCATCCGCAACATCTATACGGCTTTGGGCGTTTCTGTCGGAACCGAAGATGATCCGAAGGCGCTCAATACCTCGAAGTTGCGTTATCACAAGGTCATCATAATGACGGATGCCGATGTGGACGGAAGCCACATCGCCACCCTGATTCTGACATTCTTCTTCCGCTATATGCCTGATCTCATCCGGAACGGATATGTCTACATAGCTACGCCTCCCTTGTACAGGGTGAAAAAAGGGAAGGAAGAGGTTTATTGCTGGACTGAAACTGAGAGAAGCGCGGCCATAGAACAGATAGGCAAGGGGAAGGATACCGGTTTGCTGGTGTCCAGATACAAAGGTCTTGGAGAAATGGATGCAGAGCAGTTGTGGGATACTACGATGAATCCGGAAAAGAGGATTCTCCGTCAGGTGCGTATCGAGAATGCGGCCGAGGCTGACCGTATCTTCTCGATGCTTATGGGCGACGATGTCCCTCCACGCAGGGAATTCATCGAGCAGAATGCCAAGTACGCGAATATCGACGCCTGATTCCTGATCTCCGGATATGAAGAACCGCTGGGTATATATTTCATTATTCCTTCTCCTTCTGGCAATGATATTTCTCTATCCGAGGGAGGGGAAGTTCGAGTATGAATATCAGAAGGGAAGTCCCTGGGTCTATCCCACACTCATAACCTCTTTTGACTTTCCCATTCTCAAGACAGAGCAGGAACTTCATAATGAGATAGAGCAGCGGTCGAACAGGATTGTCGATTATTACAATCTGGAGCCGTCCATTGCTTCGAAGAAAGTGTCGCAGTTCACTCATTCCGCAATATCTGCCGGAGTTCCGTCGATTCTGGTAGATACGATTGCCAGAAGAATTGCACAGGAGTACAGCTCGGGGATACTTGCCGATTTTGAGGACGAGCAGATTGCAGACAAGGTGGTGATTATCAAACGGGACAAAAGGATGCAGGAGATTCCTATGCAGGAGCTGTCCACCGTTTCCATGGTTTATGACGATATTTGTGCCAGTATGCGCTCATCGTTTCCGCGCGAAGCCTGTGACTCCATCATTGACAGACTCAACATACGGAGTTTCATCTCACCGAACCTGTTCTTTGATGATTATTCTACAAAGGTGTCCCACAGGGAGTCGGTCAACAATATTTCACCGACGAAAGGAATGGTGTACTCCGGACAACTCATCGTCAGCAACGGGGAGATAATCACACCTGATATTTTTCAGACGCTTGAGTCATACAAGACGGAGTATATCAACAATTTCGGATTTACAGGGTCCCGTTTCGCCCTTTGGACGAGCCATATCCTGCTTGTTATTGTACTCGTCCTGATTCTGTGCATTTGCCTCTCGTTCGTTTTCAAATCATCGGATACTGACAGCAGGAATGTCATTTTCATGTTGTTGCTGGAACTGATAGTGTTCTTTGTGACCGTACAGGTATACAAGACACACCGTGACTTTCTGGGCCTGATACCGTATGCGGTGGTTGCGATGTATATCTATGCATTTTTCAACAAGACAACTACCGCCATACTTTTCCCGGCTATCATTCTCCCTGTGCTGGTGATTCCCGAAAGAGGTCTTCAGCTGTATCTTATCAATCTGACCGGCGGTCTTCTCATCCTTTTTACCCAGAGAAGGTTCTATCGCGGATGGCATCAGTTCATAAATGCGGCTATCGCCTTCCTTGGTATGTCCGTCGTCATGATTTCTTTCGAGTTGTCCGCAGGAATGAATTTCTCTCAGATAATCAAGTCATATTATCTGTATTCACTGGCAATCAACGCTGTCGGTACAATCATTCTGTACCCGTTCGTTTATCTGTTTGAGAAGATATTCGGTTTTGTATCCTATTCAAAACTGAAAGACCTTTCCGACACGGACAACAAACTGCTTCAGAGGTTGCAGCATACGGTTCCCGGCACGTTCCAGCATTCACTGCAGGTTGCAAATCTGGCTGAGAATGCGGCTAAGCAGATCGGGGCCAACGTCCTGCTCGTCAGGGTAGGTGCACTTTACCACGATGTGGGCAAGATAGACAACCCCATGTGCTTCATAGAGAATACAGCAGGCGGGGTCAATTACCATTCGGAGCTGACACCGAAGGAGAGTGCGATGGCAATCATCAGACACGTCGATGACGGTATGGAGATGGCCCGGAAAGCTGCGCTTCCGACTCTGGTGTCGGATTTTATCCAGACCCACCACGGTACCACCCGTGTGGAATATTTCTACAATGTCCATTGCAACAACGGAGGAGACCCGGACGAAGTCTCTGATTTCACATATCACGGGGTGAAGCCCCAGACAAAGGAGCACGCCATCCTTATGCTGGCAGATGCAGTGGAGGCCGCCGCCCGCACAATCGAGGACTATAATGAAGAGACGGTGTCATCCCTTGTCGACGGAATCTTCGAAAAAAAGAACCGGGAAAATCAGTTCTCTCAGGCCGATATCTCCAACAAGGAATTGAGTATTGTCGTGGAATCTTTCAAGATTTATCTGCAGCATATCTACCACACGAGAATCTCTTACCCTTCGAGAAACAAATAGCAATCAGGCAGAGGATGAAGGCTATTGAACAGAGCCTGCCGATAACGTCTCCGTATTGTGCAAAAGGAGTGACGTCGGTACGGTAATGTACCTGTGCCGTGAATGCGTGCTCTGTCCACCATTCTGTTGACATAACAATGTCTCCCCGCTGGTTGATCAGGCCTGAGGTTCCTGTGTTCGCAGCCTGTATGACATCTCTCCTGTATTCAACAGCCCTCAAGGCTGCATAGTTGAAATGCTGCCGGTATCCGGGCGTATCACCCCACCAACCGTCGTTAGTCATCACTGCCATGAAACCGGCTCCGTCCTTTACGGCATCCCTGCTGTAGTCTCCGTAGATTGATTCGTAGCATATCATTGCGCCCACTTTGAGTCCGTCACCGCAGGGAATGGCTTCCATATTGTCCTGAGTGGCATAGCTTGCAGCCGAACCTCCGAAAAATTCAAGAAGAGGACCGAAGAAGGTCAGAACATTGGAGTAGGGGACAATCTCGACCCCGGGGACCAGCTTGGACTTGAAATAAGACCCTAGGACACCTGACGAGTCAAGGACCATTGCCGTGTTGTATGCGTCATACCATTTCCTCTCTCCTATGTGTCTCGCGCTTTTCGTCGGTTTCAGCGCCGTCGTGTAGAAACGGGTCGAAAGAGCGCCCAGAAGTATTTTCAAGTCACCTTTGGAACGGAGATAGTCCATATATGCCGATATGGAGGGGTGCCCCGTCGGATTGTCGATATCGATGCCGTAGGTGAAGGTTTCGGGGGTTACCACAAGTTTCGTGGACGGAGTGACAGTTTCATCCGTAAGCCTGATCAGGAGCCTGTCAAGGGAGTCCTGCCGTATGACACCATATTTGCCGAAAGGGTCGACATTAGGCTGGATGACGGCGATTTCCATCTTTTCACCCTGCTCGCTGACTGTATGGTAACGCAGGAAAGATGCGATGATAGGAATGGCAGTCAGGGATATTGCGATTGTGCTGCAAATTTTATTCCTGTGTTGCCCCTCTGTCGTGATGGCCAGGAATATTGCTATGTTGCAAAGCAGAATCCAGAAGGTTCCGCCTGTCGTCCCGAGAATCTCATACCACTGTACGCATTTGACGCTTCCGGCGAAGGTGTTGCCAAGAGCAAGCCAGGGCCACGAGATCTCTATTTCATAGTATATGTGTTCCCAGGCCGTCCAGAATACTGCGAAGAACAGAAGCGACGGTACTCTGCCGATTGCTTTTCCCGCCCGTACCGACAATGCAAAAATTGTGGCCATCTGCAGGGCGTTGAGGATTATCGCCGCCACTGCCCCGACTGCCGAAACGTTCCATATCCACCATGTGGTCAGGATGTTGAACAGCAGGAATGCTGCATAGTACAAAAGGAACGTGCGCCTTCTTCCTTCTCTGACGAATGTGTCGGCCATCAGGAACAAGGGGACAAATGCTGTCAGGGACAGGAAACCTATGTGGGGGACCAGATATGGCAACCCCAGCAAGAGCGCGAAAGCGGTGACGGGAATCAGCGGTTTTAAGGATTTTCCTCTCATAGGCGTCTCATAAGAGATGCCCAAATATAACAAAAAAAAGCTATATTTGCAGGTTAATCCGGATTGACGTTCAATGATAGAGATATTTCTCAAGTCTATACTGGTCGGCCTTTGTGCCGCCATGCCGTTGGGACCCATCGCTGTCCTGGCCCTGCAGAAGACACTCAGCCGGGGCTGGAAGACAGGCTATTCCGTGGGTTTAGGCTCCTCTTTCGGGGATACTCTGTTTGCCGCAATATCGGTTCTTTCGATTGCCTTCATAAGTCAGTTTCTTGATGAACACAAAGACTGGATTCTTGTAGTGGGAGGCATAATCATACTGATAATTGGAATAGGTATAATCCTGACCAACCCTGTCGCGGAGATACGTCAGAAGAACCAGGT
Organism: Candidatus Cacconaster scatequi; assembly: GCA_018065305.1. GTDB lineage: Bacteria > Bacteroidota > Bacteroidia > Bacteroidales > UBA932 > Cacconaster > Cacconaster scatequi. Next base: position 13,703 of record JAGHTO010000017.1, on the reverse strand, counting down.
GAAGAAGGGGTTCTTTGGGAACGGAATGCTTCAGGGCGCATCTCACGGATTCCTGATGACATTGGCGAATCCCGGGGCTTTGGTCCTGATGCTCGGTCTTGTGGCTTTCTTTCACCTTGACATAGATGCTGCGCCGTCGTATTATTCGGGAGTCGTCTCCTCTATTCTAGGCGTGATAATAGGCACGAATGTGTGGTGGGTGGCGTTCACCTCAGTAATAAATCTTTTCCGTAAGAAATTCAAATTACGGCAGTTGATAGTGATAAACAGGATTTCCGGCGTTGTCATCGCAGTGTTGGGCGCTGTATCCGCAATACAAGGAATTATCAGACTGATGCAAATATGACACTCAAAGACCTGAAGTCAGGACAGACGGCCATCATTCACGCCGTCGGCGGTCACGGCGCTCTGCGCCAGCATTTTTTGGATATGGGTATTATCCCTGGCGCGAAAGTGCAGTTCGTCAAGACTGCGCCCATGGGGGACCCGATTGAATTCCGGCTCAATGGCTATGAACTGACACTCAGGTCGGCGGACGCCCATAAGATTCAGATAACCCTTCAGCAGTCCACTGCATGCACGGAGTGTGGCCCGGATGAGGAAAAACCTTTGCGTCAGCAGGTTTCTCACCCCGGTCTGGGTGAGGACGGCATCCATCACAACAGAAAGGACGAGCATCCGCTTCCTGCCGGGACTCGGATTTCGTTCGCACTTGTGGGTAATCAGGACAGCGGCAAAACCACCCTCTTCAATCAAATCAAGGGTTCGGACCTCTACTCGGTCGTCGATCTGCCAGGGAGTTATTCTCTTTCTCCTTTCAGCAATGATGAGGTCATTACCCGTGATTTCATCCTCAAGCAGAAGCCTAACGGCATAATCAACATAGTGGATGCCTCCAATATCGGGCGCAATCTCTATCTGACTCTCCAGCTGCTTGAGCTCGGGATACCTATGGTAGTGGCACTCAATATGATGGATGAGGTTTCCGCCAATGGCGGGACTATTCTGGTCAACGAGATGGAGGGAATACTCGGGGTGCCGGTCATTCCGATATCGGCGGCTCGTGGGAAAGGTATAGGGGAGTTGGTGGAGCACGCCGTTCACGTCGCCCAATATGGGGAGACTCCCCAAAGAAATGACTTCTGCGGCTCGGATGCCCACGGGGGCGCCGTCCACCGCTGCATACACGCGATAATGCATCTTGTCGAGGACCACGCGCATCGCGCAGATATTCCTTGCCGTTTTGCTGCCACAAAACTCGTGGAAGGGGACAGTGCAATCCTTCAGGCGCTGGAACTTGACGCCAACGAGAAGGAGATGCTGGAACATCTTGTTTCGCAGCTGGAAAGCGAAAGGGGGCTGGATCGCAACGCCGCGATAGCGGAGATGAGGTTCGATTTCATCTCCCGCCTGTGTGCCGCTACCGTGATTAGGCCCGTGGAAAGCCGTCAGCAGAAGCGCAGCCGGAGGATTGACAGGGTCCTTACCGGCCGGTTCACCGCGCTTCCTTCAATGGTGCTGATAGTCGCCTCTGTTTTCTATCTCACGTTCGGGCCGGTGGGCAGCACTTTGGAAAATCTTCTCAAGAACTTTATAGGCTGGCTTTGGTCTGAGACGGATGCATTGCTGACGGCCTATGGCCTCAATCCTGTTGTCCAGTCTCTTGTGACGGACGGCATTTTCAACGGGGTGGGGACAGTCCTCTGTTTCCTTCCGTATATCATAATCCTTTTCTTCTGCCTTTCGATTATCGAGGACAGCGGATATATGGCTCGCATCGCTTTCGTGATGGATTCGCCGCTTAGAAAAATAGGCCTTTCCGGGGGAAGCATAGTCCCTATGCTGTCCGGTTTCGGATGTACCGTCCCTGCTGTAATGGCCACGCGCACATTGCCTTCCGTACGTGACCGCAAGATGACGATTCTGCTTATTCCCTTTATGAGTTGCTCGTCCAAACTGCCTGTGTATACTCTGCTTGCGGCGGCCTTTCTGGCCGGGTCGGGGGCTTACCTGATACCCGGTCTCTATCTCTTCGGAATTTTGTGCGGGGTTCTGGTCGCCTTTCTGTTCCGCAAGACCATCTTCAAGGGAGAGCCAGTTCCGTTTGTGATGGAGCTTCCTCCATACAGGATGCCATCCCTGAAGAATGTGATGAGGCTTCTTTGGGAGAAGGCCCGGGATTTTGTCACTAATGCATTCACGGTGATTTTCGTGGCATCCATCGTAATCTGGTTCCTTCAGACTTTCGATTTCCGGTTCAACGTGGTTTCGGATCCGGAAGGGAGTATGCTGGCTGTTATTTCCGGCCTTGTCGCCCCTCTGTTCACTCCGCTCGGATTCGGAAACTGGCAGGTGTCAACGGCTCTGATAACAGGTTTTATGGCTAAGGAAAGCGTAGTGTCCACGTTGTCGGTTCTTCTGGGGCAGGGGCCTTCTGCTCTTGCATCGTTCCTTCCGCCTGCAGCCCTGCTTTCTCTGCTTGTATTCATCCTCCTCTATACGCCCTGCGTCGCCTCGATATCCGTAGTAAAGCGTGAACTAGGGTTCAAATGGGCCGCCGGGATGGTCATCCTTCAGTGTGCTGTGGCTTATCTTGCGGCCTTTGCAGTATATTCCATTGCGGTTCTTCTGTTATGAATGTTGTGACGGTCATAGTTCTGGTTCTGCTGGCAATCGGTGTGGTTGCGGCTGTGCATCATATCATACATCATAAATCAGGATGTAGCGGATGCCTTCTTTTGTCGGTGTGCCGGAAGAAGCAGAAATGACAATCCGCCACTTCTGGCTCCTGTCTGTCAATTAAGTCGGACTTCGCTTCGCTTTTATACGGGGCTCTGCCCCGAACCCCGCCGCTACGGGCAGCTATCCCGCAAACTTGCCCTGCCTGCCCTCCGCTAACGCCTGATGGCGTATTAATTAAGCGCGGGTGCTTAGGTCCTTTTAATTGACAGACAATCCGCCAAATCAGTGGCGGATTTCGTAGGAGACATAATTTTTATAACTTTGTAAGATTGATTCGTTATAGAAGGTTATGAGCATCAGAAAAGTATTGTCATATTTCTACTATCTTCCGCTGTTGGCCAGTTGCTGCGGGCTTAAAGAAGAAATCGACACCGTCGAAGTCAACGGACAGACTCTCCTCTATTCGGTCCGTGGTCCTGAGGACGGATACCCCGTCGTGCTGATGCACGGCAACGGAGGCTCCCACAAGAGTATGGCTACACAGCAGCTCCAGCTCGCAAAGGCCGGTTACAGAGTCTATTGTCCCGATTCGAGAGGGCAGGGGGCCAATGCTCCTCTGGAGGAGTATCATTATGCCGATATGGCCGAGGATTGTTATCAGTTCATCCTGAAACTCGGACTGCAAAGGCCCGTTGTCGGCGGATGGAGTGACGGAGGTATCAATACTCTTCTTCTTGAGATGGCGCATCCCGGAACCTGTGCGGCGATTGTCGTGGCAGGGGCAAATCTGTTTCCCGATTGCGGAGAGGGGTTCGAAGAGTTCAAGGCGTGGATTCTCGAGCAGGGAACGCCTCTCGTGATGATGATGCTCAGCGAACCTGACATCAATCCGGCGGATCTTGCCGCCATCAAATGTCCCGCACTTGTCACGGTAGGGGGGAAGGACTTGATTTCCGTAGAGCATACCAAGCTCATTTCCGGGAACATTCCCGGGGCGGAACTGATTGTCTTCGAGGGGGCGAGCCACAGCAGTTATATCAAGCGCAACCCCAGACTGGGCAGGGCTACTTTGAAATTTCTTGAAAAGCATAATATCAGATGATGGACTTCAACGGCAAAAAAATACTGATTACCGGGGCGGTCGGCTTCATAGGAGCCGCGTTGACGGCACGCCTTCTGTCGGAGTTTCCCGGTGCCCGTATCGTCGGGCTTGACAATATGAACGATTACTACGACGTTTCGCTCAAGAAATGGCGTCTCGAGCAGTTGGAAAATGTCGGCGGTGACTGGAAGTTCGTGCGGATGGACATTTCCGACAAGCTGAAACTGGATGGCCTTTTCAGTGATTTCAGACCCGATATAGTCGTCAATCTTGCCGCCCAGGCGGGGGTCCGGTACAGTATCATCAACCCGGATGCATACATCCAAAGCAATATCATAGGCTTTTACAATATTCTTGAAGCCTGCCGTAACTTCCCTGTGGAGCATCTTGTTTATGCATCGTCATCCAGTGTATATGGCGGCAATGCGAAGGTGCCATATAGCACGGATGACAAGGTGGATTCCCCGGTAAGTCTTTATGCCGCCACAAAGAAATCGAATGAGCTGCTGGCGCACGCATATTCCAAACTCTATGACATACCTTCCACCGGGCTCCGTTTCTTTACCGTTTACGGGCCTGCGGGACGTCCGGATATGGCATATTTCAGTTTTACGGACAAGCTGGTGAACGACAAGGTCATAGAGATATTCAACTATGGCAATTGCCGCAGGGATTTCACCTATGTCGATGATATTGTGGAGGGTATTGTCCGCGTGATGGCGGGTGCCCCGAAGCGGGCCGTCGGTCCTGACGGGCTTCCCGTTCCACCTTATGCGGTTTACAATATCGGCGGCTCCCGTCCGGAGAATCTTCTTGATTTCGTGACGATACTTCAGGAGGAGCTTGTCAGGGCAGGTGTCCTGCCGCCCGATTATGACTTTGAGGCACACAAGAAGCTTGTGCCGATGCAGCTGGGTGACGTGGTTGAAACCTATGCGGACAGCCTGCCTCTTGAACGCGATTTCGGCTTCACGCCGCAAATCACTCTTCGTGAAGGCCTCCGCCGCTTCGCCAACTGGTACGGCACCTACTACGGCATTTGATTTTCGGACAATTCGAAATGGCACCTGTCTGTTGTGCTCCCATCTCGATAGCAATCCATACACTGACTATTTGTCAAACCTTATCCAGTCGATGTCAAAAAGGTCACCGTCATCACCGTAGAAGTGGAGGAAGAGAGCTCTTTTACCTGTGATGTCATCTTCAATCCGTGCGGAGAGTTCAATCCATTTAGACCCGTCGCCTCCGGGGATATCCACTGAAACGAAATCACCTTGATAGACCTGGTCGGTTGCGATACCGAGCCTGCCGCCTTTCCGGGGTCTGATACGGATAGTCACGGAAGAGGGGCTTTTCTCTCCGAAGTCAAGGTATTTGAACGCAGCCCAGTCCCCGTTGTGCAGACCGGATAGAATCTCATGGCAGCCACCTTCCTCCGCCAGTCTGATCCGGGTGTTTCCGTGAAGCAGACAAGCCCTGAAAGCATCCGTGCGGGAGTATGCGTCAAGAGGGGAGGAGGCTCCCTGCGAGGTCATCTCCGCCTCCACGATTGTGCCGTCCTCCCGGAAGGTTATCGGCTCGATGCAGGCCTTCCTCATAAACCTGTCGCCGTGAGTGGACCTGTGGTAGAGAACATACCATTTCCCGCCGAACTCCACAACACTTCCGTGGTTGTTCCATACCCCGGGGTCGCAGCCGGCATTGTCAATAATCTCACCCTTGTATTCATAGGGTCCCAAGGGGGAAGTGGACATTGCGTAGGAGAGGCAGGTGGGCATATTGCGCCTCTTGACGGAAGCGTATGTGAAGTAGTAGTAGCCCCCGCGTTTGAAGACAAAACTTCCCTCGTGGAAACTGTGTTCTTCTTCGGTAACCAGGCTGTCTGTTATGGAGGAGCGATCAAGCGTCCTGAAATCCGGATTCATCCTGGCCCCCTTGGCTGAAAACTGCCCCCAGAAATAATATGCCTGTCCGTCGTCATCGACGAAGATGCAGGGGTCTATCTGTTCCGGGCCCTCTATTCTGGTTTTTTTCGTGAAGGGGCCGGCGGGACTGTCGGCTGTCGCCACCCATTCAGTTCCTCCCGGACAGTCGTAATACAAGTGATATCTGCCGTCGGAATAATACATATCCGGAGCATATAGAGTCTCTTCGTTCCGGAATATGTCTTCCGTAAGAGTCCAGTGGACAAGGTCTCTTGTGGAAAGAAGATGATAGCGGTCGGAGCAGTATTCCCCGTCTTTTATGTCAAGTGAGCCGTATATCAGCAAAGTCCCGTCAGGACTTACTCGTGCGGAAGGGTCGGGGATGAAGACTCCTTCAGGGGATATCGGGTTCTGGGCGAAAATGATAGGGGAGATTGCCGCAAGCATTGCGGTGAGGATTGCTGTGTTTTTTTTCATATAGCCAAATTTAGTGTTTTTTCTTTCACGGAAAATCATTAAATTTGTGAGAATATCGAAAATCTAACTATTCATATAATTATGCAAAGAAGAGACTTTTTGAAAGCATCTGCCTTAAGTATGGCCGGTGCTATGGTAATGCCGAAGATGGCTGCCGCTGCGGGATTTGCCGCACCTGCGAAGTCAAAGTCGGCCAATTCCAAGATCAACCTCGGTTTCATAGGCCTTGGCCAGCAGTGTATGTATCTGATGAGCAGCTTCATCGAGATGGATGACGTTCAGGTGGTCGCCGGCTGTGATGTCTATGACATCAAGCGCAACCGCTTCGAGAAAGCCGTGACAGAGTATTATCAGGGAAAGGGAAAGAAGAAATGCGCTCCCACAATGTACGAGGACTATCAGGAACTTCTTGCCCGTCCTGACATTGACGGTGTTGTGATTGCAGTTCCTGACCACTGGCACGCAATCATCGCTATTGCCGCCTGCAAGGCAGGGAAGGATGTTTATCTGGAGAAACCTATGACCCTCACCGTCTATGAAGGCAAACAACTCGTGAAAGCTGTCCGTAAATACAACCGAATCCTCCAGGTGGGAAGTATGCAGCGTTCAAGCGATGAATTCATCCACGCCGCCAACGTAGCCCGCGAAGGAGACCTCGGCAAGATTCACAAGATGGAAGTGTTCGTGGGCCGTTGGGAAGGCAAGCCTTTCCCTGTTCCTCATAACTTCCCTGCACAGACTCCTCCTGCAGGTCTCAACTGGGACAAGTGGCTCGGACCTCTGGATCCTGCCAAAGTCACCTACTTCCCCGACATCGACCCGCTTCTCAATGCTGACGGACGCGAGGAATGCTGGGGTGCATGGCGCTGGTACAAACCCACAGGCGGCGGTTATATGACCGACTGGGGTGCACATATGTTCGACATCGCACAGTGGATGGTCGGCAAGGATCTTACTGGTCCCGTCGACGTCATCCCTCCCGGATACAGCTATTACAAGAACCTCACTTACAGGTATGACAACGGCATCGAAGTTGAGGAGACAACGTTCGACGAGCACGGTCAGGGCGTGAAGATTTACGGAGAAAAGGGCTGGCTTGCCGTTCACCGCGGAATGCTCTACGCTTCAGATCCCAAGTTCGAAATGAAAAAGGGCGAGAAGAAAGAGGGTCCTTACGAGTCCTGCTCTCCTCACCACAGGGCATTCATCGACTCGATGAAATCCCGCATCGATCCCAACGTGCCCGTAGAGGTCGGACATTCATCCTGCACGATGTGCAATATCGGTATCATCGCAGGAGAACTCGGCCGTCCCCTTGTATGGAATCCTATCGTCCAGAAATTCCAGGATGACCCTGAGGCAAACAAGCTGATGCATTACCAATACCGCAGCGGCTACGAGAAACTTCTTGACGTGTAATCCGAACACATTTTTTCTCCATATATCTCCGGTTCCGATACTGTCGAGGCCGGAGATTTTTGTAAATGAAACCATATTATTAGATATTGCTATGAAAAGAGTTGCGTTTTTTTTAAGTTTTATGTTGTTTGCGGCAACATCGCTGTCCGCACAGACACCTTATGTTCCGTCTCCTGAAAATCTTGCCGCCAGAGAGAAATTCTCACAGGACCGGTTCGGAGTATTCATCCACTGGGGCATCTACTCGATGCTTGCCGACGGAGAGTGGATTATGAACACCAACGACATTCCGTATGACGAATACAAGAACTTCGCATCCGGATTCTATCCCTCCAAGTTCGATGCCCGTGAGTGGGTACGTACCTTCAAGGCTGCCGGAGCAAAATACATCACCATCACCTCCCGCCATCACGACGGATTCTCGATGTTCGGAACCAAGGCCAGTCCGTACAACATAGTCGACGCCACTCCTTTCAAGCGTGACGTTCTCAAGGAACTGGCCGAAGCCTGCGCAGAGGAGGGTCTTACACTGAACTTCTACTATTCTCATCTTGACTGGGGCCGTAACGACTATTATCCTCTCGGCAATACCGGCCACGAGGCAGGCCGTCCGAAAGGGGATGAGAAGAGCTGGGGCCACTATCTCGATTTCATGTGCACCCAATTGACCGAACTCCTGACAAACTACGGTCCTGTCGGCTGCATCTGGTTTGACGGTATCTGGGACAAGACTCTTCCTGATCACAAGGCCCACGGGGAACTCTGGCAGTTGCGTAGACAATATGACCTTATCCACTCTCTCCAGCCCGGCTGTCTTGTTGGAAACAATCACCATCTTCCCGTATTCGAGGGGGAGGATATACAGATATTCGAGAAAGATGTGCCCGGCAAGAACACGGCAGGCTTTTCCGGAACGTCAAAGGTTTCGGACGAACTTCCTCTGGAGACTTGCCAGACTATCTACAATGCCTGGGGATACAGCGTGACCGACCGTGAGTACAAGAGCCCCGAATATCTTGTGAGGTATCTGGTGGAAACAGCGGGCAAGGGCGCTAACCTCCTGCTCAATATCGGTCCCCGTCCCGACGGGACACTTCCCGGACAATCAGTGGAACGGCTCCTCTTCATCGGCAAGTGGCTCGAGAAATATGGAGGGACAATCTATGGAACGAAGGGAGGATGCGTTCCCGAGCAGTCCTGGGGTGTCACGACTCAGAAAGACAACAAACTGTTCGTCCACGTGCTTGATGGCTCCAAGACGGTATTCCTGCCGTTGGAAGGTGGAAACAAGGCTGTTTCCGCAGTTTCCTTTGACGACGGCTCGAAAGTGCCCTTCACCCAGATTAAGGAAGGTATAGTCCTCACTGTTCCTGTTGCCGGAAAAGAGATTGTTGACAGAATAATCACTCTGACTTTCAAAAATCCGCTTCCCTGATTAAATATTTCAGCCGGATAAGTAACATTTTGAACTATTTTTATAACTTTGCCGATTGGAATTAAAATCGAAACCGATGACACCATTAAAGGAATTCTGTCTTAAATATACTGAACCTCAGAGACTTATAGACAAAGGTATTTATCCGTATTATCGTGCGATAGAGTCGGAACAGGGCACAGTGGTCAAGATAAAGGGCAAGGATGTCCTGATGTTCGGCTCAAACAGTTATCTCGGACTTTCCAACGATCCCAGATTGAAGGAAGCGGCCAAGAAGGCCACGGACAAATATGGAACCAGCTGTTCCGGCTCAAGGTTCCTGAACGGAACTTTGGACGCCCACGTCCAGCTTGAAGAAAAACTTGCAAAACTGGTGGGCAAGGAGGAAGCCCTCTGCTACAGCACCGGGTTCCAGACCAATCTCGGAGTAGTGTCCGACCTTGGAGGCCGTGAGGACTACGTTCTTCTGGACTCTCTGGACCACGCTTCGATAATCGAAGGAAGCCGTCTGAGCTTCAGCAGAGTTCTCAAGTATGCCCACAACGATATGGATGCGCTTGAGCACAAGCTCAAGATTTGTGCGCCTGAAAGCGTGAAACTCATAGTTACTGACGGGGTCTTCTCAATGGAGGGGGATATCGTCAAGCTTGACAGGATGGTTGAACTGGCAAAGAAATACAATGCCAGCATAATGGTTGACGATGCCCATTCCATCGGAGTGCTCGGAGAACAGGGTCGCGGAACCGCTTCCCATTTCGGTCTCACCGATGACGTGGACCTGATTATGGGAACTTTTTCCAAATCATTCGGCTCTCTCGGAGGGTTCATCGCCGCGGATCACGAAATCATCCATTACCTCAGGAACACAAGCCGTTCCGTAATGTTCAGCGCAAGTATGCCGGCGGCGAACGTGGCGGCTGTGAGCTGTGCGATAGACATTATGCTCTCGGAGCCTGAACGAATCAAACATCTTTGGGCTCTGACCACTTATGCGCGCGATGCCTTCAAGTCCGTCGGTATCGACACGGGTCACAGTGAAACACCTATCATTCCTCTCTTTGTCAGGGGAGACAACGACAAGGTTCTTACTCTTACCAGAGACCTTCTGGAAGACGGCATCTTCGTGTGTCCGATTCTTTCTCCCGCTGTCCCCAAGGAATCGACGCTTGTGAGGTTTGCGCTGATGGCAACCCATACCTTCGAACAGGTTGACATAGCGGTTGACAAGATTACGAAGGCGTTCAAGAAATTTGAAATAATATGATAATCCTGATTACCGGTATCTCATCTGGATTCGGACTTGCAATGGCCCGGCGTCTTTCTGACGACGGGCATATTGTTTACGGCACTGTCAGAAGAGAGGTTGAACAACTTCCGGGTGTGCATTATCTGAAAGCTGACGTACGCAATGAAGCGGATGCCCGTGTCGCCGTGAAGTCTGTCGTCGATGCGGAAGGCCGTATAGATGTCCTGATAAACAATGCCGGTATGGGTGTGGGCGGCCCTGCGGAATTTATCCCTGAAGATGATATCAGACTTCAGATGGAGACCAATTTTATGGGGCAGGTCCATTTCTGCAAGGCCGTATTGCCCTATATGCGCTCGCGGCGAAGCGGAAAGATTCTCTGTTTCAGCTCCATCGGAGGCGTAATGGGGCTGCCGTTCCAGGCGTATTACAGTGCTTCGAAGTTTGCTGTTGAGGGTTTTGCCGAAGGTCTCCAGATAGAGACTGCAAGAATGGGGATAAAAATTGTCCTCATCGAACCGGGTGATTTTGCGACGGGGTTCACCTCTGCAAGGCGGAAAAGCCTGTCCAAAGAGGCTCTGGAGGCATATCCGAAGGTCCTTGATTCCGTAAGAAGCTTTGAAAATGATGAGAGGTCCGGCCTGAAACCTGAATATCTTGCCGGGCGCATCTCCAGGATAGTTGTCTGTAAAAATCCGAAATTCAGATACAGGATAGCTACCTTTATTCAGAAATTATCGCTACCTTTAAAGGTGATTCTTCCCGGAAGAACTTTCAGCAGAATGATAGGGTGGTTTTATAAACAGTAGTCAGCTATGAAATACACTGTTCTTGAAGTAAGCAGCAGGCGTGACCTCAAACGCTTTGTCCATTTTCCAAATGAGATGTACAAGGAATGCAAGTATTATGTCCCGACAATTGAGAGCGGAGATCTTGACTTGTTTGACCCTCGCAGGAACCACGCCTTTGAATTCTGTGAATGCAAATGCTGGTTGGTCGTCAATGAAGATGGAGAAATCGTCGGCAGGATTGCCGGCATCATCAACAGGGAATACAACCGTAAGGTTGACAAGAAGCTGGCCAGATTCGGGTTTATGGATTTCATAGATGATGACACCGTTGTGGACCTTCTTCTTGACACGGTACAGGAATGGGCCTTGTCCAAGGGGATGGAATATCTCAACGGACCGTTGGGATTTCTGGAATTCGATCCTTCCGGAGTGCTTGTTGAAGGATTCGAGGAGCTCCCCACGGCATACGGGAAATATAACTACCCGTATTATGAAAAGCAGCTGCTGCGCCGCGGTTTCTCAAAGGACACGGATTGGGTTGAGTTCAGAATATTGATGCCGGACGTGATCCCTGAAGCCTACGCTAGAGGCGCGGAACTTATCTCCAAGAGATATGACGTCCACGTGGATTATCTCCGCAGCAAACGTCAGCTGACGGCCTGCTTTGACGAGATGGCCGACCTTATGAACCGTTGCTACAGCAAGATACACGGGTACAGCGAATTGAACAAGGGACAGATAGAGGACTTGAAAAAGCAGTTCACCTCCATCCTCAAGCCGGAGTTCGTCTCTGTCATACGCAACGGGGAAGGCAGGATGGTGGCCTTTGCCGTAACGGCTCCCTCGATGGCGGCGGCTCTTCAGAAATGCGGAGGGAAACTTTTCCCATTAGGATTCAGGCATATTCTCAAGGCAATGAATCATAACGACACCCTTGATTGTCTGCTGATCGGTGTGGACGATCAATATAAATCGAAAGGTGTCACGTCACTTATTTTCGATGCTCTCAGCAAGCCTATCAAGGAATACGGCATCAAGTACATTGAATCAACGAGGGAACTTGAGGACAACACCAGTGTCCACAATCTCTGGAACCGTTTCGAATACAGGCTGCACAAGCGGGCCCGCTGCTTCATAAAATCCATATAGTTGAAGCTTTTGGCGGATGCCGGTACTGTCGACAGAGGAACTGCAGCGTATGATTCCGTCCCTGGATTCCAAGGTCGGGGGTTATCTGCTGGATGTTTTGCGGAAGATGTTCGCAATCGACAAAGTCTCTTCTGTTTATGACAGTTGTTGCGAATATCGGGGAGGGGAGTTTGCCGGAAAACTTGTAGAGTGCCTCGGTCTGGACTATACTCTCAGCGGCCGTACCGACATTCTCGGAACTTTATCCGACAAGCCTTTCATCACCGTCAGCAACCATCCGTACGGTGGAATTGACGGTATCATCCTGGCAGACCTGTTCACCCGGGTCAATCCTGATTTCAAGATGATTGTCAATGAGATTCTCTCTCACTTGGAAGCGTTGATGCCGGCTTGCTTCGTGGTCAATCCGAAGAACAACAACAGCAGCGAGGTGACCAGAACCAACATTACGACAATCAGGCGGGCGATGGAACACGTGGTTTCGGGCAAGCCGCTGGGCCTCTTTCCGTCCGGCGCAGTGTCCGATTTCAGGTTGAAGACGGGGCGGATTCGTGACAGGCAGTGGCAGGAGGGGATGATTCGCGTGATACGCAAACTTGGCGTACAGGTTATTCCGGTCCGCTTCTTTGACAGGAACTCCGCACTTTTCTATGCCCTGGGCCTTGTCAACTGGAAGTTGAGGACACTCCGTTTGCCGGGCGAGATTTTCAACAAAGCCGGAAAGCGGTGCAGGGTAGGGATAGGGGAGCCGATAAGCCCCGAAACTATCTCCGGTTTCAGCAGCGACGCCGAGTTGGGCGAGTTTCTGCGCGGATGTGTCTATGATATGCAGCCGGATGGAGCTGAAATCAAAATAGAGAAAAATATTTTGCATAGTAATTAATTTTAATTACTTTTGCAGTCCCAAACGGAACGCTTCCTTAGCTCAGTTGGTAGAGCACGACACTCTTAATGTTGGGGTCCAGGGTTCGAGCCCCTGAGGGAGCACAGATAAGTCGCTGAGTATCAGTGACTTATTTTTTATAGGGGCTCTTGGGTTGCTTTCTGGGGAAGATCTTATCCCTTTCTGGCTCTTCGGTATAAGTACAGCGTCGGCGTGGATGACTTGCGTCATCCGCCTGTACATATATGAACACAAAAATACTATCTGAACAATTCGGAATGACTGCCCAATCTGACGAGCTTGATTGTTTTAGTATCCTTGTCAACCCATATCAAAAGCGGGTGCGGATAATATTCCTTAGGTACTTCTCCTGTCTCTTCCAGATGCTTGATTATCTCATTCAGGGCAATCAATTTCTCCTTGTCATGCAAATACTTTTTGAAGTCCTTCTTGAACTTTCCACTTTGTTCAATTGTGTACATAGCCCTACAATGAAGCTATAAGTTTCTCCAGTTCACTGCGATTAAAGGCTTCAAGTTTCTTTCCACTCTTCACCTCCTCCAAAGCCTCAATCGTTTCAACGTTAGGCTCATG
>JAGHTO010000001.1 GCA_018065305.1 Candidatus Cacconaster scatequi | reverse complement strand
GACGCAATCGCCTCAGCGCCCGGTGTCTCCCTTTGTGACGAGCCGGCATCGAAGACCTATCCTATGCCTCTGTTCACTGCCGGGAAGGACGACATTTACGTTGGCAGAATCCGCAAGGACATAGCGAATCCCAACGGAATGACTTTCTGGCTCAGCGGAGACCAGATTCGGAAAGGCGCCGCCCTGAACGCCGTCCAGATAGCCGAGGGTGTCATTCGCTGAATACCGCGATATCTTTAAAAATTTGCAAATATTTATTGTTTTTCAACAAATATTTATTATATTTGTATAAACAATAAATATTGCAGTTATGATTGAATGGTGGAACACTCTCAGTCTTGTGATGAAAATCCTGTGGGGCGTGACATTGGCCTCCTCTCTGGTTTTCATCATCCAGAGCATTATGACCTTTATAGGTGCAGATGCTGATTTGGATTTCGATACGGATACTTCCGGAACTGACCTTGATTCGGGTGCTGAACCCGGAACGGGCCTCGGCCTCCTGACATTCCGTAACCTCGTGAACTTCTGCCTCGGCTTCGGCTGGACAGCGGTTCTTCTCAATGAGCAGATAGCATCGATACCGCTTCTGCTTACGATTGCAATGCTTGTCGGCATCGGACTTGTCGCACTCATTATGTTGATGTTCAAATGGATCAGCGGAATGCAGCAGAGCGGCAACATCGATGTGAAAAAACAGGCCGTGGGCTGCACAGGCAGAGTATATCTGACAATTCCCGCCAACCGTGAGGGCGAGGGCAAGGTGCAGATAAATATCAACAATTCCGTGCGGGAGTACGAAGCCGTCACAGACGGCGGCAAACTGCCCACCGGGGTACAGATTAAAGTCGTGGAGGTCATCAGCGAGAGCACCCTCCTCGTGGAAGAACAAGAATCGATAATAATATAAAAATCTAAAACACACATAGTTATGGGACCTATACTTATGCTCATCATCATTGCGGTCGTATTCATTTCCCTTGCCGCAATACTGTCACGTTACAAAAGATGCCCTTCCGACAAGATACTTGTCATTTATGGAAAAACGGGCAAGAACGCATCCGCGAAGTGCATCCACGGCGGCGCCTCGTTCGTATGGCCGGTGTTCCAGAATTTCAAATTCCTGGATTTGACCCCCATATCCATCGAATGCAACCTTCAGAACGCCCTTTCAAAACAGAATATCAGGGTTGACGTGCCCTGCCGCTTCACGGTGGGAATCAGTACCGAACCGGAGAATATGTCCAATGCCGCGGAAAGGCTCCTCGGCCTGAAGACGGAAGACATTCGGAACATCGCGACCGATATCCTTTTCGGTCAGCTCCGTCTGGTGATTGCCACGATGGATATCGAGGAAATCAACTCCGACCGTGACAAGTTCCTCGCAAACGTGAGCACCAACGTGGAGGCCGAACTCCGCAAGATAGGTCTCAAGTTGATAAACGTGAACGTGACGGATATCAGGGATGAGTCAGGTTATATCGAGGCTCTCGGTAAGGAGGCCGCCGCAAAGGCCATTAACGATGCGAAGAAGAGCGTTGCCGAGCAGAACCGTTACGGTGAAATCGGTAAGGCCGAGGCTGACAGGGACAAAGATATCCGTATCGCCGAGACAAGCAGGGATACCCGTATCAACACGGCCGATGCAAATGCAAAGGCTGTCGAAGGGGAGAACAATTCCAAGATAGCAATAGCTCAGTCTGATGCACTGCGCCGTGAGAAGCAGGCAGAGGCAGAGAGAGTCGCAGTCGCTGCGGAAAAGGTGCAGGCTGCAAAGGCGCTGGAAGAGGCATACCGAAGCGAGCGTGATGCTGAAATCGCACGTGCCGAAAGGGAAAAGGCCACTCAGCAGGCAAATATCGTCGTCGCAGCCCAGATAGAGAAGGAGAAGGCAATAATCGAGGCTGAAGCCATCGCCGAACAGGTGCGTCGCAAGGCAAAGGGTGAGGCTGATGCAATCTACGCCAAGATGGAGGCTCAGGCCCGCGGTACCCTTGAGGTTCTTGCAAAACAGGCGGAAGGCTTCGGACAATTGGTCAGCGCGGCCGGCGGAGACCCTTCACAGGCCATTACGATGCTCATCACCGACAAGCTTCCTGAACTTGTAAAGACTCAGGTCGAGGCAATCAAGGGCATCAACATCGACAAGGTCACTGTCTGGGATTCCGGTAAAGGTGAAAACGGCAAGACAGCCACGGCAAACTTTGTTTCCGGTCTGATGGGCAGCGTGCCTCCTTTGGAAGATCTTTTCAAGATGGCGGGAATGACGCTTCCCTCATATTTCAAGGGGAGTGCTGAAAATGTTGAAAATCAGGTTCAAGAGAACGGGGACGTTGGACAATGATAGTCATCAACATAGACGTGATGCTCGCCAAAAGGAAAATGTCCTGCGGCGAGCTTTCCGAGAAAGTGGGGATAACTCCAGCCAATCTGTCAATATTGAAAAACGGCAGAGCCAAGGCAATCAGATTCTCGACGCTTGAGGCAATATGTGAGGCACTTGACTGCCAGGTAGGGGATATTCTGGAATATCAGCCCTGAGCCTGTCTGAGTCTGCATCATCTGAGGATGATGGTCATTATGGTGATGTCGTCGTTCTGTTCGTTGCCGTCCGTGAACTGCTTTACAGTGGAATAGAGGTCTTCACAGGCCTCTCCTGAGTCGGAGAATAGGGTACACCTGTTCTCCGACCATTCTATGAGCCGATCTTCACCGAATTGTGTTTTGTCGGCCTTTTCCGCCTCCGTTACTCCGTCAGTGTAGATTACCAGTCTTGAGCCGTGCTGCAGGGTGCAGGATTCCTCCTCATAAGGGAAATCGGAGAAGAGGCCGGCGGCAAGATTGGGCTTTGCTTTCATATATTCCGCCTTGCCGTCAGGCGAGATTGTGACAATCGGGTTGTGCCCGGCATTGCAGTATTTGAATTCGCCCGTCTCCAGATTTATTTTGCCCACAAACAGTGTGACGAACATACCGTTTGCGTTGCTTTCGGCCAGTGCATTGTTCATTTTCGATACCACCTCGTTCATCGGCAGGCCCATCTTTGCTATGAAGCGGAACGAGGCTCTCGTGATGGCCATCAGCAGGGAAGCCGGGACACCCTTTCCGGAAACGTCTCCAACTGCGAAATAGAGGCTGTCCTTGTCCAGGAAGAAGTCATACAAGTCCCCACCGACCTCTTTTGCAGGATGAACCATTGCAAGAAGTCCCACGCGGTCCGTGGCAGGAAAATCACGGGGGAGCATAGCCATCTGTATCTGGTTGGCGATGTTGAGTTCGCTCTGTATCCTCTCCTTTGTGGCGGTCGTTTCCTGAAGATCCCCGATATATTTCTTGAGGGATTTCTGCATATAATCGAAGGAATCCCTGAGTTTCTTGATTTCATCGTCCTCCTTGATTTGGGGAAGGTCCACGTTGAAGTTGCCCTTCGCCACCTCAAGTGCGGATTCTGTAAAGTGGGAGAGGGGGTCGGTCAGTTTGTGGATTATAAGATAACTGGACTTGAACAGTATCAGGAGGCCGATGATGACCAGTGAGAAAAGTATGATATGAATTCGGAAAGTACGGGAGAGAACTTCCGTATAATTGCAGGAGATGCTGGCCTTCCATCCGTTGCTGAGAGGAGCAAAGACGGCGAATGAGGCCTCTCCGTCCTTGAGGTATATGATTTTCCCTGTTTCTCCGCGGCTGATGGCTTCCGCCAGTCGGTGAACGTTACGGCTCTTACTCGAAGTGTCTGCCGATATGGAGAAAATCGTCTCACCTCTGGTATTGGCATCACTGAGTTGATTGATGAAAGATCCGTTGCGGCTTATAAGCCTCACTCTGGAACTGGGATACGGCTTGATGGATGACAGTATACCCGATATCCATTCGAGGGAGATGTCCGCGGTGATTACGGCAAACACCTTTCCCTCCGCGTCTTTGAGGGGATAGCTGTAGGTGGACATCAGACAGTCCGCTCCTCCGTCATCAAAATAGGGCTCTCCCCAGCACGGCTCCCCCATAAGATATGGTATCTGGAACCAGTCCATAAAGAAGTAGTTGTACTGTAGCGTGCCAAGTTGTTTCGACTGAACCTCCCCGCTGTTCGTATCCATGAACGAGTAGGGGCTGAAAAAGAGCTTGTCCTCGAAATAGTAGCTGTCAAACGCTATTGCACTGCCGATAATGTTCGGATTCTCTTCCACAATCTTTTGTGTGATGTGGTACAGATACTCTTCGTTGTCAAGATTCTCGCGGATGAGCCAGGCGGAGGATGCCACGGAGGTTTCCACTTTCTGGAGGATGTTCTCTATTTTGACGATGGTGGCATCCCTAAGGTTTTCAGCAGCTTTCGTCGCTTCGTTCGCAACCACGATATGGGAGGCGATGTCCGCGGCCAGCAGCACTGATATGAATATCGATGAGGTGACAATCAGGATATTCCGGCTTAATCTGGTGGAGAATGAATGTTGGCTGCCTTTCATTTTATCAAATCCTCATATTCAATGTTGTTGACAATGTGCCCGGTGTTCCTGAGGGCTTCCACCATTTTGACGAACACTTCCGGCTTGACTGCGGCATAGTCCGCAACTCCCGTTTCAGGGTTCACCTGCAGGTCAAGGTATTCGTCAAGCATCCGCTTCTGGTGCTCCCGGTTGGTGGAGATATTATGCTCCCTGATATATTTCCAGGTGATGTCCAATGCCTCCTTACGATTGTCGCGGGTGTAGTCCCATCCCCGCTTTGAAGCCCGAACGAACTTGTCCACAAGTTCCTTGTTCTTATTGTAATAGTCCTCAGTTACATACAGGCCGTCCTCGGGGGCCTCATAGCCGAAATTCGAAAAACGGATGATGTGGTCGTCAGGAATCTTGCCTGTGGCAAGTTCCAGGGCAATCAACTCGCTGAAAGAAAAGGCGAGGGTTGCGTCAACAGCATTGTAGACATACAGGTTGACAGTGTTGAGGATAGGAATCCAGTTGATTTTGATACCGATATGGGTTTCAAGGACGTCACAGAAATCTGCGAATCCCGCTCTCCATCTCCCCACCTTGAGGGAATCGAGTTCTTCGGGGCTGCTGATGGGTTTGTGGGAAACGCAGCACAAACCGCTCTTCTGGGTGAGTTGCAGAACATTGACAATTTTATCGCCATCGGACCTTGCTGTCATGGCTGACAGCAATTGCACTCCGACTATGTCCGCATTCCCTTTCATCATTTCGGAAGTCGTGGTTTCAGTGGAGTTGGAACTCAAGTGCCGTATTTCCACATCAAGGCCTTCGTCAGAATAGAAACCCTTTTCGTAGGCGACATAATACCCGCTGAACTGAGCCTGTGGGGTCCATTGGGGGGTGAAGACAATTTTCTGCGCAAAAAGGCTTGAGGCGAGCGACAACGCTGCCAATGTTGTGACTAATTTTTTCATCCCTTCTCAGTTACAGTCTTTTGACCATAGTGAATATGTTGGATCCGTTTTCGTAGTGGTATGTGACCGAATCCATCATCTGCTTGCAGATGAATATGCCCAGACCACCTATCGGCCGGTTTTCGAGCGAAGCGTCGATGTCGGGATCGTCCTTTGCCAGAGGGTTGAATTCCACGCCGCCGTCACGGAATCCTATCTCAATTTCATTGTTCTTGCGGTTTACCGTGAGTTCCACCCATTTGGACCCGGAGTAACACAGGATGTTCTCCTCGACCTCTTCCACACACAGCCTTATCTTGAAAAGGATGTCCTCAGGGACATCCGCCATCTCCGGGCAATTCATTACACACTCTATTATTTCTGCATTCCGGCCTTCTACCGGGTCAAATCTTTGTGTCATCGTGATATGATGTTAATAGTTAACGGCAAATATACGAAAGAATCCTGAATCCGGTCTTCCCTATCTGTTTGCGCAGGGCGGCGGTCTCAACCAGGGTGATTTTATGTTCTCCCTGAAGTTGCTGTGACAGCAGTCCCCAACCGTGTTTAATTGTTATCCTCCCGACGGATATTTGGTTGCCCTTCCCCGGACTACCATCAATATGGGATGGTATCGCGTCTTTGAGGCTTAGGAGGAGTAGGCGTCCCGTAATCGCTGGCCCCTTGAATCTCAATCACTTTTCCAACCTCATCACCACCGCTCTTGCAGATTGTAACAACGTAAATCGTGAAGGCGAACTGATAATTCATACCGTTCTCCACTGCTTTTGTTCTCACGGCATAAGGTTCGGAAAGCGATTTCATCATCTCATATTCAGGGGCCGTGACATTTGCCGGATCATCGAGGTAAGCCGCCCTTGCTTTGGCAAAAACGTCCAAATCAGCCTCTGTCACCTCCGTCCAAACCGAATAACCGTCGTTTTCAGGGTCATTTTTATGACACGAGATAAAGCTGAAGGAAGCGACGATTGATACCAACAGGACAAATAATAAAATCGATTTGAATTTCATATTGCTCAAGACTATAATCATGCAAAGTTAAGAATCATATCTCAACTATCATAATTTTATATTAAAAACTCATATGGCTATGGAATGTTATGAATTAGTCTTCAGCTCTTTCAAAGGCGTGAAATAAGTCTATAATATCAAAGAGAGGAAACTGGTCCTGATTTACTGGAAGTCTCTCTCGAAGTCTATCTTGTAAATCTGCGACATATCGTTGCGCATATTGAACAGGATTGTCTTCTGTGCCGGATTATAGACGCAGGACCAGTTGGTGGCATTCCCACACATTTCAACAGCAAAAGATCCTGCCTGCAGGCATTCGAGAGCCTCCATTTCGCTCATCACCGGCTTGTACGCGGTGCCGAACTGCACCAGATGAACTTT
>JAGHTO010000047.1 GCA_018065305.1 Candidatus Cacconaster scatequi | reverse complement strand
TGTGTCCACTAAAAGTTGTGGACGATTATTATAAGTTTAACAATTAAAACAAAGTTGGTTCACTAGAACCATCAAGTTCATTGACAATATTGTAGTTAGGTTTTCCAAACAAGTCTTTAAGAGGCGTAGTATCTGTAAGTGAGATACTTACAATCTGCAACATCTCGTAGATAGACCTCTCGATACGCATCTTCTTCTGCACAATCGCCATCATGCAATAGCTGATGATAGCAGAGTAGATCTGTATCCTGACTGCGTTTTCGGAGTTACCCCAGAACTTTTTAATCTTGAGATGCTGCTTGAGCCACTTGAAGAATAGCTCGATCTGCCATCTCTGATGATAGAGTTCCGCAACCATCATCGGGTTGATATCCAATGCGTTAGTGAAGAATATGAACTCGCGTTTGTTCTCTTCATCCCAGTATTTGATGCGCCTGATCTTGTCAGGGTACTTCTCCCTGGTGAACTGGCCGTCCATGTAGCCTATTGCATCGGACAGGATGCCGGATCCAGGCTGGAAACGCCTCGTCCATTTGGTCGGACGAAAGTCGTTGTTCTTCTTTCCTCTGACCACAAAGTACGCCCCTATGCTCTCGATGTTATGGAGACGCCTGAAGTCATTGTACCCACGGTCGAAGATGTAGAACGAGTTCTCTTCATAGGGAATCACATCCATCGCATTCATATCGTGTACTCTGGCTTCAGTGATGTGGAAGAATGTAGGAATAGAAGTCTCGATGTCATACAACGTATGCACCTTGATACCTCCCTTGCCTTGATTCTTCCTGTACAACGCCCACTTGAACGTCTCGAGACAAAGCTCGATAGTCGTTGAGTCAAAGGCATATACGTTGCCTCCAAGCTTGAAGATGTCATCTGCTCTGCAGGCTCTCGCCTCGGCGACAACCTTGTAGGCAAACTCCTCGAAGATGCGGTAGTCGCGATTGTTGTTTGCCTTGGAGAGGTTGCTCTTTGTTGCTGCTTTTCCAAAGCCCAGGTGAAAAGCCTTTGATGCATGTACCTGAGTCGCGAGGACAACATCACGCAGACTTTCCCGGTTGCAAAGCTGACCAAACATGAGGACCGCAAGCTGGTTGTAGCAGGTAAATTGCTTAACATATTTGTCTCCGTCGTACTTGCGAGCGAGATAGTTGAATGCATTGCGATCAAGGAAGTCTAAAAGCTGAGAGAACACGTATTTTTGATTATGCATGTGCCATTCTACGTTAGTCTGGCAAAGATAATTTCAAATCGGTTGACTCGAAAAACGCTTGTAACTACCTAACTGTCAATATTTTCAAAGAACTTTTATGATTTTTTAGTGGACACTAATGTATACAGACTACAAATTTACAAATTCTTTTTCAGCTTTTGGGTTATTATGCTATTTTTGTGTTCGTTTATTTTACGTTTGTGTACGATTGGAAAGTCATAATCAGCCGTAAGTCGGGGCACGGAAAGGCTGCGGAGGTGTGGAACAGGGTTTCGCGCTTTCTTGAACTTCACGGCATTTCATTTTCGGCGACCTTTACGGAGTACAAATATCACGCCATTGAAATAGCGCGTGATGCGGTTCTTGCCGGATGCAGTAAACTCGTGGCCGTGGGAGGCGACGGGACTATGCACGAGGTTCTGAGCGGTATAATGTCCCAGGACAGCGTCCCGTCAACCCGTGTGACCCTGGCTATGATTCCGGTGGGCTCGGGCAATGACTGGCCTCGTCTCCACAAAGTACCCTGTGACCCGCTGGAGGCGGCGTCCCTTATTGTCGAAGGGCATTCGATGCTTCAGGATGTGGTGCGGATTGAAAGCGTGCTTGACGGACGTCCTATGGTAAGGCATATGATAAACATAGGCGGCTTGGGCTACGATTCGTATGTGTGTCATCTTTTCAATTCCTCGAGAGAGAAAGGCAAGGGGGGAGGACTGAGGTATCTTAAATGCCTGGTAAAGGGATTTATGAAATACAGATGCAAGGATTTCACCATCAAGGTGGACGGGCACGAATTCTTCAGGGGGCCGGCTCTTTCAGTAGCTCTCGGCAACGGCCGTTACTGCGGAGGAGGGATGATGCAGACTCCTGACGCCGTGTGCGATGACGGGATTCTGGATATAACCGTGATTCGCAGTTTCTGGAAGCCGAAATTCGTTTTCAAACTCAAGAAACTCTACGATGGAGGTATCTATTCCGTCAAGGAAGTTGTGCATACAACCGCTTGTAAATCAATAGAAATATTAGCTGAACCTAAATCACTGCTCGAAGTTGATGGCGAGTCCTGCGGCTCAACTCCGGTGAGGGCGGTGATGATACCGTCTGCAATCAATGTAATCTCTGCTTTAGATAGAATGCGTTAAGATGTTTTGGAACAAGGAAATAGAATGTATGGACAGAGCCAGTCTGCGCAATCTGCAGGACCGCAGGTTGCGTGAAATGGTCGCATACGTATATGACAATACGTCGTTTTACAGGAGGAAGATGTACGAAGCCGGAATCACCCCCGCAGACATACGCGGGGTGGGTGATCTGTACAAGCTTCCCTTCACAACCAAGACTGACCTGAGGGACAATTATCCTTTCGGTCTCTGCGCAGTGCCGATGAAGCGCATAGTCAGAATCCACGGTTCTTCCGGTACGACAGGCAAACCGACCGTTGTAATATATACGAAGAAAGACCTGGAGATGTGGACCGAATGCCTTTCCAGGGCCTTCACTTCTTTCGGCGCCGATTCGGACGATATGTTCCAGATTTCTTACGGATACGGTCTTTTCACGGGTGGACTCGGTATGCATTACGGCGCTGAGAACATAGGCGCTTCGGTCATCCCTGTTTCGAGCGGAAATACATCCAAACAGATACAGCTGATGCGCGATTTCGGGACTTCCGTTCTGTGCTGCACCCCGTCCTACGCCCTTTTCCAGGCCGATGCAATACGCGAAAGCGGGATTCCGCGCGAAGAGTTCAATCTGCGTCTGGGAGCCTTCGGAGCTGAGCCGTGGACCGAAGCGATGCGCGCGGACCTCGAAGCCAAACTTGGAATCAAGGCCTACGATATATACGGCTTGAGCGAGATGTCCGGTCCCGGTGTGGGTTACGAATGTGAATGTCAGTGCGGAACCCACCTGAACGAAGACCATTTCTATCCTGAGATTGTGGACCCCAAGACTCTTGAGCCGCTTCCCGAGGGTAAGGT
The DNA here is from genome assembly GCA_018065305.1 of Candidatus Cacconaster scatequi. Lineage (GTDB taxonomy): Bacteria > Bacteroidota > Bacteroidia > Bacteroidales > UBA932 > Cacconaster > Cacconaster scatequi. The sequence goes on along the minus strand of JAGHTO010000047.1, from coordinate 1,986 downwards.
CGGAGAACTTGTCTTCACTCATCTCACGAAAGAGGGGATGCCCCTTCTCCGCTACCGCACCAAGGACCTGACGGCCCTGCACTATGAAAAATGCGATTGCGGAAGGACCTTCGTGAGAATGGACCGCATCCTTGGCAGGAGCGATGATATGCTTATCATACGCGGCGTGAATGTGTTCCCCACCCAGATCGAGAGCGTGATCCTCGAATTCGTGGAGCTCGAGCCCCACTATCTTCTCACCGTGGAACGCATCAATCACACCGACCGTATGTCGCTGGACGTGGAACTGAAACCCGAATCATATTCGGATGCCATCAACGCGATGGTGGCGCTGCGCAGGAGGGTGTCAGTCCGTCTGCAGGAGATACTGGGTCTGTCTGTCGACGTTCATCTCGTAGAACCCCGCAGCATTGAGCGTTCCACCGGCAAGGCAAAGCACGTTATTGACAAACGAAATCTTAAATGATGATATGGTAACCAGGCAACTTTCGATTTTTCTTGAAAACAAGGGCGGCAGGTTGAGCGAGCTCTCTGAAATCCTGGCCGCTGAAAACATCAACTTCTCGGCGTGGAGCCTTGCCGAAACTGAAGAATTCGGCATTCTCCGCACCATTGTGTCGGATCCCGAGCGGGCTTGCAGGATACTGAAGGAAAAACATTTCGCCGCCACTCTCAGCGATGTGGTGAAGTTCTCCGTGCCCGACAGGCCGGGCGCCCTCTGCTCCATATTGCAGGTCCTTTCACAGAAAGGGGTGTTCATAGAGTATATGTACTCCTTCTCCACCGAAGGTGGTGTGGCGTGCGTGATACTGCGTCCTACGGACATAGCGCTTTGCGAGAAGGCTCTCGAATCCATCCGCTGACGCTTCAGTTTCGGTTTAAGGCAAAATTACAGGGCCGGAGATTCGCATCTGCGGCCCTGTGCAACCTAAAACTAAAACTTAAACCATGAAGACTTCTAGTGAAGTTCACAATCACAAAGATAGTCAATAGATTTGAATTCAAACAAAAAAACACTCATAAAGATTACCAAGTTATTTTGTAAGAATTGCTTTATTGAAAGGTAATGTTATATAGGGCCATTTCGTGGTGTGGGATGCCATCCTCGGGAAATTCTTCTGATGAAACCCTGAAGCCGCACTTCTCATAGAATCCGGTTGCGTAGCTCTGTGCATGGATTACGATAGGAGTGTCCCCGTACAGGTTCCAGCAGAGCCTGATCCCTTCCTGCATCAGAGACAGGCCGAGACCGGTACCGCGCACTTCCTTTTTCGTGACAACCCTTCCGATTGTGGCATTCCCGTCGTCCTTCAGAAAGACTCTGAGGCATCCAAATATCTTCCCGTCCTCTGCGGCCCAGATATGGACCGCATTGAAGTCGTTTCCATCAAGGTCCTGATAGGGACAGTTCTGTTCCACGACAAAGACTTCTGCCCGCAACTGAAGAATCCCGTAGAGTTCGTCACGGGACAGGTCATCGTAATGCTTGCAGAAGAAATCCATTATTTGCCGGAGGCTTTGGCTATGAACCTGTCGATATCTATGATGAAGCGCTCGTGGGTGCCTTCACCGATAAGCCCGCGCTCATCATATGCCTTGACACTGAAGGAGACCTTTCTTCTGTCGACGGCAGTCACCTCGGATTCTGCCCAGACTTTCATACCCATGGGAGTTGCGGAGCAGTGGGAGACACTGATCTGAGTGCCGACAGAGCTCTGACCTTCGTCAAGAAACGGCTCAATGGAAAGTACTGCCGCCTTCTCCATAAGGGCAATCATCATTGGTGTGGCAAACACCTGCACCCTTCCGCTCCCGACATTCGTAGCGATGTTCGCGGCAGTAACAGTGAGCTCCTGACGGCCCTTTATACCCAACTCAATCATAATGCAAATATACTTAAAATGCCTCGCAATTCCATATTTTTGAGTAAATTCGCAGAAAAGACAATATGGAAGAACCGATGGTGAATATGTTCGGGTGCCCCCG
>JAGHTO010000007.1 GCA_018065305.1 Candidatus Cacconaster scatequi | reverse complement strand
CAACAAGGCGGCTGCAGATCTCAAGGCTGCAGGATTCAACGCCGTTCCGTACATCTCCGAGGGAACCGCACACGAATTCCTCAACTGGAGAAGAAGTCTGTAACAGATGGCAAAACTGATTTTCAAATAGAAATAGACGCAATACAAAACAGGAAGATGACAAAAAGTCTATTTTGACTTAGCGGTCATCTTCTTTCTTTTATAATCTAATGCCCTGTCCTTGATTTTCTTCCTCTGGAAAGGTGCATATTCCCTGGCAGGTGCTCCGATAGATGCGATAAAGGCCCATTCCTATGCCAAACTGATGGCCGAGTTGAGCCTCAAGCCCATAAGGTATAGCAATATAGGATCTTCTCCCTCAAACTTCTCTGATGCACCTTACTTACGCAAAAAGCAGGTCACTCTCGCCCGCTCAACATTCATTCATATGTACCTTAAGTTAGACGCGCTACTAAATGTAATACGCTGTAATACAATGGGTTTACCGGCAGCTTGTGTCGGCGCAGATTTCGAAAAGGCCGAGACATCATTAAATTACTTTGCGAACAAATCATCCATCACGATTACATTCCGGATGTTCCCGGAATAGGTGTTCTTCTGCAAGCCATAGGTGGTTACCAGTACGGGCAGTACGGCACACTTGGTGTTTGATTCCGACTTGTATGCCTCAATTCTGTTACGTATTTTGAGATCTTCTTCTTTCTTTAAAGCATACTCACCGGAACAATACTTCATCTCACAGACATTAACCACTCTGTCGGCCCTTTCTATGAGAAGGTCTATCTGGGCTGCCGGCTTTGACTCTTCAGAGCGCCAGCTGAAATATTCTGCAGCAATGGCACTGATACCCAATGCCTTCTTGATGTTTTCAATGTGGCACATACATATTCTTTCAAATGACAAGCCCTGCCAGTTGTTGACTGCCGGAGTGTTCAACTGATGGCTCCAGAAATTCGGATCGGTTGTCGGTCTTCTCAGAAAAGTGTAGTTGAACAAGGTGAAGAAGTCAATAATCTGATATATGCCGCCACTCTTCTTGAGATACTTTCCAGACTTGTCCTTGACATGATACAACCTGATGAAATCACATTTTTCCAGATTGTCCAAGTATTCGGTCAGGTGTCCGTTGCTCTTGTCATCCAGAAATTTTGAAATTTCGCTTCTTGTCAGCCCGACCTTCGTCTTACATAAAAGCTCTATGATTTTCATATACGGATCAGGGCTCTTGTAAAGTGACTTGAAAAGCCTTTCATACTCACCCCGCATTTCAGAACTGCTACCGAAGAACAGCCTGTCAATGGCCTGACTTACGCTCTCGTTATTCTGAATCAGACTAAGATAATACGGGATGCCGCCCAGAACAGAATACATTCCGACTATCGCCAATCGATCCCATAGTATGCCATTTGCCTTGAAATACTCTTCCGCCTCAGCCAACGTGAATGGATGCAAAGGGAGTTCGTGTGTCATTCTGTTATGAAGTCCTCCGTGGCTGTCTACTATATTCTTGATCATCCAGGTAGTTGCGCTTCCACATACAATCAGCATTACCTGCGGACGCTTGTTGCACCAGTCGTTCCAAAAATCACCGAAGGCTTTCAGGAAACGTGAATTTTTGGTATCGAAGCAAGGCAATTCATCAATGAACAGAAGAAGGCGGCGATTCTTTCTCAGGTTCTTCTCAAGCTGTGTCTTCAAGACTTCAAACGCATCATACCAGGACTTTGGAATATCTCCTGAATATCCTATACGCTTAAGCGCATTGAAGAATACGGACATCTCATCCTTCTTTGTTCCGTCAATAACTCCGGTAACGTTAAAGGCGAACTTTTCCGAAAACATCTGCTCAACCAGATATGTTTTGCCGACACGCCTTCTGCCATAAAGAGCAATAAACTCAGGCTTCCCTGAACCATAGTATGACTTCAGCTTGGTAATTTCCTCTTTCCGTCCGATGATTTCCATTTTGACTCTCTGTTTTTAACATTGGCAAATATATGCAAAATTATTTCATCAGACTAGAGAATGCGGGCCAAAATTCATTGTTTTTGCTGTTTTTGGCCCTCATTCAATGTGAAAAATTCTCTTGAAAACTCAGCGGAATCGAAAGAAAAATGCTCATTTTCGCTGAGTTTAAAGCCCGCCAATAGGCCTTCTGCGTGCACCAAACGCATATTTTCATCAAATAATAGTGTAAATCTGCACACAAAAATTTGATGCTTTTTCATCGATGATTTCACCCAATAACCATAACCAAAATCACAATCTTGTATTTCAATCAAATCGATGGAAAAGAGACGCACGGCGATTTATGTGCGCATCTCCACTGCAATGCAGAAGACGGGCAGACAGGTCGAGGAACTTGTCGCCTTCGCAAAGAGCAACAGACTCAATTTTGACGAATCCACGGACATCTACAAGGATATCATCAGCGGATTCAAGGACGGAGAGGACAGGCCGAACTTCTCCATACTCATGGCCAAATTTGAGATGTATGAGCGAATAAATCCGCACGTCCATACACAGACTGGAATGACATTGCGGCCGGACAGCGCTTTCTATACGGGGCGCTGCCCCCAGCCCCGCGGCTCCCGACCTTGCCGTATTTGCTTGAGGCAAATACACGGTCTCCGCCGGACCGCTGATGCGGTCTTACTACATCTGCGTCATTTGCTTCGCAAATAAGAAGCTGTTTTGAAATGGTTCACGAAAATTATTATAGATTATTTTTTCAGTAGATTATTTGATGATTTGATGGCGCAATGGGGTTCCATTGTGACTGAAAAGCATCGGAAAATATGCGAAAAAGAAGCATAAGTATTGAAGTTAATCATTTCAAAACAGCTTCTTAAGCCTTATGCTATCATAGATAAAAGAACTTTTGATTTTGATACAAAAGAGAGGCATATTAAAAATTCCAAGGTCGGCAAATACCGCAAGGCCAGGCATCAGATGTGAATGGTAAGCAGATCGGAGATATCCGTAAGATAATTTCCGCTCTTATGTTCGCTCTTAACCTTCCACTGTTCTGACTTCTCCCCTTCAACCGCGTCCCAACCCACAACTATGCGACATTTCTACAGAGTGAGTGATATCAGTTCGTTGCCCAAGCGGTGCAAAGCACCTTCAATCTTTTGCCTCTGCGCCTGCCGGGGCTTCGAAGTCCCTTTTGCATAGTGCCAAAGTTGCTTCTGATTGATACCCGTCAGTTTTTCAAGGCCGGACTTTGTGAATATTCCCTGATAAATCGCAAGAAAACTCTGGATATCAAGCTCAAATGCGAACTCATAATCGCCTTTTAACGCCAACGGGACATCAAGTCCGAGTTCTTTGCAAGAATACTTATACTCATCGACAGACTCCATAATCGATGCCTTGATCTCATCGATGCTCTTTCCGGTTGCTGCGACACCATCCACCTCCCGAACATATGCCGAGAAATTCCCTTCTGCCCTTTCTATGACAATATTCAATTTCTTCATAACTCTTTAAAAATGCAATCCGCTTTCCCTCAAGATGGATTTCAATGTCCCTATTGCAAGGTCATCATTCAAATTACCGGGAATCACTCTAACCTTCACAGTCATCCCCACAACATTAAAATTCATAGCAAAGGTAACTATTTTACTATTAAAAACAAATAAACGCAGAAAGATAGTTACCATACCGGCAATTCTAGAGTTACGATGGGATATTCACAGCCCAGGTTGGATATTGCTATGGTGACTGGTTAAAGGGCTGCCGTATATGCCTTGCGGGACATTTGCCCGTACAGGGTGGCGAAGCCACAGTCCCGCAGGGCGTACACGGCAGCCCGACCACAGCAAACGGTCCCCAACAAACGACCAATCGGCCAAAGCAGGTGGACGGAACTGGCAACGGAACATATTACCGACTCTTGAAATTTTCAATGCAATTGAGTAAATTCGCGCAGTAAATTAAGTCAAATATGTTCAAGAATCACCCCAAAGGGCTGCTTGCAGCCGCACTGAGCAATATGGGAGAGCGTTTCGGCTACTACATCATGAACGCCGTACTACTCCTGTTCCTCTGCTCCAAATTCGGAATTTCAGACCAGACAAGCGGATTGATTTATTCCTGCTTCTATTGCGGAATCTATGTCCTCAACCTCGTGGGAGGCATAATCGCCGACAGGACACAGAACTATAAGGGCACTATCCAGAACGGCCTCATCACAATGGCCGTGGGATATGCCGCACTGGCTATTCCAATCACCGCCACGACCGGCAACCACTCCTGGCTGCTGCCGTTCACCTGCTTCGCGCTTTTCCTGATTGCGTTCGGAAACGGCCTTTTCAAGGGAAACCTTCAGGCGCTGGTAGGACAACTCTATGACAATTTCGAAGCCGAAGCCGCCGCAAAGGGCGAAGAAGCTCTCAAAGCCGCCAAAGGCAAACGCGACTCCGGATTCCAGATATTCTACGTGTTCATCAACATCGGAGGTCTTGTGGCTCCCTTCGTTGCCCCCCTGCTCCGCAGCTGGTGGCTCAAGGCGAACGGATTCCTCTATAATGCCGCCCTTCCTGCCCTCTGCCACCAATATATCAACAGTAACGGAGCTATGGATGCCAGCCAGATGGAAAACCTGACACAACTCGCATCCCAGGCATCCATAAACGGACAGGCAGTTGCCGATGCAGCCTTCTGCAGCAATTACCTGGAAGTGTTCAACGCCGGAATCCACTACTCCTTCATCGCCTCCGTCGCAGCCATGCTCATCTCACTGGTGATTTTCCTTGCCACCAAGAAGGGCCTTCCCGAACCCGCAAAAAAAGCCGCATCAGCAGCAGTGGGATACACTGAGGAGGAAAAGATTGCAATGGCAAAGGAAATCAAGCAGCGTATGGCGGCTCTCTTCGCCGTTCTCGGCATCTGCATCTTCTTCTGGCTTTCATTCCATCAGAACGGTCAGTCACTTTCCCTGTTCGCACGCGACTTCGTCAAGACTGATGCAATCGCCCCCGAAATATGGCAGGCTGTCAATCCTTTCTTCGTGATTACCCTCACTCCGTTGATAATGGCTTTGTTCGCATCTCTCAGCCGCAAGGGACGTGAGGTATCGACACCCCGCAAGATTGCAATCGGTATGGGTATCACCGGTATGGCATACCTGTTCCTTATGATATATTCAATCTGCGCAGGCTATCCTTCAGGAGAAGCTTTCCGTGCCCTTCCCGTCGCAGAGGCGGCAGGTATGAAAGCCGGCTGGTGGGTTCTGATTCTCACCTACTTCTTCCTGACGGTAGCGGAGCTCTTCATCTCCCCTCTCGGACTCTCATTCGTATCGAAGGTGGCTCCCAAGAATATGCAGGGACTCTGCCAGGGACTCTGGCTCGGCGCGACTGCCGTGGGCAACCTCTTCATCTTCGTCGGCCCGCTGATGTACAATGCCTGGGGCATCTGGAAATGCTGGATGGTATTCCTGATTGTATGTCTCGTTGCGATGAGCGTGATGCTGGGAATGGTCAAATGGCTTGAGAAAGTGACGAAAGCGTAAAAAAACCGATACATGAAAAAGATTATTACTGCACTGGCTGTTACCATAGCCATTGTGGCGATGGGGTGTACGAAACAAGATGACCCACAGCCCGAAGTTTTTGACAACCTTATCGTCTATGGCAAAATCTACACCGCCAGAGTTGATTCGTCCATAGTAAAGGATATGCTCAACGACACAGCCCAGTACGTCATTGCGGACGCAATGGTCATCAAGGACGGCAAATTCATCTGTGTGGGCACCAAAGATGAGGCGAACAAGCATAAAACCGAAAAGAGCAGAATAATCGATTGCACCGGCAAGGGTATCATCATCCCCGGCATCACCGACGGACACGCGCACTATCTGATGAAATTCATCAACGAACAGATGAGTGCGAGCAATCTTCAATTCAGGGGTGACTGGAACTATCAGCAAGTGCTGGATCAGGTTCGTGATTTCGTAAATCAGGCCAAAAAAGACGGCCGGCATCTGGACTATGTGTATGGCGAAGGATACAGCCTTGCCAATTTGATGGAAAACGGCCACGACCTCCGTCACCGCAAGGACCTGGATGCAATCTCAACCGAGATACCAATTTTCCTCACCGGCTTTGACCACCACAGCACGGTTGTCAACACACGCGCGATGATCAATGCCAAAATTCTGGACGAAGAAGGCAACGTCACCCGTGACCGGATAGCCGGAGGTTTTATGTATCGTGACGAAGAAGGCAAACTGAACGGAGTATTCGCCGAGCGTGCCATCTCGCTGCTTCAGGGGCCCGGCCTGGGCAACAAGATGCGTCCCACTTCCGCGCAAATCACACAGGGTATTGAAAAGATGCAGCAGTACCTGCTGTCCGCAGGCATCACCAATATTATCGAAGGTTGGACAAACAATTACAGCGTGGATGACGAATCCCTGTTCCAGGCATTGACAACTATGGATTGGGACAAGGCTCTGCACCTCAACGTTTCCCTTACATACGAGATTGAGCCGTGGTATAATGACAATTATCCCTTCCCCTACGTGGAAAACGCCGCTTCCGTTCAAAGGAGATATCAGAGCAAGCACGTTCATCCGGACTATCTCAAGCTCTTTATGGACGGACTGGTGGAGATGGGAACCGGTTTTCTTCTGGAGGGATACTCGAAAAGTCCTGTCGACAGCATCTATTCCGGTCACGGTACTCCCCTGTGGAGCGAGAAGGATATGAATGCTCTCGTTAAGGCTGCCAACGACAAGGGGCTGACCGTTCATACCCACACTCTTGGGGATGGGGCCGTTCACCGCAGTGTGATGGCGTACAGCACTTACGGCAAAAAAGAAATGCGCAATGCCATCGTCCATCTCCGCAATGTAAGCCCGGAAGATTATGAGATAATCAAGGAAAACGATATCGCGGTTTCCTCCAATATGAACTGGCATTGTATGACAGAAGAGCTTGCCAAACATTATGAATCAGTTATACCTTACAAGTATGCTCACGATGCTTATCCCCTGAAGTCCTTCTTCAAACACGGAATATTGGTGAGCCAGTGTACGGACACTCCGGCAGATGACGGAATCAATTATCCGTTCCTCTGTATGCAGGTTGCCGTTACCGGTGCGTACGAAGCGGGTATGGAGGCCTGGCAGCCGGAGGAGCTGCTCAACCGATACCAGTTCCTGCAGGCTATGACCTACAACGGTGCCTGGCAGCTGCATCTGGAGAAGGAACGCGGCAGCATCGAGCCCGGCAAATATGCGGACTTCGTCATCCTTGACGAGGACGTGCTGACCTGTGACGCGCAGCACCTCGGCAAGGTAAAGGTACTCAACACCTTCTTTGAGGGGCAGGAAGTATATACACTGAAAAAATAGCACCGGCCAGATCCCGGGCAAAAACCAGAATTATTCGCCCTTGAAATAAGGTGTAAAATCAGACCAGTTTTCCATTCTGAATCCACGGATGTCCCTTACGGACTTTCGGAACCAGTCAAACTCGTTAAGATGGCGCATTGCATTGAACAATGACATCAAATCATCGCTTTGAATGGCATAGGTGCTACCTTGAAGCCAATAGAAACTGTCTGATTCAAGACTACGTCTGATCTTGTAATAGGCAGACGTATAAGACTTGCCATAGTATCTCTCCATGTCCGCCACCTTCATATCAAAACTAATTGCAAGCATAACGGCAAAGATTTAAGCGATTTTTTTGAAATACTCTTCCTTGTCCCAATAGATGTTGCCGTCAGACAACTCGACAGTAATGACAATACCATTGAAGGGATTATCCTCAATGTCAATAATTTTACCTTCCAACCACTTGCCCGCACGGGTAACATTCGGCGAGACCAATACCATTTCGTTCATTGACATATTCGTTTGTTTTTTAGTATCCATATCGCAAAATTATGAATTAAAACATACAGTTGCAACCTATTTCACCAGTCCCAGCAGATATTGACCGTACTGGTTCTTGGACATCGGAGCGGCGACGGCCTTAAGCTTTTCCGCTGATATCCAGCCGTTATTGAAGGCGATAGCCTCCAGACAGGCTATTTTCAGCCCCTGCCGCTTCTCAATCACCTCGACAAAAGTCGATGCCTCGCTCAGACTGTCGTGGGTACCTGTGTCAAGCCAGGCGAATCCGCGTCCCAAAGTCTGCACCTTCAAGGCCCCTTCCTCCAGGAATCTCTGATTCACCGTCGTGATTTCCAGTTCTCCTCTGGCAGAAGGCTTGATGGTTTCCGCTACCTCCACAACCTTGTTGGGATAGAAATAGAGGCCGACAACCGCGTAGTTGGATTTCGGATGCTCCGGCTTCTCCTCGATGCTCAGACAGTTCCCGCCGACATCGAATTCGGCCACCCCGTATCTCTGCGGGTCGCTTACCCAATAGCCGAACACGGTGGCTTTGGCATTCCGCTCTGCATCCTCAACCGCCTGACGCAACATCCCTGAGAAACCGCTTCCATAGAAGATGTTGTCTCCCAGAACAAGGCAGGCGCAGTCGTCCCCAATGAACTCCTTCCCTATCAGGAAAGCCTGGGCGAGCCCATCCGGACTCGGCTGCTCCGCAAAGGAAAGATTGACTCCGAAATCGCTGCCGTCACCGAGCAGACGGCGGAAGGCAGGAAGGTCATCCGGGGTGGAGATAAGAAGAATATCCCTGATTCCGGCAAGCATCAGCACGCTTATCGGATAATACACCATAGGTTTGTCATAAATCGGCAGAAGCTGTTTGCTGACGCCCTTGGTAATCGGATAGAGGCGCGTCCCGCTGCCTCCTGCAAGTACAATTCCTTTCATATTTATAACCTGATCTGATTTATTCCATTTTCAAAGTCCTGTCCGGACTTACTTTCGATATGAATATTGTCGTTGTCGAAACGAGCAGCATAATCAGTGCCGCAGCGGCCAGATTCAGCACCACCAGTTGCCCGGCCTGCAAGTCGATGGGGACCCTGTCCACAAAATAACTGGCCCTGTCGAGCTTTATCAGTCCCGTGTATTTCTGGACAAGACAAAGGCCTATGCCGAAAAGATTGCCCAGAAGCATTCCTTTTCCAACGATTCCGCCGGCCCGAAGCATAAAGACCTTGCCCACATCACGGGTAGTCATTCCCAAAGCCTTCAGCAGCCCGATTGTCCGGATGTTCTCGAAAAGGATGATAAGGACGGCGGATATCATATTGAACCCGGCCACGATTATCATCAGGACCATAATCATCAGAACATTGAGGTCAAGGAGATTGAGCCAGTCGAATATTCCGGAGTAATACTCCTTCACATTCGTGACGAACAACGGTGCATCCTCATCGGTGGCACGGGAGAATTCCAAATCCGTCACCCGCGAAGAAAGAGCCTCCGGGGAGACTGTTCCGTCGGAATGAATTTCAATGGAGGAGACCTCCTCCGGCTCCCACCCGCCGAGCCTTCTCACCTGGCGTATGTCGACCAGTGCGAAACGGGAATCAATGTCATCCAGTCCCACTTCGAATATACCGGCAATGGTGAACTTGCGGGCCTTTACCTGTTCGCCGATGAAGTATACCACGGCCTGGTCTCCGACCTTGTAGCCCATTCTGCGGGCAGTGGTGGCCGATATCATTATGTCATTCGAAATCCTCCCGGAATAATCGGGAATCTCACCCTCCGTCAATGTCCGCGACAGGAAGGAGAGATTATACAGAGAATCCACCCCCTTGAAGAGCAGTCCCTCTATCTCGGATTCAGTCTTGAGAAGCCCGGAAGCATAAGCCACCCCGGATACGGACTCAACCCCTTTCAAACCCCGCAACTCTTCCCAATATGAGAGTTTTGACGAGAAGGGATAGTGTTCGTTGACCGGCCCCTGCCCCGGCTGGACAAGCATCGCCGCCCCCATAAAACCGGTGGCACGGCTGCGTATCTGGGATTTGAAACCTGATACCACGGCCAGTGCCACTGTCATCACCGCCACGCTTAGACAGACGGAAAGCCACGCGAGTACGTTTCCCGTCCTGCTCTGACGGTCGGATTCCCCTTCCGGGGATGAGAGCCGCCCTGCTATGAAGCGGCTGACACTCACTTGATCTCTCTCGCGCCGTCTGAAATTTCAACTTCAATCACGCGCGGATCCTTGTTGAACTTCACCTGATACTGAGCTTTGACGTCAGCGATGTAGGCATCCGCGGCATCCTCCTTCACAAGAGCGATGACGCAGCCTCCGAAACCGCCTCCCATCATACGGGCACCGTAAACGCCCGGGTGGGTCTTGGCAACTCCGACGATGAAGTCGAGTTCTTCACAGCTGACCTCATACTCCTTGCTCAAACCTTCGTGGGCAGCATATATCTGACGTCCGACCTCTTCAAAATCGTTCTTCTCCAAAGCGGCGCAGGCGGCGTTGAGACGTTTGTTCTCATTGATGACAAATGCGCAGCGGCGGAATGAAACCGGATCCAGCTCATCCTTGTGAGCCTCAAGTTCCTCTATCGTTACATCACGGAGCAGTTCCACCCCTTTCTTATATTTGGAAATCACCGCCACTCCGGCTTCGCACTGCTCACGGCGCACGTTATACTGTGAAGAAGCCAGCAGATGTTTCACCATAGTGTCGATGAGAACCACTCTCACGCCCTTGGGATTGAACGGCACAAGTTCATATTCCAGACTGCGGCAGTCAAGTTTGACCACGTGACCGGCCTGTCCGAAAATGGATGCGAACTGGTCCATAATGCCGCAGCGCACTCCGATGTAGTGATGCTCCGTCATCTGCCCTATCTTGGCAAGAGTCGCCTTGTCGAAACCGAGATTAAAGATGGTGTTCAATGCCGTGCCGACAGCAGATTCGAGAGCCGCAGAGGATGACATTCCGGCCCCAAGGGGAACGTCACCGCCGCAAACGGCGTTGAACCCGCCGGGGCAGGCGCCACGTGCCTTCATCTCCTCGACGACCCCGTAGAAATAGGAAGCCCACTGCTCTGCGGGCTGTTCGCCACCTATTACGAAATCGGCCTTCTCAAAATCACGGTCTATAGCAACCAGATGGACCTTGCCGGTCCCGTTCGGGCAGATTGCAATGGAAAGGGCTTTGTCAATTGCAGCGGGAAGCACGAAACCTCCGTTGTAGTCAGTGTGTTCGCCGATAATGTTGATTCTGCCAGGAGCCGCGAAGATGCGGGGTTCCTGACCGGGGAAATACTTGTAAAAAGTCTCCTTGAGAGTGTTGGTATTTATCATATCTGTGTCTATTTGGTTTTCAAAACGAAGTATAGCATACAAATTTAAGAAAAATTTAATATCTTTGCCAGTGCGAATGCGGAATTAGCTCAGTTGGTAGAGCGTTGGCTTCCCAAGCCGAAGGTCGCGAGTTCGAGACTCGTATTCCGCTCCCGATTTCTATTTTTAATTCACACTATGATCTACACAAAAGAAGTGCAGCAGATGTGCTGCGTGGCAAAAGGCGCGAACCACGCCAACGCCCCCATTCCTGAAGAAGGCAAATGGGTGCATGCCAAAGAGATAAAGGACATTTCCGGCCTCACTCACGGAATCGGTTGGTGCGCTCCCCAGCAGGGATGCTGCAAACTTACCCTCAACGTCAAGGACGGTATCATCGAAGAGGCTCTCGTAGAGACTCTCGGTTGCTCCGGTATGACTCACTCAGCCGCAATGGCTTCTGAGATTCTCCCCGGAAAGACCCTTCTCGAGGCGCTGAACACCGACCTCGTATGCGATGCCATCAACACCGCAATGCGCGAACTCTTCCTCCAGATTGTTTACGGACGCACACAGTCAGCATTCTCTGAGGGCGGTCTGGCAATCGGCGGAAGCCTTGAGGACCTTGGAAAGAACCTCCGCAGCCAGGTCGGCACAATGTACGGCACAAAGGCCAAAGGTTCCCGTTACCTTGAAATGACTGAAGGTTACTGTACCAAGATGGCTCTCGACGGCAACAACGAGGTCATCGGTTACGAATTCGTCAACCTCGGCAAGCTTATGGACGCTCTCAAGGGCGGAGCCACCGGTCCCGAGGCCATCGAGAAGGCAAAGGGCACATACGGCCGTTTCAACGATGCAGTCAAATATATCGATCCACGTAAAGAGTAAGAGATTATGGCACTTTTTGAAAGTTATGAGCGTCGCATAGATCAGATCAATGCAGCTCTCGCAAAATACGGAATCAAGAGCATCGAAGAGGCGAAGGCCATTTGCGATGCGAAAGGCATCGATCCTTACAAGATGTGTGAGGACACCCAGAAAATCTGCTTTGAGAACGCAAAGTGGGCTTATGTCGTAGGTGCGGCTATCGCCATCAAGAAGGGCGTGAAGAGCGCCGCTGACGCCGCCGAGGCAATCGGTGAAGGCCTTCAGGCTTTTTGTATCCCCGGCTCCGTAGCCGATGACAGAAAGGTGGGTCTTGGACACGGCAACCTTGCAGCAAGGCTTCTCCGCGAGGAGACATCCTGCTTCGCATTCCTCGCCGGCCACGAATCATACGCCGCCGCCGAAGGCGCTATCAAGATTGCAGAGATGGCCAACAAGGTACGCCAGAAACCCCTCCGCGTGATTCTCAACGGACTCGGAAAGGATGCTGCCAAGATCATCAGCCGCATCAACGGTTTCACATACGTACAGACCGAATTCGACTACTTCACAGGCAAGGTCAACATCATCTCGGAGACCAAATACTCTGAAGGTGTCCGCGGAGGTGTCCGCTGCTACGGCTCCGATGACGTCCGCGAAGGCGTGGCCATCATGCATATGGAAGGCGTTGACGTTTCCATCACCGGCAACTCAACCAACCCCACCCGCTTCCAGCACCCCGTTGCCGGCACATACAAGAAAGAGTGCCAGCTTGAGGGCAAGAAGTACTTCTCAGTTGCATCAGGCGGAGGTACAGGCCGTACCCTTCACCCTGACAACATGGCCGCCGGTCCCGCTTCCTACGGTATGACCGACACTATGGGACGTATGCACAGCGACGCACAGTTCGCAGGCTCTTCTTCAGTTCCCGCACACGTTGAGATGATGGGCTTCCTCGGTATGGGCAACAACCCTATGGTCGGCGCCACAGTAGCTGTCGCAGTTGCTGTCGCCCAGGCGATGTAATGTGAATTTATCAACTGATTGAAACCCGAAAAATGAAAAAGATTTTTTCAATTCTGGCTATAGTTGCATTCGTCTGCCTGGCAGCAACTTCCTGTGAAAAAGACTCTCCCTCCGGTAGCGGTACGGCAGTTTACTCTTCTGGCATAAGTTCAAGCCAGGGTGATCCTACGGTAGCCTTCCAGATAGCGGAAATCTATTCCAAGAAGTTCGCCACAATATCAGGCGCAACCATATCAGGCGCAACCATCACTATCGAAGGCAAGTTCTCCGAAAGCGACAGCAAGGTTCTCAATGCCTGCAAAGCCGCTGAAAGCGAAGCAAGCCAGATTAAGATTGAAGGCTCGGACTATGTCGTCTACAATGTCAGGGCGTCGTACATCGGGACTGACAAGGTCATTGACAAGTTCTACAACAAGACTTACGGCAAAAAATAATAGCCGAAGTTTATAACCATAAGCAAAAGAGGTCGCTTGCGGCCTCTTTTTTATTTGCTATTTGAACTGATTGATTTATCTTTGCCGAAGATTCTGAAAATAACCGAACTATCCTATGAAAAAATCCTTTCTGCTCATCTCGCTCGTATGGGTTGCGGCACTGACCATCTCCTGCAAAAACACCAAAAATGCCGGCAGCAATGAAGAATCCTTCGATGCCGCCACACTGGAGGCAGCAAAAGTGGAACTCGCCGACGACGTGCTCAATACGCTGGAAAATCTCGCGGCAGGCTATATCGATGCGGCAGACAAGATGCACTTTGACAATCTTCTGACCGACAATCTGACAGAAAAGGAGAAAATGGTCACCCCTGACTACCTGCTTGACCCTTCCGTCGCTAGCAATATGCTCACAAGATTGCAGAAGACAAACGCTTTGGCAATCCTTGTGACAGAATACCCCATCAGAATCGCTTACGGAATGCCCGTCGGCCAATCCAAGGAAGCCATCGCCAAACTTGTCGTGGACCTCAACCACCCCATCGACCTTGACGGTGAGACAAGCGGAGCTCCTATAGCCGAACGCACAAAGCAGCTCTACGAGAACTGCAAGGAAAGAGGAGAGCTCAACTATTTCTGGCAATTCGCATTTGCCTGCCAGAGTTCACTCCTCTACCTGATTTCAAACAATCCGGACAAATTCTTCAACAGCATTGACGAGACAAGTTACCAGAACTTTGGCAAACACATCAAGACCTGTCTGGAGGCTCTGAAAATCTACGCGCAGTACGACGCCGAGATAGCCAGCGTCCTTGCTTTTTGGGAAAGCAACGGCACCAGCCTGTCCGAGGCCGACTATCAGGCAGCCACCTCCAAGGAAGGTGCGAGGAAGATATTCTCAGAGCGCAAGGAAAACCTTGCCCAACTGAGGAACAGCCTGCTTCAATAATTATTTGGTCAACGTCCCGAATCTCTCAAAATCGCGGTGACAGTCGAGTTCAGGCTGTCGGCGGAGAGCAGTTCCTTCAGGTTGAAATGGATGCGGTAGCGCCAGTGGTGATGCGGGTCTGCCGGCTGGTTGATTCTCTCGTTCATAAAATCCTTGCGGCGGAATCCTTCATCCAATGCCACATAATCCTGAATGGGGAAGATTGCCAGCATTGACGCGGAAGTCAAATGCGCATTCAAAAGAGCCCGCACCTGCTCCACAGGCATATCCGCGCCGCCGTGGTCCAAAGCATAACGCATCCTGACAGTCTCCATATCGTGGGAAGATGTCGCACAGACGGAGAGATATGGCCAGGGCCGCCCCTTCTCCATCGTTGACATCTCCAAAGAAAGTATCCTCTGGTCTGTCATCACGTCATTGACGCAGTCCGGCACCATTCCCAAATCCTCCCCACAAGCCAACATCCCTGTCTCACAAAGCAGTTCAGGCAACTTCTTCATTGCATTCCTCCACCAGAAGCCGTTGTTGCGGTGGTAGAAGAAATCAACGTAGAGGGAGTCGAAACGTTCTTTCTGCCAGGATTCGAGAGAGGAGGTGTCAGGTTTTATCAGCGGCTGCACGCAGCCTTCGTTCCTGGGGTCCTCGTGGAAAAGCCCCTCCAGCGGAAGTCCCATAGCCTCAATCTCATTTTTGGGATATGCCATTGCGGGATTGAAATGTCCGTCCAGTCCGAGGCCGGAACTTGCCGGTATCTCCCAGATGCGGAAGAACCCGAGTATATGGTCGATGCGGAATGCATCGAAATAACGCGACATATGACGCAAACGGGCTTTCCACCAGGCATAGTCGTCAGCAGCCATCGCCGACCAGTTGTAGGTCGGGAACCCCCAGCACTGACCTGTCTCGGAGAAGAAATCAGGCGGAGCGCCGGCACTTGAATCAAGGTTGAACAGTTCGGGATGCCAGTACGCATCGGCGCTGTCGGCACTCACCCCTATAGGGAGATCCCCCTTGAAATGAATGTTCTTTTTCCGGGCGTATGCCACCACTTTTGAGAGCTGGCTGTCGAGATGCCACTGGAGCCACCTCCAGAAATCCTCCGAATCCCCGTCCCTCCTGGCACAGAACACGGCATATTCATCCAGCCACACGGAGCCGTTGTCCTTGCAGAATTTCTTGAATGCGGGGGCGGACATATCCTCAGCGCCAACCTTTGCGAAAGCCTTGCGGACAAGCGCCATCTTCTCCTTGAAGACTCTGGGATAGTCCAGTTCCGGCAGGGCGTTCAGTTCCGCCTGCAATTTTCTGAAAGCAGGAGTGGACTTGACCCCTATATCCTGAAGATTGACGTAGAGAGGGTTCAGTGCGAAACTTGAAACGGGGCTGTAGGGATAGGAATCCTCCCATCCCCCGTGACGGGTGGTGTCCGTCACAGGCAGGAGTTGTATGATGCACTGACCCGTCAGCGCGGCCCAGTCGACAAGCGTGTACAAATCGTTGAACTCACCTATTCCGAAGTCATTTTCGGTGCGGAGAGAGAAGACCGGAACGGCGGTTCCCGCACCGCGGAAACCGGGTCTGTCAAATTCGGAAGCGCTGTGCTCCCTTATGAACGGACATCCCGAAACAGGACACTCCATCCATACGTCGGATATGTCGGCTTCCTTCGCACCGGATGCGGCCGTAAAAGAATGATTCCGCCACTCATATCTGGCTGTCAAACCGTCCTTGACTACAATATATCCGTAATTCTTCAGTGCCTTTGCGGTTGTCTGCACGGATACTTTCCAGACATGTCCCGCATTCCACCTCATCGGGTATTTCTTCCCACCGATGACCAGAGTCAGGCTTTCACCCCAAACGGTGTTGTATTCTATTGAAAATTTCGCTTTCATATCTCTAATTTAACAAATTCTGTCTATTCGCACAAGCGGAGGACAAAATTGTAAATCACCAGCGTCCGTCTGCGCAGAAGAGGGAAATTGATTATGTCAATCCTGTCCGTAGGCTTGTATGTATGCTCGTGGAATGCAGAGGTGAAAAAGACAGCCGGGATTCCGGCCTTGGCGAAGGAGTTGTGGTCTCCGCTTCTATACATGATATCCGTGAAATTCCTGCTGCCGTAAAAGGTCAGGTCCAGATCCATTTTGTACAGGGCTCTTTTTGTCAGGAAAGATAGATAGCCACGGTATTTTTCGTCCAGAGTCTTCTCTCCCAGGGCGATGAGATAATCGCTGTTGATTCCGGTGGGGACAAGGTTGGTCCCGAGCATATCCATATTGATTGCACAGGTTATTTTTGAAGCGGGAATGTCCAGATTCCTGACGAAATACTCGCTACCGCTCATACTGAGTTCCTTACCGTCAAAGGCCACAAACAGGATGTTCTTTCCCGGAGCAACCCCTTCCGCCTTGAGCCGGGCAAACATCCGGGCCAGCCCCAGCAGTGCCGTCACCCCGGAAGCATTGTCGTCCGCCCCGTTGTAGACCCGGCCTGCCAAAGTTCCCATATGGTCATAATGGGCCCCGATGATTATGTACTCGTCGCTGGGCGCCACCGCCGGAAGATATCCCACGACATTGCGGACAAGTATCGTATCATTGTATCGGAAACTCTGCGTATAGCTCCAATTGTACGGCTTCAGACCGAGACTTTTGAACCGGCGGACCATGAACTGTTCCACGGACTGCTTTGCACTCGTCCCCGACGCCCGCCCGGCAGCCTGATCGGAGGCGATGTACTCAAGGTCCGTTTCCATCTCGCTCTGCTCGAGGAGATAGTCGAACTTCCCGACACTCTGTGCATTTGAGAATGTACAGAGAAAAACGGCAAGCGCCGCAACGGCTGTTTTCAGTGAATGTCCGTTCATTTTGTTACAACCAACAAAAATAGTATTTTTGCGGCGATGTTCAAAAAAGAGCTGACAGTTCTGCTGATAGCACTTGCAGCCACCTTCACGGCAGCGGCACAGTACGACCTCGACCATTTCTATTTTCGTGGCCGTCAGGCTCTGATTGACGGACAGTACTCTCTTGCGATAGAGAACTTCAACATCCTCTCCCGCCTCGACTCCGCAAACTTCGAAGCCTATTTTTTCAGGGGAATAGCAAAGTACAATCTCGGCGATTTCACCGGAGCCCAGAAGGACTTCGACCGGACGCTTCACTTCAATCCGATTTACACCCTGGCCTACCACTACCGGGCGATAACATTGAGCCGCACGGGAAAATATGACGAAGCGCTCAGGGATCTGGCCGAAGCCGTCGACCTGAGGCCCAGTTACACCGGCCTCTATTTCAGCCGCGGCGTGACCTATTTCCTCTCCCAGCAGTTCGACAAGGCAATCAGCGATTTCAATATGTTCCTACGCAGGGAGCCGGACGACCCGGACGCATATCTGAACCGCGGAGCCTGCTATCTGTATGTGGGAGACACCACCAAGGCGCTTTCGGACTACAACAAGGCAATACAGCTTAACAGGAGGGAAGGAGAAGGGTTTGTAAGACGCTCCAGAGTGTATGCGCTTCAGGGAAAGACAGACCTGGCGATAGCGGACCTGAACGTCGCCATCAATCTGGATTCCACAAACACATACGCTCTCTTCAACCGGGCGCTGCTCAGATATGACAAACAGGACATCAGGGGCGCGCTCACGGACCTTGACAACATTCTTGCCGAAGAACCCGGCAATGCTCTCACCTTATACAACAGAGCGCTGATTTACACTCAGGTGGGAGATTACACCTCCGCGCTTGATGATTATGACCGTGTGCTGAACATCAATCCCAACAATGTCCTGGCCTATTACAACAGAGCCGCGGTGTTTATGGAAATGGGACGCTACCGCAATGCGATGGACGACTATTCCCAGGCCATCAACCTCTATCCGGACTTTGCCAAGGCATATCTGAACCGTTCATACGCGAAGAATATGCTGGGACAGTTCAATTCGTCGAAGCAGGACTATGAGATAGCTCAGGAAAAAATCAGGGAATACAAGGCCAAGACGGCCGATTCTACAGGATATGCCGCATTTGCCGATACGACCAAGCAATACAACCGGCTCCTGGCTCTTGACGCGGATTTCGCAAAAAAGGATTTCAACAACGAACTTCTTCAGTACAGGGATGTGGACATCCGCCTGAAACCTCTCTACAAATTCGTGGCATCCGATTCGACGGCGACGGTGGTGACTTCTCTGGCATTCGAGAAGAAATATGACGACACCGCCCTTGAAAGGTTCATCGCCGAAAGCCCTCTTGCCATCAAGTTCGCGTCAGTCAGACAGGGAACGGCGGAGTCTTCCGGGACAATGGTCAGAAAGGAACAGATTGACCGGGAACTGAAGACAAACCGGAGCGCCGGCAATCTCTTTGCCAAAGCCATTCTGGAGGCATCCGGCAAACAGTTCAACGCCGCGCTCGTGTGCTATGACGAAGCCATCGGGAAAGATTCCGAAAACCAGTTCTTCTACATCAACCGGGGAGCCCTGCAGGCGGAGATGATAGATTTCATCGCTTCCATCGAGAACAACGTCAGAGTCCTTACGCTGGATAACGACAAGACCATCAAGACACGTGTCAAGGACAGCAACTCCCGGTCGTCGTACGACTACACGTCATCCATAATGGATATGCAGAAGGCCGCGGCAATCGACCCTTCGTTCCCTTACGTATATTACAATCTGGGGAACCTCTACTGCATGTCCGACGACCTGCCTGAAGCCATAGTGCAATATACCAAGGCTATCGAACTTCATCCGTACATCGGCGAGGCTTACTACAACAGGGGCCTTGTACTGATATATCTGAAAGACAACGACAAAGGATGCATCGACCTCAGCACTGCGGGGGAACTCGGAATAGAGGATGCATATAGCGTCATCAACAAATACTGCAAAAAAGAGGAGAATCTCTAACACTATGTGGCTCACCCTTGCAATCTGTTCCGCCGTCCTTCTGGGAGTATATGACGTAGCCAAGAAACAGGCCTCCAAAAACAACGGAGTGCTTTACATCCTTCTTTTCGCCACCGGCATCACCACCCTGTTTTTCACCCCCTTCATCCTCTCGTCCGTATTCGGATGGCATCTTGCGGAAGGGACAAGGTTCGAAATCGAGCAGGGCACCGCGAAGGACCATCTCCTGCTGGCGGGAAAGGCCGTGATTGTCACCGTCTCCTGGATAACAGGCCTGCTCGGGCTGAAACACCTTCCCATCACCACTGCCAGCACGATGAAAGCCACCAGGCCGGTGTTCATTCTGCTGGTCTCCCTGCTGGTTTTCGGTGAAAGGTTGAACCTGCTCCAATGGACCGGCATAATCGTCTCAATCGCAGCCCTTTATATGCTGAGTGTGTCCAGCCGGAGAGAGGGCATTGCCTTCGCACACAACAAATGGGTTTTATGTATGTTCGTCGCAATCCTCTCTGGAGTGGCAAGCGCAATGCTTGACAAATACATAATGAGCTGGATGAGCCCGATGTTCGCCCAAAGCTGGACAAACCTCTACATAACGGTCATTCTGGCCCTGGCCATCCTTGTATCCGACATTATGAACGGGAGAAGGGAGAATTTCCACTGGGACTGGAACATCCTCCTGATTGCGGTCTTCATAACCGTTTCCGACTATCTCTACTTCTTTGCCCTGAGTTGTGAAGGCTCGATGCTCTCGGTCGTATCGATGCTCAGGCGCAGTTCCGTCGTGGTGACATTCCTCATCGGAGCTTGGCTGTTCAAAGAGAACAGACTCAAGGAAAAAGCCGCAGCCCTGATTATTCTCCTTGCAGGAATCGCCATACTCTTCGCCGGAAGCAATTAACTGTGCGCGAAGACGTTGCGGTGGATATATACTTCCTGCGTAACTTTGGCTCCCGAAGAGGGAGGGGACCCACGTCAGTGGGGAGGATTGCGCAGGGAGTATATATCCACCGCAATTCGCAATAAACGTTATTACTGCCGGATGTGGACATCCCTTTGGGGGAAGGGGATTTCTATATTGTTCTCCCCGAGAACCCGGTAGATGATTTCATTCGCGGCGGCCACGAAGGAAAAGCGTTCCTCGACAAGGACGTACGCCTTGACTGCAAGATTCACCGAACTGTCCCCGAACCCGTCGAACGTCACGGCAAAACCTTTGTTCCTGTCGATGGTGGAGCGTCCGTACTTGTCCTCCCTGACAAGGTTCTCCAATGACCCGAGTATCAGACTCCGTACCGTTTCGACATCAGTCCCGTAAGCCACTCCCACAATAATCTTGACAAACTCGTATGCATTGTTCTTCGTCAAGTTCTTGAAATTCTTGTTGAACAGGGAAGTGTTGGTGAATGACATAATCGCCTGGTCAGCCGTAAGAATCTGGGTGCTCTGGTATGATATGCTCTCCACTTTGCCACGGATTCCGTCACACTCTATGTAGTCCCCCACCCTGGCACGTCCGGACATCAGCTGTATGCCGTAGATGAAATTGTTCAGCACATCCTTCATCGCGAGTCCGAGACCTGTGGCAAGACCTGCGGCCACAATGGATATCGCGCCCATCGGAATCCTGAGCATCAGGACTGCCATTATTATGTACGCACCCCAGACAAGAATCGTGATTATGTTGTTGGCCAGGGTAAGGTTGACCTCATTTGTATGGACATATTTCTTGCCTTCGACGGACATCAGTTTCCTGTATCTGGCAAGTTTGTAGAAAGACTTGACCGTATTGTTCACATATCTGAAGACGAAAAACAGGGCGAACACCAGGACAATCTTGTAAACGGAAAGGCTGAGTATCTCACCCCCGGAGGCGTTGGTCAGATTCAGGAAAGGCTCGTGCAACAGGTCATCGAATGCACCGGCAAGGTTGAACACGTCCGCCGCGAAATAGATGCAGAGAGGGACCGAAACGGTTGCAATGACGGGAAGCAGCGCATCCTTGACAAAATTGAAAAGCCAGGTCACCTCGATATAGGAATCCCTGCTGCCCTTGTCAATCACGATATGGGATTTCCCGTACCTGTCCATCCTCTTCCGTTCAACCTTGTCCCAATACAGTTCGAGCAGTGAATGGACTGCAATGACCGTCTGGATTGCAGCCAGTTGGAAAAGCCACCATATCAGCAGTTGCACACCCATAAACACATACCCCGTCCAGGAAATGACTGTCGCGGCAATGAAAATGAACAGGGTCAGGCAATTGCACAGATAATCGCTCCTCCTCATTTCCTTCCCGCACCTGCGGCACAGTATGGCCTGCCATATCGAGCAGCCAAGCAGCGCTGGCGGCAACACCAGATTCAGTGCCGTATTGGGAACGAATATTATTCTGAAGGCAATCACTGTCAGCCCCAATACCATCAGAGGCACGTATGCCTTCTGGCTTCGCCTGAGCCGGTCCCCTTTCAACCTGACAATCAGAGAGAATACGATGGAGCCCATTATCCAGGAAAATATCAGGAGCAACCTCGTGGCCAGTTTCAGAAAATTGCTGTCTGCCAGAGAGCCGACCACACTGAAGGAAATCGCGAAAATCAGCACCCCCAGGAACAATATGACGGAACGCTTGCGGTCGGCAAGCCATTCCCCGAAAGCGGAACTTCTTTTCTTTATGAACAGTGCAAAGATTGCCATACTCAGGACCGTCGCAAGCAGAAGATGCATAAACACGAATACGATGAATCCGGCAACTACGGGACCGCGCCACTCACTCTGCCCAAGGCTGTCCCTCCCGGTTCCACCCCCCGTGCCGTATTTTGACTTTGCCTGATCGACAGTCTCTTTCAGATAGCTGCCGAAAAACCTGAGTACGGAGAAATAATTGGTCTGCCCATCCCTGAAGATGCTCTTCTGGATTGCCCGGTATCGGTTCTGGACATAATCGAAACTCTCCTTCAGCCTGTTGTTTGTGGATTCATAATGCTCGGCATCGCGGAGGAATTCATCACGCTGGGCGGTGCACATATCCAGAAGCAGCAATGCGTAAGAGACGCAGGAATCGCGTGTGACGCAGCCCAATGAATCCAACACAAAAGGCAGGCGGGCCCTGTTCCCGTCAAGTTTCTGCCGCCTGAACTCCCTAAGGGCGGGACTGCCGGCTCCGGTATGGGGTCTGCCCCCAAGGAGCAGACTGTCCGTCGCCGCCTTGAGGCTGTCAGGGACCTCCTCTATCTCCTCAAGCATCGGAGGGATTCTACGAAGGGATTCAAGCAGCCTCTCATACTTGTCTATGTCCATCTCCAGCCTCTCGACAAACCTGTCGTAAGGCATCCTTTCCCTGTTGAATCTCTCATATTCCTTCATAACCTCATCGAAGGCGTATGTCATATCAAAGGTGAAATCCTGATTCTGGGAATAGAGCATCAGCGACAACTCATTGCAGCGCTTTATCATACTGACCATCTGCTGCCTCTGCTTTCTGCTCATCAGAGAGGTGTATTCCTGAACCTTATGGGCCTTCGCCACCTCCTGCTCCAATTCGAGGCTCAGCACATCCAGGGTCGTGGTCAGATTCTTTTCATTGAATACGGCGGATGCCGGTATTGCAGAAAGCAACAGCACCGCCAGGACAAGAATGATTCTCTTATTCATCTCAGCCATTAATTGAATAACCTTTACGCAAATCTACCAAAAAAAGGGAAAAATCACTATATTTGTGATACTAAACCCAGACCGATGAAACGACTTGCGCTGATTGCGTTCACCATTCTGTTTCCGATTCTCGTCAAAGCACAGTACATCCCCGGCAGTCAAAGGGATACTCTGGCTATGGATGACGTGGAAGATGTTATCTCGACCGTGCCTGTCGTAGCAGTGGACACGCTCGATACCGGTGACAAATATCTCAAGGTCGTTCTCTTCGAAAACCACACTTGGGAATACATCGAACTCGGCAGACCGGTGATTGACACCGCAGGATTCTACGAAGGATGGACGAATGACGTGATTCACGCCTTCAAGGGCCATAGCGTCGACAATCTGCCCGAAGAGATAGAACTCAGGCTTGTGGACTCCCTCAATCCCTTCAGCGCCCCGATAGTGGGCAACGTACGGTCCGGATTCAAGTTCCGCAGGACCAGGGAGCACAAGGGAATTGACGTGCCTCTCCATATCGGAGATACCGTCAGGGCGGCCTTCAACGGAATTGTCCGCTACATCGGCGGTGTCCGTCAGACCGGAGGCTACGGAAACCTCGTCATCATCCGCCATTCCAACGGGCTTGAGACCTACTACGGCCACCTTTCAAAAATTCTTGTCGGAGAGAATGAGTCGGTGAAGGCCGGGGAGATCATAGGACTTGGTGGAAACACGGGCAGGAGCACAGGCCCCCACCTTCATTTCGAGACCAGATATATGGGACATGCCTTCGACCCCGAACGCGTCGTTAACTTCGAGAAGGGCTCGGTCCGCGATTCCGTCATGGTGCTGAAGAGACACTATTTCAGCATCTATTCACATTACGGCCAGACCGATGAAGAAAGCAAGGCGGCTTCCGACCGGATTGTGTATGCCGTACGAAAAGGGGATACTTTGGGCAGCATAGCCAGAAAATACGGCACAACCGTCAGCAAAATCTGCAAACTCAACAACATCAAGTCAAACAAGACTCTGCGAATCGGAGAGAGACTGGTGGTCAGATAGTCAGGAAACGTTCAGGACCGATAAGGTTCAGGACCGAATCCAATGCGGAGGAAACCCTTCCGCCGCCACTCTTTGAGAATACAATCTGAAGCGATTCGACGTACATCGCAAGAAGTGACTTTTCGTCACGTACCTTGAACTCGATATGGCCAAGGGCGCTGCCTATGAATTTAAGGGAGGCGCCGAGGTTGTGCCTATAGAATATCTCCCCCTTCCGGTAGACGTTCACATAGAACAGTTCCTTCCCGTTCTCCACATAGACAGGAAGCACCCCGCCCGGGAAGCAGAGGGGAAGAAGAGGCAGGCCGCAGGCCTGCGCTACCATAATGTAGACGTAGACCATCGTCAACGGGTTGCACCCGTGGCTTTCCAAAGCTTTGCTCACAAGCGCATATTCGGGATTTGATAATCCCATATCGTACAGCGTGAAGCCGAGACGTTCAAAGAAGATATGGTTGAAAACGCCTATGTTCTCGAAAGCGGTCCTGGCATCAGAAGCCTCACCCTGATACTCGGATATACATTTGAAGAACCTATGTTCCAATTCCCCTCGCCTCAGCGTACAGTCAGCGATGGAACAGATTATGAATGCCCCTTCGAAGAGAGACACCGAGCCTCCGGAGCACGCAAGAAGCCTTTTCAGCTCCACAAGTCTGAATTCCGTATTCAGAGATTCGGCCTTGTCCGAGGCTCCGGCATCGAGAAGCACTCCTACAACCTGCGGTCCGAAAGAACGGAGACGCTCATCCACACATCTTCGGACAACATTGTCGTCATCGTCCAGAAGCTGTATGAGAGCGTCCAGTTCCTCAGAATCCATTGTATCCACCGACAGCCCGCAAGCCACTACAAATCGTGTTTGGCAGTCAGACCGTATTCAAGGAATTTCTCCACCAGTTCGTCATACGGAATCCCGGCATAGCCGGCCGCATCGGGGAAGAGGCTCATATCCGTCATTCCGGGCAGAGTGTTGACCTCGATGATCATCGGGCCGTACTTCTTGTCGATTATGAAATCTATGCGTGAAAGTCCCTTGCAGTTCAGGACCCGGTATGTCTTCTGTCCAAGGATGCGGACAGACTCCTCATCATCCTTTCCTATGCGGGCCGGAATGATGTGATGGCAAAGTCCTGATGTATATTTCGCCGTGTAATCGTAGAACTCACGTTCTGAAGTGATCTCTATCACCGGAAGCGCTACGGGAGCGTCATTTCCCATTATCGGAAGAGTGACCTCGGTTCCTTCGAGGAACTGCTCGGCAAGAAGACTGTCCCCATATCTGAACACCTCCTCCATCGCCGGTTCGATTTCATACTCCCTGTGTACAATGACCACTCCGATGCTGGAGCCCTGACAGGGAGACTTCAGTACCATAGGCAACCCGAGGCGGTCAGCCAGAGCCTTGGCAACAGCCTTTCTGTCATCACATTCGTCCTTTCTGTAGACCACGAAACTTGCCGTAGGAAGCCCTGCGTTGGCAAGAACTCTCTTGGTCAGAATCTTGTCCATACATACCGCACTGGTTGCGATTCCGGGGCCAGTGTAAGGTATTCCCGCCAATTCAAGCATTCCCTGGATTGAGCCGTCCTCACCGCCCTTGCCGTGGAGACCGAGAAAAACGATATCGGGTTTCGACTCCAGAATCCGGGCGATGTTGTTCCTGTTGAGGTCGAACAGCTCGGAATTCAAATATCCTTTACGCAGGAGCGCATCATAAATGGCCTTTCCGCTACGGAGCGAGACTTCCCTTTCCGTGGAGATGCCGCCGCAGACGACCAGAATCTTCAGATTTTTATCTGCCATCTTTTCTTTCCCCTTCCTACTTGCCCCAGAGAGAACGGGGATAGACGCCCTTCTCTATCAATGAATTTATCTTGTCGACAACGAACGGACGGTCTTCCTTGTAGGTAACACCGAACCACTTTGCATCGCAGTTCAGAACCTTAAATGAGGCCTTGTTTTCCTTGATGAGGATATCAGCCACATACGGAATGAAGAACTCGGCCTTCATATTGGTCTGGATGCGCGGTTCGCTGAGGAAGCGCTTGAAGGTCTCCTCGGAATAATCGAAATAATCGGGAGTGAAACCCCAGAAGTTCATCGATACCACACTGTTCTCGTCAAGAGGGAAATCCTTTCCGTCCTCGGTGTAGGTTACGGCTCCGTTCTTGCGTTCGATTGCGGTGCGCTCGGTGACCTCAGTGAGGTTGCCCTCGGCATTCGCTCCGCAGACACCGCGTGATACGCTTCCGAATTCGGAGAGAGTATTCTTCAAATAATAGCCGACAAGTCCGTAGCGGCCTTTCTGCCCCTCAACCTGATGCAGGAATTCTGCCACCGCCGTGAATCCTTCGCGGCCGTAGAAGTCATCGGAGTTGATTACTGCGAACGGCTCCTTGATGACATCCTTCGCCATCATAACGGCGTGGTTGGTACCCCACGGTTTTTCACGCCCCTCCGGAATGGTGAATCCCTCCGGGATATATTCTAGTTCCTGATATACAAATTCCACCTCAACTTTCCCGCCGAAGCGCTCTTTTGTATATATTTTCTTGAAGGCATCGGCGAATGAGTGGCGTATGACAAACACCACCTTGCCGAAACCGGCCTGTATTGCATCATAGATTGAATAGTCGATAATGGCTTCTCCGCAAGGGCCGAGGCCGTCCATCTGCTTTAGGGATCCGTATCTTGACCCCATTCCTGCAGCAAGTACCAAAAGTGTAGGTTTCATAATAATATTGAATTTGATATTGTTGTTTCTATCCGAAAAGGTGACGGCAAAGTTCAGCCACGGAACTGACGGGGACCACCCTGATGGCTCCTTTCTTCCCTGAAGCCATGGCCGTATCGCGGTTGAACGATGATATGTATATCTCTTCAAATCCAAGCTTCTCCGCCTCGGCGATTCTGCGCTCGACCTGGCTCACAGGACGAATCTCGCCGCTCAGTCCCACCTCAGCGGCAAAACAGCTCTTCGGAGAGATGAAGAGGTCGAAATTTGAAGAGAGTATTGATGCTATTATCGCAAGGTCGCACGCCGGATCGGAGATTCTGAGTCCGCCGGCAATGTTGACGAAAACATCCTTTGCCGCCAGCTTGAAGCCGGCCCTCTTTTCCAGCACGGCGAGAAGCATATTCAGCCGTCGCTGCTCGAAGCCGGTGGTAGAACGCTGCGGCGTGCCGTATGCGGCAGTGCTCACAAGAGCCTGAATCTCTATGAGGAAGGGACGGGAACCGTCCATCATCGCACCTATAGCCACTCCGCTCAAGTCGTCCTTGTGCATCGGAATCAGGATTTCCGAAGGGTTCAGAACCTCTCTCAACCCGGAACCAGTCATCTCGAACACAGCCAGTTCGTCAGTGCTGCCGAAACGGTTCTTTATGCTGCGGAGAATCCTGTACGAACCTTTCGTGTCCCCCTCGAACTGAAGGACCACGTCCACGATGTGTTCCAGAACTTTCGGCCCGGCTATGGTGCCGTCCTTGGTAATATGGCCTATCAATATGACGGGCGTACCGCTCTGCTTGGCATAACGGAGAAGGGCCGCCGCACACTCCCTGACCTGGGATACGCTTCCTGCCGAGGATTCTATGGCATCGCTGTAGATGGTCTGGATGGAATCAACTATCAGAAGAGAAGGCTTGACGGAGTCGGCCTGCGCAAGTATGTTTTCAAGGGATGTCTCGCTGAGAATCAGACATTCGCTCCCCTCCCCGCCGAGACGGTGCGCACGGAGCTTTATCTGCCTCGGACTCTCCTCGCCTGAGACATAGAGAGTTTTCAACTCGCTGCAGGACAGAGGTATCTGGAGAGACAGCGTGGATTTGCCGATGCCCGGCTCACCCCCTATCAGAATCAGGGAGCCGGTCACCATCCCTCCGCCGAGGACCCGGTCCAGCTCTCCGATACCTATGGAGAACCTGTTGTCGCTGTCCAATGAGATCTCACTGAGTTTCGAGGGCCTGGAGCCGCTTTCATCGATGTAGGCCCTGCGCCGTGAGGGCACGGCCCCTTTAGAATCTTTTTTCCTTGCCTTCGGCTCCTCGACCATCGTGTTCCACTCGCCGCACGCCGGACACTGCCCCATCCACTGCGAACTTTCATTTCCGCAGGAAGAGCAGAACCACGCTGTACTGACTTTAGGCATACGATTGTAACAGTCCGGATATATTATGCGAATTTAATGAATTAACTCAAGTTTCGCAAGTGTTCTATCTCCTTGTCCCAGATTTCGGGAACCGGTGTCTCGAGAATGAGCGGAACGTTCTCGAAGCGGGGGTCAGTGACGATGCGTTCGAAGCAGTCCCAGCCTATCTCCCCACCCCCGAGGCTCTCGTGCCTGTCCACCCTGCTGCCGACCGGTTTCTTAGCATCGTTCAGATGCATTCCTCTCAGATATTTGAAGCCCACAATGCTATCGAACTGCGCGAAAACTTCATCGAACCCGCCTCCGAAAAGGCCTCCGTCCCCCTTGAGATTGTAGCCTGCGGCAAAGGCGTGGCAGGTGTCGATGCAGACACCGACGCGGCTCTTGTCCTCCACCTTGTCGATGATGGCCGCCAGATGTTCGAAACGGTAGCCGATGTTCGAACCCTGTCCGGCAGTATTCTCTATGACTGCTGTCACGCCCGATGTCCTGTCCAGAGCGATATTGACGGACTCCGCCACAAGCGCTATGCATTCATCCTCCGATATCTGTCCGAGATGGCTTCCCGGATGGAAATTGAGCCTGTCGAGTCCCAATGCGGAACATCTTGACATTTCGTCTATGAAAGAGGCACGGCTCTGCGCCAGTTTGTCGCTTTCGGGCGCTCCGAGATTGATCAGATAACTGTCGTGGGGAAGGATTGACTGCGGGGTGAATCCGCAGGACTCGCAGTTGCGCCTGAACGCATCAATGCTTTCCCCTGTCAGCGGCGCCGAAATCCACTGTCTCTGATTCTTGGTAAAAAGGGCAAAGGCGTTCGCCCCTATTGCCTTGGCATTCAGGGGAGCGTTCTCGACTCCTCCGGATGCGCTCACGTGTGCTCCAATAAAATACATCAGCTTATGTTTGAATAATCCTTTATCTCCATTTTCTGTTCTGCGAGAGCTTTCTTCAACAGAGCGTTCTGAGGCTTCCCGAGGGACGGGTCATCCTCGAGAACCGTCTGAGCAAGGCTTCGGACCTCCTCCAGAAGAGCACCGTCGCGTCCGAGATCCGCAATATGCAGGTCAATGGCAAGGCCGCTCTGCCGCGTGCCCTCGAAATCACCGGGGCCGCGCATCCGCATATCGGCTTCGGCAAGTTCGAATCCGTCGGACGTGGCGCACATCAACTCGATTCTCTTCTTCGATTCCGCAGAAAGCTTGTATCCGGTCATCAATATGCAATATGACTTCTCCGCTCCCCTTCCCACTCGTCCGCGTAACTGGTGCAGTTGTGACAGGCCGAACCTCTCAGCGCTCTCTATCACCATCACGGAGGCGTTCGGAACGTCAACCCCCACCTCAATCACCGAAGTGGCAACCAGAATGTCCGCCCTACCCTTCACGAAAAGGTCCATATCGAAAGCCTTGTTCTCGGCCTTCTGCTGCCCGTGGACCACCGCAGTGACATATTTCGGTGCGGGGAACTCCTCGGTTATGGTAAGATACCCCTCCTCGAGATTCTTGTAGTCCATCTTCTCGGACTCCTTGATGAGGGGGTACACTATGAATATCTGGCGGCCGATTTCAATCTGCTTCCTCATAAAGGCGTATAACTTCCCTCTCTGGGACTCGGTCCAGTGCACGGTCTCTATCGGTTTCCTGCCTGGAGGCAGTTCATCCAGCACGGAGATATCCAGATCGCCGTATAAAGTCATTGCGAGAGTTCTCGGAATAGGCGTGGCTGTCATCACAAGGATATGAGGGGCGAGTGCCGCCTTCTTCCACAGCCGGCTCCTCTGCTCCACTCCGAAACGATGCTGCTCGTCGATTACGGCAAGAGCCAGAGATTTGAAATTGACGGTATCCTCAATCAGTGCGTGAGTGCCGAAAATAATGTCTATCGACCCGTCGGCCAAACCGGAATATATCTCCTCCCTCTCCTTTGACTTCGTGCTTCCCGTAAGAAGTGCGGAACGGACGCCGGTGGCGGCGAGGAATTTCTGAGAGTTTCTGTAGTGCTGCTGGGCCAGGACTTCCGTCGGGGCCATTATACAGGCCTGATATCCGTTGTCGATGGCCATCATTGCGGAGAGGATGGCAACCAGCGTCTTACCGCTTCCCACATCTCCTTGAAGCAGACGGTTCATCTGCAGTCCGCTGGCCACATCTGCACGAATCTCCTTGAGTACCCGCTTCTGGGCTCCGGTCAACGGGAATGGCAGACTCCCGTATGTTTTGTTGAAATTATCTCCTATCCGTTTGAAGACGACCGCACTGGAGGCTCTCATCCGGATATGTTTCTGTCTGACCATCGATAGCTGCAGCATGAACAGCTCTTCAAACTTCAGACGATATTTCGCCTTGTCCAGATCCCTGACCGATGGAGGAAAATGAATGTCGTGAAGAGCTTCCACAAGAGAGCAGAGTCTGTTCTGTTCCATAATGTGACGAGGAAGCGTCTCGGTGATTGAATCCCTGCATTTCTCCCACAGGGTACGCTGGAGTTTCTCGAACACCTTGTTGCTCACTCCTGCATCCCTCAGCCTCTCCGTACTCGAATAGATGCCGGACATCGAGCTCTTCATCTCAAGCATCGCTTCGGAGTACGGGTCAACCTCCGGATGAACCATATTGTACTCCATATTGAAGGCGGAGGGCTTGCCGAACACTATGTACTCCAGCCCGGGCTTCAGTTTGTCCTGCACCCATTTGATTCCCTTGAAGAACACCAGGTCGATACTGCCGGTGCCGTCGGTGAATTTCGCCACCAGGCGGGCCTTCCGGCCCTCCCCGACCACGGATGCGGAGAGTATCTTCCCCCGGAGCTGTATGTAGGCTGAGGTACTGTCGATATCCCTCACCGCACAGAACCGGCTCCTGTCGACATACCGGAAAGGGAAAGTGTAGAGCATATCCCGGAACGTGCTGATGCCCAATTCCTTCTGAAGCAACTCAGCCCTTTTGGGCCCAACGCCCGCGAGATACTTTATTTCACTGTCCAGCATTCCGGCCATAGACTGCCTATCTGTTCTTTACCGGAGCCTCCGGAGTAGAGGGCAGTTCCTCCGCCGTATAACCGAGTTTGACGATAGCGGCGGCCAACTTTTCACTGTCGGTCTTGGAGGCGTCGTATTTTATCCATACAGTCTTGTCGTCAAGATTGATCTTGAGATCTTTCACCCCTTTCTCGTATGGAAGTTTCGCCTCGACTTTCTTTACGCAGTTCTTGCAGTCGATGGATGTGACGAAGGTGACCTCCTTGATGTCGGTCTTCTTTTTGTCGGCTGCATAGAGCCCGGCTGAAAGCAGCCCGGCCGTCAGAACGGCCAATAACAGAGATGCAAAACGTTTCATATTCGGTTGTCTTTATGTTATTTCCATAGTGTGAATCTCAATCCCGCATAAACCTTGACACCCATCAGCGGGCCCCATACACAGGAGGCGTTGAAACCGGAAGAATAAGGATTGTCGGCATTCAGGATAGCATCTTTCTGCTTGAAATTCGTAAGGTTCTCCCCGCCCACATATACGTCGACACCCCTGAATTTGCGGGTTACCTGTGCGTAGAGTATCGGATAGACGGGAGAGGTCTCCATCCCCCACGCATCGGCGGCGAAGTAGGGCAGTTTCATCGGGCCGTTAAGTTGCGCGGTGAAATCGAAAGTCCAGATATTCATCGGGGTGGCATACTGCATCGTCAAGACCCCCTTGAAACGGCTTGTAAGGGGCCGTTCCACCAGGCCTTGTCCCTTCATGGTCACCTTGGCGTCCGTATATCGGAACGTGGCGACAATGTTGAAGCGCTCCACCGGATCCACGGAGAAATCGACCTGATAAGTGTTGGTGAAGGATCGTCCGTCAAGGTTGTAGAAAGAGACGCAGTCAAGGTCATATTCCTGGTCTGCAATCACCTGTCTGTTGAACAGGTTGTGGAAGTAATCGAAGCTCAGGTACGAGGGATTGCTCTCATCCCCTATCGGCAGATATACCGTCACGTTGCCGCCGTATGTCCAGGCGTCTTCCAGATAGTCAAGGTTGCTGTCAATCGAGAACATGCGTCCCGTGGAGAAGGCCCCGAGATTGTCGGTAAAAATATTGGCCGTACGATAGCCGCGCCCGCCTATCAGCCTGACAATCAAATCATCCGTGAAAGAGTACTTGAAATTGACCCTCGGGCTGAAAAGCCAGCTGTGGAGGGAATTGTATTCCAGATTGAGTCCGCCTACAAAGGTCACCTTGTCATCCAGAGTGTAGGTGTATTCCCCGAAACCGGCAAGCACAGCCTCCTTCCTGTCGGCGTTGAAATCCTTCAACACAACGGCTGTCTGACGGATATTGTCCATCCTGGCCGTTATCCCCGCATTGAGACGATGATACTCGTTGAACTGGTTCTGATAGATGAAGTTGGCGAAAAAGTTGTCGTGGGCTCCGTTGAAAAGTTTTCTGCCGAAGTTGGAGTCGAACTCGTGATGGTCGAAGTCAAGCACAATACCCAGACTTGATTTCTGCTCCGGATCGAGAGGAATCCCGATTTTGGTGTAGGCGTCTATGCCCCGGTTGCGGATCTCGGACCCCCAGGGAACCGTGATATCCGACCCCATCCCTTTGTAACCGTCTTTCGTGTAGTCCATCTGACCTCCCAGCCGGTTGTCCGAAATCAGGCTCACCCCGAAGCGAACCTGAGTCCCGCCGGGGGAATAATAAAGCCATCTTGAAGCGAAATCCAGATGTAAATCCTCGGGTTCGTCCCTGAATCCATCCTTGTTATGGTCCATCTTCGAAGCTGTCCGCCCGACGTGAGCGAGATTGATTACGCTCCATTTCTCATTGATTTGCAGGGCGGAAGCAGCATTGCCTTCGAACATCGCGTCCGTGCCGCCGTACAACTGAAGGAAAAGGGGAGTCTCATCTGTCGGTTTGCGATGCTCCATATTGATGGAACCGGTCACGGCTTCAACTCCGTTGATGACCGATGCAGGCCCCTTCGCTATCTGTATGCTCTCCAGCCACTGCCCGGGAATGCACTGAAGTCCGAACGGGGCGGCAATGTCTCTCATCACGGGACGGTTCTCATCCAACATTTGGGTATATGTACCTGAAAGCCCGAGCAATTTTATCTGACGGGCCCCCGTGACGGCATCGGAATATCCAACCGTGACACTTGCCGAATTCTCAAAACTTTCGGCAAGGGCGCAGCAGGCCATCTTGCAGAGTCCTGCTGCAGATATGATTTCGGTCTTGACCGATTTGACGCGGGACAGGGTGCTGTTGCTGCGGCCTGAAACGACAACTCCCTCAAGCTCCTCCTCCCTTTCAGGCACGGTGTCGCGCAAAGAGACGGGACGGGCTGACAGCCAGAAGCAGGAAACGGCCACAAACAGCAGTGAAAGGCATATTCTTTTCATCTTGACCACTCCACATTTTTGGCAAAAATAGAAAAAAAATAGGTATATTTGCGTGTTTTATATTAAAGTGTCAAACGTCATGAGGAATTTTTGGAAAATTGTTCTTGCATCTTTTATCGGCGTCCTTGCAGCGCTCCTCATTCTCACATTGATAGGAGTAGGCGCCATCGGTTCGCTGGCATCGTTGGGCAGCCAAAAGAATGCCATTCCTTCCGGTAACGTCATCCTGAAGATTTCCGGTGCCATAACCGAGCAGAAAGTGGAGACCTTCAACTTCAATCCGATGAACGCCAGTATGGATATGTCGAACTCCTGCGGTATCCTGAGCGTTGTCCGTGCAATCGATGTCGCCGCAAGTGATTCCTCCGTCAAAATGATATACATCCGTCCTGACGATATGGCAGTCAGCATCTCTTCGGCCGAAGAACTCCGCAAGGCGCTTTCCCGCTTCCGTGACAGCGGAAAGCCGGTGATTGCATATATGGACGCCGCCTCTACCGGCACCTACTACCTGGCTTCGGTTGCCGACAAGGTGATTCTGAACAGATACGCTGACGTGATGTTCTCCGGAATGAGCAGCAATATTCTCTATTACAAGGACCTGATAGACCATCTCGGGGTTGACGTGCAACTCATACGCCACGGCAAATACAAATCTGCGGGAGAACCGTTCATAAAGAATTCCATCAGCCAGGAAAACAGGGAGCAGTATGAATGTATGCTCGGCACAATCTGGGACACTATGACGGTATCAATCGCCACGTCACGCGACTTCTCGAAGGAGGATTTCTGCGGTTGGGTTGACAATCTCGGCATTGCGGATGCGGAAGATGCGAAGGCAAAGGGCATTGTCGATGAACTTTGGTTCAAGGACGAACTGGAGGATTACCTGTGCACCCTGATGGATGTGGACAAAGCCGACGACCTGAAGATTGCCGGAATAGCGGATTACGTCGCAGTAAAGGTGAAACCGGATATCCGCACCAAGGAAAAGATTGCCGTCATCTATGCTGACGGTGAGATTGTTATGGGCGATTCACAGACCGGAGAAATCGGTGACAATTTCGCACGCGAGATTGCGAAAGTACGCAAAGACTCAACCGTCAAGGCGGTTGTATTCAGGGTCAACTCCCCCGGCGGAAGCGTTCAGGCCTCGGCCATAATCAGACACGAGATAGAACTTCTCAAGAAGGAAAAGCCTGTTGTCGCAAGCTACGGGGATTATGCCGCATCCGGCGGATACTGGATCAGCTGCGGATGCGACAAGATTTTCTCGGACCGCACGACCCTTACCGGATCCATCGGTGTTTTCGGATTGCTCCCCAGTTTCGGAAACGCCCTCAAGAAGAATCTTCACCTCAACGTCGAGACGGTTT
Organism: Candidatus Cacconaster scatequi; assembly: GCA_018065305.1. Taxonomy (GTDB): domain Bacteria; phylum Bacteroidota; class Bacteroidia; order Bacteroidales; family UBA932; genus Cacconaster; species Cacconaster scatequi. The sequence continues at coordinate 18,980 of JAGHTO010000007.1, read as the reverse complement.
CCACCAATAGTCACGGGGCGCTCGTGGACGGATTCACCCCCCTTGATGAGCATGAGGTGGCCTGGATGCAGAATATGATAGAGAACACCTACACCGAATTCACCGGACTTGTGGCTGACGGACGCGGGATGAACCGTGAAGCGGTTGACGAAATAGCCCAGGGCCGCGTGTGGGCCGGTGGCAATGCCATCACTATAGGCCTCGTGGATGAAATAGGGACTCTGCAGGATGCCCTGAACTATGCCGCGGCTATGGTGGATCTTGAGAAATACCAGCTGGTGGAGTATCCCGCACCTGTAACCGCGATGGAAAAACTGACGAAGATGTTGGAAGGCAAATCTGCAAGTATTGACGTTCTGCCGGAACCTTTCGCGCTTGCCGCGAAATGCCTGCGCAATGTCTCATCAATTGAAAAACCTTTAGTTGAAGCCCGGATGGAAGCCATCCCGATGATATGTACAAAATAGTTACCAAGAAATTTCTCACCCCGACCATCTGCCTGATGGAGATTGACGCTCCGTTGGTGGCGGCGTCAGCCGAGCCGGGGCAGTTCGTGATTGTGAGGGCCCGCGAAATGGGAGAACGCATTCCGCTTACTGTCTGCGATTTTGACCCTGTCAAAGGTACAGTCACGATAGTGATTCAGATTATCGGAGCCTCCAGCAGAATTATCTGTGCGCTTGAACAGGGAGACTCTCTTACCGATTTCGTAGGTCCGCTCGGACGTCCTTCCGATTTTATGGAGGAGGATCCCGCCGCCCTGAAAGGGCGCCGCTATCTTTTCGTAGCCGGTGGTCTCGGTACGGCCCCTGTCTACCCCCAGGCAAAATATCTGCACGGACACGGGGCGGCAGTGGACGTGATAGTCGGCGCAAAGACTGAGAGTCTGATAATAATGGAGGAACAGATGTCTGAAGTATGCGACAACCTCCATATCTGCACCGATGACGGCTCCAAAGGCCATCACGGACTCGTTACCGAAAAGATAAAACTGCTCCTGGAGAGCGGTGTCAAATATGATCAGGTCGTGGCGATAGGGCCGATGATTATGATGAAGTTCGTGGCGCTAACCCTCAAGCCCACCTCCATACCGCTGACCGTCAGCCTCAACACTCTTATGGTGGACGGAACGGGAATGTGCGGGGCCTGCCGCGTCACTGTCGGAGGAAAAGTCAGGTTCGCCTGCGTGGAAGGGCCGGAATTCAATGCTTACGAAGTGGATTTCGATGAGGCGCTGCGCCGCCAGAGCCTCTACAAACCGCAGGAAATTGAGGCGGACCACAAATGCAGAATCGGGAGGGATTTGTAAATGGACAGAATGAAAAGAACCCCGGTACGGGAACAGGACCCGAAGGTACGGGCAACAAATTTCAAGGAAGTATGTCTGGGATATGATGCCGGTGAGGCAATGGAGGAGGCATCCCGCTGCCTGAACTGCAAGAATCCCGGATGCGTCAAAAAATGTCCGGTGAACATCGGCATACCCCGGTTCATCGAACAGGTGAAGAACGGAAATTTCGAGGAGGCTTTCCGAATAATCTCCGAAGACAGCAGCCTTCCCGCCATCTGCGGCAGAGTCTGCCCTCAGGAGACCCAATGCGAGGGTAACTGTATCCTCGGCGTCAAAGGTGAAGCGGTCGCAATCGGCAAACTGGAACGTTTCGTCGCGGATTACAACCGTGAGAACGGGGCTCCCGTCACTGGGAAGGCCGTGTCCAACGGCCACAAGGTTGCGATAGTGGGAAGCGGCCCCTCAGGCCTTGCCTGCGCAAGCGACCTTGCGAAAGCAGGCTATGACGTGACCATCTTCGAGGTTCTTCACAAGGCGGGAGGAGTGCTTCAGTACGGCATTCCCGAATTCCGTCTTCCCAAGGACACCGTCGTCGAACACGAAATAGAGAACGTACGCCGTCTCGGCGTCAGGATAGAGACCAACGTGGTAATCGGACGGACACTCACCGTTGACCAGTTGCTGGACAACGAGGGTTATGAAGCCGTATTCATCGGCTCCGGAGCCGGTCTTCCCCGCTTTATGGGCATTGAAGGGGAGAGCCTCAACGGGGTCTTCTCCGCCAATGAATATCTGACACGCAGCAATCTGATGAGAGCGTTCGATCCTGAAAGCGACACCCCCATCTTCATCGGAAAGAACACAGTCGTCGTGGGAGGCGGCAATGTCGCGATGGATGCCGCCAGAACAGCGCTCAGACTCGGTTCCAACGTAACTGTGGTATACCGGCGCACAGAAGCGGAACTGCCGGCCCGTGCGGAAGAGGTCCATCACGCCCGCGAGGAAGGGGTGGTTTTCCGGATGCTTACCAATCCCGTCGCCATCCTCGGAGACGAGAAAGGCTACGTAAAGGCCATAAGATGCATCAGAATGGAACTGGGAGAATGTGATGCGAGCGGACGCCGCAGCCCGGTACCCGTTCCCGGCTCGGAAACGGACATTGAGGCCGACACGGTGATAATGGCTCTAGGGACATCCCCCAACCCTCTGATTGCCAACACGACAGAAGGGTTGGAGACGGAACGTCACGGGTGCATAGTCGCCGATGAGAGCGGTGTGACTACGCGTCCCGGCGTATTCGCCGGAGGAGACGCAGTGACAGGAGCCGCGACAGTAATACTTGCAATGGGTGCGGGGCGCAAGGCCGCCGCCGCAATTGACGAATACATCAAGAACAAATAATGGCACAGAAACCATCAATACCCAAGGGAACAAGAGATTTCGGTCCGTCGGAGATGTACGGACGCAACTATATTTTCAATACAATCAGGTCCGTTTTCCAGAAATACGGATACCAGTGCATAGAGACCCCTTCCATCGAAAACCTGAGCACCCTGCTCGGCAAATACGGTGACGAAGGGGACAAACTGCTCTTCAAGATTCTCAACTCAGGAGACGCTTTCGCGAAGGTTGAGCCCTCGGCTCTGGCAAACAGCAACGCCCTGTCGCTCAAGGTCTGCGAGAAGGGGCTCCGCTACGACCTTACGGTCCCTTTCGCCCGTTTCGTGGTACAGCACCAGAACGAGATTTCCTTCCCGTTCAAGAGATACCAGATTCAGCCGGTATGGCGCGCCGACAGGCCCCAAAAAGGTCGGTACCGCGAATTCTACCAGTGTGACGCCGATGTTGTGGGAAGCAGATCCCTCCTTAGCGAAATGGAGCTGGTCCAGATAGTTGACGATGTATTCGCCGAATTCGGAATCAGGGTCTGCATCAAGATAAACAACAGGAAGATACTGTACGGGCTTGCAGAGGTGTGCGGGGCTCCCGACAAAATGATTGACATCACCGTGGCCATCGACAAGATTGACAAGATTGGTCTTGACAACGTGAAAGCCGAACTTTTCGAAAAGGGGTTGAGCTCCGAGGCGGTAGCCGTGATCGAGCCGGTCCTGACTCTCGAAGGCTCGAATGCCGAAAAAATCGAGAAAATCCGAGCTATCCTCAAAGAGAGCGAGACGGGCCTGAAGGGAGTTGAAGAGCTGGAATCGCTGTTCAACCTGATTGACAAGGCCGGAATCGGGCAGAAGGTGGAGATTGACCTCTCCCTCGCCCGCGGACTCAATTATTACACCGGTGCCATTTTTGAAGTGAAGGCGCTCGATTTTGAGATAGGCAGCATCTGCGGAGGAGGACGATATGACGACCTTACCGGAATCTTCGGCCTTCCCGGTCTCTCCGGGGTAGGCATCAGCTTCGGAGCGGACCGTATATATGACGTGCTCGGCGGACTCGACCTCTTCCCGAAAGAGAACACCGGCAGCACCAGGGTACTTTTCACCAATATGGGAGAGAAGGAGGTGGCGTGGCTCATCCCCGTGGCGTCTCTGTTGAGGAAAAACGGCATATCCTGTGAAATCTATCCGGAAAGCCGCAAACTGAGGAACCAGTTTGAATATGCCGACAGAAAGGGAATTCCGTTCCTTGCCATAGTCGGAGAGAACGAAGTCGCCGAAGGTGCGGTGACACTGAAAAATCTGGCAACAGGAGAGCAGAAAATGCTCAAGCCTGACGAACTTATCAATGCCCTGAATTATTAATAAAGTAAAAGCTATGTCAAAAAAATCCATCATTGCATCAGCTGCAATCTGCATTCTTCTCGCCTCCTGCGGGCAGAAAGCTGCCGATACACCTCAAAATACAGTGCCGGAAAAGAGGGTGACCGCCGTCGCCACCCGGCAACTCCTGATTCCCTATACGGCACCGGCCCAAATCAGGGGGAAAGAGGACATTGAGATATACCCCCAGGTCACCGGAACCCTCGAAGAGGTGCTCGTCAAGGAGGGTCAGGCAGTGAAGAAAGGCCAGCGGATGTTCCTTATCAATGCGACGGCCTATCAGGCTGCCGTCGAGAATGCCACGGCATCTGTAGTGATCGCCAACGCGAACGTCGAGACCCACAAGATTGAACTTGAAGCCACGAAGCAACTGTATCTCAAAGGAGTTGTGGCTGAGCACCAGTATAAGGTCCACGCCAACAACCTTGCCGTTGCGCAAGCCCAACTGGCCGAAGCGCAAGCGGTTCTCAAGAGGGCGAAGAATGACCTCAGTTACACGACGATATGCGCCCCGCACGATGGTGTCGTCGGAACCATAGGCTACCGTCAGGGAAGTCTCGTCGGCCCCCAGATGTCCTCCCCCATCACAATCGTGAGTGACAACAGCAAAGTGTATGCGTATGTTTCAATGAACGCCAACACCTATATGGAAATGCTCAAGGAGTATGGCTCGAAGGAGGCGATGATCGACAGCCTTCCCAATGTGGAACTGCTGCTCGGACAGGATGTCGTCTATCCCTACACGGGAAGAGTCGAAACAATCTCCGGAGTCATAGACAATCTGACCGGTGCGGTAAGCGTAAGGGCCGCTTTTGACAATCCCGAAGGAATCCTTTCGTCAGGAGCGAGCGGAGAACTGAGAATCTCGTTCGAGTACGACGGCATTGTCATCCCCCGCTCCGCCACATACGAAATACAGGACAAGCATTTCGTTTACAAGGTTGTGAAAGAGGCTGACGATTCCTACACCGCCGTGTCATCCGAAGTTGCCACATATCGTCTGGACAACTCCAGTTATCTTATCGACAAAGGGTTGCAAGACGGTGACATAATCGTCCTGGAAGGCGTGAGCAAGATGAAAAACGGTATGAAAATAGTCCCGAAAAAGGAATAGAACCATCCTGATATGCAACTCAAGACATTCATAAAGAAGCCGGTACTGAGTTCCGTCATCAGTATCCTCATCGTCATCGTAGGAGTGATGGGACTGGTTTCCCTCCCCATCGAGCAGTACCCCGATATCGCACCTCCGACAGTATATGTATCAACATCCTACTACGGAGCATCCGCCCAGACAATACAAAAATCCGTCATCATTCCGCTCGAGGAGGCCATCAACGGTGTGGAGAATATGATGTATATAACCTCCACTGCCGGAAACACCGGAGAAGCCGAAATATCGGTCTATTTCAAACAGGGGACAGATCCGGATATGGCTACTGTCAACGTGCAGAACCGTGTTTCCCAGGCTTTGGCAAAACTTCCCGCCGAAGTGCGTCAGGCCGGAGTGACCGTCCAGAAACAGCAGAACTCCATCCTGCAGTTCATCTCCATCTCATCCCCCGACGACAAATTTGACGAGAACTTCCTTTCCAACTATCTGAACATCAATCTCAAGCCGAAGATTATGCGTATCAGCGGAGTTGGTAAGTTCAACCTGTTCGGTGCGGAATATTCAATGCGCGTGTGGCTTAAGCCGGACGTGATGGCGGGATATAATCTCACCCCCTCTGACGTAATCGCGGCTCTGGCAGACCAGAATATCGAAGCGGCTACGGGTACGTTCGGAGACAACAGCCCGGAGCAGACCCAGTACACGATGGTTTACAAAGGTCGTCTCAAGAGCATTGAGGAGTTCAACAAAATCATCATCCGTCAAAGCGACAACGGTGAGATTCTCTATCTCGGCCAGATTGCCGATGTGGAACTCGGAGCCGAACACTATCTGTTCAACAGTCAGATTGACGGCCACGCAGGAGCGCTCTGTGCAGTCTATCAGACAGCCGGATCGAATGCCAAGGTGGTCAACGAGCAGATTGCGGAACTCATCAGGCAGGAAAGAGAGGCCCAGCCCGACTTGAAGTTCGATATCCTGATGGACACCAACGACTTCCTCAACGCATCCATCCACGAGGTCATCAAGACACTTCTGGAAGCACTCGTGCTGGTTGTCATCATAGTCCTGCTCTTCCTGCACGACTGGCAGTCAACCCTGATTCCCTTCGTCGGAATTTTCGTCTCCCTTATCGGAACCTTCGCCTTTATGATGGCGGCCGGTTTCTCCATCAATATGATATCCCTTTTTGCGCTGGTGCTGGTAATCGGTACCGTGGTGGATGACAGTATAGTGGTGGTGGAAGCCGTCCACACGAAGCTGGACAGCGGCTACAAGTCACCGATGAAGGCCGCCATAGATGCAATGAGTGAGATTACTACAGCCGTAATCACCTCATCCCTGGTATTTATGGCTGTGTTCATCCCCGTGAGCATGATGCCCGGAACAAGCGGTACGTTTTTCCGCCAGTTCGGTCTTACGATGGCGGTAGCCGTGGGTATCTCGGCAATCAACGCCCTGACCCTCTCCCCCGCCCTCTGCGCGCTTCTGATCAAACCCGCAGCTGACGGAAACGGTAAGAAACCAGGCTTGTACAAACGGTTCTGCATAGCGTTCGACACCACATTCGTCAAGATGAGCGAGAAATACAGGAACGGCATCCGCCCCTTCATCAAAAGGCCCTGGACTGCTTTCATCGTGGTTATCGCATCCGTCATCGTGATGATATGGTCGGTTAAGACGACTCCTGCCGGATTCGTTCCTCAGGAAGACAAGGGAATGTTCATCTGCGATGTGATAATGCCTCCCAGCACCTCCCTCAGCATCACCACCGGCACGATGGAGAAGATTGTTGAGGAAATCAAAGTTCTGGACGGAGTGAAGAACGTCGGGATGGTGTCCGGGTACGGCTTCACCGCCGGACGCGCATCCAATGCGGGATTCATCATAATCACGCTGAAAGAGTGGGAGGAACGCGAATTCATGTCCATATACAAGACGATGCAGGAGGTTTACTCCAATATCGCACCGCACTACCCGGATGCATCCGTAATGCCGTTTATGATGCCTATGATTCCGGGCTACGGAAGTTCCGCCGACACCGAACTGTATCTTCAGGACAAGACGGGCGGGGAAATCGAAGATTTCGACAAGATGAAGAATGAATTCCTCGCGGCATTGAACGAGAATCCCAAAATCAACTCTGCATACACCGCTTTCAACGTGGATAACCCGCAATGGTTGGTATCAGTCGATGTTGCCAGATGCAAGAAAGCCGGAATCGACCTTACCACCCTGATGTCAACGATGTCGTCATACATCGGAGGGGCTTACGTGAATGACGTCAACCTCTACGGCAAAACCTACAAGGTGATGGTTCAGGGGACTCCTGAGAGTCACGTGGATGAAAGCGCCCTGGACCAGACATACGCAAGGACAAAGGAAGGGACTCTCGCCCCTCTGAGCAATTTCATAAGCCTCAAGAGGATATACGGACCTTCTTCTTTGGCGAGATTCAACTTGTTGAATTCCATTCAGATGAACGTCTCCCCCGCTGCCGGAGTCTCAACCGGTGACCTTATCACCGCCATCAACGGCACAGCCGCAGAAGTGCTTCCGAAAGACTTCTCGATTGAATACGGAGGTATGGCACGAGAGCAGAGCCAGGGTTCCAGTATGATGCTTATCTTCGGATTGTCGGCACTTCTGATATTCCTGATTCTCTCATCCCTGTATGAGAGTTATGTCGTCCCCTTCTCAATAATGCTCTCCGTTCCCCTTGGAATTATGGGAGCGTTCCTGATGACGCGACTGTTCGGACTTGACAACAACATCTACCTCCAGACAGGTGTCGTGATGCTTATCGGGCTCCTTTCGAAGACCGGCATCCTGATTGTGGAGTTCGCGCTGCAGAAGCGTCACGAAGGACTGAGCATCAAGGATTCCGCTCTGGAAGCCGCCAAAGAGCGTCTTCGCCCGATTCTGATGACCGCAGGTACAATGGTCATCGGTCTGCTTCCGCTCCTCACCAGTACCGGAGTGGGCGCAATGGGAAACATCAGCCTCGGTGTCGGAGCAATCTTCGGAATGCTTGTCGGCTGTATCGGGCTGCTCTTCCTGGTGCCGTCGCTCTTTGTGATATTCCAATCCATTCAGGAAAAGATCAAACCACTTGAAAAGGAAAGAGAATATGATGAATATTAAAAAAATAGCCGGTATTGCGGCGGTCCTTGCCGCCGCAATGCTCTCTCTGAATGCCTGCGGCATATATGGCAAATATCAGTCAAACGTTCCGGAGGATCTTCAGAACGTCGTGATTCCCACCTATTCCGAGGTCTTCAATGACCCTAACCTGACTGCCTTGATTGATACCGCGCTGGCCCGCAATCTCGACCTGAAGATTGCTCACGAAAGGGTTATGCAGGCACATTCCCGCCTGACTGCCGCAAAACTGGCATATCTCCCGAGAATCAGTGCGGGAGGAGCCCCAGCCGTCACTCTGAATTCCACAAAAGGCGCATCTGCCTGGTCATACACTATGGGAACGGCATCGTGGGAGATTGACATATTCGGCAGGGTAACCAACCGCAAGAGAATCGCCTCCTCCGCCAAGGAAGAGGCCCTGGCCTTCGAACAGGCTGCGCGGACCGAACTCATTGCGGCCGTAGCCACGCTGTATTACAACCTTCAGATGATAAACGCCCAGATTCTTGCCACCGACATCGCCTCATCCAATTGGGAGAAGTCCGTGAGCGCAATCAGGGATATGAAGGAGGCCGGTCTTGCCGATCAGGCCGGCGTCTCCCAGTTCGAAGGCTCCTACTACGCCACGCTCGCAAGCAGCAAGTCCCTCGGGCTCCTGAAATACACGGTTGAAAACGAGTTGAGATATCTGCTGAGTTCCGACAGCTATGACATTGTCCTCAGTCCCATATCCACCGAATCAGCCCTCAAAATGGATTGCGAAAAGCTGGAAAACATCAACCTCCAGATTGTCAGGACCCGTCCCGATGTCAGGGCCGTGGAGATGCGGCTAGCTCAGTCTTTCTACAACGCAAATCTGGCAAGAGCCAATATGTGCCCCAGTATAACGCTTGGAGGAGCCCTCAACTGGGCTGACGGAGGTATGCTCTATCAGGCAATCGGAGGCCTGCTCCAACCCATCTTCAACGCGGGGGACAACATCTCCCAGCTGAAAGTGAGCAAGAGCCAGTATGAAGTCGCAAAAATGGAGTACGCGAACGCTCTTCTGGCGGCCGGAAACGAGGTCAACAATTCCATTGCTGAAATAAAGGCCTATAAGAGCCGGGTTAACGACTGCCGCAACAGGGTAAACGCGATGACCGTTGCGCTTGAAGCTACACAACTTAAGATGAAATATGGCCGTGGAACCTATCTTGAGGTGCTTACGGCCCAGAATGACCTGCTGAACGCGCAGATTGCGGAGATACAGAACACCGCCGACATAATGACGTCAGTGGTCGACCTGTTCCAGGCAATCGGAGGGGGAAAGCAGTAGAAACTTCTATCCGAAGGTTGCGTTGAGCACTTTCTGGTAGTTTTCCGGCAGGAAGCCGAGATTATACTGCACCAGAAGATACTTGCAACATTCATAAGGTACCAGGGCCCCGGTTACGGACTCCACAGTCTGGCCGGGGCCGAAGTATTTCTCGGCTAGACGGTCGGATGAGAAGAAATACTCCCTGACCATATGGTTCCAGAACTCGGCCGTCATCTTCCCATTGACGTGGAAATCGTGCTGGCGGAATTCTTCATCCGAAGAGAGACAGATTGCCCTGAACATACCGAAATCGAAAAGCGGAAAGCCGTGGCTGAAGTAGCCTAAATCTATGAACATCACCTTATGCGGGCTTGAGAGAGGCGCTCCTGCGGGCAGGGTGGAAATCAGGTTCCCTATATGCATATCACCGTGCAGTGCCGTGTTGCAGTCGGGCACGCAGCGGATGAAGTCCTCCATTCTTCCCTTGATGGATGCCGGCTGCTCAACCGCCTCAAGCAGTGACAGAAACTGCTGTTTCGCGTCGGGAAACGCACCTTCGGCACACTCGTGTGAGTGCAATTCCTTGCAGCAGCGGGCGAATTCCCCTGCAAATTCAGCAACCCTTTCCGGTTCATCGGCAAGCATCCTCGAAAAACTGCGTTTTCCGACAATACGCCGGAACTGTATCCCTATCCTCTCCCCGTCAGTCACGAGAACTCCCGGTTCGGGAGACGGAATACCTTCACGATACACCTTTTGTGCAACTTCAAGCTCGTCATATATGGACCCTGTGGGGTAATCGGGGTTATACAGTTTCACCATCTCGTTCTCATCCCTGAGGTTGAAATAGCTGTCCCCGTTGGCGCCCGCACCGCTCTTTACATAATCATTGAGGTCTATTGTCTTCATCTTATTCAAAAACTGTTGATGCGTTAACCGATGCACCGACAGTATTGCAAAGGTAACGAATTTTATCGTCCCGATAACCGACTCAGTTATATTCATCTGTGCGAATTCATCGATAATGCTTTTTTTTGTGTAACTTGCAAAATATACGATTAAACGAAAGAAAACTGTCATACAATGAAGAAAATCTCGTTATTCCTTGTTGCAGCTGTCGCAGCGGCGACCTTGTCTGTGAATGCACACGGACAGCAGACCGGGAGCAAGCCCGTTTACCTTGATGAGGATGCTCCAATAGAGTTACGCGTCAAAGACCTGCTTTCGCGTATGACCCCCGAAGAGAAGATAGACCTGTTGAGGGCAACCTCGCCGGCCAATGAACGTCTGGGTATCGACAGGTACTATCACGGCAACGAAGCACTGCACGGTGTCGTCCGACCCGGAACATTCACTGTATTCCCTCAGGCCATAGCATTGGCCGCCTCCTGGGATTCAGACCTGCTGCACACGGTGGCAACCGCCATTTCCGATGAAGCCCGCGCCTGCTGGAACGAGCTTGACCAGGGCCATAAACAGACAGCGAAGTTCTCGGACGTGCTCACTTTCTGGTCTCCTACCGTCAATATGGCACGCGACCCCCGCTGGGGCAGGACTCCCGAGACCTATGGTGAAGATCCGTATCTGACAGGCCGTATGGGAACCGCGTTCGTGACAGGTCTGCAGGGCGACGATCCCAGATATCTCAAAGTGGTCTCAACACCCAAACATTTTTCCGCCAACAACGTCGAGAACGGCCGTATGAGCGCGAATGCCAATATAAGTGAAAAGGATCTCAGGGAATATTATCTGGCTCCATACGAAGCCTGCGTCAAGGAAGGTCACGCCCAATCCATTATGGCCTCCTATAATGCAATCAACGGCATTCCTTCATCCTGCAACCCCTGGCTTCTCACCAACGTGCTGAGGAACGATTGGGGATTCGACGGATACGTGGTTTCAGACTGCGGCGGTGTTTACAACATAGTTGACGAGCACCATTTTGTATCCCGTCTCGAAACTGCCGCCACTCTTAGCATAAAGGCCGGACTTGATCTCGAATGCGGTGATTCCGTATACGATTATCCCCTCAAGCAGGCATACAGGATGGGGATGGTGAGTGACGAAGACATTGACAGGGCAGCCAGCCGCGTACTGACGGCCAGGATGAAACTCGGCCTTTTCGATTCTTCTGACAGGAATCCATACAAGAGCATATCCCCTGACGTCATCGGTTGCGAGAAACATCAGAATCTCGCACTCCGGATGGCACGCGAATCGATGGTGCTTCTCAAGAACAGCGGAATCCTTCCTCTTGACAAAAAGAAAATCAGGAAGATAGCGGTCGTAGGCTTTGGCGCTGACAAGTGCATCTTCGGCGATTACAGCGGAAAGCCCAGGAATGCTCCCGTCTCTCCTCTTGAGGGCATTGTGTCAAAACTCTCTCCCGGCACCGAGGTGTATACCGCGCCCTGGTTCAATATCGAAGACCAGTACACTATGGTAACTCCCGAGAACGGATTCAAGGCCGAATATTTCAACGGCGACGAACTGAGCGGACCCGCTTCCGTCCGCACGGAGAAATATGTCCTTTATGACCCTGTGAACCTCCCGCCCGACCCGTTCCTGCCAGCCCGGGCACCTATGTCGGCCCGCTGGACAACCACCGTGACGGCACCTGTCACAGGTGAGTACATCTTCCTTCTGACATCGGACGACGGTTGCCGCCTCTATATCGACGGAAAGCCTGTCGTCGACGACTGGACCTCTCACGGCGCTACCACATTCGAGGCGAGAGCGACTTTCGAAGCGGGAACCAACCATGAAATCAAGGTTGAGTATTTCGACGGCGGCGAGGACTGCGTGGCCAAGCTTGAATGGCTTGTTCCCCAGGCATTCAGTGACGACTCGTTCAACACCTACGGTAAGGAGATGGAGCGCAACATCAAGGAAAGCGATGTCGTAATCGCCGTAATGGGAATCGACAAGAGCATCGAGCGGGAGGGTCAGGACAGAAAGAATCTCGACCTTCCGGAAGATCAGGCCAGATTCATCAAGGAACTTTATGCCGCAAACAAGAATGTGATTCTGGTACTTGAGGTCGGCTCGTCCACTTCAATTGTCTGGGAGCAGGAGAACCTGCCCGCAATCCTTCTTGCCTGGTATCCCGGGGAGCAGGGAGGCAATGCCATCGCGGACATTCTGTTCGGAGATTGCAACCCTTCAGGCAAACTGCCCCTTACGTTCTATAAGAGCACTGACGACCTTCCTCCTATGGATGACTACGATATTACCAAGCGTACTTACAAGTATTTCGAGGGCGATGTCCTCTATCCCTTCGGATACGGACTCAGCTACACAAGCTTCAAGTACAGCAATATCGAAGTCAAGGACTGCGGCGATACCTATGATGTGTCGCTGAAGGTCAGGAACACCGGACGTCGCGACGGCGACCATGTGGTGAAAGTGTTCGCCCGTCTCCCCGAATATGAGGGCAAGGCTCCCATCAGGGAACTCAAGGGGTTCCGCAGGGTATCCGTGCCTAAAGGCGGAACCGCGGATGTCCATATCAACGTCCGCAAGAGTGATTTGCGCTACTGGAGCGAAAGCAGGTCCTGCTTCATCCATCCTGAGGGAATGCCCGAGTTCACCGTGGAATAACAGTTGAGTCTATTTTGATGCCCCGTACACTTTGTCGACAATCAGCGAGATTGCACAGTCCGAGGTGACGTTGCAGGCCGTGCCGAAACTGTCCATAACGATGTAGAGCGTGATTGTCAGAGCCTGGCAGGAAGCATCGAAACCCAGCACGGCCTCAAGGACGCCCAATGCCGCCATAGCCATTCCTCCGGGGACGCCCGGGCAGGCAACAGCCGTAATGGACAACAACATTATGAACTGAAGGAGTAGTTCGAAGGAAAAGGACATACCCTGCATCAGCATAATCGCAACAGAACAGGACACCACCTTTATCATTGAACCCGGCATATGAATCGTGGCGCACAAGGGTACTGAAAAGTTGCTCACAGGCTCACTGACGCCGCATTTGCGGACACAGGAGAGAGTGACCGGAATAGTGGCTGCGCTGCTCGCTGTTCCAAGTGCGGTCAGATATGCCGGCAGCATCCTGAACAGACATTTGAAAGGATTCCTGTGGGAAATCAGTGCAGAAACACAGAACAGAACTATCAGCCAGACGAGGCTCATCGCAAAAATCACGACAATGATTTTTGCGAAAACCTTCATTACCGGGACTGCATCTCCGGTATATGTCATCTTGAGAAAGATACCGAATATATAGAGGGGCAGAAGGGGAATGAGAGTCTTGGAAATCGCCTTTGCCATAACCTCTTCAAAATCGTATATGACATTCTTCAGATAATCTTTGTTGATGCTTGTGAGCAATGTGCCGACCAGAAACGCAAAAACCAGGGCGGTGGTAACCTCCATAATTGCAGGTATTTCCAGGGTGAAGAACGGCTTGACTTCGTCTGCACTGGAATTTTCGACGCTCATCCGCAGGCCGTCAAGAAGTCCCGGAAACAGGCTTGAACTGGCGCTGTAGGAGAACACACCGGCGATTACGCTGGAAAAGTATGCCAGGGCAAGTGTGAAAAGAAGCATTTTTCCGGCTTCGGATCCCATCCTGCAGATGGCCGGCGTGACAAGGCCGACTATGATAAGGGGTATCATAAAGCCGATGTACTGGGAAAAGATATAATTGAAAGTGGTGAAAATCCTGATGGCGGGTCCGGGCAGAACCAGCCCGAGAAAATATCCCAGCACGCAGGCAATCAAGACTTTCCAGATTAGGGCGATTTTGATTTTTTTCATAGGCATTGTCACGAAGTTAAGACTTAATTTGTCCTGAACAAAATTTCGGCGCCAAAAAAGGACGAAAAATCGCGCAACTAACTTTTTTGTCGTTAATTTCAAAAAAATCAGTACTTTTGCAGTTTGTGAAAATTGAGAAACAATAATATCAACAAATAAGAGATTTTTATGACGAAAAGAGTTTATCGTTTTGGAGGTAAAAATGCGGAAGGCAACGGCCAGATGCGCAACCTCCTCGGCGGCAAGGGAGCGAACCTCGCCGAGATGTGTACCCTGGGAATTCCGGTACCTGCCGGTTTTACAATCACAACAGAGTGTTGTACTGAATATTACGCCCTCGGGGGAGGTTATACGGAGGAATTGAAGAATGACGTGGCCGAAGCGCTCAAAGCTACGGAAGAGATAATGGGAATGAAATTCGGTGACCCGAAGAATCCTCTTCTGGTAAGTTGCCGCTCAGGTGCAAGAAGCTCAATGCCCGGTATGATGGATACTATTCTCAATATCGGCCTGTGCTCCGCCACCATTCCCGGAATGATTGAAAAGACTCAGAACCCCCGCTTCGTCTATGATGCATACCGCCGTCTGATTATGATGTATTCCGACGTCGTTATGGAGAAAGCCGAAGGCATCGAGCCTGAGGACGGAAAGGCTATCCGCCAGCAGCTTGACAAAATGATGGAGGACCTCAAGGAAGCCAAGGGTTATAAATCTGATACTGAGATTACTGCAGACGAACTTAAGGATCTTGCGGAACGCTTCAAAGTTCGTGTAAAAGAGGTTCTTGGAGTGGAATTCCCCGATACGGCAGAAGCTCAGCTCTGGGGTTCAATCGGTGGCGTCTTCAAATCCTGGAACGGCAAGCGTGCCATCAAGTATCGCCAGATCGAAGGCATTCCCGATGACTGGGGCACTGCAGTGAACGTGCAGTCAATGGTGTTCGGAAATATGGGCGAAACCTCCGCAACAGGTGTCGCTTTCAGCCGCAACCCTGCAAACGGTGACAACAAGTTCTACGGCGAGTGGCTCATCAACGCACAGGGTGAGGACGTGGTTGCCGGTATCCGTACCCCCAACCCTCTGAACAATGCAACAAAGAGCCCTCAGAACAAACATCTCAAATCCCTCGAAGAGGCTATGCCTTCAGTTTACAAGGAACTGGACGATATCCGCATCCTTCTTGAAAAGCACTTCAACGATATGCAGGACATCGAGTTTACCATCCAGGAAGGCAAACTCTGGATGCTCCAGTGCCGTATCGGCAAGCGTACCGGTCTTGCTGCCTTGAATATGGCTATGGATATGCTCGAGGAGAAGATGATTGACGAGAAGACGGCAGTGATGAGAGTATCTCCCGTCCAGCTTGACGAAATACTCCATCCCATCCTCGACCCCGCTTCCGAAAAGAACGCGACGGTCGTCGCCCATGGTCTGCCCGCATCTCCCGGCGGTGCTGTCGGAACAATCGTCTTCACGAACGCCGACGCAGTGAAAGCCGCTGCAGAAAAGAAGAAAGTGATCCTCGTTCGTGAGGAGACATCTCCCGAAGATGTCGAAGGTATGCGTGCCGCTGCCGGTATTCTTACCCAGAAGGGCGGTATGACCTCACACGCCGCGCTTGTCGCCCGCGGTTGGGGCAAGTGCTGCATCGTAGGTTGCGAGGATATGAAAGTCAACCTCGAGAAGAAAGAGGTTTCATTCGCCGGTTGCAAGAAGGTATATCACGAAGGTGACACATTCTCTCTCAACGGAGCGAAAGGTGCCGTCTATGACACGGCCATCGATATGATGGACGCTTCCGACAACCCGCGTTTCGTCAAATTCATGTCCATCGCCGACAAGTTCCGCAAGATGGGTGTCCGCACCAATGCCGATACACCCGAGGATACTGAAAGAGCTCTCAGCTTCGGCGCAGAAGGAATCGGACTCTTCCGCATCGAGCATATGTTCTACGGCAAAAACAGCGAGACTCCTCTGAGCAAGCTTCGCAAGATGATTCTTTCCAAGACCGATGACGAGCGCCGTGCCGCTCTGAAGGAACTGGAACCGTTCATCAAGGCATCTGTAAAGGGTACGATGAAAGTTATGGACGGCAAGCCCGTCACCTTCCGTCTGCTCGATCCCCCGTTGCACGAGTTCGTTCCTCAGGGTGAGAACAAACGTCAGGAACTTGCAAGTGAACTTGGCATCAGCACTAAGGAGATTGACAAGAGAGGAGAGGCCCTTCACGAAGTCAACCCTATGATGGGACACCGTGGAGTCCGTCTTCACATTACATATCCTATGATTTCCGAGACTCAGTTCAGGGCAATCTTCACAGCCGCCCTCGAACTGAAGAAGGAAGGATTCGACCCCAAGCCTGAAATTATGATTCCTGTCACGATTTCAGAGCGTGAACTTCGTTTCCAGAAGGCCATCTGCGAGAAAATCAAGGCCGAGGTCGAAGCCAATATGTCGGAAACCGTCGACTACAAGTTCGGTACGATGATCGAGATTCCCCGTGCCGCCCTCACCGCTGACCGTATGGCCCGTACCGCCGAGTTCTTCTCATTCGGTACTAATGACCTCACTCAGATGACATTCGGATTCAGCCGTGATGATGTCAGCACCTTTATGGGTGACTATCTCGGCAACAAGATTCTGGACGCTGACCCGTTCAAGACTCTCGACACCAAGTCCGTAGGCAAGCTCGTCGAGCTGGCGGTCAATTCAGGACGTGCAACCCGCGACCATCTCAAATGCGGTATCTGCGGTGAGCACGGCGGTGACCCCGCTTCTGTCAAGTTCTGCCACAAGATCGGTCTGAACTACGTTTCCTGCTCTCCTTTCCGCGTGCCTATCGCAAGACTGGCCGCTGCGCAGGCCGCAATCGAAGACGAACAGGCATAACCGGTCCTTTCGGTTATGACAACCATATTCAAAAACATAACAGTCGCTCTCAAGGGATTTCTCATGGGAGCGGCTAATGTTGTCCCCGGAGTCTCCGGCGGGACGATGGCTCTGATTACAGGCATTTACAGGGATATTGTGGACGCGCTTGACAGCGTGATGGAGCCGGCCACCTGGAAGGCTTTGATGCACGTGCAGTTCCGTGAGTTCTGGAAATGTGTCAACGGCACCTTCCTGCTGTGGCTCTGCATCGGAGTGGTCGCAAGCATATTTTCCCTCGCCAAGGCGGTCACCGTCGCTCTTAAGAACTATCCGGTCCATATATGGGCGCTGTTTTTCGGATTGATAATCGCATCCTCACTTCTGATGTTGCGCGATATCAAGGGGTGGGGAGTGAAAGAGGCCGTATTCCTCATTGTTGGGGTAGTATTGGGCCTGGTGGTGTGCAATCTTTCGCCTACTGAGACCCCCGACTCATACTGGTTCCTTTTCCTTTGCGGAGCGGTTTCTATCTGCACGATGATTCTGCCGGGCATATCAGGAAGTTTCGTACTTGTCATACTCGGCAAGTATGATTATGTGATGAATGCCGTGGCGGTGCTCGACGTAAAGACTCTGGCGGTGTTCGGAGCGGGGTGTGTCGTCGGCATTCTGGCATTCTCGAAATTCCTGCACTATCTGCTGGATCATTACCAGAAGGCCACTATGATAGTTCTGCTCGGTTTTGTGCTGGGTTCGCTGGTGAAAGTATGGCCCTGGGCCAACGAGTCGGCAAAGGCTCTGCCCGAACCTCACTATCTTGCCGCCGCAATATGGTGCGCAATCGGAATCGCCGCAGTCATACTGATAGAGTATTTTAACAGTAAGGTTGGCAAAAATCAAAATATTGATTAAATTTGCCGACCGTTTCGGTTCCATAGCTCAACTGGATAGAGCAACAGATTTCTAATCTGTAGGTTCAGGGTTCGAGTCCCTGTGGAATCACTTCTCTATGGAATCTTCAGGCAGGCCGAGAATAGTCTATTTTCACGGATTCGGGTCATCCGGTGCTTCCGGTACCGTGGATTCTCTCCGAAGGTTGTTGCCGGAATGCGAGATTCTGGCTCCCGACATTCCCGTCGATCCCGCTGAGGCCCTGCCTTTTCTGAAGCAGTATTGTCAGGAAAACGCCCCGGATCTGATTATCGGTACCTCGATGGGCGGGATGTATGCCCAGCAGATGTTCGGATTCCGCAAAATCTGCGTGAACCCGGCTTTCAATATGTCCCACGCATCCAAGGTCCTCAGGACAGGCACTCACAAGTTCTTCAACAGGCGCAAGGACAATCAGAAGGAATTCGCCGTCACGAAGGAGCTCATCCAGCACTACAATATGATGGAAAGGCAGCAGTTCAAGGGCATAACCGATTTTGACCGTGAAAATACCTACGGCCTTTTCGGGATTCACGACACACAGGTCAACACATACGACCTGTTCAGGAAATACTATCCCAATGCCCGCCGTTTCGACGGGGAGCACCGTCTGAACGAATCCGTTCTGACGAAAGTCGTCGTGCCGCTGGTGAGGGAGATATTAAGTCATTAAAAATCCGTATGCGCGGATGATCCGGCGAAAGTAGTGCAGGGTGTCTTAGTAGGACATACAACTTATACCGTCATAATCTTCTTTGACGCTGCAACCCGAAATGAATGTAG
>JAGHTO010000021.1 GCA_018065305.1 Candidatus Cacconaster scatequi | reverse complement strand
GGAAGTTGAAAAATCAAGTTTCTCTCTCGGTATAGCGTTTATTTTGGCCAATATCTTCTTTAGTTTAGCATTTGTGTATTTCCCATTCGTGTTCTATTTAGTAATGGTTAAAAAATAACTTGGTAAAGTTCATGACTTTTTGACGAGATAATTCCACTTGGGTAGAGCATCCATCGGGATGATTCGTCTCCTGCACTCTCTTTCGTAAGACTCGTCAATCGGTCTTTGTATGTCATAAGTTTTGGTATTGATGTCAACTTCAATGAAATTCACAGAATATTTCGTATTGGTATTGTCTGAAATCGAAGAGCTATGACAAAAAGTCATTTTTTTGCATTTTTGCTTTTACCGGAGATGCTTTCAATCCCAATAAAAAGTAAATAGTTTCGCAACATTAAATCTACAAGGGACACATTTGCTGACTTTCAGCGCAGCAGACTTCGGAGGATTTTGATACCAAAAGCTGGTACATGGGCTCATCTGTTTTATCAAGGGATATTCGTTCCTCAGGGCGGTCAATTGATGGATGTTTTCCAATATTGGCGCGATGAATGGGAAGGTTTCTTTATTGGCTATCCACAATTTGTAATGATTGACAACACTGGTGAATATCGCGATGCGACGATAGAGGAGACTGAATTTATTATGAACCACAAATTCGAACGGCGAGAGCCGTGCGATGGCTCAAAGCTATGAGCAATCCCAGAATAAGAAAGATTCTGAACTTGAATATTCTTATTATCTTTGCGTTACTCTTATACGCAAATCTATTTTGACAAGAGTATTTCTTTGCCCATTTTTCGGGCAGCTTGCTTGGGCCCCTCTTCATTGGGGCCCTTTTTGTTCTCAGAACGCCATATTTTATTTATTTTTGTAACAGCAAGTTATATTTACAATGATAGAGTCTCCAATACACAATATATCTGAATTCATTCTTGAGGAAAGTCAGATTCTCCTTCTTGAACCAAAATCAAGAGATACTCTGTCTTTGATTGACTTTGCTTCTTTTCAAGACAAACTCTCGGCCCTTGGTTTTGAACTCATCTATCTACCTCAGGTATTCCAGAATCTTGAAAAGGACATCATAGACTATTACCTTCCTGATAATGATTTGATCCTTTCCTATGAACTGGCCCAAAATAGAATCGTCGGGGAACTTGGGATTCTGCTGGATTCACCGTTAGCAATACGACAAATTGATGGCAAGCTGTTTGCCATCCAGAGCAATGAGCAGGATGAAAGTTCAGAAGTCTTCCTGGAACTTTTGGTAAAGTATCTCGAAAAAGAGTCGACTTCAACATTATTTTCAAAAGGAACTGTTTGTTACGACTGTGCCTTTCCAGATGCGGCTTACGACGAATGTAAGATGTCGTCACCATGCTCGTCATTGCCGGAGGAGAGAGGTGAAGAATACGATATTGAACAACTCATACTCGAACTTCAAGAGCTAAAGGAAAGCAGACTTCGAGAACTTGGCCTTAGCGAATCAGCTCTTCGTTTCCTCCTTGGGGAACAGACTCCTACTTATTCAAGGATGGTCATTTCCCGCCATGCGAAAATATACCTTCCTGATTACGGAAACAAGGAGATCAAAATGGATGACAAGACAAAGGCTCTATATTTCCTGTTCTTGAAACACCCGGAGGGACTTGCAATCAAGGACCTTCCAGAGCATAAAAAAGAACTGATGGATCTCTATCAATCCATATCCGGACGCGATGATCCGGATGCGATGAAACAAACGATAGATAACCTTGCAGACCCGTTCCAGAACAATGCTAATATCAGCCTGTCCCGCATCAAGAAAGCCTTTGCAGAGGCTTTCAGTGGCACAATAGCAAAGGCTTACTATGTTTCCGGAGAAAGGGGAGGACGGAGGTCTATTTCTCTTGACAGGTCTCTTGTGGTTTGGGAGGCCATCAGATAAGATTCCTATTTCTTCCGGCCGGTTTTCTTCTTGAAGAAGCCGTCTGAATCCGCCATGCAGCATTTTGGCGCTGCCATGTTGAACATTACAGTAGACTCTGCCAGAATGCTACCCATTTCCTCTGTACCTTCCTCAGAAGCGTCGAAGTTCAATGCATTCTTGATATCGAGCTCGCGAGCGACTTCAACAGCATCCTGATTCGCCCCTATGTAAGCGAAAGTCCATCCGGATTCGCGTTTCTTTGAAACCAGATGCTTGATGTCAGATCCGCTATATTCGCTGCTGGAGTTCTCCATACCATCAGTAATGATCGTTACCAAAACCGGATCATCTTTCTTTGTGACCTTACTCAGATTGGTGATGGAGAGTCCCATAGCATCATAGAGAGGGGTACATGCTCCAGGTACGTATTCCTCCTGTTTGATGTCTTCAACATTCTCAACAGGGACACGGTCTCTGACTGTCCTGACGCCCTTCATGCCGTCACCTTCGAAAACGACAAGAGTGACGAAATAGTTTTGGTCAGGATTTGTCTTCTGGGCTTTACGAATGCCCTGAATTGTTTCATTCATTGCAGAAACAGCTTGACGCTCTATGGCTGTCATTGATCCGCTTTCATCAAGAATAATGAGATTGTAAATGTTCTTTGCTTCCATTGCTTTATTTTGTTTTTGGTTTTCGGAAGCAAAGGTAGGACTGTGACTGTCGGATGACGAACAGATGCAAGGCTTGCACGCCTTAGAATTCCAACCCGTCATAGACTTCTCCAAGTTCCTGTTGCCTTAATCCCAAATACCTTCTGGTTATAGCAGGGGAGCTGTGGTTGAAAATCTCGCTGAGCTTGATAAGGGCCATTTCAGCCTCATCACCGGCCGATTCGACCACCTTCCGGCCAAATGTCTTTCTCATCGAGTGCGTGCTGAAATGCGCTATCTTCAGACCGTATTTCTTCTTGATTTCTTTGAAGATTACGTTTATACGCTGGACCGTAAATACCTGTTTTTTCTTTGACAGGAATACATATTCAGTTTTGTCCGGAGATCCAAGTTTCTTGTAACAGTCAATGATGTACTTCTGAAACCCTTTGTTGATTCGGACAATTCTGCGCTTACCGGTTTTCTGCTCTATCAGTTCGAATGTGTCCGCATCCAGAAGCTGGCTCCAGCGGAGCGTCCGGAGATCAGATATCCTGAGACCGAAGAAACATCCGCATCCGATAAGAAGACTGATTCGGTATTCGCCATCCCTGTATAGACGGTGAATCAAAGATAACATCGAATCCCATTCAAGGTAGTCCGATGTCGTGTTGCTGTGTTTGATACTCATTTGTGATTGCCATTCTCTAGTGTTAAAGAAGTCCGCGCCCGTAAGCCGGGCACGACGGACTAAGGAAGATAATAACACGAGCAATCGCCCAAACGCCTACGATACTTTCACGCCGAATGGCAAATATGGATGATATTCATTTTTGTGATAGGGGAGTTGTAAGTGAATATCCCAAAGACCCCTCAAAAACTATGTGCCTGATAATCAATCTATATTCACTTTTGCTATTAGTGAACATTATGCGATGGATTTTTGGCGGATTTCAAGTCTGTCGTGAACATCGAAACGATTTTTCGATTCTCAGCGAGTTGATGCGAAAAGTGAATATTCATCATAATCCGAACAGTTCCTCCTTCTTTTTGTCCCGGCTGGCGATTTCAACCTTACCGTTCTTCGCCTCATATTTCTCGATTGCCAGCTCGAATGAGAAATGGATCATGTCCTTCAGGGTGATTGATTCCTTGAGAGCAATCTCACGAAGCTTGTCATAGGTCTGCTTGTTCACAATGAGAGACGTTCTCATGTATTCGGCATCATCCGCTGCATCTTCTTTTCTCGGTCTGCCGTGGCCATGAAGTGTAAAGCTGCTCTGTGCCCTTTCTTCAACAGGTTTCTCCGGCTTGCCGCCGAACAGTGCATTCAATCCCGATTCGATATTATTGTCCTGTTTCATTGTTAATGGAATTAAAGTAATACAATTATCTCTTCTGCAAGTGCTTCATAGTCCTTGGCTCCGTTGCAGTCCGGTGCATATTCGGTCACGTCCCTGAATGTCATCGGGCTCTCTGCCAGTTTGATGTTTTCCCGAATTCTAGTCCTGAATACTATTTCTCCGTATGTCTCCCGAATCTTGGCATCTACTGATACGTGAAGTTTCTTTGTAGAGTTAAATCTGGTCACGATAATACCGTTAATACTTATACCGGGATTAAGACTCTGAGCTACCATTCCGGTAATCTCATTCAAGCGTACCAGTCCTTTGATCGGAAGGTATTCCGGCGTTGTTGCGACATAGATGTCAGTGCTGGCAACAAATGCGTTCACCGTGATGATTCCCAGTGAAGGAGGGCAGTCAAGAAGGACGACATCGAATTCATGACGGTCAATCAAGTTGTTCAGGACATTCTTGAGAATCTTCTCACGTTCCATTCTGCCTGAGAGCATCAGGTCCATAGCGGACATGTCAAGGGAAGAGGGGAGTATGAATAGATTCTCCCTTACTTGTACTGATGTGTCATCAATGTTTCCCAGGAAAGAGTCATAGATGCTGTGCGACGGCTCCTCTTTTAGGAAGGATTCTGTAAGGTTACACTGGGCGTCAAGATCAACCATTAGCACCTTATAACCTCTCTTCGCCAACAGGGACCCGAGCGTGGCAACGGTTGTTGTCTTGCCGACGCCGCCTTTGTGATTTGCAATAGAAATAATACGTGTTTGCATGTTGAATATAAAAGAATTAGTATATTTGCATTGGAATGTAAGACGTATGAAGCCGAAGGATGCGTTTAGTGCATAAGTCCTCGCCCCCGCCTTTCACCTTATGGTAAATGACTTCATACGCAATCTGAGGCGATAAACACCCATAGTTGGGTGTTTTTTTATTCCAGTTCAATTGCTGTGATGCAATATTGTGTCTTGATGAAAGTCTTGTGCTCAACCCCAACAGTGAGTTTTACCAAGCCAATCCCTGGGCAGAGATAATTCATGATAATCATTGACCTGAACTTCTTCTGATTTGAATTCTGTTTCACTTTCTCTTGGGATACCTTCATTGCACCACAGAGAATGCCGTCGAGTTGTAGAACAGCTAAGGTCGAGAGATATCTATTTGATGCATGCATAGCAGTCTCAGAAATAGAAATATGCTTGACATAAATATACTCCTTAAGGTTTCTGTTGTATACTCGTTGTTCTGGATTCTCTCTTTTCCATTCACGATAGAAATCTAGGATGATTTCCTTCCGTTGCTTAATAATCTCTCTAGACTCACCTAGTGGTACTTTAAATTCTTTCATACCGAAACAGATATTGATTTAATGCAAAGTTAAAAGAAATTTAATTGCATACAAAATCTTTTAACATTATTAAGAGTATTATTTAACATTATTTGTCGTATTCTGAGTAATTGAAGCGTATTAATACTATTACTTTCTTGTCTGGAAAGGCATATTTGAGTACATTTGTAGAAAGATTTGAGCTGAGATGACCGATAACCGACTTCTATTTTATTCAATAGGACCCGATGTGGAAGCTTTCACCACAATGCGTGATGCTGAGCTTCCTTATCCTGTCCTATGCGGTCATCAGGTTCATGGTTATAAAGTAGGCATTGTTGATAGGGAAGGAATGACTCGTGAAGATTTCGAAGGGTATGATGCCCTCATCACAAATCTTCCGATAGCAATCGGAGTACGTACTGCTGACTGCATTCCTGTTCTTCTCTATGACCCCGTGCATAAGGCAGTCGCTGCTATACATGCAGGATGGAAAGGCACGGTTCAGAAAATTGCCCTTTACTCGATTTCAAGTATGATTGCGACATACAAAACAGATCCTAAAGATTTGTTCGCTGTCATTGGCCCAGGAATAGGCCTTGAAAGTTTTCAGGTAGGGGAGGAAGTCCCTCAATTCTTCAAGGAAGCCGGAATCCCATTCGATATTGTTTGGAAGTGGGACGGTGCTCCTGAATCTGATTCGATGAAAGGAGGGCATCACATTGACCT
Source organism: Candidatus Cacconaster scatequi (assembly GCA_018065305.1). Classification (GTDB taxonomy): domain Bacteria; phylum Bacteroidota; class Bacteroidia; order Bacteroidales; family UBA932; genus Cacconaster; species Cacconaster scatequi. The sequence continues at coordinate 135,324 of JAGHTO010000021.1, read as the reverse complement.
TAAAGCTGCCAACAAATGGCTGCTGATGAGTAATGGTGTCAAGGAAGAAAACATCTTCGTATCCGAAATTGATACTTATACTGATGAACGATTCTTCTCGGCCAGAAGAGAAGGATACGAATGCGGAAGAGCGATAACGGCTGCTAGGTTATTGTAGAGGTTATTGAACAAGCAGAAAACCTATTTGTCAGTGAGGACGACCAATTCCTCATACTTTCCCTGAAATTTCAGTGCGGCGGCAGGCCTTTCCACTCTTCCTGATAAATAGGATAATTCAAAGATAATTACTATTCAATATCTTCTATAAATAGCAATGTGCTTATTGTACAATGCAAAAAATAAAGGTAAAAAAAGGAGATACCTCTCTGCTTCCTTCATGACCGCAAGACAGACGCCAGATGGCGATGAATCACGTGCTGTCGATTCAAAAGATACTCCTGTTTGTTTTTGCCAAAGTTACTTATTTTTTAACAAAAACAATGGTTTATTTGATATCATTGACCTCAAATTCAACAACTATTGTATTGGCGTCTAAGTCCATTACTGAAACAACATGCTTACCATTTTCTGGGTTAATATTCATTTTATGAATGTCTTTTGTTGAACCAAGATAACACCCGTCCATATGCCAAAATAATTCCATCTCCTTGGTTCTGTGTACTACGTATAGTGTCATTCCATTTATTGAACCGTCAAGTTGTCTTGGAATCGTAATATTAGCTCCCATTGACGGGTAAATGAATCTCATTGGGGATGAGTCTAACATGAAAATTCTTTCTATTCCTGAATAATCACTCTCTGTAGTTTTATTTTCATATTTAAACTTGTAATCATTTGGTTCTGCGAACCACATATTAGAACCAGGAAGGCAGTTGAATATATCAAACATTACAGGGCCAGCAGTCCGTGATCCGGTCATGTTCGGGCAGCTTCCGCCTTCTGCGTTACCAACCCAAACTCCTACTGCATACTCTGGGGTGACACCTGTTGCCCAAGCATCACGTCCTCCCCAACTGGTCCCAGTTTTCCATGCTATCCTTTCTACAGATTCTATCGCTCTCCAGTCAATTTCATCAGGTCTGCTGACATCACTCAAAGCATCAAGAGTTTGCCATATTGCTGATTTATCTTTAAACGGGAATATTGACGTGCTGTCAATTTCCGGCATAAGTGCATTTCGTGCAAGTGATGCATAAATTGAAGTAATTTCTGCTAGCGTTGTTTCAGCACCACCAAGAATGAGTGAATAACCATATCTTTGGGCACTATCATCAATTGTCGTTAAACCACAAGACTGAAGCAATGAACAGAATTGGTTAATGCCGTATTGTTTTAAGAGATAAACAGAGGGAATATTAAGAGACCTGCAAAGTGCATTTCTTGCAGTCACGGCTCCATTGAAACTTCTGTCGAAATTATTAGGAGCGAAACCGTTGAAGTTCATGGGAATATCTGGGAGCAATGTTCCTGGAGTTATGATGCCTTCTTGTAGAGCAGCACAATAGAGAAGCGGCTTGAGTATACTCCCCGTACTTCTAGGACTGCGTGTGATATCTACATACATTCCTAACCGTTTTCTTGAAAGATTAGCATTCCCAATACGAACAAGTTCATCTCCCGTTTGTACGTCAATTACAATTACCGCAAGATCAGCTGCTCCATTTTCGTTTATCTCTTTACACCATCCATCAGCAAGGTCTTCAATTTGGTTTTGCAGTTTGATGTCAATTGTTGTCTTACTTTGCATTCCATGCCTTATTATGTCATTTTCTTGAACAACATGAAAAGCTAATGAAGGAATTGGCAATGGATTTTCTGGAAGAGATTCATCGACTGCGTCAAGATATTCTGATTCTGATATATAACCCCTGTCGTGAAGATGTAATAGAAGCCGATTCCTTTTCTTTTTAAGTGCCTCCCTGTTCTTTGAAAGATGCATTGATGAGGGCGCATTAGGTAATACAGCCATAAGCGAAGCTTCTGCCCAGGACATTTGACCCGGTTCACATCCAAGATATTTCCATGATGCCGCCTGGAGTCCGATTACATTGCCTCCGAAAGGAGCATGGGATGCGTACATGCAAAGAATCTCATCCTTTGTTGAGCGGCTCTCCATACGAGTGGCCATAAAAGTCTCGATAGCCTTCTGCCAAATGTTTCTTGGCTTATTCCTGGACATTCGTATGACCTGCATAGTGATGGTGCTTGCACCGCTCACAGTGTGACCTCCTCTGAGATTCTGCACTAGGGCTCTACCGATAGCCTTTATACTGAATCCGAAGTGATGCATGAACCCCCTGTCCTCAAACTCTATCACTGCAGCCTTATATTTTGACGGCAACGAGTCGCATGGAGGAAATCTCCATTGACCGTCATCGGCAACCCTCGCGCCGAGCAGCTCCCCATTCCTATCTAAAACCACCGTCGAATATGGTACACTTTGGAACGGATCCTTCGGCAGGCAGAATAGCCACAGAAGGAATACCGTTCCAAAGACGAGCAAAGCGATGATGGTCCTGTTTCTTGTCATTAATCAACAACCTTTGTTTTGTACGATGAGGCGTTTGCGTGGTACGACGTGTCATACATATCCTCGCACCAGACAGGAGCGCCATAGAAGTTCCCTTCGTATGATGCCAGAACCTTTGTCTTAAAGTTCTTGCTTTCTCCCGGCCCTAGTGAGAAGAACCACTGCACATTGTTATCCCTGATATCCCTATATTTACATCCACGTGCAGAAGGTTGACCAGAACCACCGAACAGGCGGTCATTCCATATTTCCCAACCCGATGGGCAAGGGAACGTAAGAGCCATATTCCTCTCTCCCGATACGGTACGGAGGTCCTTCACCGTTACATTTACGTAGAAGCCCTGCCCCTGACGCAGTTCTGCCGGTATGACAGTATTCCCGTTCTCATCGGTATACACGACTTTCAAACTAATCCCGCTCTCATTTGCAGGAATATTCGTTTTTATGTCCGGGACATGCTTTTCCACCATCCTCACATACATATCAGACTTGCCACTATTAGTAATCATGACTATTCCCTTTTCGGAAACAAGGGACTTCGCATAGACAGTACCTGACATTTTCGTGCCATCCACCGTGCCTATAGCTGGTTCCTTTCCGACAAGTTCGGATAGACGACTCAAGGCAAGACTAGTAAACGCCAGTTCTTGTGTACTACAGGAGTAGGAAGAGAACGAGGATGCGATTGTCTGTGCCTTTCTCAAGGCCTCTGTCTTGTTTCCTACAAGGACAAGAGTCTCAAGAATCATAGCATCATCCCTTCTTCTGTCTTGGAACGTGTAGTGCCTGTCGCTGATTTCCTCTGTATCCTCACTAGAAGAAGTTGCTGCAAGCTCCGCAGCCGTTGCTACCTTTCCTGCAATCGCATATGCGGCGGATAGCCTCAAGCGTGCCTGATTTGAGATGACCGAATTTTCCTTGAGACGATTCATAGCAGCCGCATCCGGTTCTCCGGAAAGTGCCAGAGTATAAAGTCTGTAAGCCTGCTGAAGGTCAGAGAGATTCCCCTTGGTACGTTTATATACCTTGGCTGTCTTTTTTTGGAAAACCTGCCACTGGGAAATGACAGACTTTGAGACAGGCAGCCCTTGTTTGCCAGCCTCGACTAGCACCTGACCGGCCATCGATGTGGCCCATTCATTGGCAGAGCCGTCACCCGGCCAGTATGCAAAGCCACCGCTACTGAGTTGCCGAGAGTAAAGCTCGCGGATGATATTTCCGAGACGGTTCTTCGCTTCTTTCTGCTGCCAGGTGGGAAGAAACCTCGCACCATAGAGAAGATACATTCCCATCGACGAGAGCTGCTCTGTACATAGATACCTGTAGCTCTGCACAAATGTGAACGCATCGACGAATGAAATCGAAGGGAACGACGATAACTCTAGGGTGACACCTTCTCGGCTGCCTTCCCTGAACGGAGTCCAAAATAGCGAGGAACTGCTTCCGGCCGTAATGCATGTGTCTCTTATTGTCACGACGGGAGCATTCGGATTGGAGACCGTGATGGATATTTTGTCAGTAGCGGTAAAACTCCCGTTCCTTGCGGTGACAGTAACCTCGGCAATTCCTTCCGAGCGATCGTCGGCCTTCAGTTCGAATGTGGCCATGTCATCCCCTGCGTCACTGAACGACATCAATGCCGTACTGCTACCTTGAATCTTAACCGGTCCGTTTACCTTCACTTCGACATTCACCTTTCCAATACCTTTTTCCGTCGCAAAGACATTCACAGGGAGCTTCACGGTCTCGCCACATGCAAGACTGCGTGGCAGAGTCGGTACAAGCATGAGAGGAGAACATACCGCCATGGTCTTTTCGGCATTACCGTATGCACCCGCATGTCCCGCAACCACCATTATCCTAACACTGCCGACATACATAGGGAGCTTCAGTCGGTGTGTGGCGGTTCCGCCCTCCAGTGTGAACGGTCCGTAGTACTCGACCACCGGCTTGAACCGATTATCCTTCTTTGTTCCACTGCGAAGCGCCTCGTCACCTCCGATGCTGAGTACCTTAGACCAGCTTCCTCCATAAGCGCCGATGACATCGTCATAGATATCCCATGTCTTCACGCCAAGAGCTTCTCTCTCGTTCATCGTCTGCCATGGGTTCGGAGTTCTGAATGAAGTAAGGTCGAGAAGACCTTCATCCACAATTGCCAGGGTATATGTCATCGGACGCCCTTTCTGCTCCCGCACCCTTATGGTGAAACGCTGTTCCGGTTCTATTACAGCAGGAGCATCTATGACCGGATACAGATATGAGTTTTTATCCGTGACGGTGATATTCTGAACACCGTACATCCTGATTGGAAGGTCATTCACCGTGTTCCTGTGAGGCTGGAGAAGGGATACATGAATATAGAAGTTCGGGGACATCGCTTTCGTGACAGTGAACTTGTGCACCGTCTCAGATGAGCCGGCCGTAGCCACCCATGTCCGGGATATCACACCGCTGGCATTCTCCAAGGACACCAGCGCTCTTCCACCTTTTGCTGCTGGAAGATACAAGTTCACCGTTTCTCCCACTTCGTATGATTTTTTGTCGGTGCTGAAGGATAACATAGAAATGGCTGTCGGGTCAGATTTGTCAGAATGTCCCCGCCAAAGAGGCCAATCGACGTAAATTGTGCCGCCCGTTGCATGCCCACTTTCCTCGTCCTTCACGAGGATAAGGTATTTACCCCATGAAGGGTAATCAACCCGGAAAGGGATAACAGACTCTGTCCCGCCACAAATAACTGTTCCTTCTTCAACTAATTCGGCACTATGGCTATTGATATAAGAGTCTAAATCTTTGGTATTTGTCTCCCACCACCAACTCCATCCGAGCCTGTATATCTTGTAGTTCAGTTCGTGATCTGAAACAGGTTTGCCGAATCCGTCGATGCATACGACAGGGAAATTCAGATTCTTGTCTGTCTCAAACTCCGTTGCGTCAAAATGAATTCCGGCATATGTAGAATATGGGGAAAACATCTGGCTCTTTGCACTGATGCTGAACCCGCCTCCTGGCTCCTCTACCCGGCAGGAAACATTTGCTATAAGCATGCCCGGAGCGTTATGTATTTTATCTATAGTAAATGGTATCGTGCAACTACCAAGTGAGTCCAGAACATCAGAGCCCAGCTCGTATTTCCCAAATTTGAAATCAGATAATGGGTTGTTGAAAACATAATCTTCAAATCCTTTAAATGGATTCCCGACTCTGCCTAATGTCATTTCAAGACTTGTTTCCATGCCTGTTGCGGCAGGCCCTGTGAGCCAATGTGATTCGACATTGATGGTGTCATTCTTTCCCGCCATCAGCATGCCGTTGGAGGACGAAAAATTGATCTTGAGTCTGTTCGGCTTTACGGTCTCAATTTTCAGGTCCTTCTTGAAAACTGAACCTCCGACATTAAACTCTGCCTTCCATGTTCCGGTTGGATCAGACTCCCGTGTTGGGATCGTGAATGCATAGAAGCCATCCTTTCCTCCAGTAAGTACGTATCGGCTATAGAACTGTCCTTCTGGAGTGTGTAGGATCATCTCGACAGGATGATTAGCAGGTATTGAGCGGTTTTTGTCCTCCAGGATGAACGTAACATGAAGGGTATCGCCGGGCCTCCAGACACCCCTTTCTCCGTAGGCATAACCCTTCACACCTTTTACTATCTTCTTGCCTCCAACATCAAACCTGCTGAGTGACTTCTCCTTCCCGTTAGCCACCTTTAGATAGGTTGTATACCCCTCGGCGGAGGCGGTCACAACGAATGGTTGCCCGCTGACTTGAAAATCGGCAAAGCCATTCTCTGTAGAAATGCCACTTCCTATGTTTCGTAACTGGTAGTTATATGCAGTTACCTTTACTCCAGCCATAGGTGTTGCGGTCTTCAAATCGCTGACAATAGTCCACAAACGTCCCTTGTCTGAGCTCTTCACGATAAGACCGATATTTGATGCTGCAAGGTTATACTTCGGGAAACGCCCCGAACACATATAATAGCTTGCTTTTGTGGGATCATCTCGTTCAGACCAGTCGTATTCATCCCAATCAACATCTTCATAGTAAAAGTACGACTCTGCTTTATCCCATTCGGCATTATCAACTTCAGTAATGCCATTTTCCTCAGGCAATGAAATCCCTCTTTCATACTCTTCCTGGCCGAAAAGAGAATACTCTTTCTTGAAAGAAAGCCTAATCTGATACAGAGCACCTTTTTCTTTCCGAAACATCCCGTACAAGTCGATGGAAAAATCGTTCCAATGATGAAGGTCAAATGCAGCGTTCTTATCCAATCGCGCTGTTTTCCGGTACACCAAGCGACCTACTCTACGTATCTCACTGTCTCCATCCAAATCGTTCTCCTGAAGGAATTGGAGCACATTACTTGTGTAAATCTTTACAACAGCTATATCTACTGCCCGCAGATTGACCGCTTTGAACGGGAGCCTGAGATTATCGCCATCTGGAAGAATTGTCCCACTCAGTGGTATCTCTACCTGAGGCACTATTTCCTCAAATCCGAAATACTGTTCAAGACCGTCTTCCAGGTTAGCCTTGGAACGACTACGAATATTATTTGAGACACGCAGATTAAAACTCTCCAATGATGCGGGAAAGAACACCTTTATTCGACTGCGTTCCCGTTGAATTGAAATATCATCCGTTTCATCTATTGAGATAAGTCCCGTCAGATCCTGCGTCTCGTCTAATCTGTCGGTGAAGTCAATTTCCACATAAGGGTTTGAAGAATTTATTCTGTCAATATTCGTTATTTTGAAAGTTTTGCCTGCAGGGATGGTTGCATGAACATCCAATACCGGCTTGAAACCAATCTTCTTTGCATCGAATGAAACGCTTACTTCATTTGAAGACAAGCCTCGTTTGAAACCATATATCCGAAAGTCATATTCGGTCTTGCTGATTTCCTCAATCTTAACTTTATAGTCCTCCTGAACCATGCGGCAATTTACCAGTTTCTCAAGATTAGAACCAACCGCTGGCTCACTTAATACTAGTCGGCAGCATATGACGACTTTTAAGTTACTATCGTCTTCGGGTTCTGGAATTACACCGGTCAAAGAAAACTCACATTCCTTTTCTGCAATGGCAACCTTGAAAATAAAGTCATCCTTCCCATCAATGAGTTTGCTAGTCTTCAATGTACAGTAATATTCTTGTCCGCTTGAGAAGGCACCCTTCTCTGGACGGAACTCAAGCGTCCTTCCTCCATTTGTCCACCACGCCTCGCCTTTTATGGAAGGCTTTAAGTGAAATAGATGGGAGGGAGCTTTATGTACAAGAGAGTCATCAGGACCAATTGGTTCGGAGAAAGTCACTGAAACAGGCCCGCATGTCGGGACATAAGCGGGAGAGAAAGATTCAATTACATCACTAAACTCAGTAGCCTCTGAAAGACTAGGCGTTGAACATGATATTAATAACAATGAGAACATTAAGAATAGGACAATTTTCTTGCAAACCATAGTTGTATTTTTATTATTCTGGATATCTTTCATTTATAGAATTCAATTAGAGACTTCATTGCAAAATTCCTTCGTATTATTTACATAAACAAATGATTAATAGATAGATGTATGAATGTGGGAAGATATTGTATGAGTTTTGAATCATTTAATAATTTCATACACTATAATTTCAACTCATACAATAGTTTACGTTATGTATTGAAGGATAGATAAAATAGGCTAACTTTGTTAGTGAAATAATAATCATTATGAAACACATCATCATATCGAAGAGTACGGAACTGTTAAGGGTCCCAGTAGATTATATGATGTATGTGTCATCTGATGGTAACTATTCTAACATTATTACTCTTGACGGTCGTTCTCGGCTTGTATGTCTTCAATTGGGTCAGGTCGAAGATATCATAGCCGAACAATTAGGAGACAATGGCGGTAACTTTTTAAGGCTGGGACGCAGCCTAATAATAAATACTAATTACATATACCTTGTTGATGTGGCAAAGCAACAACTGATCTTATCGGACTGTAAAGGAAGTTGGCATGAATTGACTGCATCACGTGAAGTTTTGATTAAACTCAAAACATATATTGAGTCATTAAAATTAACTGGGAATGAATAAACGTACCGACGAAATTCGTGATGATGAGTTGAGAGTAATCGGGCAATCTTCCAAGTCCAACTCTTGTAGCAAACTTTTAAAAAAATATTGGTTTGTTGCTGTTTTGGCTATTATACTCGTGATTGCCACGATTATTATTCTACCGCATACATCTCATAATGAATCTGTACAGGAGGTATTCGACCCTTCTGCATCATTAGTTCCGTGCGAAGAGGTAAGTGAACCTATACAATTACTTGGAGATTATTCGGACACTTCTGGTGTTGCATATACAGAACATCTTCAACATACAATAAATGACATTCCTCTTGACATTTATATCCCTCATAATGCAGTTGCCTCTCTATCAATTGGAACACCTGATATTAAAGACAAGAGCATAATATTCGTGACTCAAGCAGCAGATATCAGAGCTGATAACGGAAAAATTAATGGCGCTTTTGTCCTTGCTGGAGAACCGATGGCTTGGGGACTCTCAAAGAAAGGTTTTGTTTCGATAATAGATAACAAGATTATTGTTGGCGTTGCGGATAATTCTCCTTTGTTTGAAGAAGCGACCGAAAAAGGTGGCTACTTTTTCAGACAATATGCCTTGGTCAATAATGGCGTATTAGTAGAAAATGAACCCAAGAACAAATCTATTCGTAAAGCGATATGTGACCGTGGTGGGGAAATCATAATAGTAATGAGTCAAAACCCAGAGTCCTTTCATGACTTTGCGCAAGCTCTTGTTGATTTCCGAGTTGATAATGCGGTCTATCTCGTTGGGTCGGATTCATATGGCTTTTATAGAGATAAGTATGATCATTTTGTGCAGATATGTGAGAAGAGACGAGGCGGATATAAGTACGAAAATTATATTGAGTGGAAGGTATCACGCTAATATAATATTCATGTCTATTTGATTGAAACTATGTTAGATGTTGTTGTAAACAATCCATTTAGAGTTCTTGGCATTTTCACAAATGCAAAGCAATCTGAGATAGTACGAAATCTAGGTAAGATTAAAGCTTATCTAAATGTTGGAAAAGAAGTTTCCTTTCCTGAAGACCTGAATTATCTTTTGGGTGATATTCATCGTAGTCTTGATTCTGCACAAAAATCTCAATCTAGTATAAAGCTTCCGGCAGACAAAATACGATATGCATTATTTTGGTTTTGTAAAAATGATGCATTTGATGATCTTGCAATAAGCCATATTGTTAACCAGGAGTTAGATAATGCGATAGAAATATTAAGCAGAAAAATATCGTTCTCTTCAATAATAAATTTGGCGGTAATTGCCGTAATTCAAAAAAGATATTCTGATGCAATTGCCTTGTATTCCCAATTAGCTCATAATGAGGAGCTTCGCATTTCATTTTCTTCCGTTGTATGTGACGATACTTTTCAAATATCCGGTGATGACCTAATTCATATTGTAATTGATGAGTTGCTCACAGAAGCCGATCCTATGGTGTTGATAAATGCCATGTCGGATAAGGAAGATATTGCATATGTATCAGAAAAGGCTCTCAGTGAGCCATTAGCGCGGATAAACAATGAAATTTCTACAGCCAAATCTGTATCGGCTTCTGATGCAACAGCTTCATTAAGAGCCGGACGGGCATTGATAAAAAACACTTCGTTTGCACTTAATACAGTAAAATCACTTGTTGGGGAAACAAATATTCAATATCAGTCGATTGCCGACAATCTAGCCAAGCAAATTCTTCAATGTGGTATAAATTACTTTAATAATTCTGATGATGAGCCGTCGTCAAAACTGTCTAATGCTCTTGAAATTCAAGAATATGCAACAAGGATAGCTGTTGGCAAGCTTGTGAAAGATAGATGCTTGCAGAATCTCAATATCCTTAAAAAGCAAAAGGAACAGTCTGTCGTAGATAAGGATATCCGATCAATTGCAAGTATCTTGGAATCTCATAAGCTTAAAGGGGATTCAATTAGTAATGCTACGGCATTAATAGATAGTGTTCAGCCGTATTTGAATAACATTAAAGCGACGCTAGGCGAGTATTCCGAAGGGTATCTATCGATATCTTCTGCTATAGCAAATCATGCCCTCAGTATGATTATCTCGGTTATTAATAAAAACACTGATTCGAGATCAAATTCTAAAGCAGCAAAAGAGGCCATTGAAAAGATCCAAAAAATGGATCTTGACACAAGCACGAAATCTAGGGTGTCACAAAATCTGTCGATCATTTCATCTAACCTAGCGGCCATGCCTTCTGGTTACGAAAAAGCAGATCGAGCAACCGGAGGCTGTTTATCCCAAATTCTCGGGTACGTTATTTTCTTTGGCATTATAGCACTATTGGCACAACTATGTAGCTAAAACCCAAATATTATGAGAAAGCTTATATCATTTACTGTTCTTGTTCTTTTTTGTGGGGTTTTCAATGCTTCCGGGCAAACTTCAGCCGAGTCCACGGATGTTGATTTAAGAAAGTCCATCGACGATCTTTCAACTGAGTATATAAACCTTCAGAACAAGGTCATTTCTCTTGAAAAGGATAATGCCCAACTTAAAAAAGACATTTCCAAACTTCAACAGTTATTCGAAAATCAAAAAGAAGAAAATTACAATGTATCTCAAAAACTTCAGTTAGGGATTGATAAAAATTCGTCTGTTATTTCTGCCAATAAAGATTCTTTATCGGCAAGAATTTCCCTTGCTCAGGGAGATATTGACTCGCAGTCGGCCACTCTTAAAAAGAAATCCTTGTGGGGCATAATTCTGGCTTTCTTTGTGCTGATAATTTCGTCATTGTTAACCTTTCTTTTCCATAAAAAAGGCTCAAATGAAATCGAGGAACTCAAGCAGCAGTCAGATAAAATTAATCAAGAGATTATTGAGAAGTTCTCATTCGAAATGGCCGACATGCAGGACATCGCATCTTCTATAAAAGCATTATCTCCTTTAGGTTTTCCTAATAATAATCAACAGGACTTGATTAAAGCTCTTGCGGACAGGATTACTTTTATGGAAATGACTTTGTTTAAGATGGATAGCAGTGTGCGTGGCCACAAACATTTGTCAAAAACTATTTCTCAAATGAAAGACAATCTGCTTGCAAGCGGATATGAAATTGTCGATATGCTAGGAAAACCATATCATGATGGTATGAAAGTTACAGCTAATTTTATCGAGGATGATACCCTTTCTGAAGGGGAACAAATTATCACAGGTATTACAAAGCCTCAGATCAATTATCAAGGCAAAATGATTCAAGCCGCACAGATTACAGTAAGTCAAAATATATAAGATATCATAATATGGTCCAAGTAAAAATGAAATATGGAATTGATCTCGGAACGACCAATTCTGCAATCTGCAAAATGGAAAATGGCACTCCCACAATCAAAAAAGCAGATGACTTAAAAGACACAATGTCGTCTTGTGTTTCTTTCACTAGGAAGAAAATCATAAAGTTAGGCACAAGCGCATATAATGATCTCCGACAAGATAAGGCGAGGGCAACACATAAATGGACTAAAGACAATGAAAATGTTTTTCTTGAATTTAAGCGAACTATGGGCTTGGATACAAGATATTCAAGTTCCAATATGGGACGTGAATATAATTCTGAAGAATTGTCTGCTGAAGTTTTAAAAACACTAAAATCTTTCGTATCGGAGGATAATATTAATTCATGTGTAATTACAATCCCTGCGAAGTTTACACCAGATCAGATTGCTGCCACAAAAAGAGCTGCAACTCTCGCTGGAATTAATCATTGTGAGTTACTTCAGGAACCAATTGCGGCATCAATGGCCTATGGCCTTACAAGTAGCCAAAAGGATGGATATTGGGTTGTATTTGACTTCGGTGGTGGTACATTTGATTCCGCTGTTTTGAAGGTTGAAGATGGAATTATGCAGGTCACTGATACCGAAGGCGATAACTATCTGGGAGGTAAGAATCTTGATTATGCGATCGTGGATGAAATCATAATTCCTTACATCAAAGAGAATTTTGTAATAGATGATATTTTGGCGGATGATACTAAACGCCAAATTTTGAGAGACGCCATGAAATTTTACGCCGAACAAGCGAAAAATCAGTTGTCCTTCAAAGACAAATGTGATATTATGTCTCAACTCGATGAATTTGGAGATGATGATGAAGGAACCCCGATCGAGTTAGATATGGTTATTACAAAAGAGCAACTTGAACCAGTCGTAAAACCAATATTTCAAAAGGCCGTTGATATTACAAAGGAACTTTTGAAACGTAATAATCTTGAAGGCCGGCTTGATACGTTGATATTGGTGGGCGGCCCAACATATTCCCCGGTGCTAAGATCTCTCCTTAAAGATCAAATTACTCCAAATGTTGATACGACAATTGATCCTATGACAGCCGTCGCAAAAGGCGCGGCATTATATGCTTCAGGGATTGAGAGCAATGCTGTAGAAGAGATCAAATCGGGAACTGTAGCATTAGATGTTCAATATAATTCCAGTTCAGTTGAAACGCTTGAATTTGTAACTGTCAAACTTGTCAAAGAAGACAGCACTGGCATTATCCCGAATAAAGTATATGTAGAGTTTGTTCGTGGTGATAAAGCATGGTCAAGTGGCAAAATTGAAATCAATGAAATTGGCGATGTGATTGAGTGCCAGTTGAACGAGGGAAAGGCCAATGCGTTCAGTATTATTGCATATGATGAGAAAGGAACAAACATCCCATGCTTCCCTAATGAAATCAATATCATACAAGGGACTGTTGTTGGTAGTGCAATTCTCCCTAGAAACATTGGTATTGAGGTTCATGATGTTGACAAGAGTAAAGATGTGTTTGTTCCGTTAAAGGGTTTGGAAAAGAACAAACAACTTCCGGCTGTTGGTGTTCGCAACGGACTAAAGATTCCTAAAAAGCTACGTCCTGGCATGTCAGATGATAGACTCGTTATCCCAATTTATATTGGTGAGAGCGATGCCGAAGGAACAAGTGCTATATATAATGATCATGTTTTCGATGTCATAATAACTGGTGATGATGTCCCTGCCTTAATTCCAGAAAACAGTGATATTGACATCACAATTAAAGTTGACCGATCTCAACTAATGACTCTTCAAGCAAACTTCGCAGTAATTGGTGAAACTATTGAGAAGGAGATAGAAGTTGGTGCAAGAAGTGAAGCTGATAATGATAAGGAGGTTCGCGAAAGATTCGATGAAGCTAAACGGAAACACGCTCATTTGCAGAAGGCTGCTGGAATATCTTCTGAAGAACTTGAGAAATCCCAAAAGATGATTTCTGATATTGATTCGCGTTTTGAAGGAGAAATTGCAACAGCTGACGGTACTATGCATCTTCTTGCTTCTTTACGAGAAGTTTTCCGTGAAATGGAATCGGTTGAAAAACATCATGAATGGGATTCATTAGAGGCCGAATTGCGCTCAGAGTTTGCTCGGTTGGAGAAAGCCAATAATGAACTTGGCAATAATTACGATTCCCAAGTTGCCGAACTTCGCACAAGGACCGACAGGGCAATAACCAGCAAGAACCTTCAAGCAGCGAGAGATACACTTAGCGATATCCACGATGTTTTTATGTCATGTACACTTATTTATCAACTCATGGCATTTATCCAGCATCATTCCAAAAACTTCGGATCATTTAGATGGAAAAATTCTGCCGAAGCTAGGGCACAACTTAATAGAGGTGTTCAGATGATCGGTTCCGGTAATCCTGATGTTGAAGATCTCAGAGAAGTCTGCATAGCCGTAATCGATCAACTTGATATGCCTGAAAGTGAAAAGGTGAAGTTCTAATTGAATATGAGCAAGCTGGTTGACATAGGAGTTAACTGCCCATACTGTGGTAATCACTATGAGGCAAAAGTATTTCGAACTTATTGGGGAGAAAGCGAATCCGCTAGGGCCAAAGTCTTTAATGATGAAATTAATATCGTGACCTGCCCACATTGTGGAAAGTCTTTTCATGCGCCCTTAGCGATGATGTATGTTGACTGCCAAACTGGTTTCGCAGTTTGGTGGGAACCTTTTCACGATAAAGGTATAGATTCTGATATTGCTGGATACAGTTCAATGTTTGGTGAAAGCAGTTATTATGCGCAGGCTCCCAGAATTGCAGACTGGGATGATTTTAAATCAACTATTCAAAAGTATTACTCCGGAGAATTGAAGGCTAATCCTATTCAAAAATTTGATATTAATTCTCTATCGAAATCTAGCCGAAAAAATCAAACAGAGAATAAAAGTGGTTGTCTGGGCACTATGATTGCTATTTGCACATTTGCTGTGTCTTTGATTAGCCTTAGTGTTTATGGAATAAAACTATTATTGTAACATGTCATCATTCACCAAGCAACAATTCATTGATAAATACAAAGTTGTATTTCCAATCAAAGATGCATCATATGCTGAAACATACAGAGTTAAAGATGCGTCAGGGAAGAATTGTTTCCTGAAACTGTTTAATTATGCAAAATTACACAGGACTCAGTTCGATAGCGATGGAGATGTTTTGGAACTTAAAATATCCAAGTTGCTAGCCCATCCTAATCTTACTTCTTACAAGGATAGTGGTGAACTTGTTATTAATGGCCAAAAAATGGCCTTTATAGTATATGATTACATTAGTGGAGAGACGGTTAGTCAAAAAGTGACTCGAGAACAAAGATGCAGTATATATGAGGCTAAGCAGATTGTACTTGGTGTATTGAATGGGATAAAGTACCTACATAGTCTTTCAGAACCTATTATTCATAACGAGCTTACTATTGATAATGTAATGCTTGATATGTCTACAGATATTTCTGTCCCTAAAATTATTGACTTTGGATACGCAAGATTCTTGAATCAAAATATTCAATCTTACAAAAAAGATGGTCTCAATCCATTTTATATGGCGCCCGAGTCTTTTAACGGAGTTTTTTCGGTTCAGACTGATTTATATTCAGTTGGAGTTATGTTATTCCATCTCGTTTTCGGAATGCCTCCACATTTTATTGATGTCTCTCCATATAAACAGAATCGTGCTGATGTTGAAGAGGTCATTCTTGCTGAAAGAAATAAACCTTTACGGATTCCGGATACAGGAAAAAATATTGAGGAAAATTTAATCAACATAATTTCAAAAGCATTGGCTAATAATGTTGATGAACGATTCAAATCTGCGGATGAATTTATTAAAGCACTTAATGGTGAAATTCAAGTTGCTCCTATAACAAGAAAAGTCTCCGAGGTTAAGGAACAAGCAACAAAAGTGAACAAAAAACATGGAAATGGATTCGCTGATGTTGCTGGCATGGATGAGCTTAAGGCACAACTGCAATCTGACGTTATTGATTTGCTCGCTAATCCTGAGCAGGCTCAATCGTTAGGATTGCATATCCCCAATGGACTTCTATTTTATGGCCCTCCTGGCTGCGGAAAAACATATTTTGCGGAAAAATTTGCCGAGCAAATGGGTTGTAACTATCAGTATGTAAAATGCTCTGATGTTGCGTCTCCATACATTCATGGAGGACAAGGAAAAATCGCGGCTATCTTTGATGAGGCACGGAAAAACGCTCCAACTATCTTGTTCTTTGATGAAATTGATGCTATGATTACTGATAGGAGTAAACAGACGAATGTCAGTGAATCAGGAGAGGTTAATGAATTTTTGGCTCAACTAAATAACTGTGGTCATGACGGTGTAATAGTTATTGGCGCCACAAATAAGCCGACTGAGATTGATGAAGCAGCGTTGCGATCAGGTCGATTAGAGTTAAAATATTATATACCGCAACCCGATTTCAATACAAGAAAAGAACTTTTTAGAATAAATCTTAAACAGAGACGAATAGACTTCGGCATCGATTACGACAAACTTGCCTCATTAACTGAAAACTATATATCAGCAGATATTAAGCTTGTTGTTGACACTGCGGCAAGATTTGTCTTTCGAAGACATTTACAAGTTATTTCAATGTCTGTTCTTGAGGAAGCTATCTCATCGATCAAACCAAGTATTTCTATTGAAATGATACGTAAACATGAGGCAATTAGAGATAAGTTTGAAAGAAATACAAATAGTGAAACCGTAAGAAGAAAAATAGGTTATTAATGATACTTGCCATGAAAATAAATGATTTATACTTAAAAGCCGCATTCTGCTGTATGGCGTGTGATGGAAATATTGCACAAGAAGAAGTTGAGTTACTCACATCATTAATGTCTGGTTCCGATCTCTTCGATGGCATTGATGTTCAGGATTCTATTGATAAATATGTTTCGGCTATTAATACAGAAGGGCAAGGTTTTCTTAACAACTTCATAACCGAAATATCATCATTTGACATTGATGCGGATCAAGCATTGAATATCATCTCTTTAGCGATAAAGACAATTGAAGCTGATAACAATATTGA
This sequence comes from Candidatus Cacconaster scatequi, assembly GCA_018065305.1. Lineage (GTDB taxonomy): Bacteria > Bacteroidota > Bacteroidia > Bacteroidales > UBA932 > Cacconaster > Cacconaster scatequi. Next base: position 118,307 of record JAGHTO010000021.1, on the reverse strand, counting down.
GTATTCAGAAATCAGTTTCTTTAAGAAAATTAGAAAGTGCCTAAACATCTCAGATGAACAAATTCTTGAAAAATTCCCAGATAAAGAAGATTATCTTCTTCCAGATATTGAGGTTGAGAACCCATTTGATTTTCATGTTTCCTTCAATCAAATTGTACTCAACTAATCTGTAATGCTTCAAGATTTATCTCAAAATCCGTTCAGGGTTCTTGGCGTTTTTTCAAATTCGCCACAGAAGGATATTGTGCGAAATATAAGTAAACTTCGTGCTTATATCAGTACCAATAAGGATATCTCTTTCCCTTTGGACTTGAATGATGCTTTGCCTCCGGTCGTGAGGACTTTGGACTCTGTTCAGCAAGCCCAGGGACGAATAAACCTTCCTGGTGATAAGATCCTCTCTGCATTATTTTGGTTTCATGTTAGTTCTCCAGTAGATCAAATTGCTCTTGACAATTTATGTGCAGGGAACCGAGATAAGTCCATTTCAATACTAAGAAATCATCCATCCATTTCTTCGAACATAAATCTAAATGTCATATACCTGATAGGGGATGATGTCGTCAATGCAGTTGATTGCATCTCACCATTATTCTCTTCTGTTAGTGACTTTACCGCTTTTGTTCACAGTGTATGTGGGGATACGACTGATATAGACATTAATGAAATTAGGTCTTCATATTTCGAACTAATCATTAATGGCTATGATATAGACTCAATTCTTGATGATATTATTGGCTCTAGGAATTCCGATAATGTCGTGTCCTTTGACTACTTTAAACGGGCTATTTCTGCTCACTACCTTGATTATATCCATTCCGAAATTTCATCTGCCATAGAAAAAGGGAAGCTATCAACTGATTCAGCATATCGGGCTGGCCGGGCTCTTATGTCACATACCAAAACCAAGCTGAATTCTCTTAAACGTATTCTTGGGCAAAACTCCATTGAATTCCAATCTATAGCAGATAAATTAGCTAAATCAATCCTTCAGCTTGGAATTAACTATTATAATGGTTCTGATGAAGATAAGCGTGCCAAAATATCAAAAGCTAAATCGCTTCAAGAATACGCATTAAGCATAGCTGAAGGGAAACTAATACATGATCGTTGCCAGTTAAATGTTGATATCCTTTCTAAACATGAGGCGCAATTACCTCCGAAAGAAATAGAACTTGAACATCAGGCTATTTATCACAAAGTTGGAACATTCAATAATCTTCCAACTATTAATATAAAAGTGATAAACTCTTTTCTCTCTTCTTGCCTCAAGCCACTTGTCTCCATAAAGGAAAAGTTGGGTTCGACTGATCAACAATTCGTTAAATACTCAACGTTAATTGTTTCAGCGGCATTGAATAAATTGATTGATGTTGTAAACGAATCTATAGAAAAGGCCAACGACTCCAGCATTCTTTCAGTATTTAGTGTTAAACAAGTTGTTGAAGATGCTTGGGAAATCACATGTAATATGGAGGCTTTCCCTATGGAGACTGATTTTTACAATAATCGGTTTTTCCCGAATAAAAATTCCCTTTTGTCAATTGCGTCACAACTAGGAATAATCACTGACAAGACAATATTCTCCAAATTTGATCTTCGTACTGAAACGGAGCGCTATAATGCGTGTTCGTCAATTTCTTCTTATGCGGCATATTTAAGAGACTTCCCGGATGGTAAGTTTTGCGTGCAAGCCAACGCTGAAATTAAAAGACTTACAGATGCTGAAGATGACTGTGCATTCGCCAAATGCTCTTCAATTGATCATTACAAAAAATATTTATCCAACATAGCGTATAAACGACATAGAGAAGAGGCGGAAAAGAGATTATCAAAGTTGGTTGATGATCAAGATTTTGTTTTTTGTAAAACCATTGTTGATTACTCTTCTTATATCACCAATCATCCTAATGGTAGCCATGTTCAAGAAGCAAACCAAAAAGTTCTCGAATTAAAAGACAAAGCCCGGAGAAAGAAAATTACGTCAGCGATTGTGTGGTCTACTCTTAGCATATGCGCAATTGCATTAATCGTTTTTCTGTGTTTGACCGCTGATGATAGAAAGTTTTCAAATATTCCCCAGACGATATATGGATATTCTTCATATGTCGAATCCTTCCCAAATGGTAAACATTCAAACGAGGCGTATAAAGCACTGTTGGAGATTTATCAGCGTGAAGGAATATCTGGACTTGCCGACTTCATTGCTAATTACCCTAATAATGTGTATTGTGATATCGCACAGGCTGAAGTAAGCAAAATACGTGACAGTTTATATAATATTGCAGATAAAAAGAACACGATTTCGTCATGGGTGAAATTCTCGGAAGAAATCCCTATCACGTATCAAAAGGATGCTTCAGATAGGATTAAGGTTCTTTGCGATGCCCTTTATGCTCAAGCACTGAGGCAAAATTCAATAGACTCATGGAACAAGTATGTTGAATCCGTGCCTGAGGGGGAGTTGCGGGATTCTCACGACAAGCTAAATGAATGCTATGAGAACTTATATAATAAAACATTAAGTACAAATACTATTTCTGCATGGAACTCTTTCAAGAAACAAGTTCCTACTTCTGAATATCGTGATGCAGACTCTCATCTTAAGCGACTTGAAGAAGAACAGAAATGGAAAACCGAATCATCTGCCTGGTCAGAAGCCAGCTCAGGCAATTCAATAAACTTGTACCAAAAATACCTTCAATATCATCCAAATGGCTCTCATTCAAGTGCCGCAAAGAAAAGGATTATTGACTTAAAGGTAAATGCAGTTTCATATGGAGAACATGGCACTCTTCCTGCGATGGACCATGATTATTATAGTTATGGTTCTTCTTCGACAGTAACAATAACTAATGATACTGGTTACACCATGACTGCTTTATATAGTGGTCAGTCACAAAGCAAAGAGTTAACGATACCGCCACATGGCACTCGTTCTGTATCTCTTGTAAATGGAACATATCGAATAGCTGTATCGGTGTCCGCTGGTAATGTTCATGGATATTATGGCTCCGAAAACCTTTCCGGAGGTAATTATTCTGCATCATATTATATAGTAACTACTAGATATTAAATATATGAATTCTGAAAACTGTGGGGATATTCCATATGTGGGGAATCCAACTAAGTCTAAAATTGACTTATGTTCATCTAAAGAGCGTAGCAATATAACTGACAAATTCAAAAAGATATTGTCTGGATGGGATAGTAATCTGTTTATTAAATTATTATTGTTAATAATTGCCGTCTCATCTGTTATAAATACCATTTTACTTTCTACATTAGTGGTCAAGACTTTCGATGTTCACGTAAATAATACCGTAGATACATATATCGAAGGCGGTTCCGTTGATGTAAGCGGAAGTGTTGATTGTGACAATATTGATGACCTAATTCCTTGGATGAATTAATAATTTCAAAAGATATGAAAACTGAGTTTGATAAATATGCGAGTCTTGGACTTGGTATTAATTCTTTAACATTATCCCAATATAAATCAGCTGTTTCATCGTATATTAACCCAACCATAATTGAGGAACGACCATTAAATGTCGCTTCGATGGATGTATTCAGCCGATTAATGATGGATAGGATAATTTTCTTGGGAGTTGCGATTAATGATGATGTCGCAAATATTGTTCAAGCCCAACTTTTATTCCTGGCGTCAACAGATCCGAAGGCTGATATCTCGCTATACATTAATTCACCTGGAGGTCAAGTGTCTTCTGGTCTCGGGATTTATGACACAATGAATTTAATTGAACCAAATGTCGCGACAATATGTACTGGATTAGCTGCTTCTATGGGTTCTGTCCTTCTCTGTGCCGGTGAAAAAGGTAAAAGAGCCGCTTTGCCTCATTCTCGTGTATTAATTCATCAACCACTTGGTGGCGCTCAAGGCCAAGCCTCTGACATATTGATTGCGGCCAAAGAGATTGAGAAGACAAAAAAGGAATTGCTCTCAATCATATCAGAACATAGTGGCCAGCCATATGAAAAAGTCCTGGATGATGCCGACAGAGACTATTGGATGACGGCTCAGGAAGCCGTTGACTATGGCATGGTTGATAAAATACTAACTAAAAAGTAAGCATTATGGCTGATAATAGACCATATAGAGCTTCCTATCACTTCTCAATTTATTGACTTCTGATGAAGGGAAATAGTTGTTCCGAACACCTTGTAATATGTTAATAGCAAAACATGTAAAATAATATTTGATTACTATTTTATGCTGTCGAGAATACGATTGACCTTCTCGATAGCTTTTTTTCTTTTCTCTTCCTGACTTTCGGTTTTCTTCGGCTTTTTGCCTTTTATCTTCTGCATTTCTTCGACAGCTTCCTTTGGCGGTTCGGCGTCTGCCGTCTCCCAGGAAATGATGTTCTTTATGTCTTGACGAATCTTCTTTAGATTATCATTTATCCGCCTTTCTACGGCTGTTTCACAAGCTCTGCGTGCAATCTCGTCAAGAAGGGCGTTACGCTCCTCTACGGGCGTTTCGTGAGCCATTCTAAGGGCTTTCTCATCCAGTTCGTCAGGCTCATAAACAATGGGCCCTTCCAGAATCTTAAGTTTGTAGTATTCGGATAGATATTTATCGGGTTCAGCAAAGATGCTTGCCCTCAGTTGTTCTTCTCCAAAGGAAGTCATCCTTGGAAGAGACTGCCATTTCGCTCGTTTCTCCTTCTGGGCTTTCCCGTCAATTTGAATCTCCCCACAGAAGAATTTGTCGTCAATCTTCTGATTGTTGCTGTCGGCGACCTTCCCAAAGAAATATCCCTGTGAAAGCGTTTCAATTGTACTTTGAGGCAGGAGCTCTTCCTGCTGGAAAGAGACATTGATAGATTCGTTCTCCATTCCTTGTGTCTGGCTTTCCTTGCGGCGGAATTCCTTGCCGAATGACCGGTTGAGTTCCTCGGCGGTCTTTCCGTTGACCTGGCCGGAGAAGATATTTCCGACAGTGTTGAAGATGACATTGGCCTCGTGCTCCTTATAGTCACGAATAAGCTGGCTCTTGTCCTGTGCGCCGAGAACGATGGCAACAAGGTTGCTTCGGGCTGTGGCGATGAGTTTGTCAAGCCCCTTGATGAAGATTGTCGGGAGCTCATCCAGAAGGACTCCGCAGCGAAGATTCCCCGGATGATTCACAAGCTTGAACATTCTGGATGTGAACAGAGCAAGGGCGGTTCCGTATACCGTATCCCTGTCCGGATCATTTCCAACGCAGAGTATCTTGGGGTGTTTTGGATCGCTTATTCTAAGATCGAAATCATCACCGCTCAGAACCCAGTAGAAGATAGGGGAGATGAACTTGTTCAATGGCACCTGGGCAGATGCAATCTGTCCCTGTAGCTGTTCCTGTGCGCCACTGTTCATTGCATTGGCAAACGGGCGAATCTTTACCTCCAGCTCCTCATAACTGGACAGAATACTGATGACTTTCTTATAGTCCTGCCCCATGAATTCGATGACGTGAGGGAATGTGCAGTATTTGCCTCCGTCATATATCCTGAGGAACCATATGATTGCATCCAGGTATTCCTTTGCGGACATAGAGAAGAAGTCCTCCTTGTCGATGATGGACTTGTTGATGTTCTGCATCACAAGCTCTGCAATCTCTGTCGTGTCCGCCGGATCCTTTATGTACCGTGGATGTATAGGATTACATCTGTTTGAATATCTCGGGTCATTGAAATTGATGACGCAGAACTCCGGCTGTACGGGATACGAGTCAAGGTGCGACAGGACCTCGTTGTATACGACTTTCGTAAGGCTCGGGTACTTGTAGTCATATACGAACATCGAATATCCTTTCGTGACCATCTGTTCGATGAAAGGCTCATAGACTGAGTATGACTTTCCCGATCCTGGAGTACCGAGAACCATTGTCGCCCTGTACGGATTGATGACATTAATCCAGCCGTCGTGAATCTTCTTCTTGTACTGGAACTTCGTAGGGATGTTGATGGAGTCATCCGTTTCTATCTTCTCGGTACACTGCTGGAAGGTTTCCTTCCTGTCGTTCTCAGCTTCATTAAAATGGTGCAGTCTGCGGCCAATCATGGCAAATGACCAGGAAAGGCACAATAATCCCGAAAGAGTATACAGAAGATAGGACGTGCAGTCCACCCTTGTCATCAGGAAATACAAAATAAGTCCTGCCGTGCCGACGGCCCCGATCATGTCCCATCCGGTGTTCTTCCCCTTGCCGCCTCGCACAATGAGGCTCATGGCAAAGAGAAGCATTGTCCAGAACTTAGTCCTGAACGGAGTCCGGAGGATGCCTCCTGCATGAAACTGAAGGACGATATTGTCCAGAGAGTAATGGGTCAGATTGACGCTTGAGAGCAACGGGTGGCAAAAAAAATACAGGTTGAAGCCAAGAATGACCGAACCTGTAATCATGAAGAAGACCCATACTTTATCATAGCTTGCTTTATGTTCCATTTGTTCAGCTTTTCAGCCCTGGCGGAAGCGTGTATATCTTCAACGGTTCCGTCCTCGGGTCACAAATCGTGGCCGCATCTGAACTTTTGCTTGATATCTGAGTCATATAATCCTCCTTGTCGTAAGATATCCGAAGTGAGGGTATTTCATCTTTACCGTCCACATATACCTCCTGGAGATATACCGTCTTGCATCCTCTGGAAAGTCCGCTCATCAGTGCGTCAAAAGCCCTGATTGCAGACAGGGGATGATCGAACCGGACTCTGTCCTCATCGCTACCTATTACCGGTACAAGATGGAGGAAAACGTCTGAGCCTCCCTGGGCCCATATGCTCTTATAATGCTCAAGATTGAATGATAAGTCAGGTGTAAAAAGCCACATAATTGATACTATTAATACTGATACTACTGATAACACTAAATATGAATTCCCTTCTTCGGTTTCCTGTATTTCGGATCCTTTTCCTTGGATTTGGAATTGCCCCCGTAGGCGAACAGGAACTCCCCGATATTGATTGATTCGTGATGACTCTGTTCCTCCCGGGTCCACTGATGATTCTGTGCCTGCTGTATGTCTGCAAGACAGAATTCGTGACCAAGAGATGATCCCGGAAAGGCCGTCTGGTTCTCGTGATCGATTATCGAAAATCCCGTTATCCTCCCGGAAGAGTCCTTCTCAAAGACCGGATGGATTCCTCGCCGGAGCATCATCCTCGTGATGCTTTCCTCGGATTTGGAATAGGGGAGAAGCTTCTTGCAGGATCCCGCTACTTCGCCCAGATAATCCTTATCCAACTTAGCCTGCGTTGATTCCTGCATCCTGTCCAGATACATCGAAAGGTATTCGGGCTTGCTGTAGGGAACCGTGCATTTCCTTCCTGTTCCATCCGTTCCCTGGAGTGACATCTTTCCGCCTGAGACCCTGATTTTCAGGCCGTGGTCGCGGGCGATCTGGTCGAACAGTTTCCTTGATGTGTAGTGATACGCAGTACACTGCTCGAATATGGCATTCATCTGTACGAGAACATTGCCGTAGTCAGGGTTGAATGACATGAATTCATCATCCGGAGAAAGGCTTTCAGATTCTTTAGCCCCGCCTACACGGTAGCCGTACTGCTCGCAGAGATCCTTCAATATCTGCTGGCACTTGCGGTGTTCCCTGTAGTCGTTGATCTTCCTGCCGTGTTCGTTTGTCCTAGGACATAGAACGTGGAAATGCTCGCGCTCGATATCGTTATGACGGTATATCACATACGGTTGGCTGCCGTATCCGAGACCGTCCAGAAGTGCCTTAACGAATGACTTCGCCTGCTCGTCATCCATAACTTCGTCAGGCCCCGGATTCACGGACATATGGAAACATACGTCACGGGAACGGATGTTGAGCCTTTCATACCACTCGAATGTTTCCCTGATGGTTTTCTGGCCATCGGATAGCATATTGCCCGAAAAGACAATGGTCGCCTCGTCACGGGAGACTTTTCTCTCGTTGTATCCGAATGCCCCGGCCATAGTCGGAGCCGATGATTTGATTTTGACGACCATTTTTTTATCAGTCTAGTGAAATCAGATTTGTTCGAGACTCGCATCAATTTCCAGTCATCCCTGCTGGGGGACGCATAATTCGACATCCTTTGCCGATATTGATGCGTTCAGGAATTTGGTGCCGTTCTTGTCTCCAAGGCTCAATTTCAAGCGTCCTCCGACGAACACCTTCTGGCCTTTCTTGAGGTACTTCAGCACTCCGGTCATAGGGTAATAGACATCGAAATACTGGGTTGATTTTTCTTCGCCGCGGTTGTCGTTGACAGCAACACGGAAGTATATATACTCACTTCCGTCCTTGCTCTTTTTGCTTTCCGCGTCTGCAACAATGTTGCCGATGATCTGTGCGTTTTGCATGGCTGTAAAGATTTTGAGATTATACTTTCGTGGATTCTTTCAATTCTTTCTTGACCATTTCGATGAACTGCTGAACAAGCGTCTTTACCTCGAGTGTCAGGGTGTAGAGCTGCTGCATGTAGTACGTCGACGTGGACGTGTTGATGACAGGGGATCCGTCCTTCTTGGTCTGGGACAGAAGGTTCTTGAAGTCCTTTATCACCAGGTTGTAGTTGGCTCCGATCTTTGAAATCTCGGCAGAAAGGACATTGACCTGGGAGCGGACGCTGTTGTTGTCGGCAAGGCTTTCCGGAGACATCGACGTGCGTCCTCCGAGGCACTTTGTCCGGATGTATTTCGACATGGAAAGATACCCGCTACGCTGCATCATGTAGTCGAGCTGCTCCATCTCTTCATCGGAGAGACGGATAGTGATTTTGTGGTCTCTATGTATTGCCGTTCTGGTGCCCATATGTCAGGTCTCCTTCTGTTCGTTTTTGTGTCGGACACGATATGTTTTGTCCGACAATGACCCATCTTGCTGACATGTTTTTTGTCCGTACAAGATTTAACGCAAAGTTAAACGAAAATATTTCAACATTCAAAATTATTTAACCTTGCATTTAGTTGAATTTGTCGGACACTACTGTTTGTGTCGGACGCGATTCAATGTTGATGTTTCATTAAAAAAGGCTACCTGAATTTCCAGATAGCCTTTCTGTGTTTTTCCGTTAAACGGATTCCAGCTGCAAGGGGTCTTCACTTCTCAGAAGCTCCAGGCTTGACGCGGCGATTTCATAGACCGTTCTCTCGGCACCATCCGATGCGGTGTACCGCTGCATCCTCAGTCTTCCGATGATGTGTACCTTGTCACCCTTCTGGAGTTTCTCAAGGTCTTCCTCCCTGATGTTCTTTCCGGGAAAAAGATTTGCGGTATGCCAAGTTGTTTCAATGATACAGCTTGAATCTTTCGCCTTATACGCATAGTTCGTCGCCACGGTGATTTTCGCGCAGATTGTGTCGCTGATTTTTGTGAGTCTTACATTGCCGATGATTCCTCGAACCTCGACACGGTTGAGTTGTGTCAACTGTTCCATAGTAAATGAATTAATGATGTTATTTGAAGTATTGGTATTAAAAGTTGTATTCCTGTTCATCTGAAAACGAATAGAACTTGTCGTGGCTGATGATGACGTGATCGACCAGAGCTATCTCGAGAACGTTGCAGGCTTTCTTCAGGTCTTCCGTCCTGCTAATGTCGGCATGGCTCGGTGCCGGGTTCCCTGATGGATGGTTGTGGGCAATGATGATTCCCGTGGCGGAGACGCTGAGAGCCTTCGCGATAATTGTCTTGTTGTGTATCAGGACTTCCGTGATGCTTCCCTTGAAGAGCATCTCCTTCTTGATGACGGCCATCGATTGTGACAGGAAGATGATCCACACTTCCTCATGGTCGATGTTCCTCAGATACAGTCCCAGGTAGTCGGCTGCCTGTCTGCATGATGTAATCTTGTCGATGTCCGTTTCCCGGTGGCTTCTCGTGTATTCGGTAACGATATCACGCAACGCCGCAATCTTTCTTCTTTGGCTTGCGGTCAGTGAATAGAGCTGTCCGTTGAAGTTCTCTGACAGGAGTTCCGTGATCGGCACCTGCTGCTCCAGGTTGATTCCGAGTTGTTTCAATGCTTGCATATGATTTCTCTTTAAGGGTTTAACTTTGTTTGTGCAGCACAGTGCGGGATTCCTGAACCTTTGACGCAAGGTGGAGAGCGCAGCGAACCTTGACGGCAAAAGGGGAGCGTCAGCGAGAGGAATCACAACTTCGCGGAACAAAACAGGAGTAAACCCGAGGAGGAAGCTGGTTATCCCTTTCGGTTATCGTACCTTTTGGCCTTGCAATACTCCCTTTTTCCTTTTCATCGTGTCATGATTCGGGTGCATGGCAAGCCTGCCTGCTATTCTAGAAGATTTACTAGTATTATAGATATCTTTCCAGACCTTGATTTTTATTGGCTACAGATATCTGTATTGAGGAAAAATCCGACTTAAGGTTGAAAAATGGGAATAACTTTTACAACCAAAGGTTGAAAATTGGGAACATAAGGTCGGAAAATGGGAACGGAAAGGTTGAAAAATGGGAAAAGGTCGGAAAATGGGAACGGACCATTTCATCTGGTATATTTCATCATTTGATTACCTGATGACAAAAGGTCGGAAAATGGGAAAACGAAATTCACTTGCTCTGTATGATTATTATGCCGCATTCCTCCGCCAGAATCTTTCTCATGCAGTTCTCCATGAAGGATTTCGTAATCTCTCCCTCACGGCATTTCTTGAGGTAGTAGTTGTATTTCGAGGCGATGAGATTGAGTTTCCCCTGATCGGTGATCTTGTCCGTGTATTCGACGGACCTTCCGGGAGCGAGTGCTGCTATGCAGTCGTAAGTCCTTCTGAAGTCTTCGTAGCATCCCTTGCTCCTTGCATCAGTGGAATCTTTCGAATATACCGTGAACCTTATGTGGTCAGCCTTCGGTTTGCGTCCTGGAATCGGGGACTCGCACACGAACTTGTATTCGAACCATACCTCCGGATTACTCTCAACTATGTCGCGTCTGCTGGGTTCAAGGATGTCGCTTTTCATTCTCTTGTTGCTCATGGACGGGGCGACTCCCAGCATGGCCTTGATTCTCTCGATTGGTTCAATTATGGCGGTGTTCCTGTTGCGCCATGCCTGTATCATCTGACGAAGCTGCTTTGTGTAGACTGAAGAGTCGGACAGTGTCAGTTCCTTGACGAAGTAAGTTCCTCCGACTCCTTTGCCGTAGTAGGTGAGTGCGGGGATAAGCATATCGTTCAGCTTGATGCGAATCTCATTGGAGCCCTTGACGTCATCCACCCATGTCACTATGGGCCCTTCTCCGATTATCTGTTTACCGGCCCAGTCCAGACGGTCGAACACGAAGTTGATCTTGGTCATGTCGACGGCCGCTTCCACAACCCTTTCCTTGTGATTGATTCCGCTCACCTCCGATGCGTTTATCGAGAAGGAAGGGATTCTCACCTTGTCGATGTTCGGAAGATTGACCTTGGTCATATGCTTCTGGATTTTCTCAACGATAAGGACAAGGATATTGTATTGAATCGCCGATACGTTCTTGCAGGAAAAGGTGATGTTGTTCGGCTGAACAAGCCTTGTCTGCTGCTTTGCAGAAGCCTGAGTGCTGAGATTGTCCTTTTCCTTTTTCATGTCACAAAGATATTAAATTACTTTTAACCTTGCAATATTCATTTTAATTCGCGCAATCGCGTAATCGGTGTTTTAAATATACCCCTAAGGGGTATATTTACGGCTTTCTAATATTCAAAAACCTACAAAAATGAATATGAAAAATTTAGTCTTAACATTAAATAACATTTAACTTTGTCCCTCGAAAAGCAAAGCAAGCTAAAGATGTTTTTTCATAAAGGATTGGTTAAACAAGTTTTACTAATGGCGGTTCTGGCGCTGGTGCCGGTTTCGGCATCAGCCCAGAGAACTGCTAAGGGACAGGGGATGATCACCCTGACTGGAACGTATCCGCTGGGAGGGGAGATCTCTTACGGCGGATATCTCAATTCATCATTCTGGGAAGCCGGTGCCATCGGACTCTTCCGGACACACAGTCTCGGCGAAGACTCGCCTATGGATTACGCCCATGCTCTTGCTTTCGGAGACTGGATGTATCGACTCGCTGGAACCCGCAACCGGGTCCTCAATCTCTACATCGGAGGCGGAGCATTTCTCGGATATGAATTCTACGACCCATGGAACAAACTGACGGAAGGCCAGAAGGAGAGTCTCTCTTCTTCCGGCACTTTCCTTTACGGCATACTTGGAAAACTTCAACTTCAACTCTTTTTATCTCGTTCTCTCTCAATATTGCTTTCGGCCGAGGCCCCGGTGAATTTCACTTCGCCTATTACGTGGATTCAGCCATGTGGATCACTGGGGCTAAGGCTAGACTTGTAGAGTCCTTTGTGGACGGAACGTCTTTCCGTCCCGGGATTGCCTACTTCTTTAGTGTTAAACATTGGGCAGATCCGCTGTGAAGCGCATCTGCCTTCCTCGAAACCTTATTCAACAACATAATACTACGCTTAACAATGTTAAAGAAATTACTACTGATAATCATCGCAGTCTCCGCATTCAGCTCGGCGGCTTCCGCCCAGAGATGGTCTGTCGGAACAAACGTGGCCCAGTGGGCAAATCTAGGAACCATCAATGCCGACGCTTCCGTTGCCGCAGGAAGGCATACGAGTGTTGGCGTGGGATTCAGATACAATCCATGGGTCTTCGGAGGTGAAGAGCAGCGTCTGCAGAACAAGCAGCGCACAGCTTATGTCTATGGCCGCTGGTGGCCCTGGAATGTTTATTCCGGATGGTGGATAGGCGCAAAGGGACAGGTGGAGGAATACAACCAGGGTGGAATCTTCAAGCGTCAGACCGAACAGGGAGACGCTTACGGACTCGGCATTTCAGCCGGATATACCCTTATGCTCCACAAGCACCTGAACCTTGACATGGGAATAGGAGGTTGGGGCGGTTACACAAAGTACGTCGTTTATGCCTGTCCGACATGCGGCAAGGTCGTGGACAGCGGGAGCAAGTGGTTCCTGATGCCCGACGACGTCTTCCTGTCCCTTGTATACATCTTCTAGAATCTCTGCCAGACTGCTATGAAGGCCGGTTCTGTTCTCGCTTTGTCTGTATGCGCTGCATTGCTCCTGGGCTGTTCCGCCCAGAAGAAACTTTCCTATATCCGCAGCGAATCCATGGGCGCGACCCTCTCCCTCCCGGGAGAGCGTTTGATTCCTGTTGCTGATACAGTCCACCGGGTCATCAAGGATACTCTCAAGTTCACGGATTTCGACGGGAAGGAGGTCATCATCATGAACGCAATCAAGGATGAGAACGGGGACATGATAGCCACGGATGTCATTGATGCGGCTGTCGTAACAGCGCGTTTCCGCAATGTCGCCGAGCGACACGGAAAGGTAGACCTGGAGTTCCAGGTCACCGTACCGGCAGTTATGCGTGATTCAAAGTGGCAGCTGCGTTTCCATCCCGACATGTATATCCTTGAGGATACCGTAAGCCTGGACAACATCATCATTACAGGAGCTGATTACCGTAAGGCTCAGCTTCGTGGGTATCAGCAGTATCAGAAGTTCATTAATTCCATTATTACTGATACTACCAAGTTCATCGATTCCTGGCAGCTCGAACTGTTCCTTGAGAGGAACATCCCTCAGCTCTATGCCATGAAGACAGATTCGACAATCGTTTCCGATGAGCAGTTCCAGTCGGTTTACGGCGTCACCGAGAGGGAAGCGGTACTCCATTACACCAACAGTCTGGCAAGGCGTATGAACGAACGCCGCAAGTCCCGCAAGGACGAAATGTTCCGCCGTTACGTGAAAGCCCCGATTGTTACCGAAGGAATCCGGCTTGACACCGTCATCGTTGCCGCCAACGGTGATTTCATCTATAACTACATCCAGACTATCAACACCCGTCCGAAGCTTCGCAAGGTGGACATCGTCCTTTCGGGAGACATCTTCGAGCAGGACGAACATCTCTATACCATTCCGAAGAGCGATCCTTTGACCTTCTACATCAGTTCCCTTTCAGCCTTTGTTGACGGTACTGAGAGATATATGACCAAGATCATAGAGCGTCGTGTCGAGGCAAACACTGCCTGTTACATAGATTTCGCTCTCGGAAAGGACAACATCGATGAGAGCCTTGGCTACAACGCCGAGGAGATCGGTAGGATCAAGGGGAACCTCAGGGACCTTCTTGAGAACGAGAAGTTCGACCTTGACTCAATTACCATATCCTCTTTTGCTTCTCCTGAAGGGACAGTACGGCACAATGACGCACTGTCGCTCAGAAGAGCCAGAAGCGCGTCCTCCTATTTCGACTCTTATGTCAAGCAGGTTCGTGATTCCATCCGCAGGGAATACGGTGTTATGATAAATGTCGATGCCGCCGGGAGGGAATCCGTATCACACGCAAAAGACTATACCGCTGACATCCGTTTCATTTCGCACAGCGGTGGAGAGAACTGGGATATGTTGCGTTCTCTTGTCGGCAGGGACGAAGAGCTGTCCGAATACGATAAGGCAGAGTTCGAAGACCTGTGCAATCTCGTGGAAGACCTCGATGAGAGGGAAAAGCTGATGAGCAGGTGCGGGAGCTACAGGTATCTTCGCGAGCACCTGTACCCGAGGCTAAGAATCGTCAAGTTCGACTTCTTCCTGCATCGCAAGGGGATGGTTAAGGACACTGTACACACAACCGTTCTCGATACGACATATATGGCCGGTGTCCAGGCGATCCGTGACCGCGACTATGAAACTGCCGTCACTCTGCTCAGGCCATACAATGACTACAACACGGCCATCGCATACTGCTCGATGGACTACAACGCCAGCGCACTCTCAATCCTTGAGACTCTTGACAAGACACCTCAGGTGAATTATATGCTCTCTGTCCTGTACTCCAGGAGCGGGAATGACGAGCAGGCGGTCAAACACTACCTGCGATCCTGCGAGCAGGAGCCAAGTTATATCCATCGAGGCAACCTTGATCCCGAGATAAGTGTTCTGATAAAACGCTACGGCCTTAACCGGCAGGATGATGATGACCTCGACTTATACTACTGATGATGAAAAACAATAATACTTTCAAAACTCTTCTGGCCATCCAGATGGTTTCAATACTTCTGGGTTCCTGCTCCATCAAGGAGGACAGGACTGTGTGCCCGTGCATCCTGAATCTGGATTATTCGCTTGTCAGAAGTGACGAAAGGGTTCAGGATGCAGACAATGAGCACCTGTATCTGATGGTGCCTCCGCAGGTGGCCGTTCCTGTAAACCTCGGCGAATACCCGCAGGGACAGTCCATGGTGATATCAAGAAAGGATGCACTCCTCAGCTGTTATCTCGGTTATTCTGCCGACAGGATATCCAGCGGCCGTCTTGTCATTCCTCAAGGGAAAGACAGCGACAGCTTCTATTCGTATCACGAGAATCTCTTCATCGGACCGGATACCGAAGAGGTGAGCGTTACTCCAAGGCTCTGCGGGGAGTTCACCAAAGTCGTGGTCTGCTTCAAGGACAATGACTCGGCTACAAGCGAAATGAACCTTCAGGTGCACTCCACCACAAATGGTCTCGACCTCTCGACGGGTCGTCCGACAGAAGGGGAGTTCAGTTGCGCGATGACCCCGTGCGACAAGGAGTCATTCGCATTCAATATGCCGCGTCAAGGAGGCAGGGACATAAGCATTGATGTCCTCTGTGCTTCTGACTTACAGCCACTCTATACCATCGATCTTGCCGGTAATCTAGACAAGGCATCGTATGACTGGAATGCGGAAAGTCTTCCGCCTCTTGTCATCATCAATATCGACAGGCAGAATATCCTGATTGATGTTCAGATCATTGACTGGGATGAAGCAGTTTACTTCAATTACTATCTGTAATACTCTTACTATCAAAAATTTCAAAAATCATGAAAAGAATCTTTTTTTCTCTTGCGGCCATTGCCGCAATCGTATGCTGCGCTTCCTGCAACAAGGAAGAGATGCCTAAGGGCAACGCAGAAGACAAGGTCGCTGAAGGCGAAGCTCTTGTCAGCATCATGGCGAACACCGGTTTTGAGACAAAAGCGACCGGAATCAAGGACGATTCGTCAGATACTAAGAAGGTCAACTCCCTTCAGGTATTCGCTTTTGACGGTGACGGGGTTCTGCGTGCCTATGAGAACACTACGGCAGGCAGTTCGGTTTCGATGAAGCTTAACACCGGCATCGAGTACACTTTCTATGCTGTTGCAAACAACTATGGCGCTTCTGCGTGGAAGAATGCAGGTGTTGCAACAATCTCCGACCTTGCATCACTCAAGGCCATCATGACCGACCTTAAGGACAATGCGAAGGATGACCTTCTCATGTTCAGCCAGTCGGGTGTCAAGAAGACCATCAGCTCCTCCGTCGAGAGTGTATCCATCGAGGTTACACGTCTTGTGTCAAAGATCCAGATCAAGAAGATTATCGTGGATTTCGGGTCGAACGCAGCTCTTAAGACCAAGAGCTTCAAGATTGACAGTATCTATGTCATCAACGCCGCAGCGAAGGAGACATTCGCTCTCGCTCCCGAATCTCCGGTGACTTACTACAACCAGGCGAAGTTCATCTCCGGAAATGCCAATGCGCTTCTTCTGGACAAACTCGCCACTCCTTTCGAACTTTCCTCTTCGGCCGGTGTAGCCAAGGCATATGAGACGGTTCATACTTTCTTCTCCTATGGCAACAAGACTGAAAAGGTTACAAGGCTTGTGGTAAGCTGCAACTGGGGAGGCGAGAGGACCTACTATCCTATCAACATCGCAGCTCAGGACGGCGCTCTGAGCCCGAACTGCGCTTACATCATCAATCAGCTCACCATAAAGGGTATGGGCTCGAATGATCCTGACGTTGTTCCTGAGCGCAAGGACTTCACCGCTTCGGTAACTGTCAAGGACTGGGCGACCGGTTTCGAGAAGACAGTGGAACTTTAATCTGAAACAGGAAGGAATCTATGAAAGCCATAAGGACAATATTGATAGTTATCCTGTTCTTTATCTCCGGAGCATCAGCGTTTGCTTCGGAGGGAAGAACGGACACCTTGTCCATAGAACTTTTCTTCCGACGCGGGGTCGCCAAGCTTGAAAGGGAGTTCAACGGGAACGGCCCCGTGATGGACGGGTTCCTTTCTGCAATCAGATACCTCAATTCCGATCCTTCATTCGTGATCCATTCCGTGAACATCACGGCTACGGCATCACCGGAAGGGCGGAAGTCTCTCAATGACCGTCTTGCCCGTGACAGGGCCCAGAATATCCTGGAATTCCTCAGGGAGAATACCACCCTGAGTCCGTCACAGCTCAAAGTCAATACGGCTGGAGAGAACTGGAAAGGTCTTGTGCAGATCATCTCGGAATGTTCGCAGCCGTGGAAGATGGAGGCACTCGCCGCCATTGCTGAGTCTGGTGTTATCTACTCCGACAGCGACACGGCTTCAGAGCAGTGCAAGGCGCGTCTTCAGGCTATTGCCGAAGGGACCGCCTGGAACTGGATGAACGAATATGCATTCGGTCATCTTCGCTGCGCTGACGGAAGCGTAATGGTCATCTCTTCCGAAGTGGGAGACAGACGGGGTGTCAGGGATACTCTTGTCATCTACCACAAGGATGTCATCGTACAGAAGGACACGGTTTATCACAGTGTAATGGACAAGATCGTTCCCGTCGTGAAAAGACCTGCCTTCAGAAAGGATTCACTTCTGCGTCAGAGCGTCTTCGCCGTTCGAAGTAATCTTCTTCTGCCACTTATGAATGTCAGCATAGAGGTTCCTGTCTCCAACAGGTTCTCCCTTGGGGCCGACTTCTATTATCCGTGGGCCATGAGAAGATGGATGAATGAGATTTCTACGCCGCAGATGAACTGTATGCAGGCTCTGGCATTCTCCCTTGAGGGAAGGATATGGCTTGGCTCCATCCACAATGTTTCAGCAGACAGGAAGTATCGGCTAAGAGGTCATTCCATAGGGATAATCGCGACAGGCGGATACTATGACATCGAAAGGAACGGCAACGGACAACAGGGTGAATTCTATGCCTTGGGAGCCGATTACATGTATGCGCTGCCTCTTGGAAAGGGCGGCGTACACATGGAGCTTAGCATCGGTGCGGGCTGCGCATACAACCCTTACAGGAATTATGACGTGAGGGTTGCAGGCGGGCATCTCATCGGCGAGGGGCCGAAATACGGCCGTTTCGTTCCTGTCCCACTCAGGGTGGGTGTGTCCGTTGTAATACCAATCACCAAAACAGACCGCTCCTATGAAAAGTAGATTGCTGATTCCGCTGCTTGCCATGTCCCTGGTGTTTCTTTCTTGTACCAGAGACCCGATATATGATGAAGTGTCAAGATATCACATATGCTTCAGCATAGACAGTGATGTCCTGTACTGCAAGGGCAAACAGCCAGAGCTCATTCAGGTGATCTTCTACGATCCGGCATCGGGAAAGAAGATCGATGAGGCCTATATGGGTCCTGAGGGCGGATACCTGTATTCCTTCACGCCGGGTGCGTACGACATCGTCGCCGTCTCAATGGGGTCGAGCCGTACGGAACTCACCTTTACGAAGGATTTCAATCTGCTTACGGCCCAGACCAAGACAATTCAGTCTTCTCCCGTTAAAGTGATTGCTGCTCCTGACCACATGTATGCCGGTGTGATGGCCGGAACAGTCATACCGTTCCTGTCTGAAGCAGATCCTCCGTTCGAGCTGACGATACCGATGAAGTCGGTGTGCGACTCTTGGAAGATAAAGGTTACAGGGGTCAAGGGAGTTGAATACTCAGCCGGTATTACCGCCTATGTCTTCAACCAGACACAGGAGATTTACCTCAAGGACAACAGGCCGTCGGGAAACTGCGCCATCAGAGCGGAAGGACGTGCCGTCCAGGATGAAGGCGTTTTCGAAATTCCTTTCTGCACCTTCGGAATGTCCGACACAGGCACGATACGTATCCGTGTTGATATCGAGGCTCTGGACAGGAAGGTTCATTCGATGGAGTTCGATGTCACCTCCCAGATCCTTGATGTGTCCAACCGCGAACACCTCATCACTGTCGATTTCCCGACAGAACTCAGTCCCATGATACAGGGAGGGCTTGACCCTTCAGCTGACAAATGGGACGAACACCATGAATTCGTAGATATAGAATAGCTATTTCTTAACAAACAAAGTCAACAAAACGGGCCTTGACAACTCCCGTCTGCCACATTCCGGCAGTTTAGCGTCACAGAAAACAATTATGAAAAAGTTCATTTATCTGGCCGCTGCAATGGCGGCGGCAACAACCCTCTTCGCATCCTGCAACAAGGAGGAAGGACCCGGTATGAGCAATGTTCAGCCCGGTTTTGAGAACAATGAGATCGCGGTCAACACCTCGACAAAGACAACCAAGGGTTATGTAACCGGCGAAACATTCTTTGACACAGCAATCGCCGAGCTTCATGCCGGAGAAGACGGAGCTCCTTCCGATGTGAAGGTCGAAAGGGAGATGAAGCTCTCTGCATTCCTCCATCCTCAGACCGGAAGTGAGGGCAACTACTTTGTGGACTACACCTATGCGAAGGGTGACGACGGAAAGTGGCATCACGATCCGAAGATCTACTGGCCTCTTGCAGGCACACTGGATTTCCTTGCCTATTCTGCTATGCAGCCATTCGACGCTAAGGACGTGGCATGGAACGAGAAGAATGCTTCTGAAAGCGTGGTTCTCACCGTGCTCGAAGACCGTACTCAGGATGACATCGTCTACTGTTCAGTTGCAAGCCGTGCTTCAACTACCGGTGCTGACGCCGTTCCTATGCAGTTCAAGCACGCTCAGGCATGGCTTGAATTCCAGATCAAGGTGGCCTCCGCTGACATGAAGGACAAGATCGCCATCGAGGAGATCGTTATCGAGAACATCTACAATGACGGCGAGCTCACTATCGAGAACAACAACGGTGACGCTAAAGCCGAGTGGAACTTCCGCAAGAGCCAGAGCAAGGATGTCGTATTCGATGACGACTATTCAATCTACGGCAGTCAGAGCGCTGACTTCTCATTGGAGAATGCCATAGACAACGAAATCAACTACATGGATATGCTTCTTCCGGAGCAGGCAAAGACCAGTTTCGTGATCAAATATGTCCTTGCCGGTCAGCCTAACAAGCTTGAGTACCGTTATACACTCGGTACCGACAACTGGCTCCAGGGAAACAAGTACGTTTACGAGATTCAGTTCAACGTGAACGAGCTTACTGTTGCTCCTACCGTCAAGGAATATGTTGATGGAACAGTCACTGACCTTACTCCTTCGGAGATCATATAATTCTCTCTCATCTTTTTCCCGGCGGGGTTCGACTCCCGGCCGGGGATCCAATGCATTTTCTTTCAGGTCTGATGCGGTTAAAAATTTTTATAATCATTATCACGCTTGCTGTGGGGGCGGTCTCCTGCAGCAAGCTTTCATACGATTCCACGCAGGAACCGTACGCGCTTACCGTTGCACCTCAATGTGCCATTACCAAGGCGGCAGTAGAAGGGACATCCATCCCCGAAGAATATACGATATTCCTCAGTTCATACTTCAATAATGAAACGGCAGGGGAGTCTAGTGCAAACTACTTCACCGGAGAGGCATTCCGTCATTTGGGAGACAAGTGGACGGCCGATCCGGTCATCTACTGGCCGATGGGCGGAAAGCTTGATTTCCTTGCCATAGCGGCGCCTTCAAGCCTTATGGGTATCAACATGTCATGGTATCCTCAGAATGTCTCCAGAGGCGTGGAAGTGGCAGTTTCCGACGGCTGCTGCCTGGAAAGTGAGATAATGTATTCAGCAGCATCTTCACAAGGTGTTTCGGACAGGGGAGTGGGTATGAACTTTTCTCATTCACAGGCCTGGTTACAGTTCAGACTGTCAGAGTATGAGTCTCTGACTACCAGGATAGACAGCATAGTCATAAACAACGCCTATCTCGGCGGGAAATTACGCATCGACAACGGCATTTATCTCTCAGCCGACTGGGACTTTCACGGATACTTCAGGAAAAGTCACACACTACCTCTCTCAAGGAACCTTGTGCTTGACGGAACTCAGAAAACCATTGACATCCTTCTTCCTGAGCAGCCGGCCTGCGACATCACCGTATACTACACCCAGAAGGAACCATCAGAGGAATCCTGGAACAACTACACAAGGAAGACAAGTTTCACCCAGAAGGCAAATCCGGATCCGTGGTTTGCGGGGACGCGTACCGTATACACGATGACAGTTCACAAGAACCTCTCAGTCCAGGCCCGAGTCCATGAATGGAACGAAGACAATAAACAGATAATAATAGATTGATTATGAAAAATTTCATCACACTCATTTTCCTCGGTATGATGCTGCTTACGTCTTGCAGCAAGGAGGAAGTAAAGACTGGACAGGAATGTCCCGCGCAGCTTATCCGCATCACAACAGGTGTGGACATTGGACTTACCACAAAGGCGGCCATTACAACTGGTGTTTTCCCTACGACAAGGGATATGATCGTTTCATCATGGCATGCGGCATCAAGCCAGAACCATTTCAAGTCAACAAGGTTCACTTACTCTACCGGAGCGTGGATGGCCGACAAGAGCTGGCCGCTGTCCGGGAATCTTGATTTCCTGGCTATCTCACAGGGCTCATCATCCATAACGGATGTCACATGGGGAACACCTGATGCGACAGCATCTGTGCAGTTCGCCATGCCTGACAACTCATCCGTCCAGGAGGATATACTTATCGGGTGCGCAGCATCGATTGCTGCAAACACCGACGTGGTGATTGACTTCAAGCACCCGCAGGCACTCCTTGTATTTACTGCAAAGTCTTCAGATGCATATAACTCCACGACAAACAGGGGAATCACCATCAACAGCATCACCCTCAAGTCCGCCAAATACTCAGGGACAGTGCTGGCTCAGCGTTCTTCAGGCAGCCTTGAATTCTTTTGGAGTTCTCTTGGCAGTTCGAAGACAGTAGCCGTTCCGGGCCTGACGACGACAAACCTTACGAAGACGGTTACGACTCTTGGTGACGGCATACTGCTGCCGGAACAGACAGAAGTGGGATTTGTCATCAGCTATACACTACATAACGGAACGGATACCGCCGGGAACCTTGTCAATACGGCAATGTCATATGACTATACGCCTTCTTCTCCTTGCAGTTGGGAGGCCGGCAAGAAATACACATACGGTATAGACATTACGATGAAAGGCATAAACATAACTCCTTCTGTCGCACTCTGGGATACGGGAGCAAATAAGGAAATCATATTATGACAACGATACGACGAATCATACTGTACGGCTGTCTGCTTGTGGCGGCAGCCTGTACCAAGGACATCGTGACTCCTGAGCCTCCGGCAATAAGGTCAGAAGGGATTCTGACTTTCAGCGCTGAGATGCTTTCGGATCCCGGATGCCTGGAGGTGACTGTCGATTCCATCGGGACAAAGGGATTCGGCGGAGCTTATTTCATACGCACCAACGGAGAGTCAATCGACAAGCCCATAACGAAGGCAGCACCTGTGGAGAACCTTACAACATACGGGGATTTCTCCCTGTTCGGATATATGTATGACACTTGGAGCGGATCATCAAAGCCGAACTACATGTTTGATGAGAAGGTCCAGTACAGTAGTCCGACATGGCAGACCACTCATGCATTCAACACAAATCTTTCCGACAAGAACCTGCGGTTTTACGCCTATGCACCTTATGGGGCATCAGGCGTTTCCGTCGCGTCTTCTCTTTCCGGTCCTCTGGCATTCACCTATACAGTGCCAAGTGCCGTATCTTCCCAGAACGACCTCCTTGTGGGGTCTTCTCCGGAGTACAACGGGAAGCTCAGCAACCTGTCCGTATCATTCGGCCACTGCCTTTCAGCTGTTACCTTCAAGACCGGAACAGAGACTGTGAACGGAACAATAAAGAGTATCACCCTCAAGGGAGTCTATTCCAAGGGCAAATACACCTGCGGAAGCGGATGGGGATCTCTGTCTTCGGCAGGGAATTTCTCTGTAAGCTCAAACATTTCGGTTACAGAAGGGACTTCGAAGACACTTACTTCCGGAGCATCGACAATGATGCTCATACCTCAGACCGTCCCTTCGGGAGCTACTATCGAGGTTGTGATTGAGAGCGAGGGAAAGACTCACACTCTCTCCGCATCCATTGCCGGAGACAAATGGCAGGAGGGGAAGAAATGCGTCTATTCGCTGAGCTTCGACAGCATCGCCGGAATGAAGATAAGCCTGAACGTGTCATCTCTTACCCTGGAATGGGGAGAATACAAGGATATCACCGTTACCGGAGATCCGATAGACCAGAACTGGACGAAAGTCATTTCCGGAACGGGTCTGTCCGCCGAGAAGATTAACAATACGACCCTCAGGGTGACCAACAACAACATCTCCGGAACGGACAGTCAGGGAACGCTCACGGTAACAACCGAAGATGCCAAGCGCTTTGCGCAGGTCTCCATCACGGCGAAATCACTCCAGGAGAGCATATCTCTGAGTCCTACGTCAAAGACCATAGACTATGGAAGTACCGTTACCTTCACGGCAAGCGGTACGTATCCTCAGGGTTATACCCTCAATTCCCCGACAGGCGTTACCATCACAAAGGATGGCAACAGCATTTCCGTCAAGAACACCACTGCTTCGTATACCGCTAAGGACATCACTCTGTCCGCAGAGACAAACATCATGAAGAAGAAGGCTTCGGCCTCCATCCACCTTGTCGCAAAACCAGAGACCATCAAGCTTGACAAGAGCTCGATGACCATCGGCTCGGCCGGTAGCGGAACAGTGACGGCAAGCGGCAATTATGACTCGTTCTCGGCTACTCTCTCAAGCACTACATATGCCAGCGTATCTGTTTCCGGTAACAAAATTACTGTCACCAACAAGAATACCACTTATGAGTCCAAGACGGTCACTCTTACCGTGAAGACATCCGGAGACACCGGAGCAACGGCAACCGTGACGATTACTCTTGAGCCTCTTGAGGATTATGTAATCGACTACACGATATCCGACATATCGCTTAGCACAACCAGCATCGGTGCCGGTGGCGGAACGATCACCGTAAGCGGAGGTTCCGTAACCCAGAACTGGGTATCAGGAAAGAAAGTCGAGAACTATGCGACAGCAACACTGAAGGTAGAAAGAACGACTCTGAACAGCTCTTATCCTGCATCAGTGAGCGGCAAGACGATAACTGTGAAGAGCCTTGGTACAAGTGTCGTTTCTTCCGGCACGTACACTGTGACAGCTTCATATTCAAACGGAGGTATCTCTGCAAGCAACAAGAGCGCTCAGTTCTCTCAGGGTGAGAACAAGATTACTGACAGCAACTACAACCCTTCAGGATACTCCGCATATGCTTCTATCGGCAGTGGTATCAGTGCAGCTGGCGGAAGCGCAACTGTAACGTACTACGCTTATCATAATGCATATAACAAGTATTCTTCAGGCAGCTCCGATGGAACTGTCCATACGGTTTACGACAAGGCTCAGGTAAGTCTGTCTGCCAACGGGAACAGTGCGTTCTCACTTAGCGGCACTCTCAACGGGAGCTCAAGTTCGAACACCTGCACGATCAGCCACTCGAATATGACGACCAATGAGAGGACCGATAAGGTTACTGTCAAGGTGGTTAATTCAAGCAGCACTTCCTCATACAAGGAGGCTAGTGCAAGTGTAACCAATAACCGCTACACCGGCACGAAGTCAACGAAGAACCACACCAGAACCGGTTCGGTTTCTTATGGCTCGAAGAGCTACGGCTCTACAACCTATGGAACAAAGAGTTATGGCAGTGAATATCTCAAGAGTACCGATTACGGCACCAAGGTGACGGATTCTGATACTTACGGTTCGTGGAGTACCTATCAGACTTCTACGGACAAATACGATTATGCAGTATCCCTGTCTGTGACATCATGGACTCCTGGATCAGCATCGACAAATCAGTCCAACACTGTGACCGCTTATCACTACGAGAGGTCGAAGAATGACCAGAGGCGAACGATAACGCATAACTATCATCAGAGCTATACGCAGCACTATTATCGCGATTATACACGTTCAGCATCCAGGTCTTACACCAGGACGGCCTCTCAGAACTGCAACTACACCGAATACAGAACGGATTCATTCGATTCCGGTTCAACGCTGTATGTCGAAGAATCAAAGAGCCATACTGAGACGTGGACGGATTCCGGCACGGAAACACTGTCAGATGATACCGGCAGCGAGTGGTACCGCGACAACAGCGGAACCTCATATTCGACTTCTGATGGAGGATATGACTACCGGACCACGTATGGAACAGGAAGCAAGGTCAGCGATTCGGTTACGCCGACGTCTAACCAGAGCTGGTTGACTTATTCCAGCGGAAAGATGTACGTGACTGAGAATACTGCCACTTCACAAAGATCTGCAACGCTCTCTGTCAGCAACGGCACTGCTTCGGCAAGCTGCTCCGTCACTCAAGGCAAGGCAGAATATGACATTGTAATCAATTAACTATAAACCCCAACTATTATGAAAACTAAAATTGTATTTCTTTTATCGGCAATACTTTGCCTGGCATCCTGCAACAAGCAGGATCTGATTACTCCTGAACATGATGAAAACGAGGGCAAGGAGGGCGATTACCGCATTGAAATCGTGGATCTGCAGAGCCCGACTAAAAGCAGTCCTTCCACTGTTCAACTGAGTCTTGCAAATCTCACCAAGGCATCCAGCAAAAGGGTTTCCGCTCAGCTTAAGAAGAAGAGCGGCTCGAATTGGGTTGATGTAACTACCGGGGTTGTCTATTCATGGTCTGCCTCCAGTTCTGATTCGAAGAAGTTCGACGGTTCGGGAACAGTTAACCAGTCATGCGATATCAGTGCAAAGGCAACTGGCAGCGGAACGATAACCGTTTCTGCAAACTTGAACAGCACCGTAGTTGCAACGCAGGATGTTCCTGTAACAGTTTCTGATGACAGGGCATTATCATGGAGTAATGCGACAACGTCTATTACTAGTGGGGAAGTGAAGACTGCGACACTTAACAGCAACTTCAGCTGTACTGCAACAATAAGTTCCAATAACGGTTCGTTTTTGGTTGGAACATCTAGTACAAGCCTGTCTTCAACGGCTTCTGTGACGTTTTCGACCAACCAAACCAAGACAATTTACTACAAATACACTGGTTCAGAACAAACGACCATTAAAATTGAAGCACAAAATGGGAGTATCAAGACAAGCCAAAATATCAATGTAACCAGTCCTTCTGAGCCTGTCTTTTATCTTACATTTGAAAGTATGGATAACAGGCATATCAACCAAGGTGGAGGTGATCTCTACATCACATATAAGCTTCAAGTTCAAGATTCGAAATACGGATGGTATTATGAACCTGGTCGTGAATTTGATGCAGAAGTTATCGATTGGGGCTATACTTATAACTCTAGTGGAAGCAGACAGTCATATCATTTCGACCAAGACCACAGCTATAGTTGCAGTTTGTATGAAGGACAAGGCGAAATGGAAATAGATGTGACACTATCTGTTAGAGATGATGATTATCAGAGAATGGGTAATACATTCAATTTGCTCGTTAAAGTTACTCTCGATGATGGTCGCCAATATTTGATAGAGTACATACCAACTACGCCAACCCCAACTCCGGACCCCGATCCGGATCCAACTCCAACCATTTTGGACGGTCTTTACTACTCAACAGACGGATATACATATCGTACACTTGATGCTTGTGGAACTTACTCAAGAAGTTATGGAATCACAACGTCTGGTTCATATGATGGTGAGTGCTATTATTTCAACTATGTCGTTGGTGAAGAAATGGAGGAGAACGGAGCTGTATGCCCAATAGAATTAGTTAATAATTCTGCACGATTCAAATACTATGAAAATAACGTCGAGAAGAGTGTCTCTGTCTCAGAATCATCTGTAACAAGATTGATTAACAATATGAATCGGACCACAAGATATAACTCCCAATATCCGTACACGGATGGTTCAGTATATACTGGTAGCCACGCATCATATGTAACACTTACCCTTAAGCTTCAAAATGGTACCTCAAAAAAAGTATGGGGATACATCACAGAATCCGATGACTTCGGTGATATGTGCAGATACTACCCTCATTACCGTTGATACAAATTCATTGATAAGAGTCTCATAGTTTTTTGAGATCCCAATAATATTAAGGGGCGACATCTTTGCCGCCCCTTAATATTATTTTGCCGTAAGAGTTAATGAAAGTTTGTATGCACCACCGGATTCAAATAGAAGCCTGCTTCCATCAATAGGTCCATATGTAATAGAGCCTGAAGATGAGCCAGAAGTGTCAAATATTTTCGTACCACTATAGTTCAATACAGTTGCTGTTGTACTGCCGAAGACTCTTGTAACAGTGATATAATATGACTTATCTGGAGTCATCTTTGCTGTAGTCTTTCCTTCCGCCTTATATGTTGTGCTGTAATTACTGTTTGTACATCCAGCCGTGCAAAGGAAGTTACTCATAGAATCATCAGGATAGACTGTAATAGTATATCCGCAAGCTGCATGTCGAATAATGTCAATTGTGTAATCTATTCCTTCAGAAACAGGAGCAGAAGTATTGATAGTACATGTCGCTCCGATACCGTTGTAAACTGCATCAATTTTAACGGTCAATTCAGTAATTCAATGACTCAATAAAAGAAGAGCCCCATTGATTAACAATAGAGCTCTATTCGATTCTTAAGGACTAATATCTAAATATCCACTTTGCAATTTCAGTTCCAAGATATTTTAAGATATAGATATCGTGATAGGTGTCCGGGGTTATGCCGTGATTATCTTGCCCACAGTCACATGGAATTGACGTACATGAATAATCAAGGTATGGGGAATTATAATCCATCTTACTACCATCAGCAAGCATCGCGTAACCCCACAAACTAATAGACGGATCCTCATCATCTGGACAACAATTGGAGCCTGGTTTCTCAGTGTGAGAATATTGGTATTGATATCCATCGTCGTTAATATACTCAGTAACGGAAAGAACAAACTGGTTGTCGACAATATCTGATGTCACTTCCAATATTTGAGTGTCAGTGAATCCTTGATAGGATGCTGTAACAGGCAAATCTCCTAATATGCCCCAAACCTTATTGGCTGAAATTTGTGTTCCTGAGAATGTCAATGGAGCCGTACTTGTCACAGTAGCTTTAGATGTTATTATCTCCGTCCTTCCTGAAGAATACATCGCTTCGACAATATATCTTGTTGAATGAGTCACCATCATACTATTTTCTCTAAATGAAAGGGTGATTCCAATCATGTATTCTGACTGTTCAGTAGTAACATTTAGAGAGCTTGAAATATCATCAGATTTTGCTTCAATATTAACGGTCGTATTAGAGGATAGTTCGCTCTATTGTCATTTCCGAATACTTGAATCTGTAATCAGTGCCTTCAAAAGAAATAAGGATATAATCTCTGTTATTAGGGTCAGCAGGATCGTTTGGGCCATAATTATAACGATAGTCGTATTCGTCTATATACATCGTAGTGTATGGGCCATAAATTCCATTCAGCCCGCCGTAGAGATTATAAGATTCCACCTTGAATTGTACTTTCTCTGCGATGATTTCTCCACCACGAATCGCATTAAAATAAAGAGACTCTTCTACACAGGGTACATCATATCCCATACCCCTGTCATCATCGTAGAAATTACAAGTATAATGGCCCTTGAATTTAATCTCATCAAGAGTAGTTTCAATGGAAATTAATGCCTCATCAATACCTGAATATTTTGCGTTCAAATAAACGGTCATAAAATGTGCGCCCTGATTACTCAGAGCGCACAATATTCTAGTTGAAGGAAACGCCAAATGATTTCACTTCCTCTCCAAGATAGGAGATTCTCATTGTCAGATTATCTCCCGGCATCATCCAATCTGTACTTACGCCAGTTGAAGATATATTATCGTTTTCAAAAACGACCTTTATCAGGGAGTTTCCAATGATGTTGTAACTATCATTGTTGTAAGTAGTGATAGTTCCAGAGATGCTGGTTCGCACCTCGCCACCATCATTCATCGGAACACTCAGTGATATTGAATTTCCATTCCCGGATGCAGAACGATAGTTGTCAAAACAGTAGAGTTCGCATTCAAGTGAGATTGATTTGAAATCTGATATCACTGATAGGTTAGCGGAATTCGTCTTCCCATCATAGGTTGCTGTTATTGATTTCTGTCCCAGGCATCCTATCGCTTTCTGTGAGCTGACGGATGATCCGCTTATCGATATATATGAAGGACCGGACAAGGAGCTTTGGCTGGTGACATCCTTTGTGCTGCCATCTGAATAAATGGCCGTAACCGTTGCGGTCGTACTTCCTCCAGCATATATTTGGTTCTTTGCGAATGATAAAGAGATGGATGAGAGAGTCACATTCTTCTTAGTTGAAATGTTTTGTGACGCCGTTATCTGTGTAGAAGCGGCCTTTGCTGATAACGAAACGGTCGTTTGAATGGAACCATTCGTATATTAATGGTAGAAAACACAATGGCAATGAATCATGATATACGGTTATCTACGGGTGTCCACTGACCAACAGACAGTGGAGAATCAGCGTTTCGAAATCAAGACCCAAGCACAGAGGCAGGAGATGGAAATCGAGACATGGGTTGAAGAGACAGTCTCGGGAACTGTCAAGTTCACGAACAGGAAACTGGGCAAGCTTTTGCGCAAAGCAGAAAAAGGTGATGTGATTGTATGTTCAGAGCTGTCACGTCTAGGACGATCTCTTCTGCAGATCATGTCCATTTTGAATATCTGTATGGAAAAAGGGATTCTTATCATCACATGTAAGGAGGGGTATCGACTTGGTGACGACATACAATCCAAGGTTCTGGCCTTTGCATTCGGACTTGTCGCGGAGCTAGAGAGGAATCTGATCTCACAGCGAACCAAGGAGGCCCTTGCACGTAAGAAAGCCGAAGGTGTTATTCTGGGCAGAAAGAAGGGAATAGAGAACACACCGGAAGGATACAAGCTCTATCCGAAGAAAGAATACATTGAAAAAGCACTCAAGCGGGGGCTCTCTTTCCGAAAGATTTGCAAACGTTGCCGTTGTTCAAGAAACACACTCATGAGGTTCCTCGAGAAGTTTGTTGATGAAGAGCATTGGATTGGAAGATGCAAGAAAAAATGATGGGCGCCATCGTTGGCACCCACCATGTTATTCAACTTCCGGATCGATATATTCGTTATACCATGGACAACTCGGATCATGGATCCATGAAGTTCCATCGAAGTGATATTCCCGCGCCGGATACTGGAGCTTTGGATGTCTCCAGTCCTTGCCGTCAAAGAAGTATTCATTGCCAGGATACTGCAGGTCATCCGCCTGAGGATACTGAGGATATTTCATTTCCGAATCTCGTCCTATCGTCCAGCAGAATGTACCGTACCTCACCCGGGCCCACATAGGGAAGGGGAGCTTGCCGCACAAGTCATAATTGACATAATAACCCGGACGTTTGAGCGGCTTGCCATCTACAATGATATCCGGAATCTCAAATGCATCCTCGACGGTAACAACGTACCCAGCGGGTCTGCCATCTTTCTTGTTCCGCTGGAAATACGGCACACCGATAGGGAATCCAGTTGATGCAACCCATTGCCTGAAATACTTCGAATTATATCCGTAGAACCGTATGAAATCCGGTATTGATGTGAAGTAGTTTCCGTTGAAATCATAGCCTGAGAGGTTTTCAAGAAGGCCGAACTCCTCAGGAATAGTTCCTTCGAACTCACATCCGGAGATATTGAAGTCCTCCAGCATCGTTAGCTTCTTGACATCAGAAGTAAGAACCCCGCCAATGCGCGTTGAACCTATGTCAAATGTCTTGAGATTCGTAAGATTGTAAAGGTCAGTTCCAATCCTGCCGCCAAGCTCCATGTTGTGATCAATCTGGAACGACCGCAACTCAGAGAGTCTCCCGAGTCCTTCCGGAAGATTTCCGGATATGTTGCATTCCCTCATGTTCACTGCCTGCAGGTGTCTTAGTGTGTTGAACTCACCGGGAAGACTACCACCCACGTTACAGCACTGGAGACAGAGTGACTCAAGGTTCTCTGCCTTGGCAATGGAAGAGGTAAGGGGAGTAGTCATGAAACTCATCGACAGGTCAAGTGATATCAGCCCCTTGTGCCAGATCCTGTCTGAGAGCACAGACCCGGGAAGGTATTCATTCCTTATCGAGAAGACACTGAAGCAGCTGCATATCTCCCAGAATTCATCCGGAATGCATCCCCTCATATTATTCGCATCCAGGTTCAGCAGCCAGTTGTCATCGGTTCCGTAGTACGCGAATCCGTCGAGTCCGAATACGGACCTGGTGAATGTCTGAGAGGCCTTGATGCCATACCATTCCAATAATGGCTTCTCGCTGCACCAATTGTCATCCTCATTCCATGAATTCCCGTTCAAAGCCTTGTGGAAAGCCTCCAGCCCGGCTCTGAGGGATCCTCTCTGATATCTTCCCATCTGAGTCAGGTCAAGGGTCAGATAGACCCATTCCGGACGGTTCTCCCTGGTTATTGACACAGTTGCACTCCTGGGGCTGTTGCCAGTGTTCTCAGACATAAGGATATACACATATCTTTTGCCCTGGGCGGACTTTATCTGCTCCGATGTGATGATGCAGCGTATCCATGATGATTTCTCTTCAGGAATCACCGCTTCGAGCATGTCGTTGTTTTCCAACTCCACCATGAAAATCCTTTCATATTCGCGGAAATCAAACGACATTGTCTGTGGTACGGGTGGATTCTCAGACTTCCGATTCTCGACCAGAAGAGGGATAGACAATGATTTTTCTGAGTTTGAGAAGACCACGTCTACCGACTCTGAGAAATCCTCCTGAGAATTGAGGCACTTGACCGTAATTGTCCCTTTGCTCCCGTGTTCGTTCATTTCAATGGTGAGTTCCATATTTGAACCATCATAAGGAGCGGAGATCTCTACTCCGGAAGGCTTCGAATCAATGAGCGTGAACCCCACAGAGATGCTTTCCTCTCCGGAGAAACATATTGATTCCTTCTCAAGGGACGCGTCTATCCATGAGTGATACCCCAGGACCGCTGACCTTCCGTCGGTGAAGAATACATGAAGGTCCTTTTTGCCGTCTGAGAACGACTTGATGATGGACTTGGGGACTTCAATGTCCTTGATGCCATCCGGATACTCCATGTCAAGCGTGATTGCGGAAGGGGAGTGGAACACCAGATTGTAAGAGTTGGTCTTTTCCGTGAAATGATCCAGCTCATATACGTTCTGAAGTTCAATGATTTTGTCTTCTACGGACATTACTGGTTTAACCGGTTCCTCTTTCACACAAGATACTGACATGACCAGAAGAACCGACATGATTGCAAACAAAGATTTCCTTTTCATATTCTCTCTCTCAATTTTTGTTACTACTCGGGAATAAAGCTCAATGCCACTGCAATGATGAAGGAAACTATTCCAAGCACGAGCTTGAAAAAGAACTTGAAGACATCCCACAAAACTCTCATATGTCCAATATTTTAAAAGTTCAGCAACAGGCAGGTGCCACCAATCAATCTGCACAACCTCTACCGAGCTGCTGGTCAGGATATTCCTGATACTCAAATATACAACTTTTTACGCAAAATTCAAAATCTTTTAACCGCAAATTAAAAAGACCGGAGAGTCTTCGCAAGCGGCTCCCCGGTCAAATACGTTCTACTTGAGATCACCCAAGTCATGTTCATCAAGAATCATCTGCGTCCTCTGCGGATCATCATCGCTGGCTTTTATTGCAAGCATGATCATAGCGTCTTCGGAATCCCTGAGGGCTACCCGGAGCATTTCATCTTCCGGTCCTTCGATCCTTCTTTGTTCACGAATCGATTTGACAGCCCTTGCAGTATCACACAGTGACCGGCTGCGGATTGATTCAAGTGTTGGTTCTGTACCATGTTTCTTTGTTTCATTGTTTCTTCTCATTTTTGAACAACTTTTCTGGTTTGTAAAATTGTTCCCCAGCTGAAGAATATAATATTAGCGCATGCTCAAAACCGTCACCGGCCACAACAAACGTATCAATTACTCCATAGAATACATAAAGACCACTTTCGCATCTATACGTATCTACAAAAACCACATTCTCGCCACATGATAACAGTTGCGGCCGTAAACTTTACCACTGTGAGTATAGTAAAGTCGGAGTGCAAAGGTATTCACCATATTTGACAATTTCCGTCAATTTATAAGTTATGAACAAGTTTTCAACAATTCTCCTGAGAGACAGAGTTTTATAACGTGTGGTTTTCGGACATAATGAAGGCCTGTAGTGATGAAGCACTTTACTACTATTAATCTTTTTACTATCTTTGCATTCGGGGAGCGGTCTGTATCAGACAGTTCCGGAGACATACGCTGCGTTTTGCTATTGAGTTAGATCCGAAAACTGCAAATTTAAAATTTAATCAAGAGCACAATGGGCCAAACGTTCGCACGCTTAGTGCGGGCAGGCCTGTCCTTGATTATGCCCATTGCAGTGGGTCGGATCTGGCAGAAACCACCTGCACTATTTATTTGTGGTAACGTCAGCAAGTGGATCAGAACACCGTTTTTCTCATTTTTGAACGGTATCTGGAGGGTGTTGGCTTACGCAAGAAGTCGCACCCTTTTTATTTGTGGCCGTACCTGGCGAACCACAGTTCATCGATCCTGTGCCAGAAATCCCTGCCTTCTACGGTCCTTGACCAGTTGAAAGCCTGATTGAAGAAGCATTCGTCAGCCTGCATGAGTTCCCACAATCGTTCATCCATGAAATGACAGCCGTTCTGGTCGTGAAAGGCTCTCGTGAATTGAACTTCACAATTGTTTTCCCGAAGGAAAGATAGGAACTCTGCATAGCTGATTTTCATAATGCGCTAATATTAATCTCTGCAAAGATATTCCGCATTATGGACAGTTTTCGTCAAAAAAATATTCAGGCTGAAAAAAAGAAAAAGGGACGGTTGCTGCCGTCCCGATCGATCACTGTTTAACCAGACATCTGTTTATGAGATCACACTGCTCCGGTGTGGGATCCATCTCCCAATACCGGTATTCTCCCAGATAGAAGTATCTGTATTCCCGGCCATAGAATGTTCCGGATACGGAGTTCTCAAGCATATACCTGACAAACCAGTTCCATTCTGCCTCGTCATTACAATTTCTCTTGAGACAGTACCAGTGGGGGATATCGGCCATTGTCTTTGCGAAAATCCAATCCTGAGACTCTATGAACCGCTGCGCACGTTTTTTCTCATCCATAGCAGAGACCTATTTTACCTTGTCGTGTTGTATGTTCTTTGTAAGAGAAGGAATATGCTTTGCGGCAAAGTGGTTGACATACTCGACCAGTTCAGGGGAGTCGACAATCTTTATGTCATCCGCAAGACCGATGACAAACCTTCCGATTCCGAGCATTGAGCAGACCGAGGTTTCAAGTATCCACTTGTGTCCCGACTTCCTGATTTCCTTTTCAGCAAGCGGGTATTCCTCCACAAGGAGATTCTTTGCTTTCAGACCGAGCTGAAGCTTGACCTTGATGTTCTTCTCGCCCGGCATCCGGAAGAGGTCGATGTCCTCACGTTTATGCTCTTTCTTGTGCGTCCATTCATCATCCAGGATTTCCACCTCTCCGATACGCGCAACACCGAACATCTTGTTCTTGCAATCCTTCAGGTCAAATGCCCAGATATGGATGTAGTTGTTCGTGAAACCGAAAGGTTCAATCTCCCTGTCGGTGGTCAATCCGGAATGAGAGGACTTGTAGCCCTTGAGGATAACACGTCTCTGATCCCTGATGGCATCGGAGAGGTCACGTATGTTCTGTGCTGTCGGCTTCTTGTCGACGAAATCGGTCAGGGGAGCGGACTCATAGACCGAGGCAAGCTTTTGCCTCAGGTTCTGTTTCATCGTATTCCCGTTGTCCAATCCGTCTATCAACTGATTGATGACGCTGGCTTCCTCTTCAGAGAAATAGACTATCTTATTAAGGTCAGGCACACGCCTGTTGACTGATACAAGCTGGTATACTCCGGCTCCCATCTTCTGAACCACGAAACCCGCATCCTTGAAGGTGTCGATATACCTGTAGATGGAACGGTATGTCGTATCCAGTTTCGATGCGAGGTCTTCGACAGTGAGATTGGTGTTTCCTGTCATATACTTCATCAGGCGAAGCATCCTTTCAAATTTGGGCTGATCCATAGTCGTACTTTGATTCCATGCAAATTTACGGATAATTTTTCTCTATTTCCGTCAAAAATTACAAAGCTTTCAGAATATCAATCCTCAGCTGTGCCAATTGGTAGTTTGCACCAAGTGAATATCGTTTACCGCACAACGGACAACAGTACTCGACAGTACTGGCGGCCACGCTGGTATGTGTCGCGTCGGTTCTGACCTTATGTGAGAAAATGATGCTTCCCGAGCCACAATCCGGACATATACCCGAAAACAGTTCCGGATGCTTTCCGGATAGTTCTAGCAGATTTTTTACGTCAGGTTGGACACTGATGAATCCTTCGCGTGAAGAGTCCGCGAATTCGAAACCGAAGAAGATGTCTTCGTCTTTCAGAAATGATTGTTTCATAATGGATGTTGTTTTGATTGTTATGTAATCCGCATCATACTGCCACCGTGGCATCCCTGCTCGGTTGGCGCCTCCAATGAGGACTCCAGATGCTTTTGTATATTAC
This sequence comes from Candidatus Cacconaster scatequi, assembly GCA_018065305.1. Classification (GTDB taxonomy): domain Bacteria; phylum Bacteroidota; class Bacteroidia; order Bacteroidales; family UBA932; genus Cacconaster; species Cacconaster scatequi. The sequence goes on along the minus strand of JAGHTO010000021.1, from coordinate 82,479 downwards.
CAGATAATCTCGTTGAGAGTTGAAAAGGTCTGGACGTAAACCAGATGGTTAGGTCCGTTAGGATCCTCGACGCTCTTTCCAAGGACACTGCTCTCCTTGAAGGTAGCATTGACAAGTTCGGTTTCGCCGATCTTCTTGATAGCGGTCTTTGCCAGCTCAAACTCGGTGAAAATACCATGGATCATCACCATGATGTTCCTGTTGGGTGTATCAGTCTTGATTACTTCAATCACGACGTGATGCAGATTGCTTTGATTCTTGCCTGGAAACATATTCTTTAGTGTTTGTTTCAGCCTTCAATTCCGGCCTCCGGGTTAGTAAAACTGGAATACCCGTATGAGGTGGTCAAAACTGTATTTGTTGCTACGGCGATGTCCTTGAAGGTCTCATCGGGCGAATGGCCCCGCCAGGTACTCTAGCCCTGTGTTATTGCCGACCATAGTGAGTCAGTTGTGACGCTTCCGGAATTCTTTTACGGCTGAACTGTTATACTTAATTATCTATTCGTTGTCGGTATCTCCACCGTTATTGTAAAACTCCCAATATTCCATGTTGCTGTCATATTTTCACGATGCAAAGGTATGGTGGATATTTGACAACTCTCGTCAAAATAATATTCTCTGAAAATTTCATAGAAAAGGGGAGTTGACGTCTCCCGACGGCAGCTCCCCAAAAGCAAGCTAAATCTGCTGAATGCAGAATGGTATGTTTTAAAAGAACTGGCTCATACCTAGTCAGTATCCGTATCCCGAATCTTGTTCAGTACAGCCTCGTATCCTTTGTGTACTGTTCCTTCGGAATCTGTCCAGTTGTTCGGACGTATCTTTCCTGTGACGAACACCTCGTGACCCTTCTTGAGCATATCCCAAGGGATTGTCTGATTGTTCTTCTCGAACTCTTTCTTGAAGATGACGCAGTTCATGAAAAGCGTGTCATTTCCTTCGCCCTGATTCTGAGCGATACAGAGTCTTGCGAATGTTGAACCTTCGTTTGGTTTGACGTCAGCTGTGAGACGACCTGAAAGATGAATGTAATTCTGTGTATTCATAATTTGATTTGTTTGTGCCCGTGGGGGCTGTTTAACTTTGCTGATTGAATCCTTGGTTGCTTCGGCCTTTGGCCGGAGGAATCCTAAAGGATTCTGAAGCAAGTGTAAATAGCCTTTGGAACGGCTCCAAGGGTTCATAGAAAAATTGATGGCCGAAGGCTGTCCATTTTTCGACGGGTTCATTGGACAAGTTTCTGTGGGCAGACCGGGCAACAAAGCAAATGGTCTTCACTCCTGATGCCATATACCTTATGCGGTCCTCTTGGCGAACCAATCCCTGATAAGGGTGTCATCTATCGCTACACCCCACTTGTCCGGGCTTTGCTTCCTTGTCTTTGCCCAAGGTGAACCTGATGCCGTGTGCGGCGCGACAAGCACACTGCCTGTCGTCCATGCATACCGAAGAAACGAATCCGATATGAACTGCCAGATGTCAGGATGTTCCTTCTTTAGGCTGTCGGATTCAGCCTGGCCGTCAGTCTTTTCCTTACGGAGCTTGTTGTATGCACGAGGGAACACCGGACCGTATTCCCACATCTGCGGATGCTCTTCAATCAGTCGCTTCTCCTTCTTGACAAGATAAACCCCATACATGATATAGAGTATTGCCTGGAGCTGAGTCATGTTGATGTCATGACCCTGATGCTTCGAGATATTGACGATTGTCCTTGCGATGACAACGCTGTCTATCGCTTGCGATTCGCTGCTGCTTACAGCATTTATTTCCTCCTTTTTTGGCTCCGGCTTGACCTCAGGGCCTTTCTGATTCACGCTTATCGGAGGAAGCTCGTAGTTCGGATCACCGGTAACCTCCCTCATGATGGCCTTAAGGCTCAGGGGATGAGGCCTGTCCTGATAGACTCGTTTCCTTTGCTCTGGAGAGTCCTTATCGGACATCTTCTCCTTAACCAGTACCGCAATCGTATCGAGGAATCTGTCTTCCATCTCGGGATTGGGTGTCAGATCACCGCCTCGCAGCCAGGCGAACATTTCGTGTTTCTCTTCCGGAGTGATCATTGTACTCATGGCGAAATAACTTTTATGTTATAAAACGGGCGGACATAGACTCAATCCGCATCCGCCCTGACTGTTTCTAGAATCCCTTGAACTCATTGCCTCCCTCGGCATTCTGGGAGCCGTTCTGAGCCGTGCTCTCGAATACCCTGAGATTGCCGATGATAGGGGAGTACTTGTTCACGTCTTCCCTTGAGAGGTTAAGGCGTTCACGGTTGCTCTTGCCCACATTCGCCTTCACGAAGTGAGTGTTTCCGAACTGGTTGTTCGAAGTCTCCTTGACAACGATATCAAGGTATGCCTTAGTCGAACCGTTCTTGGTTGTGGAAACGAAGATTGCCGGATTGGTCCCGGTAGGGATAACGATGCTGTCCTGTCCGTTAACATTGAGATAGCTTGCTCCAACGAGCGAAAGAAGGTCAATCTGACCTACGAGTGAATTGTTTTGTGACATATTCTTATCGATTTTAATGGTTATTGATTACTTGATTGTGAAACGTCTTCCTCCCGGAATGGTCTCGACGTATTTTGCATACCCTTCTGGGTCTGCTGCAAGGAATGCCTTGGAGTTGAACTTCTGGGAATCCTTCATGCTCTTCCACTGAGCAATGATGACTCCTTCAGGCGTAACAAGCGTCTCGTTAGGTCCCATGGCTTGCTTGATTTCACCTTCGAGTTCGGTCTTGGTCTCATCCATGATCTTGAGTTTGGAATTGACCTCCTTGAGGTATTCATACTTCTCGAGAATCTCGCTGTTTGCGAATGCCGATGTACCCTCTGTGGACTTCGGATACCTCAGAAGTGTATCTTCAGGCCTCATATCATCGGGAGCCACTCCCTGAAGGATATTCACGTTCCAGAACTTGTCTATCGTCTGGATGAGCAGGTCATAGAAGCTCTTGTTGAAATCCACTTCCAGGAAGTCGAAATGAAGTTTAGGATAGGCGCTGATCCATGCAAGCGCACCCTTCTTTACGCCCATTACGCCCATCTGATACTGAAGCTGGCAGTACCAGTAGGCCGGGATGTCGTTCTTGTCGACAGCTACGGATGATGTCTTGCACTCAAGGATATGCTGATTGGCTTTCCTGTGCTCTTCGCCGGGATAGAAGAACAGTCTGTCGGGTGATACCCTCAGGTAGTCCTTGTTCTTGTCGGCTGCAATCCAGTCACCCTTGGAGCTGCTCACGATGAATGCTCCTGTATGGGATGCGAACATTGTCGCAACCGCATCCTCCATATGATGTCCGAGTTCCATTGCCTCGTTCATCTCCACTGGGCCGTCAATGCCGCTCTTGCGTCTCCACAGCTTGTATGCGGTGTCGAAGTGGTTGACTCCCATGATCGTTCCGGCTTCCGATGAGCCGATACCCTTTGTGCGCTCCTCAAGCCACTCCTCGTGACTTTTCGGTCTGATAACTCTGTATGCCATATGCGTGATAGATTTATGCGTTTAACTTGCCTGCCTGACGGAGAAGCAGATTGCAGTTCTCCTGGCTGATTATATACTTGTCCTGGACTCTCTTGAGGATATTCTCATTGCTGTCAGAGAGCTTTGCCGTGAAGGCCACCGCCTGTGTCCAGTATGGACTCTTGGGTGAGAGCGACTGACGGTTGTCCGTGCCGTTCTGCGCGTTGTATGCAGCCTGATGTGATTCGGTCACACTCTGGGACTGCTGCTGCGATGCTTCTGCCTGTGTGTATTTCGTTGCATCAGACTCGAAATAGACGTCAGCTCCGATACCGAGTGCCTTGGCCGCTACGCTGATTGCGTCAGTGTATGCTTTCTTGTAAGCGTCATCATCGAGATATGCTGAAAGCACCTGCTCGCCATTCTCCCACTTCTTCTCGAAGGAGAGAAGCTTATTGCCGCCTGTGCCGTGTATTGGCTTGCTCCATTCTCCATCCTTGCGGACATAGAGATTGATGTCAACGAAGACTGCCAGTTCGCCGTTCTCGGCAGCTTCTGTCCACTTCTTCGATACTTCGGTGTACCATCCGAAACCTACCGGGCCAAATTCGCGTGTTAGACACTGAATTCGGTACATAGGGTTAATGTCCGTCTTTCCTTTAAGGCGACCTGCCTCAATTTTCTTAAGTGCGTGTTCAGGTACACTGCGTACCCTGTTGTAAAGAGCAAGATTCTCATTCTGCTGTTCCTGCTTTTTTGCAGCGTCTGCTGCTTGATTCTTTTGATTGTCCATATGTCTTGGATTATTAATGTTGAACTTCCAGTTCACATTCTCGGAATCCCTTTTCTTTCGGGTTTCCTCTGATGTTTCGCAATCAAAAGGGAGCGGGATTTACTTGTGGCAAGGAATCCGAAGAAAATTGACGGCCAGGGGCTGTTCCATTTTCTGAAGGATAGATACACGGGAGTGTACGGTACTTGACTCAATGAAATCCGCTAATCTACCTTTGCGATACATCAGTAGGGGACAACCGAAAGGAATCATAACGGCATCGGCACATAAAAAAAGAGTCCTGTTTCCTTGAAAACAAGACTCTTCAATTATCACTTATTTTGATTCTTTACATTCTCAAACTCTCTGGATATCGGTACGCCTATCCGGTTTCCCGAGAACTCCACCTCCATTCCTACCGGAATCAGTATCCGCCATCTGCCGTGGACGGACCTCGCGGATGCTTCCGTGTATGTCCGCAGAACGGCATTGAATACCTTGGCGCTCTTACGGGACGTCAGGGATTCCCCCTGAACGGTCACAAGCCCTTTGTCAAAGTCCACACTTGCACAAGGCTTACCGCAAAGTGATATGTCCATTACTTCTCCTTTTGCAGATACCTCGCGTCCTCCGCTCTTGAACGGCAGCCTGGCGTTCACCGCGGACATCATCATATAATCCGACTGCGTCATAGAGCCATTGCAATTTCATAAAGTTGATCGAAGGAAAGGATCTCCAGATGTTCGTTTTCCAGAGAACCGTCAGAGTCGTAGCGAACCTTCAGCATGTTGAAGTTGTCCTTCGCTATCTCTATTACATGATACCACGGCTGCCCGTAGCTGTCATGCACCTGGATGTCTCCCTTCCAGGGAGTGTGTGAGTCGATTTCCTTGAGAAGCTGTTCTCTCGCCTCCAATGTCAGTGCGCTTACCATAGCGTCTTTGATCTGTTTGTTACCGGTCATGATTGATTATGTTTTTAGATTGTATATCCTCTGTCTATATCCATAAGGCTGTCTGTCTTGAAACATCTCCAAGCCTTGCGTTCTATGTCGTAGTAGGGGAATGTGCTCCCGCTATTGGCCTGCCTTTTGGTCTTATCATCGGGCAGGGCGGCTCCTTCGTGACGCACTATGATTTCAGACTCCCTCGTGCCATAGGCCTGACGGACGGTACCGTCCTTCTTCCTGAAGGAGAAATGCACCACGTCGTCCCTCATTCTCTTCTTAAGTTCCTCGATGAGAATCATGAGGTTGAACGTCTCGTTGATAGGCCAGTCCACAGTCTGGTCAAGGTACATGTAAGCTCTGCGAAGCTCTTCATCCTTTTCGATGAGCGTCTGGATTGATGACCTCATCTCCTGTACTGATATGCTCATATCTCTAGTATTTTATTGTTTTCGTTGTGTTATCCTTAACGGCCTTCTTGACCATCTTCCCAAGGTCAATGGCCAGGGTTGACAGTTCACTCAGATTGACGTTGTGCCTGTACATAGTGGAAGGGTCGTAATACGGGTCGATGCTTATTGCAACGAGGTCGAATCCCTTCTTCTCGATATCATCAACAGCCTTCCTGACCATATCGGTGCTCTCGTTGGGTGCGCCGTCTGATATCATGAAGAAGAGAACCTTGTCGCCGGTATACTTTCTCACTCGTGCAGCCACTTCCCGGATGGCCACTGAATCGTGGTTGCCGGCACGGGATTCCGTTGAACCGAGGGCGAACCTGTTGAATCTGTTCCCTTCGCGATAGACGAACAGGTTGGTCGTGCTTCTGCTCGCCGTATGACCGTAGATATACAGGTCTATGTTGCCGACACGTCCAAGTGCTTCGTTAAGCAGGATTGCCGTATCGCGTGCCGCCATCTCTCCGGCTCCCCACATGCTTCCGCTTTCGTCGATAAGGATGCAGACGCTGATATGGCTTGATTTCACTTCACCCTGACGGGTATAGACCGTCGGTACACCCTGATATGCTTCAGCTATCTTGAGTGTATCCAGATGGCCGCTTCTCATTCCTCTGACAATGAATTTGTGTTCCATACTCTCGCACTGAAGTGCTTTGGATACTGCCGGAATGAACTGCTTCACTCTTGAAAGAGATTCCTTGTAGACATCCTCGTTCTCTCCAGCTTTCTCTATGTAGGAGCCTTTTATGATTCCGTTCTCCATACGGCCCTCACAGACCTTTCCTGCGCGTCCACCGTCTTTCTTTACGGTCTCGCTCTGGTCTTCATCCGATAGTCCGGACTTTGGCTGCTGGGTGATTTGCTGCAGGGCATCGCTCATCGAGTCAAATTCCTTTTCCAGATTGTTCTCGACGGTATTTTCGTCACCGGAATTGGCCGGATTTCCGGTTTCTCCGGTTTTTCCGCTTTCGGTTGATTCCCCTTTGTTGTTGGCTTCACGGGAACTCTTCCTTTCTTGTTGCTGCTGCTCTTCGTACTGCTTTATCACTTCGTATATCTTCTCTGCCGCAGAGAGAGATTCTCTTGTAGAACCGGGATAAGGACTGAGGATTTCCTTTACCTGAAGAAGAGGGTCAGAGAATTCCTCCAGCTCATCAGCCTTGAGAACCTTAGGATACCTTATATATCCAAGAATCACGTTCATGAGCCTTTTGAAGGTTGACAGTCCTTCCATCCTTCCTTCCCGCACCATCTGGTTGTGATACTTGTCGAACATGTAGTATTTGCTTGCTGCAAGGAAGTTCGCAAGACCAGGTTTCTGTTCTCCGCACTCACGCTCGATTCTTTCATCCTCGATCATATTCTGTAGGAATCCAACAATCCTGTTCGAGACCTCGCCGAGAGTGGGGAAGTCGGTATAGAGAAGATGACATCCCTCGTGAATGGCAAGGCCGAGGAATGTGTCGAGCTTCTTTCCTATGGTCATATCAGGATCATCGAACACCTTTGTCGCAACCCATACGGTTTTCGAATCCGTGCTGGACTCTTCAGGTGTTATTCTCACCTGTACCTTATCCTTGGAATCCATCACGGTTATCATATTGCAGGCAAGGGTGTATGCCTTTTTGATGAGTTCCTCCGGGGTCTGGGAACCGGTTATGAAGTCCGAATAGGCTCCGTCCTGAGGTATGGTGTTCTCCCAACCCAGGCGTCCCGTCCTGCGGATCCTGACGAATGTGTTTCCGTCTCTTTCCAGGAAGTCTTTTGTCAGGGCTTCCATCTTCTGTTCTTTTGATAGATTACTTGTAATCATATGCGTAAGCTTTTTAGAGGTTTTACTTCAACTGTGAAAGCTCAAAAGGTCTTCCCCTGAAAACATAAAGGAAAACCGGCCTGAAGCCGGTTTAGTCCATGACGGTCCTTTGTATGTTTTACACGGGGAAGGAATACCTTTGCTGAGCGGTTGAAGGGAACCTCGAAAGGCTGCACAGCCTCACTCGTCGTAGTTTACGTTGACTATCTCGGTCTCATCCTTAAGGTCAATATCCGCATCGCTGACTAGCGTCCCGCAGAAGTTCACGAGAATCCTCCCACGTACAATTGTCACAGGGTCTGACCAGTTGCCGTCATCATCATGGCGGGTCTGGTACCAGGTCTTTCCTGAAGGGATGGTGTCAGGATCAATCCTCATTCCATCAAAGAACTCTCCGCTGATTTCTCTTCCGTCAGAGAGTGTTACTGTCATCTTTTCGGCCTGAGCCGGGTCATAAGCAAATAACATAGTTGTAATGATTTTAAAGTGTTATCGATATAAACGAAAACAGGACCCACAATTGTGAGTCCTGCGATAGTATTCTTGTATTTGTGGATGTCTAGCGGAGCCAGTCTTCTATCCTGACGCCCTGCAGCCTTTCCATATGTTTGAGATTGTCGCTGACCAGCGTCATATCATTGATACCAGCTGTGATTCCGATAAGAATGTCGAAATCTTCAATCATCTTGCCTCTTTGTGCAAGAAGGCATTTCTGTCTTGCAGCTTCCTTTATGGCATCGCTTATCTGGATAGTCGTGAATTGCTGGGCAAGAGTGTCAACCGCCTCAATGTTCTTCTGCCAGTCACGGCTTGAATTGGCACCGTAATAAAGCTCATACCAGGAGAGTTCACAGACGTAACAGTTGTCGATTCCGGCATCTGTGATATGTTTTCTCAAGGGGATAGACTCTCCGCGCAGGATGTCTACCAGAATATTGGTATCAAGAAGATATTTCATAAAGAGACCTCCCGGTTTGTAGTCCTTGCGGATTTGATCGATTCCTTTATCTCGTTTGAAGACTCATCGCCGGACCAGCTGCCCCAGCAGGTGTCAAGAAAAGACTTGGTCCTCTTTTTCTCTTCTTCGATTTCCTTGTCGGATTTGATATCCTTGACCAGTTCTGACAGGGTTGTTTCTACGAGTGTATTGACACTGACTCCGACCATCTTGGCTTTGGATTTTAGTCTTTCCAAAGTCAAAACATCAATACGGTAGGCTGTAAGGCGTTTTTCTGCGGTATTTGCTGTATACATAGTCAATATAGCATTAATGTGATAGCAAATATATGATAATATTATGAACTATCAAATTATCTTGTTAGGAATATCTTCGCTACGATGCTTCTCTCTCCGTCAGTCCTGGTCCCCTCGAAGAGAGGGAGGAAACTGAGTTCCATCGCATCCAGTGCAGTCCATCCGTCAGCGACAAGGCTTGCCGCCGCAAGGGTCTCACGGGTGGATATGCTACAGGAGAGTTCCTGCTTGCCATAGAGGCTTCTTACCGTCTCGGCCACAGCAACGATATTGGCTGCGTCATTTGCGTTTATGCCGTATCGCTTTGTCAGCACCTTCGCCTCCTCGGTACAAGGCATATATTCCAGTTCTATGGAGAAGAAACGTCCGATCAGAGCCCTGTCCATTGACATCGTACCTGTATACTCGCTACCGACATTCGCTGTGGCTATGAATATGCAGTCTGGATGAACGGATATCGAACGCACGTCATTCCCTCCGGCCATTTCCACAGGCAGCTGACGTCTGGAGTCAAGGCAAGGGAAGAGGATGTTCGTGGTGCCCAGTGGCGCTCTCGAAAGTTCGTCGAGAAGGATTACTCCGGGCTTCTGGATATCCTGCGTGAATTTCGCGTAGTCGAACACCGATTTTCCGGATTCAAGCCTGTGAGCACCGAGCATCTGTGTCAGAGGGTCATGCATGGAGCCCATGTCGTACACGTTGCATTCGATGCCCATCTTCCTGCAGGCGAGCATCACGAGCTCTGTCTTTCCGGCTCCTGACGGGCCAACGAGCATCGTGTTCACCTTGCTGCGTATGTTTCTCACAAGAAGGTACCAGTCCTTGTTGTCGATAAAGAAGCCGTCCTTGTCGATTGTCGGAACACAGAGCTTGCGGTCCGCCTTGATCTGGGAAAGGAGAGTGCCCGGCTGGGTCGCCGTTCCGGCCTGTGTGAAGAGTGTCTGCTGTGAAGGTTCACTCACTATGCCCTTCGACTTGTAGTCATTCCATGCATCAGTCATCTCTTTCGGAGGAATATGAGAACCGACGATGTATGCCCCAAGGTTAAGTCCCATGGGATAGATTGCGCCTGCACTGTAGAAAGGCGTTGATGAATGCGTCCTAAGCTCGATTGATTCGCTGCCGAAAACCGTTCCGATAGGGTAGGAGCCTCTCATGATGGAGTCCGCCTGCACATTGAGGTCTTCGGAGATAGGGTTTCCCATTGCGTCGTTCTGTCCGGGAAGAGGGCGGAGCCTCGGTCTTCCTTCGATTTTGACAGTCTTGAAGAAGTAGTAATTCTGTGACATAGTGATATAGTGATTAATTGTTTGACTTGACCGGTGTAGTGATTACGATGGAGTCCGCTTCCAGCTCATTTGCCAGAAGGAGTATTTCCTGATAGTTCGGAATCTGCATCAGCATCTTCTGAGCGCTCTCGCTCATAGGGTTTCCTGTTCCTGTTCGTTCCATAATAGGGTGATTAATTACAGAGCAAAACGTATCTGTAGGCAGCAGATGCACAAATGAATATCCGGACAAATTGACGGCCGCAGGCTGTACCATTTTCCGGATATAGCGTCTGAGAAGTCGCGGTCATTGGGAATCTGAAAAAATGCCTCACAGATAACTTTGCGGCAGGAATTATCACCTTTGGAACGTACAGGGATGCCGCTTCGCAGGTTAAAAGTTTTTTAATGTCTTTGATAATCCGATTACTTTTGCAAGGCAAGCTAAAAAACTGAACAGCTATGGATACTTCTACAATCCCTCTGGTAGTCACAGCGATTACCATGATCTGTGCAGGTCTGATCCTCTACCTGCTATGGCCGTTGATAGCCTCGCATCTTCCCAAGGAGCAGCAGGAAGGTGCCAGCATCACAGTCCACAACAAAGGATCAATCGTAACACTGCGCAATGCTCCCGGAGTAGGCCTGGACGTCTACTTCGAGACTTCAGTCCAGCAGTCACCCTCAATCGTCCCTACACCCATTGGTGAGGACAGGGAGGCGGAACGCGAAAAGACCGTGGTCGATGAGCTGCGTGATCCGAACACTACCAAGGAGCGTAGGGCGGAGATCGAAAAGGAACTCCTTTCACTGGGATACGAGAGAGTATCCGAGAGCGCTAGAGTACCCCTCGATTCTCCGAAACCGTCTGAAGCTCCGGTGCAGCGTCCTCAGATAAAACCGTCTTCCGAAAAGCCCGGTGAACCGGACCACGACGAATCACACCCCGTTGAAGGTGCCGATGCAGCCGAAGGTCAGGGAGAAGCGGACCCTCAGTTCGGAGAGGATTTCTACGGCGCCTGATTTATCAACAATTAAAATACACAACGAACTATGAAATCTCCGCTTATGCGGAAGCTCACACTTACCTGTGCTTCCGTTTTTCTTACTCTGTCTGCCTACGCGCAGAAGGATGTGACTTCAATGCTGTCGACCACTCAGTCGACCCTCAAGACCATCGTCACTCCGATAATCAACATCTTCTCAATCATCCTGGGACTTATCGGAGTCGTTATGCTGGCTCCGGACATGGCCAAGTTCATGAAGGGTGAAGGCACTTCGGCCGATTCCCTTCTCAAGCATGGAGGCGGTCTTCTTATAGCCGTGATCCTTCTTCAGATCATCAGAGTCACACTCCTGTCTTAATCCGGTTTCAGTCATGACTCTTCAAGTTTTCAGGAGCCTGGACCGCCCGTCGGCGTTCTTCGGCATCAGAGGCCGGTATCTGAGTATAACCGCCTATGCGATGGTCGTGGACCTTGTTATCGCATTCTTCGTCGGAAGAGGGACCAACAGCCTGATCGGCGTTCTCTTCTTCCTAGCCCTTGCCGCAGTTATCTATCTCGGCATAATCTACCTCCAGGGAATGATGTCGGACAAAGCCCTGTTCCGCAGGCTCTCGGCCCGTCGTCTCCCGGGATACATTCATCAGCATCCACAGAGGGTGCGCACTCTCCTAAATAAACAGTAACGCCATATGCAGACAACACAGACATCAGCCCCCATCGAGAACTGCTTCCCGCTTCTGTCGGTCATGGACGGCTGCATAATTTCAAAACGGGGTGACATTACACTGGGCTACGAGCTCAGGCTGCCGCCTCTGTACTCTCAGACTGAAGCAGACTATGATGAGATGCTTTCCGCACTCTCGTCAGCCATCAAAGTGCTTCCTGAATGGACCCTTGTCCATCGTCAGGACAGATACACTTATCAGAAATATACTCCCGGAGAGGCTGTCGGTTTTCTTGACCGCAGCTATGAGAAGCATTTCGAGGGAAGACCTTTCCTTCGTCACCGGTCATTTCTTTTCCTGACCTTCTCAAGCCGCGGTTCAGCCCTGAAGCCTGTCGGCTCCAGCGGAATCTTCGGCATAAAGAACTTCGCAAGGATGCCTTCCCGTGAAGCCCTGATTGCAGCTTCTCAAGCCGCATCGGACTTCATGTCGGTGCTCGTTTCCGGAGGCAGGTTCAAGGCAAGGGCCCTTAGCGACTGTGATCTCCTGGGACTTGACAGGTGTCCAGGTCTTATTGACAGCTATATGACCATGGGAAGGGACGACTTCCTCCTTTCGGACATAGCCCTGTCATCCGACAGCGTGACGATGGGGGATAACACACTTCTGGGATTCAGCATCAGTGAGACGGATCCGCTTCCCGGTTCGCTGAGCTCGACTCAAAGGATAGATTCCCTAAGCAGCCCCGTGAGCGAACTGAGGCTCAGTTTCGGGTCCCAGATAGGTTCACAACTGGACTGCAACCATATTGTCAACCATTATGTCCTGACGGTCAACCAGACTGCCGTGATGCAGGATCTTGACCGAAAGCGCAGACGTATGACCAGCATGTCCCGAAATGCAGAGAACAGGATAGGAGCGGAAGAGATTCAGAAATATATGGATGCCGTGCAGACGGACTCTCTAACGTCGGTACGTTCTCATCTGAACGTTCTCGTATGGGGCGAAGACCGCACGGCACTCAAGGGAAAGGTCAGCGCCGCACTCAGCACGCTGGGCATCAGCGGTGTGCAGAACACCTGCGACACACCGGTCCTCTGGTATGCAGGCATACCGGGAGCGGGATGCGAGATAGGCGATGACAACCTGATGCTGATGGAACTTCGCAGCGCAGTGGCCCTCGGCATCTACGAGAGTTTCGATGAAGGGATACCTGGAGGCAAGATAAAGCTCTGTGACCGTTCAAGACATATACCCTTGACGCTGGATATTCAGGAGAAAGCTATGGAAAAGGGATATATCGGAAATATGAACGCCCTTATCATGGGAGGATCCGGAACCGGAAAGTCCTTTACGACAAATGCCATACTGCATAACCTCTATGAGAAAGGGGAGAGCATCTTCATCATCGACGTTGGTGATTCCTATCAGGGACTGTGTTCGCTGATTCATGAGGAATCCGGCGGAAAGGACGGTTTCTACAACAGCTGGGACAGGGACCATCCGTTAAGCTTCTCGCCTTTCCAGGGCTGGAAAAAATGGCTTGACGGCTCAGGCAATCTCAACCAGGACAACAACTCCGTGAACTTCATCCTGTCGTTCTTCAGAACGCTCTGGGCTCCTGCCGGAGGATGGACGCCGGAGGCGATCACCATCCTTACTGAGATCCTTACGGACTTCCTCAGGACTGAGATGAAATCCTACAAGACCTACCTTGTGATGAATGACTTCTATGACTTCCTGACATCAAAGGTGGCCACAGAGATCATCAAGGAGAGGTATACTGTCGGCAATCTTCAGGTAGGCCCGGACAGGTTTGACGTAGTCGCCTTCGGTCTGGCGCTTCAGCCCTATACCAAGAACGGATGTTACAGCTTCCTGCTGAACAGCGACAAGCCTGCGGATCTGTTCAACAGCAGGTTCACCGTCTTCGAGGTGGACCAGCTCAGTCAGGCAGATCCGAAGTTCTACTCCCTCTGTATCCTCTGCATCATGAACGCATTTGACGTGAAGATGCGCTCGCTGCAGGGAACGAAGGTGATGGTCATTGAAGAGGCGTGGAAAGCCATTGCCAACGAGACCATGGCCCCGTACCTTGCCGGATTATGGAAGACCGCAAGAAAGTTCAGAACGTCTGCCGTGGTTGTCACACAGCAGATAAGCGACATCATGTCAAGTGCAATTATCCGTGACACAATCCTGAAGAATTCGGACATAAAGATCCTTCTTGACCAGTCCTCATCTCAAAACAGATTCACAGAGATAGGAGACCTTCTTGGACTCAGCCCACATGACAGAGATCTGGTGCTTTCCATCAACAGGGCCATAGACCCTGCATTCAGGTACAAGGAGGTTTTCATCACTCTTGGCGACAAATACAGCGGCGTTTATGCTGTCGAGGTGTCGGTGCAGCAGGCATTGGCTTTCGAGTCCGACAAACAGAAGAAAGCCCCTATGCTCAAGCTGGCCAGACAGACCGGCAGTTATATCAATGCCATTCGTGAAATCACATTGCAGAAGTGAGTATGAAACGTCTGATACAAATACTGGTAACGGTTTCTGCCTTCCTGGTGGTTTCCACGAGGGCAGGCGCCCAGGCTGTCGTCATAGACCCCAGCCAGATAGCTGCATCGGCCATCAACGTGGCGGACCAGATAGACTACGCTATTGACCAGATCGGTGAACTGGCGAACCTTGGGGACAAACTCAAGGGTGTGAAGGAATACGTCGACGATGTCTTCGGAGAGGACGGCATAGGCGGCAAGGCCATCGGCATGATGGAGGATCTGGGGACGCTCCAGCGTCTTACGGAAGCCTTCAACATGTCGATACAGTCATTTGAGCAGTATGCCGCGTATATCAAGGAGACGGAGAAATACGGAATCAGTGAAGCCAACACACTTCTCATGTACCTGAATTCCGCGAAGAAGGACGCCACAATGGCCGTCGACGTAGCGAAGAAGATTCTGGGTACGCTCGGACTTACCAAGAAGGAGAAGAAGGATGAACTCGAAAAGCTTACCAAGGAACTTGAAGACCAGGCGCGTCTAACGAGCGAAGTGATAAGCATGGAGATAGAGACAAGCATAGCGGCGGAAGGATTCTGCCAGTTCATAGACGATATGGACCAGATGATGACTTCCCAGGACTATGTCGCCTCGGGTCAATCCTACGGTACGATGACTTCGTCCGCCAAAGGCACTGTAGGACTCATCAGCCTTCTTCTCGGTCTTCTGGGAGTTGCAAGCCTCGCCTGGGGATATCTTCATTATGTCAGAGGGACAATGGTCGGCGACTCATCAGCAGACCTGGCATTCATGCGTATTGGCATAGCCATGCTTGCCGGTGTGGTGGTTCTCAATATTCTAGCAACAACCTTCGGTTTTAAATCTCTGTAGCCATGACAGCAATGATATTACCTCTGACAATATGGGATTCCATGAGGAGCTTCATGGAAACCGATTACTCTGTGAAGATGCCGGCATTCGGCAATGTCGCAATCATTCTTGCGGCTATGATGTGCGCATTCTGCGTCCTGAAGGTTGCATACGACTATATCCAGGGAACGACCCAGTCAAATGCCTGGGAGGTGATCAGGCCTTTCGTCATCCTCATTCTCGTATGCGGGTTCAACACCGTCGTCCTGAAGCCTTTCAGCGGCATGGTGAACGTCTTCACCCGTGAGATAGCCGCCGGTTGCGGTAATGTCGACGCTACCTATTGGAAGACTATGGAGCAGAACAACGCCAAGATGGCCAGCTACGAGAAGATCAAGATCAACGATGACTACGAGGAGGCCATAAAGGAGCTGGAGCAGGATACAAGCTTCATGGGGAAGTTCTTCCGGAAGATAGGTATCTGGCTCAAGAAGGTGCTCATGCACTTTCTCAATGCGAGCACACTGACAATCGGGTCTATTATCGGGGGCATACTGTTCCTGGTCGCAAAGATCCTGCTGTTCGTCCAACAAATGCTGTCCTCCCTGTATCTGACCATCCTCGGAATTCTCGGACCGGTCATCTTCGCGATGGCGATACTGCCGGGATTCGAGGGAGGCATCAAAAGCTGGATTGCGCGATACATCCAGATAGCCCTCTGGATTCCGATAGGATATCTGGTTATGGGCATCAACCTCAAGCTTGGTTCCAGCATATGCAGCAGTGCCGCCGTGTCGGCATCCCTCGGAGCCGAATGGCTTCTGGTGGCCAACCAGATAGTCACCATAGTTTCAATAGCAGCCGTCCCGAAGATATGCGGATGGATCATCGAATCAACGGGCGCAAATGATGCCCATTCTGCACTCAGCCAGCCTGCAAGGACAGCTTCAAGGAAACTCTTCAAATTCTAACAACCTGAACAAACAAGTAAAAACATACAGTTATGGAAAACGTAATCAAGTATTTCAACAACATCGAATCCTCGTTCAAGAGGATGAAGAATCTCTCCATCGTGGTCATCCTGTGCTCGGTGGTCTTTGCAGGCGGAGCCTGCTATCTGGCATACGACTTCGCATCACGGTTCACCTCTCAGGTATATGTCCTTGACCACGGCTCTGTCTTGATGGCCAAGGCCGCTGCCGGTGACGTGCAGAGAGACCTGGAAGCCATAGACCATGTAACACGCTTCCATGAGTTCCTTTTCAACCTGTCACCTAACAAGGAGGCCATCCAGAGGAATGTGGACAGGGCCCTGACGCTTTCAGATGAGAGCGCTTACAACTACTGGCGTGACCTTACTGAAAAGGGGTACTATCAGAGGCTTATTTCAGCCAACATCTCCCAGCAGATGGTTGTGGATTCAGTGAAGGTGGATATGCAGAACTATCCTTATACCGCGACCACTTACGGAACCATCTATGTCCTTCGAGAAAGCAACATCACGGCATACGGCTTCGAGAGCCAGTGCCAGATAATAGATGCAGAGAGGTCCGCAGTCAACCCTCACGGTATGATGATCGAGAAGTTCGTCGTGACCAGGAATGAGAATCTAGGAACCAAACCACGAAACTAGCCATGAAGATAACCTCGAAAGAATTCTGGAACACCCCCATTGTGGACATGATGGGGGAGAAATCCAAGATAGCCGTCGTGCTGGTATGCCTGTTCGTCGTACTGGCGTGCATAGCGCTGGCCGGTTTTGCGGCTGCAAAGTTGTTGAATTTTTAACCAAACGATACTATGGAACTTCGAAAGAGAATAGGCGTCCTGCTTATCGTCATCGGGCTTCTGTTGCTCCTTATCTTTCTTATCTGCTATAAGAAACCAGACAAGGGAGGACAGGTGGCAGTAAGCGGCAGTGACCTTTTCGACCTCCCGGATGCAGAAATCACCGAAATGAGTGACTCCAAGTCAGAAGCCTACATTCAAAAGAGCGGACGCAGCGACAATACTGCGCAGTATTACGACAACATCACAGGATCCGCACCGGCGACAGTAGTGGATCCTATGGAATCAGTCGGCGCTGAGACGAAAAAGAGTCAGTCACAGACAAAGCCGGTCACTCAGCAGGATCTCTTCGGGGATTCCGGAGAGGCGACACGGCCAAAGGCTTCCTCTTCTTCGTCCACGAACCCATACAGGGAGACGGCGCAACAGCGTGAAGCCAGGCATCAGAAACGACGTGAAGAGGCCATTGAACTGGCGGAAAGGATGTCCGGCACGGAAGAGCCGACAGGCCCTGAAGAACCGGAAAGAATCAGCATTCCGACGTCAACGGCCTCTCATCACGGCGTCATCTCGTCTATCGGTGGCGGCATCGAAGGGGGAGTGTCCTCTCTCGGCAGCGAGAACGGGACAGTCCTTGATGAGACACATCCGTACAGGTGTGTCTTCCTGAGTGGTGAGAAACTGAAGAACGGCCAGAGGGTTGCCGTCCGACTTCTGGAGGACATGTATGTCGGCAGCTATCTTGTCCCAAAGAACACTCATCTGATGGCCTATGTCAAGATTGGCAGCCGTCTCGAAATGGAGGTCAACAGCATTGAAATGAACGGACAGATTGTCCCTCTGGGCTTCGATGCGTACGACACTGACGGTACGAAGGGCATTTACTGTCCTGAGGCGGGAGAGGGCAAAAGGACAGTCAAAACGTCCGGCCTTGGTGTCGTCGGAAGTGCCGTCGGTGGACGCGTCGGACGAATAGCCGGCGAGCTGGTGAATACCGGTGTTTCCCTCGCTCAGACAGCATCCGGAGAGAGGACAGTTTCCGTCCCGGCCGGATACACTTTCTTCCTTGTAAAACGAATGGAACCATGAAAAGAATAGTATTATCATTATCAGTATTATTCGTATGCCTGATGTCATACGCTACGCCTGATACTCTCAGGCTTTCATCGAACTATACAACCCATATTCTCTTTGAGTCAGACCTGTCCTATGTTGATATCTCTGACACAAGACTGGTGGCGGCTGCTATCGTGGAGAAGAATAAGAACGTCCTGGCTATCAAGGCCAAGACCAAGTTTACTTCTTCAACAAGTATAACTGCCCTTGAATCCAATAGGGAGATTCACTCATTCATAGTTCTTTATGATGATAACCCGAAGGAGCTGGTTTTGGATCTTTCAAAGAAGGAGCCTTCTCGAAAGCCTGCTGAGACAATGAAATCGAAGCAGGATGCGGCGACATCGATGGCAGCACTGAGCAATTCTCCGCGTGGGCTCTATCATATCTTCACTGAGAATAATGGAATCAAGATAGCCTGTGAGAACATCATCAGCTATGGCGACGTGCTATATCTAGTATTATCTCTCGACAACACCACATCGACGGACTACAAGATAGAAGGCGCGACTTTCTCGATAGAGAGCAAGAAAAAGGCTGACCGGGCTGTCATCGGCAGCAAGGCTGTTTTTGCCAGGAACCGCTATGGAGGATTATCCGCGAACGCGGGACAGAAGGGCAGGGAAGTCTATTCGTTTGACAAGATGACTCTGGACAAAAGCCAGGTCCTTAGGATCTACTTCTATGAAGCGGATGACCAGAGGAACCTGGTACTGGACATAGACTATAAAGACATCAATAAAGCACAAAAAAGATGAATGTATTAAAAGACAAAAGGCAGATCGAGGAATTCATGCATCTCGATTTGTTTCCCAACGGCGCATGGTATGGGCCGTTGATTGAGTACCTGAAAAAGTTCGGTACTGAAGGTATAGCATGGGACGATGCAGTTTACGGTTTTCAGGAAGATATTCCGGTTTATGGCATCAGATACAATCCGAACATAGCCGGACATATCAACCACGACAGCGACAACTACGGCAGAAAGTATAATGGTCTGCAACTGCGTGTCGACAGACGTAGGGCAGAGAAAACCATTTGGATGGATCTGTTCGACGATGATGAAGGAATGTATTCTGCAATAAAGGAACTGATACTGGCTGTTCAACACTCGTACGACTTCGTATTATGGTGCATCCTCGAAGAGGAAAAGAAGAACAGAAGGAGAAAAATCAGAAACTACTAGAATTGAAGCCAGCCCATGTACAGGCTGGCTTCTCTCTATAAATCAGACTACAGATTTCATCTGTCCATACGAATGAATTCAGGTGCCCATAAACATAGAAGAAGCCAGAATCTTTCGAGTCTGACTTCAGCGGGGCCCAAAGCAGGACAATGCCCTGCGATGAACCACAGCAAATATACGTACATTTTGCGTAACTTCGCAATATGAAAAGCATCCTTATAAAAGACACGACATCAATGGAGCGCATTCAGATAGTGAAAGATGCGCTGGAAGGCGAATATGATGAGTTCTATGATGACTATGTCTCCGGAAAAAAAGAGCTTTCGGAATTGAATAGGGAATACAGTGAACAATTTGCAGGGACAGGTCAAGAAGACTAGCAGGCGCATGGATATAGACAGAACAAATATGTGCTCACACCTTCAAAGGAAGATGTTTGAACCAGAAGGCGAATACTACCGGCTATGGCAAGCGATGAAGGACGATTCGGAGCTTACTGCTGTTGTTCACTCCCGCCAGCTCCATATATATCGCAACGGGAAGAAGATTCTAATCCTTGCAGGAAAGAGTGCCCCGAAGGTTCTTATCGATGACAAACTGACAGAATATCTTGCGACAATCGATAATACGAATATCAGCAGATGAAGGTCGAGGAAGCCATACTTTACCTCCTTGCTGAGAGGAATGGTGGAATGAAAGCGGAGCAGCTTGCCACTGAGATCAACCGCCGGCATTTGTGCATCCGCAAGGACGGCCAGCCTGTCAGCGTAAAGCAGGTTTGGTTCGCTGTAATGAGTCACAAAGAAACTTTCTGCCTGGCAGAGGGAAGAGTTATGCTTATCATCTGAAATGGGAAGGAAGAATGAATTTAATGACTTCAGTGCGCTCAAGTCACTGAAGAAGGAACTGGAGAAATCGGAGTCTGCCGAATCGGCACCCAAAGCCCCACTCAAGTCCCATACAGTCCAGCACCGGACAATCCATGAGGAACACGCACGCAACATCGGAATAGAGAAGGGGATGCTTGTCCGCTTGATGGATACCAACGATGAAGGAAAGATTACCGCAATAGGTAAGGACTGGTATGAAGTGGATATTGACGGTCTCCCAATGCGTCTGGCCAGAAACCAGTTCGTAATCGTAGATGCTGATGAAGACCGCAGGATGAGGGCTGCAATGCCTTCCAAACCGATAAAATACTCTAAACAGAAGACAATGGCCACTGACAATGGAGAGCTGGTCGTTGATTTACATCTGGAAAGGATTCCCGGGAATGAAAGAGTGCCCGAATGGGCTTCACTTGAGTATCAGGTGGATTACTTCAAGAGGATACTTCGGGATAACCTCAAACACAGGGGTAAGCGAATCGTGTTCATCCACGGCGATGGAGACGGAATCCTTTGTCGTGCTATCAGGAAGGAGCTGGAGGAGTCCTTTGCTTTGTCCTGTTCTTTCAATCCCGGACCAGCTGAACTTTACGGAACAGGAGCCACAGTTGTAACAATCAGATAGCCTCAATAGAAATGAGCAAGAAACCCAACAGAGTCGTGCAGTATAAGATTGCCAATGAGAAGTTCCTTGAGCAGAAGGCTCAGGAGGAGGGAATCAAGACCCTTGAAAGCGGAATTCTTATCCGTGAAATAGAGAAGGGGAGTGGTACAAGGATGCCTCAGCTCCGGAGTACCGTCTATGTTCACTACACCGGTCGTCTTATTGACGGCACTGTTTTCGATTCTACAGAAGGTAAGCTGCCGGCCTGTTTCCGGGTTGATGAACTGATAGTTGGCTGGCAGGCGGCACTACTCAGGATGCGCGAGGGAGACACTCTTCAGATCTTTCTTCCGGCAAAGTATGGATACGGCTCAGCAAAGATTGACGGAATTCCGGCCTGGTCAACCCTGGATTTCACTCTTACACTTGTAAAGATTCTCTAGCAGAAGAAAGCCACCCCGAAGGATGGCTTTCTTGCGTATAAGAGAGGTCGTGTTCTCTTACTTTGAAGCTTCAATAGAAACTTTACGGAACTCCTTGAGTGCTTTCTCCAGTTCGAGGGAAGCCTTGCGGGCGCGGGCACCGGCAGCCTTGTTGCCTTTGACAACCTGAGCTTCAGCATCAGCTTTGAATGCAGCACAGAGTTCGTTGATCTTTGATACCAGTTCTTTCATGATAATAGTAGATTTAGTTTGACAAAAATAGTGAATATTACTGAATGGCAGAATGAATTCTGTCATACATGGATTCGTATTCATCCTTTGAAAACTGATTCTTGCATATGCCCAGCAGTGTAATAAGATTATTATCACGCATACAGAGGGATAATAATTTGCCTTCAGCTTCATTAGGAACTTCGCCTTTCTCATATTGGGTGAGAATATATTCATCAAGCCCGAGAATAGATGACAACTCTTGAAGAGACAATTCATTCTTCTCCCTGAATTCCTTAATCTCTTCAGGTGAGGGAATACCGTGTTTCTCCCTATAAAGAGAATATAGCGATGATGACCATTCTTCATCTTGCTCACCGGATGTGAACTCTTCCTGAGACTCCACACATTTATAGAACCGCACTGGAACATCATATGTCTCGTTTCTGAAATCAAACTTCTTGACTCCGCGAACTTCCCTGACCGGTCCTCCTGTGATAGGACTTTTTATGTCCGCCATCTGCTCAGATATAATTTTTGTTTCCATTGGTTTTTATTTTAAAAGTTTATAACGCTTATCAGGAAGAGTAGGGATACACAATCTGAAGCTTTCGAATGTCAGTTCCGGACGAAGACCTGCACTTTTCAGCCACCTATGGAGGAACTTCAGATTCTGCCTTCCGTTTAACGAGAATACTCTTCCGGACTTTTTCTTGTGCCCCAGTTGCTTCATCGCTTCATTACTTATATAGAGGATGTCGTCTCTTCCTGTCCTTTGAACTTTAGTCTTAATAAACTGCCTTTTGTCAGAAGTATAGACTATATCTTCCCATCGAAGATTCATCAGGAATCCATATCGAAAACCAGTTAAAGCAATGAAATAACACATTCTTGGGATATCCTCATGATCACATGGTATACTTCTAAGAAGAGCTAGTTCGGACAAGGTAATTAGGTTTTCTTCGCGTTCCTCCAATTCAAGTTCATCAGGACAATCATGCAAGTCTTCAGTAAGGTATCCGGCCTTATAGGACTCCCTGAGAACGTACCGGAATTGATTCAAATACTGTCTGGCAGTCAACTCTGACAAAGGGGCGGGAGAATCCGGTTTCGTTGCTTCCTTCAAAGTTTCTCTATAATCCTTACATAGATCCGCATTGACAGACTCAAAAGGCATATAACCATTGCAATATTCGGAGAATCTTAGGAAGGACGCTTTGTAGTTGTTTGTTTTAGTGTCCGCTATCTGTCTATAGAACGAGACGAAGTCATTGCCCTGCGGAAGTTTAAGAATCTTTATTTCTCCCTTCTTTATCTGTGACTCCCGATATTTGAGTATCTTTTCAGCTCTTTCAAGATTGTCCTGATTGAAAAGTCTCATTCTAGGATTTGAGGGTTTGCGGTAGATTGTGAACCTTAGTTCTTCTTCATAAACAGGTTTCCCTGACTTGTTCCCTATTACCGGAGGATTGTAGACAAGAACAAGATGGTACATAGAGGGTCCGTTGGGGACCTGTTTCAACTCAATTGCCATATATTCATCCTTATTGTTTTGACGTTAGATAATTGTTTAGTACATTTGCAATGTTTCCGCGGAGCTCCGGTGACATGGCATTGCCATTATGGACCAAGCTAGATGCAAGAGCTTCGTGGATTTTTTTGAAAAGGAACGACTCATGAACATAGAGCCGTTTCTCTTTTTTATTACAGATCACCACAACCACACAGATATACCGTTCTCCAGCAATCAGGATTGGCGCGGCTATCATTCCTGTCTCTTGTTTCTTGTCGTTCGTGTGATATTGTCCGAGCGGTAGGATTACGACCCCTTTCTCCAACGTTGGGACTATGGCTGCGAATGATATTGCTTTGACTCTACTCATCCCGTGCGCCTTGTCATTTTGGGCGCCTTTTCTGTCCAGGATTATGTCTCCAAACTGACAATGAGCGATTCCACCAATTTGTTTAAAGTAGTCTTCTATCTGGTCAATGAATGTCTTTCCATCTTTTTTAAGGAACAAATCATTATCCAATGTCACGACAGGTTGACCGTCTATGAGAAAATTATCAATAGTATCCATAGTATTATTGTTCATCAGGTTCATCATGATGAGGCAGGAAGGAGATTGCATTAGCTGATTCTCTTCCTTTCTTATCAACGAGACTGACGTAAATCTGGGTCGTTGACAGACAGGCGTGAGTAAGCTGATGAGAAACTGTATAGATATCAGTTCCCCCAAGAAGTTGGAGAGTGGCGAAAGTGTGCCTGAAACAATGGAAGGAGAAGTCCTTGTCTATACCGGCCGACTTTAGCCAAGCCTTGAGTGGTTTGTGAGTCATCTCTTTCCTTAGGCCGTAGAAAACCGGACCGCTTTCATATGGAGTTCCACAATAGGAGAGAGCTTCCTCATTGATATACACTATCTTCTCTTCCTGCGTTTTCTGTATTACTTTAATTATGCACGGCCCTCCATCCGGAGCTATCTTTATATCTTCCCACTTCAGATCAAGAATGTCACTGATTCGCAAACCGGTAAGGATTGAGAAAAACGACGCTCTCTTGAGTACCTCATATCTGCAAGGAGTATTATGTAGCTGCATGGCTTCAGTCATCGTGAGATATGGTCGATGTGTAGCCTTTGTCTTGATTGCATCAAGATAGTCCGTAATCTTCACTTTTAGAAGTTTATCCTTGAATGCTGCATTGAGAACGCATATGAACTGGATATAATAGGCTGCAGCAGTATTATGATGCAAGGCTTCTTTTTCGTGTCCGCGCTTTTTCTGTTTTGCTACGTTAAGAAGATAATCCTTGAATCCGTTGCACAATTCCTCGGTTATATCCAGGAAACGGCATTTACCGTGGACATAATCATGGAACTGAAGGTATGCTCCACGGGATTTGGGGTTCCTGTTGATTGTGTACTTGTAGAAGTAGTCAACGAAATCCCCAAGAAGGACATCCTCGTTGAACAAGCCCAGCTCCTTGTTTCTGATATCCATCGAAGTTTTATCCCTTATGGCCATAGCCATCTCATAGTTTTCCTTGTTATGTTTCTTCTGTTGTGGAGTGCTCGGATGAGGATACTCCGTCTCCTTAAGAAAGATCTGACGTTTGGTGGTCCGGGTTTTCGGATTGAAATATGGTGGGTAGAAGTCCAGATAGAAATGATACATTCCGTCGGGCTTCAATCGTTTTCTAAGTGTAACCTTTATCATCATGGTGCAATTGTATTAAGAAAAATGGCTGTTTGTATACGTGTAGATTAAGAATATAGTGAAAGTAGAGTCTAAAAATTGAACGGTGGAGTGGTGCTGAAAATCTCATCTATGTCATGCTTGTTGAAAAGGCAAAATGTCTTTACATGACGCATTCTGACGCCGAATTTCTTCGAATAACAGAAAATTTGATTCCTGTCAAGGTGAAATATGGTCATCAGTTCCTTGTAGCTGTATTCTTCGGAAGAGTGTTCAATTTCATGTTCGTTCAAGTATTCATGCGAACGTCTTTTTTCCTTCTTCAGAGCATAGAACCTGTCCCTTTCAGCCTTAGCATCTGTAATCATCAGCTCGTGATTGTAAAATGCTTCCCTTACCAAATCCTTTCTGAAGTACTTGATAGAGCTTCTGATAATTGGCTTCAATCCCTGCTCCCTACATACCGCCCTGACAAAATTGTAGCTCCTATGATAGACATCACACATCTGATAGAAAGTGATATAATCATTGAAGTTGATGGCTACCGCAGCCTTGTGAGTGTTGTTTTTGAACAGAGTGTCAAGTTCATCACGGCTGATGAGTTTACGACCAGGCAAATCCACACATGAGATTACTCCGGTGGCTATATAGTTGTAAAGTGTCATCCGGGAGAGTCCCAGATATTCAGCTGCCTGAGAAGGGGAGAGCAGTTTCTTGTTTGGTTTTCCTTTGTCACAAATGGACTCGGTCTGCTTTGTTGGCAAACCGTTCAGCCGTCTCATCATCTGCTCATAAGCGTTCCTACATTTGTAGCAACAGCAGATTTTGTGACGGTCTTCCGTCACGAATGTCTTTCCACAATTTTTACATACCTTTTTTACTTCCATGTTTTGTGCTGAACGTGATTTTTAGAACGGGCCAAAACATGGTAACGGTGTATAAAACTGTCAAAAGTTGTAAAGGAAAATCAACACACTGAATAACATTTTTAGAATCAGTGTGCATCCTGGCAACAAGATGGCAACAAATTTTAGATACAAAAGCCATATTTTGACTTACATTGACATAAACCATAACGTCAATCTAAGCCACATAATTTGCTTTAATTGATAGCTTTATCTATCTTTGTAAGTCTTTGATTATCAGGTAGTTCACTTCCCGATGCAGAACCGACTGAATATCAGGTCGGTGATGGCCTTGAAGTCGATGACGGAGGCTGCTGATGCGGCGGAAGAAGATGCGGCGGATTCAGATGCCGACATACTGTCCCCGAAGATTGAGTTCAGTTCGGAGATTGCGGCTCTGAGGTCCTCGGCGACAAGGTCGGTGGGCAGGGAGGTGTCGAGTCCTTCCCGGACGGTGCGGAGGTTTTCTGCCGCCCTGACGAGCGCTTCGTAATGGCGGAGGTTCGTCACAAGGGTGTTGTCCTGTGAGAATCTGCCGGCCTGGCTTGCCGCGACAGCCTTTTTCAGGTCATCGATGCCGACCCCGGTTCTGGCGGATATGCCCAATGTGCCGTTGAGGGCGGGGGAGAGGTCCGTCTTGTTGGTGACTGCGACAAGGGTCTGATGCGGCTCAAGTCTTGACGATATTTCCGTCAGTGTTCCGGCCGATTCAGTCGAAGGTACTGTCCCGTCCAGGAGTGCAATCACCACATCCGCTTCGGAGAGTTTCTGCCAGGCCCTTCTGATGCCGATTTTTTCGATTGTATCTTCGGTCTGCCGCAGTCCTGCGGTGTCTATTAAGCGGTAGAGCAGCCCGTCGATTGTCATTGTCTCCTCGATTGTGTCGCGGGTTGTTCCCGGTATGTCGGAGACTATGGCTCTTTCCTCGCCGATAAGTGCGTTTAGCAGAGTGCTCTTTCCGCTGTTTACTTCGCCTACGATGGCTACGGGAATACCGTTCTTCACGGCATTGCCGTCACTGAATGAAGATGCGAGTCTGTCGATATGGGCGAGCGCTTCATCCAGCAGGGAATAGAGGGCGGTCCTGTCCGCGAATTCGACATCCTCATCCCCGAAATCAAGTTCCAGTTCAAGCAGGGCGGTCAGTTCCAGCAGTTTGTCCCTCAATCTCTTGAGTTCGCAGGAATATTCGCCCTTAAGCTGGCTTACGGCCACTCTGTGGGCCGCTTCGGACTGTGCGGCTATCAGGTCCGCGACGGCTTCGGCCTGGGCAAGGTCCATCTTGCCGCCTATAAACGCCCGCCTTGTGAATTCACCGGGCTCGGCTATCCTTGCGCCGGAGCGTACCAGATTCTCCAGAATGCTCTTGACGATATATCCTGAGGCGTGACAACTTATCTCCACGGAATCCTCACCCGTGTATGAATGAGGATTCCTGAAGATTGAAACCAGCACTTCGTCGATCTCCTCCTCCGGATTTCCGAAACTGTGGAATTTCCCGAATCGGAGGGTGTAGCCGGAACAGGCGCTTACCGTCCCGGATTTCAGCGTAATGACCTTGTCGGCGACAGCAAAAGTATCCGGGCCGCAGACCCTGATAACGCTGATTGCTCCGGAACCGGAGGTCGCGCATGCGCAGATCGTATCGTCGATATATTTCAAAACGGATTCTACTTGGCCTGTGACGCGGGTATGCGGGTGAGATAGTTTACGAAATATTCTCTCAATGCCGCAGCCTGGTCCGGAGTTACTGAGAGATAGTAATGTCTGCCACCCTCACAGGGAGAGAAAGTGGTGACTCCTTCCTCATCGACGGTTACGGTTCCAGCAGGAGAGACGGTGAAATAATCGGATCCCTCGACGGCATAGACTACGGCTGTGGGGTCGAATGCATGATTGTCGTAAGGCATTTCCACAAATCTGATATATGCCTCCTTGAAAGGATGTGCTGGAGTCCAGCTGTAGTCGTTCTCGATGCTTTCTGCAGGGTATCTCACGGCTTCACCGATCTCCCAGGGTGAGAGAACGACTTCTCCTGGCCAGTTGTTTATGATTTTCTGAGCGGCCGGGATGTCGAATATGACGTTGAATTCGGGATAGTTCGGTTCGGTAAAGCGGCCGGCCATCAGCACGAGTGATTTGACTTTCTTCTGAATCAGCTCCATTCCTGTAAGAGGGGAGTATTCATCCGCAGGAGTGTCCATAAGCAGCGAAAGATTTGTCAGAAAACCGACGGATACGACGGTGACGGAGTTGTCGGGCTGTGCCGCCAGAAGCTTGCGGTAAAGCTTGTGTGACAGAGGTAGGGACGAATACTCTTTCAAAGTAGTTGCAAATAGAGGGGAGCCGTCTTCCTTTGTCATCTGAGCTACAAGACCGGTATACCTTTCCTCTGCCGGTTCGCCGCTGCTGAAATCGTGCCTGATGATTCCGATGGGAATGTCGGGATGTCCGTACCAGGTGTCGACGATATCTACATATTTCGCAGTGAGATCCTTGTGCTTGTTCAGACAGATTCCCAGAAGGTTGATCCTGCCTTCCTCAAGGTATTGATTAAGTAGGACGAGAGCCTCGGCATCGTCGATGTCGTTTCCGATGTCAGTGTCGAATATGATATTGCAGACAGGCTGTGAATTATCTGCGGGTCTGTTGCAGGCTGAGATGCATATTGCTGCGGCAGCGCAACAAAGAAGGGTGGTGAATCGTTTCATAATATCGGTTTTGAGTTATTGTATCTTGTCAAGCAGCCATTCGTGAACCATTGCCTCCATATGGGGTTTCATGGTTCCTCTCGCGTCAAATTTGGCCATATGCATGGCTGAGAACTTCGCAATCTCGTCAGTCAGCTTCGCAATGTCACAATCTTCGCCGAAGTAACCGCACAGGAAGGCCTCGAAAATTTCCTTCAGTTGAGAGCAGGAGACGTGATAGAGTCTCTGCATATCCTCCTCGCTTGGGAAACCGAAGCAGATGAAATGCAACATACCGAGGTCGAACATCGGATTGCCGTATCCGAAGTCAGCAAGGTCAATCCAGTATTGTTTGCCATCTGCTATGAGAGCGTTTCCGATATGCATGTCCCCGTGGATGCAGTTGGTGGTCCTGGGGAGGCTTTCCATAAACCTGACCATCCTGTCAATCTCGTCCTGAGTGAAGGATTTGCAATGTTTTATCTCCTCTATGAACTGGTCTGCAATATCCCGGAAAAGTTCTGTCTTGCAGGGGGTCGAGTGAAGTTTCCTGCAGAACGACGCGAATTCCCGCGACAATTCGCCGAGTTTTTCGGGGTTGTGGCTGATGGCCCTCGCGTATGATTTCTTGTTCACAATCCTCTCGAATTCAACGCCCTTGCGCTTTCCGTCAGTTACAAGTCTTGTCGCCTTGGGAATGTTGATGCCCATATCGGCAATTGCCCGGGATTTCTTGAGTTCAGTGATTGAGACCTCTTCCGGAATGAAGTCATAGTAGAGCTTTATCATCAACTTTCCGCCATCGTGATTGTAGGATAGGGAAGTGTATCCGTCGCCGCTTTCAGTGTAACGGGACATATCGATAAGCTCGAATTCCGGCCGCCCGAACACATCTTCGACGAGATTCACGAATTCCGTATAGGCTTCCGTGCCAGCAAGGTCCCGCAGGGCAGTGGCAAGGCCGCGGTAATGCCACTCGTGGTCGCTTTTCCCACCCGGAGCGTGGAATATCTTCCAAAGAGAATCGCCTGACTTGTGATAATCCCTGGCAATGGCCCTCATATTCGACAGTTTGTCTCCGAGGGCGACGATTTTCGAATCCGGGCTTGAATTTTCGATGCGGTCTATCGCCGCCTGTTTTCTGATTCGCCAGCTGTCCTCTTCGCTGATGCCATCGATGAACTTGTCGGATTCGGACTCGACGATGGAGGCGACTCTGTCGCCGAATTCCGCCCGTATCTGACCGACTGTCACATCCGTGTCCTCAACCGTGTCGTGGAGTGCGGCTGCGGCAAGAAGTTCAGGGTCGCTGGTCATCGTTGCCACGATTTCCATAGCCTCGAGAGTGTGGATTACGTAGGGAAATCCTTTGCCGCGCCTTTCCGTGTTGGAGTGAGCGTCTACCGCGAATTTTATCGCCTTGTCGACAAAAGCCGTGTCAAGATACTTGTTTGCCATATATGGTTGAATTAAAATTGGTCCGAATAATATTCTTTGGCAAGTGGTCTTGCATTGTATCGCATCGCCATCACCTGCCCGTATGCACCTGCACTTCTGATTGCCATCAGGTCACCCCTTGAGGAGCGGGGAAGAATCCGGCCTTTTCCCCAACAATCGGAAGATTCGCAGACAGGTCCGACGACATCATACCGCTCGCAATTTTCTTTTGATGTCAGGTTTTCTATTTTATGATATGAACCGTAAAGAGCCGGTCTGACGAGGTCGTTCATTCCGGCATCGAGGACAAGGAAATTCCTGTTTGACCCTTCCTTGAGGTACAGGACTCGCGAAATCAGGCTCCCGCACTGTGCCACAATGGACCTGCCGGGTTCGAGATGGAGTTTCTGGCCGGGCAGAAGTATCAGATTCCTGTGGATAGTCTCGAAATATTCGCGGAAGGGAGGTATGGGATTCGAGTCGGGATTTCTATAGTCGACTCCGAGCCCGCCGCCGACATTTATGTCACTGACAGTTATGCCGCGACCGGAGAGCCTCACCTGTATCTCATTGATTCTCCTGCAAAGTGTGGCGAACACTTCCATATCTTCAATCTGTGAGCCTATGTGAAAATGCAATCCTATCAGTTTCAGGTTTTTTGCATACTTTACTTTATCAATCGCTTTATCAATGGATGCGAGACTTATCCCGAATTTGTCCTCCTTTCTGCCGGTTGATATGTTGCTGAGAGTATGGGCATCGACCTCCGGGTTTATTCTCAATGCGACGTTGGCTGTGACGCGGAGTTTCGATGCGAGGGAATCAATCACTTCCAGTTCCGGTATGGATTCGCAGTTGAAACAGAATATGCCGGACTTGAGAGCAGTGACAATCTCTCTGTCGCTCTTTCCTACACCGGCGAATACTATTGAATCTGAGGGAAAACCGCAATTTAGTGCAAGTGACACTTCATCACCGCTTACACAATCGGCCCCCAGTCCGTATTTACGGACCGTCTCAAGAATCCGTTTCCTGTCGTTCGACTTCAGTGCGAAATGGCCCGTATATCCGTATTCATCAAGAAGTTCCCTGAACAAATTCAGGGTACTTTCGAGAAGTTCCATATCGTAGTAATAGAATGGAGTGCGGATCCTGCCGATCTTTTTGATATCTTTAAAAGTTACCATCGGATGACAAAGATAGCAAATATTGCCTATTTTTGTGTATGCTCTGCATTGAAGATTACAACAGGAAATTGGAGTGGCTTTTCAGCCGTTTCCCCACATATCAGAAAGTGGGTGGAAAAGCCTATAAGCCGGGTATTGAAAGTATGCTTGCTTTCGATTCGGTTCTCGGCACTCCCCACAAATCATACAAGACGATTCATATTGCGGGCACCAACGGCAAAGGTTCTGTAAGTCATATGATTGCGGCCGGTCTCTCTTCCTGTGGACTGAAGGTTGGTCTCTATACGTCACCACATCTGAAGGATTTCAGGGAGAGAATCAGGACGGTTGCAGGCGGCTCATACAATCTGATACCGGAAGATGAAGTGTATGACTTCATATCGCGGAATGAAACCGTTTTTACGAACCTGGACCTGTCATTCTTCGAGATAACGACAGGCCTGGCATTCAAATGGTTCGAATCCCAAAAAGTCGATATCGCGGTCATAGAGACCGGTCTTGGAGGCCGCCTCGACTCCACGAATGTGATTGACCCGATTCTGAGTGTAATCACAAACATAGGTCTCGAACATTGTTCCCACCTTGGGGATACTCTTGAAAAGATTGCCTTCGAGAAAGCGGGGATAATAAAGGATGGTGTCCCGGTTGTAATTGGAGAATATCTGTCCGAAACCAGGCCGGTTTTCGAAAGGAGGGCGGGTGAGTGCCGTTCAAAGATATGCTTTGCATCAGACGGAAGGCTTACGCTTGGCGTAACGCCCGAAGAATTAGATCTTAAAGGTGATTATCAGAAGCGTAACTTGAAGACTGTTTCATCATCCTTCTCCCTGATTTCCAACTCTCTCGGCCTTGATGCCGCCTCTTTTTCGGAAGGGGTGATGCGCACCGCACAGGCAACGGGTCTCAGAGGCAGATGGGAATATCTTCAGAAGGGCTCCGGTATTCCTGACGTGATATGTGATACCGGACACAATGCACACGGCCTGAGATGGGTGGGGGAGCAGGTGGACAGAATCTCCTGCGATTACAAAAATGTCCGGTTCATAATAGGCCTGTCAGATGACAAGAATCTGGATGAAATTATCCGTTTTCTGCCCCGCAACGTGGATTATCTGGCTACGCAGGCTTCTTCCCCGAGGGCGATGGATGCCGTGAAGATAGCAAATGCAATGATTGACGGCGGATTCCGATGCAGAATGGTCAGGCCTGTGGCGGAAGCCTACCGTGAGGCCCTTTCCAATGCCGGGCCGGAAGATCTTGTCTTCATCGGAGGAAGCAATTTCGTAGTGGCTGAAATACTTTGACAATGATAATATTTTGTATATGAATTTTGATTTTGATACCGTAATTGACAGGCACGGAACTGATGCCGTGAAAATCGAGGCTCTGGTGGAACACTTCGGAAGGAAGGACCTGATTCCCCTCTGGGTTGCCGATATGGACTTCAAGACACCGGAAGCGGTCCGCACGGCTGTTTCGAATTGTCTGGATTCCGGAATCTACGGGTATTCCTCGGCTCCGGAGAGTTATTATGCATCTGTCCTGAAATGGGAGAAAGACATTAATGGTCTGAATCTCAGAAGAAAAGAGATATGTTACATTCCCGGCATAGTCAGGGGGATCAGTTTCGCGCTCCAGTGCTTTTCCTCACCCGGAGACCCGATAATCATCCAGCCTCCCGTATATATGCCTTTTGAAAGGCTTGTCCGTGAAAACGACAGAAAGCTTGTCGAGAATCCTCTTGTGTACGGCAACGACGGCTATTCGATGAATCCGGACAATTTTGAGGAGCTGTGCAGAACCGAGAGACCCAAAATGTTCATACTTTGCAATCCTCACAATCCGTCAGGCAGGGCGTGGGATCATGAGAGCCTCAGGACTATCGCTGAAATCTGCAGGAAATATGGTGTGCTGGTCGTTTCGGACGAAATACACGGAGATATGCCGCTTTTCGGCAACCGTTTCCACTCTTTCTCAAGCGTTTCGGATTCCGCTGCGGAAGTGTCGATTACTTTCAAGGCCCCGAGCAAGACGTTCAATATTGCCGGATTCATGAGCTCATACGCAATCGTGAAGAATGATTCCATCAGGGAACGGTTCTTCAAGTATCTTTCCGTGAATGAGTTCGACGCCCCGCCGTTGGTGGCGGCGGTTGCAACCCGCGAGGCATACGAAAATGCACGTGACTGGCGTGTCGAAATGCTGAAATATGTCGAGGGCAACATACGGTTTGTTTCTGAATATCTGGAAAGGAACATACCCCGGATCCGGCCTGTGATTCCTCAGGCATCTTTCCTCATATGGCTGGATTGCAGGGGGGTGAATCTGACACACGATGATTTGATTGACCTTTTCATAAACAAGGCCCGTCTTGCATTGAATGATGGTGCTGATTTCGGTACCGGAGGAGAAGGTTTTATGAGACTGAACGTCGGCTGCCCCCGTTCGATACTGGAAACTGCATTGAACCAACTGAAAATTGCATTGGAATAATCGTGAAAATTCATTACCTTTGCGAAAAGCAGTAAAATGGAGGATAGTGTAGCATACAGGCTTGAAGCGAAAATCAGGGAACTCATCTCAAGGTATGAATCCTTGAGAGAGGAGAATGCGCTTCTTCAGCGTAAGCTCGAATCCTGCTGCGCAGAATTGGAACAAACAACACAGACAAACAAATTACTGGAAAAGAAAATTAACAACTTACAATTGACAGAAGCATTTACGGGAGCGGGAAGAGACAATGCCGAGGCCAAGAAGAAGGTCGCCGCATTGATTAAGGATATTGACAAATGCATGGCGATGCTTGGCAAATAGCTGGTCGTACTATGAAGCAGAAAATCACAGTTCAAATAGCAGGGAGAGAGTATGCTCTTAACGTTGACAGCCAACAGGAGGAGGCTATACGGAGGGCCGTCAAGAAACTTAACTTGGAGATTGAAGAACTGCAGTACAACTATCACGGTCACGACGTCAGGGATATATTGAGCATCGTTCTGTTGTCCGAGGAGAAGAGGCTGGTTGAATTGGAAGGTATGAAGGGGGATGTGAGCAACGCAGACATAGATAAACTCGAGGAACTTGAAAAGTTATTGGACAATTATCTTCTAAGCCGTTAGTTCATGCTCTTTGCTAAAATCAACACTTTATTTATATAATCCGAGCCGACTCGGTAGTCAAAGGCAGGCCCAGGTTACCCTCTTCAGGGGATTCTGAATTTCAGGACGTAGGAAGTCCGCGACATTTACCGGAGCTCAAATCTTATTTTTTAAGATTTTTGACAGACCGGACTAACGGCTTTTTTCTGTTGATTGTAAGTAAATATGGCAACATTATCAACAACATATATACTTACACAAAATGTCTACAATTACAACAATCATCATCACGGCCATTGTATCCGCGGCTGTGGCCATTCTGGTTTATATCGCTGTCAGAAAGTATATTCTCGGCAATAAGAAGGATGAAATAATCCGCAACGCTGAAGCACAGGGCGAAGCAATCAAAAAAGAGAAGATTTTTCAGGCCAAGGAGAAATTCCTCCAGTTGAAAGGGGAACATGAGGCCTATATCAATGAACGCAACGCTCAGGCGCAGCAGCTTGAAAATAAATTGAAACAAAGAGAACTGGCTCTCAATCAGCAGAATGCTGAAATGGGACGCAAACAGAAGGACATTGACTCCATCAAGGAAAATCTGAAAGTCCAGATGGAGATTGTCTCAAAGAAAAGCGAAGAATACGAGAAACTTCGCGGCAAGGTGATTGAAAAACTGGAGGAAGTTGCCGGCATGACCGCTGAGGAGGCTAAAAATCAGCTTGTGGATTCCATGAAGGCCGAGGCGAGAACTCAGGCTATGTCCTACATCAATGATGTGATGGATGAGGCCCGGCTGAATGCCAATAAGGAGGCAAAGAGAATTGTCATCAACACCATCCAGAGGACAGCCGCAGAGACTGCCATTGAAAATGCTGTCACGGTTTTCAATATAGACAACGATGAGGTCAAAGGCCGTATCATCGGCCGCGAAGGCAGGAACATCAGGGCCCTGGAAGCGGCTACGGGCGTAGAGATTGTCGTTGATGACACTCCGGAAGCGATTCTGCTGTCCGCTTTTGACCCTATTCGCCGTGAAGTAGCAAGGCTGGCTCTTCACCAGCTTGTCACTGATGGCCGTATACATCCAGCCCGTATCGAGGAAGTGGTTGAAAAGGTCAAGAAGCAGCTTGATGACGAGATTATGGAAACCGGAAAAAGAACGTGCATCGATCTCGGCATACACGGTCTTCATTCGGAACTGGTACGTCTTATCGGACGTATGAAATACCGCAGCTCTTACGGCCAGAACCTTTTGCAACACTCCCGCGAGGTGGCGAATATCTGTGCAACAATGGCCTCTGAACTGGGTCTGAATGCCAAGGCGGCCAAACGTGCCGGTCTGCTCCACGACATAGGAAAGGTTTGCGAAGAGGATGCTGAACTTCCCCACGCACTTCTCGGTATGAAAGTAGCCGAACAATATAAGGAGAAGCCCGACATCTGCAATGCAATCGGCTCTCATCACGAAGAGGTTGAGATGCAGTCAATCATTGCTCCCCTCGTGCTTGTGGCCGATGCTATTTCCGGAGCCCGTCCCGGAGCCCGCCGCGAAGTGATCGAGTCATATATCAAGAGGCTCAAGGATATGGAAAACATCGCACTTTCCCATCCTGGCGTAACAAAAACTTACGCTATCCAGGCAGGTCGCGAATTGAGAGTGATTGTAGGGGCTGAAGAAGTGACCGATGCCCAGTGCGAGCAGCTCTCTGCAGATATTGCAAAGACAATACAGGACGAGATGACCTATCCCGGTCAGGTCAAGATTACGGTTATCCGTGAAACCCGCAGCGTGGCTTTCGCGAAATAATCAGAATTCGAACAGCTCCGAAGATTCACTTCGGGGAAGACAGTGAAGCGATGCTTGAGAGCCGATGGCCGAAAGCGTCGCTTTTGCTATGTCATACGCTCTCTGCGGAGTGTTGTTGTTGCCGCTGAGATGACATAGAAAGACATCTTTCAATCCAGGATGGTTGCACATCCGCAGGAGATGGCTGTTCTGGTCGTTCGAGAGATGACCGTTACCCATCATTATTCTTTCTTTCAACTCCCTGGGATAGCCTCCGGTCATCAGCATATCAATATCATAATTTGATTCCGCAATCAAGTGGCAGGCCTTTCCGGCATATCTTACGGCGTCCTCGGTAACGGCGCCGATATCTGTCATTACTGTTATGAGACAGCTGTCAAAATCGATATGGTATCCGACAGTCTGGGTGGCGTCGTGCGGCACCTCGAAAGGAATGACTTTTATCCCGTCGACATCGTTGAGCTGGTTCTCGACAAGATACCTTTCATTTCCGGCGAGTCTGTCTCCGATGCAGAAGTTATGCCGGAGAGCTTTGTGCAGCCTACGGGTGGCGTAAACGGGAACGTTGTACCGTTCGGAGAAGGTACCGAGGCTCTTTATGTGGTCGAAATGGTCGTGTGTTACAAAAATTGCAGATATGTTCTCTACCGGTATGTCGTAATTCAGAAGCCTTTTCTTTATGGATCTGGCACCGATTCCGACATCTATCAGAATCGATTTCCGTTCATTTCCGAAATAATAGCAGTTTCCGCTGCTTCCGCTTGAAAGACTCACGAACCTGACCATCACTTGAAAAGAGTTTTAAGCCTTCCGGGCCGTACTATTCCTTTTTCCGTGATTATCCCTTTTATCAGTTTTGCCGGAGTTATGTCAAATGCAGGGTTATATACGTCCATTCCCTTGGGTGCGGTAGTCTTTCCGAAATACATGTCGGTGACCTCATATGAAGGTCTCTGCTCGATTACTATTTCACTTCCGGTCGGACATTTGGGATCGATTGTACTGGATGTGGCAAGGATATAGAACGGCACCTTGTAATAAGATGCCAGCACGGCAAGGGAACTTGTTCCTATCTTGTTCGCCGTGTCTCCGTTTGCCGCAATCCTGTCAGCTCCTGCAAATACGAAATCGATTTTGTGTTCCTGCATCAGTGATGCCACTGCGTTGTCACAAAGCAAAGTGGCATCCACTCCGGCTTTCTGAAGCTCATAGGAAGTGAGTCGGGCGCCCTGAAGGAGCGGTCTTGTTTCGTCGACATACACTTTGGGCGACAATCCTTTCTGATGTGCCAGGTATATCGGCCCCAATGCTGTGCCGTATCTTGATGCGGAAAGGTGACCTGCATTGCAGTGTGTCAATATTACAGAACCATTTTTCAGGAGCGAGAAACCGTTTTCTGCAATCCGGAGGCACATTGCTATATTTTCATCCTTGATTGCGGTGGCTTCCCTCAAAAGAGCGGCCTTGATATTACGGATGTAATCGGGACTGTTTCTGTCATATTCCGCAAGAATCTCATAGAAACGTTTCTCCATTCTGTCAAGAGTCCACATCAGGTTCACCGCAGTGGGACGACATATATAGAGATAACTTTTGATTCGGAGGAATTCCTTTTCAAGCTCTTCAACTTTCCTCGTGCGGTATCTGTTTATGCTTACGGCCAGTCCCATTGCGGCGGCTATGCCTATTGCCGAAGCCCCACGCACCTTGAGAAGGGTAATCGCATAGAAAATTTGTTCCGCACTTGTCAGATGCAGGAACTTCTCCTGATTGGGGAGGAGAGTCTGGTCAAGAATCACAACCTCTCTTCCATTCGGGGCGAGTTCCACTGAATCAAAGGGGAATATATTATCAATCATAAAGATACGGATTGTTAGAATGACTCCATAATGCCTTTGAATATTGCCGACATATTCTCTCCGGCGATGTCTGCCGCCCGAATCACGTCGTCGGCATCATTGAGTACCCTGCTTTCCGTGGTGTCATTGGACATATTGGATATTACTGACATTGCAAACACGCGCATCCCACAGTGCCGCGCCGTAATCACCTCGTGAACCGTTGACATTCCCACAGCGTCGCCGCCTATCATCCTGAAGAATCTCACTTCGGCAGGGGTTTCGTATGAAGGGCCGGTTCCGGCGACATAGATTCCTTTTTGCACTCTGATGCCGAGCTTTGAGGCAATCTTCTCTGCCGCGGAAATCAGTTCCTTGTCATACGCGCAGGTCATATCGGGGAACCGTTCGCCGAATTCGGACAAATTTTCTCCTATGAGCGGGTTGGGGAGAAAACTGATATGGTCCTCGATAACCATCAGGTCACCGACCTTGAAATCGGTGTTGAGTCCGCCGGCAGCATTGGAAATGAGCATCGTTCCGACGCCCAGTCTCTTCATCACCCGCACAGGCAGGGTGGCATTCTGCATCGAGTGCCCCTCATAATAATGGAAACGGCCCTGCATCGCCACAACCGGCTTTCCGGAAAGAGTTCCAAGGATAAGATTGCCTTTGTGCCCCAATGCGGTAGCCTTACAGAAATTGGGGATGTCGGAGTAGGGCAGGATAGCAGTAGCCTCAATCTCGTCTCCCAAGCGGCCCAGTCCGCTGCCGAGAATTATGCCGAATTCCGGCTTTTCAAATCCGGGTTGGGCTTTGATATATTCTACGGCCTGGTCTATCAACTGAATATTAGTGTCCATTGCTTTCTCGTTTTTTTATAACTTTGCGGTATGAAAAAGATACTTGATTGGTACAGAGCTCAGTCCGACACATCAAAGGCCTTCATCTGGCTTTCGTTGATATGTGTCATCGGTATAATTCTCCGCTGGGATCACGTCGTGGACATGGTCTCAAAAGGCTTCAGTCATTATTCGAAATAACTGAAAGCGAACACGATGGTGTTTTTGAAGAGATCGCCCCTGGATATCGGCTTGAAAGGAAAATCCGGCCGGTTCGGCGAGTCGGGGAAATACTGGCATTCAAGGGCCACGCCGTCATAATCCCTGTAGTTCCTTCCACTTTTTGATTCAGGACATCCGTCCAGGTAGTTTCCTGTATAAACCTGAATGCCCGGAGCATCCGTGTAGACTTCAAGTCTCCGTCCCGTCGACTGTTCGGAGAGTTCGGCGACTTTCTGTAACGTCCCTTCCTTATAATTGTCAACGACAAAGCAGTGGTCATATCCTTTTCCGATTTCAAGCGGTTCGAAATCGGATTTGATATCTTTTCCTATCATTTTCGGGGCAGTGAAGTCCATCGGCGTACCGGC
The DNA here is from genome assembly GCA_018065305.1 of Candidatus Cacconaster scatequi. Lineage (GTDB taxonomy): Bacteria > Bacteroidota > Bacteroidia > Bacteroidales > UBA932 > Cacconaster > Cacconaster scatequi. Next base: position 43,620 of record JAGHTO010000021.1, on the reverse strand, counting down.
CACCGGAGCAGGTTCTCCCACCGGAATCAGGGTAGTGTCGGTCTGCAGAAAGCGGGAAGCATTCAGTTTCAGGATATGGTCGGTGACGTCACCGGCATTTTCTCCCTTGAGATTGAAATATGCGTGGTTCGTCAGGTTCACTATTGTCCTGCTGTCTGTCGTGGCTGTGAGCGTCAGGGTGAGTTTGTTGTCGGAACTCCATTGATACAGCGCTTCGACGTGAAGATTGCCGGGGTAGGAAGCGTCTCCATCCGGACTGTCAAGAGTAAATTTGACAGCGTCGTCAAGTTGTTCGGCTTTCCAGAGTCTGTTTGCGAAGGATTCCCCGTCCGGGCCTCCGTGAAGGTGGTTTTTGCCGTTGTTTACTGCCAGAGTGTATTCCTTTCCGTCGAGTGTGAACTTGCCGTCGGAAATTCTGTTTGCAAATCTTCCGGGGACTTTACCCATACAGGGACCGTCGCAGCAGTATGATGCGGGGGACTTGTATCCGAGTGCAACATCTGCAAGATTACCGTTTCTGTCCGGAACGACAATCGATACTATTCCGGCTCCCAGATTTGAGAGTATCACTTCGGAACCGGATTCGTTTGCAAGACTGAAGAGTCTGATGTCTTCTGTTTTGATCATATCTTTGTGTATTAGATTATTCTGTAAGCGGATTCTCTGCGAAATATTTCCACAGAGGGGCGGTCATAAGCGCTTGTTTGAGCTTGTCCGCCTTCAATAGCGAATGAACCTCTTTTGCGGAAAGGAGGTGTACCGAGATATCTTCGGTATAGTCGAGATTCTGGCCGGAGGCAAACTCGACTCCACGGGCAATGAAACAGTATGTGAGGTTGCTGCATACACTGGGGTTCTGGCAGGTAACCATCTCAAGGGACCATTCTCCTCCGCAGTAACCCGTCTCTTCCAGAAGTTCCCGTTTTGCGGCTTCAATCGGGGTCTCGCCTTCTTCGATGACACCGGCACATATCTCATATTCCACGATTCCGAGGCCGTGCCTGTATTGCCGTTCGAAGACGAATTCTCCGTCAGTTGTTATGGCTATGACATTTACCCAGTCGGAGTACTCTATTACCCAGTGTTCGGGATTCTCGTGGCCGTCCGGGAGTACGACGTGGTCCTTTCTCGCCGTAAGCCAGGGCCTTTTGATAAGATATCCGCTGCTTTTCGTCTTCCATAATCCCGGTTCGCTTCCTGTCTGAAGGAATCGGTGTATTGCAGGTGCGAGTTCGGCCATTGAATGGAATACGATATCCGCGCCTGCATTCCACAGGACTGAGTCGGGCAGGATGCCGGTATTGACGGCTATCACAAAACATCCGGCTCCGTGTGCCGCCTGTATTCCCAGGGGCGCGTTCTCTATGACAATTGCCTTCCCGGCCGGAGTTCCTGTCTTTCTCAACCCTTCAAGATAGGGGTCCGGATATGGCTTTCCACGTTCGGTATCGTAGGCCGTCACCATATTTTCGTGATCCAGCAGGGAAGGGTAGAACCCTTCAAGAATCTCCTTCAGATTGCTGTGACCCGAGCCGGTCACGACTGTCGACCTTGCTCCGCATTTCCGGATTTCCTTCAAGACATCCAGAGTTCCAGCCATAGGACAGGCACCTCCGAGCTGTTTGAATATCTCCGTTTTCCTTTGATAAACCGACGTCCAGTCCAGATTTCGGTCTGTATGCTTTCCGATGAGTTCAATCAGGTCCTTTCCCGTACGTCCTTCGTTCAGATAGATGAAGTCGGGCTCAATGTCAATGCCCTGCTCCTTGAGCGCTTGTGTCCAGGCAATGCTATGCTTTGGCATGGAATCCAGAAGGACTCCGTCCATATCGAACATCACCAGTTGTTTCAGATTGCCCTGCATATACGCAAATATACAAAAAAAGTTCAGCATAACGTTTCCGCTATGCTGAACCATATTGATACAATTTCCCGGATTTTATTCTCCCTTAAGGAAGTTGTTGTATTTCTCGTAGAGGGACTGATAAGAAGCATCCTTGTCACGAAGACGGAAATAGATGTTCTTGAGATACTCGGCCACGGCAGCCTTGATTTCGTTATCAGAAGTTTTTTCAAAAGTCTTGCTGAAGGGCTCTATAGCCTTTGCAAGAGTCTCTTCCATCTGGTTGTTGAGTTGCATATATTTTGCATCATCAACTTCCTGTGAGGCTAGATCCTGGATTTCGATGGCCTTGTCATAATAAAGCATACCTACGCCGAGAGTGCCGAACACATAATTGGGGTCAATTTCGGAAGACTTGTTGTAGAAGGCGACAGCTTTTTCAACGTCTCCGAGCTGTTTGTAAACGTCTCCCTCAACATAGTAAAGACTTGCATTTGTGGGTTCGTTCTGCTGTGCGGAATGGATGAATTCAAAAATCTTGTTGGGGTCTTCCTTTGTTTCGCGATAGAGGTTGATAAGACCTATCAGAACGCCCTGACTGTTGGGATAAGCCTTGAAGCCCTCTTCAAGAGTCGCTTTCCAGGAAGTGGTGTCTTGCTCCTGACGATAGATGTCGGCAAGATTTGAGAATACGTTGCCTTCCTGATAGAAACCGAGGTCGACGCAGCGCCTGAAATTCTTGATTGCAGCCGGGTTGTTCTTGGTAATCATTGACATATAGGCGCTGTAATAGATGCTCATCGTGTCAACTTTGCCCATATTCTCGAATACTTTCGCTGAAGTGTCGAAAAGTACGCTTGACCTGTTGAGATCGCCCATCTGATAGAAGGCAAAGGCTTCGGTGTTGTAACGATCGTGAAGCTTGTTGTAGATTTCAGTGATTTTGTCTTTCTTGCTGTTCTTGGGATCAACCTTTGTGGCCTCTTCCAGCGCTTTCACGGCATTGCCGAGAAGGTCCCCCTGAGCGACTGGTTTTGTTACCACCCAGAAATCGAGACCGCCGTTTCCATTGTAGAACAGGTCTTTGTCTGCATAAGTGTCAACAGTGTAAACGCCGTCCGTGCATTTCTGCTCGCGGGTATTTAAAACTTTCTGATCGCCTATCAGAGTTTTAATCTGAACCTGAGTGGATCCTGTGAGGAGATTCTCTGCGGGCTGGTCGTATGCCTTCAGATATTCTTCGGCAAGAGTGATCCAGGTTGCCGGTTTCGCGGCTTTCTTCGGATCCTTTGTGGCGGCCTCCGCTTTGTCAATGGCCTTTTGTGCTTTTGTGACTTCCTGGGCAACAACGGAGGAGAAGGTCATTGCCAGAAGTGTGGCCAATACTAAAATCTTTTTCATGATTTTCAATTTTTAATTGTGAGTTCCTTATTCTGATATTGTTGTTTGTTCTGTTGTTGGAGTTTCCTCGGATTCAATGGTTTCCGATTCTTCATCCGACTTGTTCACGACACAGACGGCGGCAATCGCGTCGCCTTCACGAATGCTGATCAGCTTGACACCCTGTGTGGCTCTGCCGGCAACCTTAATATCTGCTACATGCATCCTTATCGTTATGCCGGACTTGTTGATAATCATCAGGTCGTCATCATCAGTTACACCCTTAAGTGCTATAAGCGAGCCAGTCTTTTCCGTGATGTTTATGGTCTTGACACCTTTCCCTCCACGGTTTGTCTTCCGGTATTCGTCAAGATCGGAACGTTTGCCGAAGCCGTTTTCGCTGACAACCAGTATCGTTCTGGGGTCAGTCTGCTGAAGTTCGGGGTCTATGCATACCATTCCTACAACCTTGTCCGGATCATCCACGCTGATACCTCTCACGCCTGTGGAATTTCTGCCGATTGCCCTTGCATCCGCCTCGTTGAAACGGCAGCATCTGCCCTTGAGGCCGGCCAGAAGTATCTCGCAGTCGCCGCTCGTGAGTTCCGCTCCTATAAGGGAATCGCCCTCGCGCAGATTGACGGCAATGATACCGTTGGCCTTCGGACGTGAGTATTGCTCAAGGACTGTCTTCTTGATGGTTCCATTGGATGTTGCAAGAACAACATAATGGTTGTTGATGAATTCCTCATCCTTGAGGTTGCGTACGTTGATATAAGCCTGTATGCGATCCTCGGAAGTAAGGTTGAGAATATTCTGGATTGCGCGGCCCTTTGAAGCCTTTGCACCTTCCGGTATGTCGTAAACCTTGATCCAGAAGCATTTGCCGCTCTGGGTGAACAACATCAGGGTGCTGTGCATATTGGCGACATAGATATGTTCGATGAAGTCTTCGTCGCGGGTCGTGCTGCCCTTCGCTCCGACACCTCCACGGTTCTGAGCCCTGTACTCGGTGAGGGAGGTCCGCTTGATGTATCCGAAATGCGAGATGGTTATAACGACGTCTTCATCCGGATAGAAGTCTTCGGGGTTGAAGTCTTCGGCTGACGCCTCGATGGCGGTACGACGCTCGTCACCGTATTTTTCCTTGATTTCCTGAAGCTCGTTCTTGATGATGTCCATCTGCATCGAAACATTTGCGAGCACATCCTCCAGATATTGAATCAGCTTGAGGAGTTCGTCATATTCGCCCTGCAGTTTCTCTCTTTCAAGGCCTGTCAGCTGGCGGAGACGCATCTCCACGATTGCATCTGCCTGAATCTGTGTGAAACCGAACTGCTCCATCAGGCCGTCGCGTGCCTCCAGAACTGTCTTGGAAGCGCGGATGAGGGCAATGATTGCATCTATGATGTCCAATGCCTTCAGCAGACCTTCGAGGATATGGGCTCTCTTCTTTGCCTTTTCAAGATCGAATTTGGCGCGTCTTACCACGACTTCGTGCCTGTGGCGGACGAAATACTTGATAAGCTGCTTGAGGTTGAGCTGCCTCGGCTTCCCGTCGACGAGAGCGATGTTGTTGACGGAAAAACTTGACTGAAGGGGCGTCATCTTGAACAGGGTGTTGAGAACCACGTTTGAGGAGGCTCCCTGTTTCACCTTGATGACGATTCTCATTCCTTCACGGTCGCTTTCGTCATTGATATAGGAAATGCCGTCGATTTTCTTGTCTTCAACAAGTTCGGCAATCTTTTCGATCAGTTCGCGCTTGTTGATGGCGTAGGGAATCTCGTTCACTACAATAGTCTCACGGCCGTTTTCGGACACTTCAATGTTTGTCTTTGAACGTATGACTATCCGCCCGCGACCTGTCTCGAAAGCATCGCGTATGCCTTTGAGGCCTTGAATGATACCCCCTGTAGGGAAATCCGGACCCTTGATGTGTTCCATCAGTTCGTCGATGGTGATGTCGGGGTTGTCGATATATGCGCAGGTTGCGTTGCAGATTTCCGTGAGATTGTGCGGAGCCATATTCGTGGCCATACCGACTGCGATGCCGTTGGCTCCGTTCATAAGAAGCAGCGGAGCCTTGCAGGGCAATACCGTCGGTTCCTGGAGGGATTCGTCGAAATTCGGTTTGAAATCAACCGTATCCTTGTCCAGGTCGGCAAGAATCTCTTCCGCCAGTTTCTGAAGTTTAGCCTCGGTGTAACGCATTGCTGCAACCGGGTCTCCGTCTATGGAACCGAAGTTACCCTGCCCGAATACGAGAGGATATCTCAAGTTCCACGGCTGGGCAAGTCTGGCCATCGCGTCATAAACGCTTGAATCTCCGTGAGGGTGATATTTACCGAGCACGTCTCCGACGATACGGGCAGATTTCTTCACTCCGCCGGTATACGTCACGCCCAAGTTGTTCATTCCGAAAAGGACGCGGCGGTGAACAGGCTTGAGGCCGTCACGCACGTCAGGAAGAGCTCGCGCAACGATGACTGACATAGAATAGTCTATGTACGCGCTCTTCATTTCATTCTCAATGTCGATAGGTATTATCCTACCACCGTTCTCTTCAAAATCCATTCTTTTAGTAACTGGTTTTTATCATTCAAAAATAGTCATTTTCCCCGACTTTACCAAAATTATTGACTACCTTAGCGGCTGGAAAAACAGCACCGGAGATGGAAAGAAAGAATACTGAGGAGATAAGCGGAATAATCAAGTTCTCTTTTGAGGAGGCGGCAAGACTTGGAAGCAGGATTGTCACGCCCGACCATCTGTTTTTGGGCATTCTCAGGAAGAGGGACTGCAATGCCGTCAATGCAATGAAGAAACTGGGAATCGATCCGGATACAATCAAAAGTGAGATCGAAAGCCGGATTGCTTTCTCGCAGAGTTTGCCCTATGAGCAAACTTCACAAATCACTCTCAGTGACAAGACAGGCGAGATAATCGCCCTATGCAACAGGCTCTATCCGAAAGCCGGTTCACTGCAGTTGCTGACCTGTATCTTTATGGAGTGGCACGGCGCCTGTACAAGCGCTCTGGAAAATTCAAACGTTTCAGTGGAGAAATTGCCGGAGATGTTCGCCGATATGATGGAAATTTCCGGAGAGGATACAATGGAAAATCCGGGTAACGGTGAAGATTTCCGGAAAGAGACGGAAACAGCCTGCCTAGACCAATACGGATATGACCTGACCAGAGCGGCCAGAAGCGGGGAACTTGACCCCGTGATAGGAAGGGACTCCGAGATAGAGCGTCTCGTCCAGATTCTGAGTCGCAGAAAGAAGAACAATCCGGTTCTCATAGGGGAGGCCGGAGTGGGGAAGACGGCCATTGTCGAAGGTCTTGCACTTCGCATTGTCGCCAGCAATGTCCCTGCGCAGATCTCCGGCAAACGGGTTGTTTCTCTGGATATGGGTTCGCTGGTCGCAGGTTCGAAATACAGAGGTCAGTTTGAAGAGAGGGTCAAATCCATATTGGATGAGATTCAGAAAGACGGCAATGTCATACTCTTCATCGATGAACTTCACACGATAATAGGTGCGGGAGGCCCTCCGGGCTCACTAGATGCGGCCAATATGCTGAAACCGGCCCTCTCCAGGGGCAGAATACAGTGCATAGGCGCGACGACGCTCGACGAATATCGTGAGCACGTTGAAAAGGACCCCGCTCTTGAGAGAAGATTTCAGAAGATTCTGGTGGAACCGACCGATTATGCGCAGACCCTCGCAATCCTGCAGGGAATCTGCGGAAAATACGAAGAATACCACGGGGTGAAATATGACAGCGGAGCTATTTCTGAAAGTATTTCATTGTCACAGAGATATATAACGGACAGATGCCTTCCGGACAAGGCGATTGACATCCTTGATGAGGCAGGTGCGAAAGTCAGGATGTTGCGTTCCGCCCCGGACCCGCAGGCGCTCAAAATGGCGGAAACCGCCGGTAAATTGAATGCCAGAAAGAAGCAGGCAGTCCTGAGCGGTGACTTTAAGCTCGCCGCTGAATTGCGGAGGCAGGTCCGGGAGCTTTCGTATAGCGCACCGGACAATAAGAGCAAAGTAAAACCGGGTGATATCCTTACTGTCGGCAGAGATGTTGTGGCACAGGTCGTTTCTTCGATGACCAATATACCGGTCCACCGGGTTGCGCAAAGCGAAAGCGAGCAGTTGCTCAAAATGGAGGATGTGCTGAGAGGAAAGGTTGTGGGACAGGATGAGGCTCTGTCCAGGATTGTCCGTGCCATCAGACGTAACCGTGCAGGACTCAAGGCTCCTGACAAACCCGTAGGATCATTCCTGTTTCTGGGACCGACCGGAGTGGGGAAGACCCATCTTGCCAAGCAGATAGCCGGTTATATGTTCGGATCCTGCGACAACATAATCAGGATCGATATGAGTGAATACAGCGAGAAGTTCTCATCGAGCAGGCTTATCGGCGCGCCTCCGGGTTATGTCGGATACAATGAAGGAGGACAGCTTTCGGAGCAGGTGAGAAGGAAACCCTATTCGGTGGTTCTTCTGGATGAGATAGAGAAGGCTCATCCGACAATATTCAACTTGCTTCTGCAGGTGCTCGACGAAGGAAGGCTCACTGACAGCAGCGGCAGATATATCGATTTCCGGAATACCGTGATAATTTTGACCTCGAACATCGGATCCCGTGAATTGAAGGATTTCGGGCACGGAGTAGGTTTTTCCACCGGGGCGGACAATTCATCGTACAACCATAAGTCCATCATAGACAAGGCTCTGTCAAAAGTCTTTCCTCCAGAATTCCTGAACAGGCTGGACGAACAGATATATTTTAATCAGTTGACCAGAGAGGATATTTGCAACATAATCGACATCGAAATTTCAGACCTGCACGAAAGAGTCCGCTCAGCCGGGTATGAACTTAGAATCACTCCATCTGCCAAGCAGTTCGTGGCGGGAGAGGGATACGATCCTCAGTTCGGCGCCAGACCTCTCAAGCGCGCAATTCAACGATACATTGAAGACCCTTTGTCAGAGGCACTTCTGGAGGGCGTTTCCGAAGGCTCCGTATTGAAAATATGTCTGACCGGCAAAAAAGACGCTACGGAAGTGAAATATTGATTCACTTTTTCTTGACAGGTTCGCTGGTAAGGCCGACTCCGAGTTTCTTGAAGATTTTCTTGTCAACTTCGCTCAACATCACTGTGGTGTGCACCTGGCAACCCTTGAATTTCGGGAGCTGTTCGATGGCACGCCGGCAGTTCTCGTTCGATTTGCTCAGCATTGATATCGCGACCAGAACCTCATCGGTATGAAGCCTCGGATTCCTGCCGTGCAGCATATTGACCTTCATATCTTGAATCGGCTCAATCATTTCGCGGGGAATCAGCTTGATATCGTGGTCTATTCCGGCAAGATATTTTGCGGCGTTCAGTATGAGGGCCGCGCTCGGGCCCAGAAGAGAACTGGTTTCCGCTGTGATTATTGTTCCGTCTGAAAGTTCGATTGCGGAAGAGTCAGCCCCGCCGGCGCTCTCTCTCCTGGCTTTCGCGGCAACCGTCACCTTCCTGTCATCAGTGGTTATCTTCAGCTGCTTCATCAGCAACGCTATCTTGTTGACTTCAGCATCATTGCAATCGCCGTTCGCGAGTTTTTCAAGAGCGGAATAATATCTCCTTATAATTTCATCCATGGCGGCCTGACGGCATACTTCATCGTCACAGATGCAGTAACCTATCATATTGACGCCCATATCGGTAGGGGACTTGTACGGATTGTCTCCGTAGATGTCCTCGAAAATGGCGTTCATTACAGGAAATATCTCTATGTCGCGGTTGTAGTTGACTGCCGCTTCACCGTATGCTTCGAGGTGGAACGGGTCAATCATATTGACATCGTTCAGGTCAGCCGTTGCAGCTTCGTAGGCAATGTGTACAGGATGTTTCAGGGGGAGATTCCAGATGGGGAATGTCTCGAACTTCGCATAACCCGCCTTGACGCCTTTCTTGCTGTCCTGATATATCTGGCTGAGACATACGGCCATCTTGCCGCTGCCCGGACCCGGTGCCGTCACTACGACGAGAGGTTTTGTGGTCGTGACATAATCATTGCGCCCGAATCCGTCGTCCGAATCTATCAGGGCGACGTTGTTCGGATATCCTTCGATGGTGTGGTGATAATAGGCTCTGATGCCCTGACGTTCAAGTTTGTTGTGATAGGCAACCGCACTTTCCTGACCGCTGAAGTGAGTGATGACAACGGAGTTGACGGGCATCTGGCGTTTCAGGAACTCGTCCCTCAATCTCAACACGTCCACGTCGTAGGTAATTCCCAGGTCATTGCGGATTTTGTTCTTTTCGATGTCAACTGCGCTGATTACGATTATGACTTCGCAATACTCGCGGAGTTCCATAAGAATTTTGAATTTGCTGTCGGGCTCGAAGCCGGGCAGAACGCGGCTCGCGTGGTGGTCATCGAACAATTTGCCGCCGAATTCGAGATAGAGCTTGTTGCCGAACTGGGAAATGCGTTCCTTGATTTTCTGGGACTGAATCTTCCTGTACTTTTCGCTGTCAAATCCAATTTTCATCTTCCGGATATTTACAGCGCGCAAAGATGCTAAATTACCCAGAAATTTGCAAGAGAAATCAGACCAGATGGGAGACCAGAATCTTTATGCCGATCAATATCAGAATGACGCCTCCGGCTGTCTGGGCGATATTGTTGAAGCGTGACCCGATACGGTTTCCTATCTTCAGACCGATGGACGAAAGGCAGAACGTGGTAGCGCCTATGATGCATACGGGCTTGAAAATCTGCATCTCAAGGCAGGAAAACGATATTCCGACCGCAAGTGCGTCTATGCTTGTTGCAATTGCAAGAACGAAAAGGGTTCCGGTGCTGAGGGATGCGTCCAATGGCTTGGACTTCTCACTGTAAACGTCCCTTATCATATTCGCCCCTATGAGCAGCAGGAGACCAAAGGCAATCCAATGGTCTATGGCCTCAATATAAACGTGAAAACTTTCGCCAAGATAAAATCCGAGCAGAGGCATTGAAGCCTGAAAGATTCCGAACCATAAGCCGATTCTGACACATTGTCCGGCACTGGCCTGTTTGAGTGCCAGTCCCTTGCATAGAGAGACGGCAAATGCGTCCATCGAAACGGCGACTGCTATCAGAAGTATGGAGATGATATCCATTGTCTTGTCAGGCCAGGAACAACAAGGTCAGATATACGCCCTCACAAAGAAGCATAATGGCACCGTCAAGCCGGTCGATGGTATTCTTCTTTCCGGCGTATGCGGAGGTGAGAATCAATATCTGGCTGACAATCAGAGCTCCCATATCGACATAATTGATGTTCTTGAAAGACAGGGGAGAAATCACTGCGGCACATCCGAGTATCAGCAGGATATTGAATATGTTGGAGCCCAATATGTTTCCGAGAGCAAGCTGCCCCTTTTTCCTGACAACTGCAACTATGCAGGTTGCAAGTTCGGGGAGGGAAGTGCCTCCTGCCAGAAGAGTGATCGCTATCACTTTGTCCGAAATACCCAGTCGGTGAGCGATGTCGGTGGCTGAGTCGACGAACATCTGGCCGCCGTAAATCAGTCCTCCCAATCCTGCGATGACATAAATGACGGCTTTGGAGATTTTCATTGATTCTCCGGACTCTTCGGATGGGGCTTCCGCAGGTTGTTTGAAGCAGTAGTACATATATGCGGCGAATGCAAGCAGAAAAATTGCGCCCTCTATTCTGCTTATCCCACCTTCGTCACCGATGAACATACCTGTAACGGCAAGGAACAGAGAGGCGGCAATGACAATGGGAATGTCCCTTTTCTTGTTCTTGGACGTTATTGCTACAGGCGAGATGACGGCGGTCAGCCCGAGGATGAACAATGTATTGAAACTGTTGGATCCTATCACATTGCCGATAGCTACGTCGCTGTTCCCCGACAATGCGCCGGTTATACTGACTACCAGTTCGGGACAGGAGGTTCCGAAGCCCACAATTGTCAGACCTATAACGAATTCACTTATTCCGGAGCGGCGTGCAATCGCGGATGCCCCGCTGACAAGGAAATCGGCTCCAAAAACAATCATTGCCAGACCTACGGCCAACAGAATCCAGGTAAGAAACATTTTTTTAAAAATAAATTTACGAATGCGGTGCAAATTTAATCAAATGATTATATTTGCGACAAATTTGACACTTGATTTCTACTTTATGAAGTGATGGCCGATAACAAAGTTATTATTTCGCTCGAGGGCGTTTCGAAGTGGTTCGGGGACAAGCCGGTTCTCTCCGACATTAATTTGAAAATAAAGCAAGGAGAATTCGTGACACTCCTTGGCCCTTCCGGGTGCGGCAAATCCACAACATTAAGATTGATTGCAGGCTTTTTGGAGCCTGATGAAGGTACGATTCTTCTGGAAGGACGTGACATTTCCGAGCTTCCACCTCACAGGCGTCCGCTCAATACGGTGTTCCAGCGATACGCGCTGTTCCCTCATCTTGACGTCTTTGACAACGTGGCCTTCGGGCTCAAACTGGCTCATGTTCCGGAGGATGAAATCGTAAAAAGAGTCAAGAAAGCCCTCAAGATAGTCAATATGACCGGTTACGAAGAGAGGGACGTTGAATCGCTGTCAGGCGGACAGCAGCAACGTGTCGCTGTCGCCAGGGCTATCATCAACAAGCCCAAAGTTCTGCTTCTGGATGAACCTCTTGCTGCTCTCGATCTGAAGATGAAACGTGATATGCAGCTTGAAATCAAGGAAATGCATAAGGAATTGGGTATAACCTTCATCTATGTGACCCACGATCAGGAGGAGGCCTGTATGTTGAGTGATACCGTCGTTGTAATGAACAACGGAAAAATACAGCAGATTGGAACCCCTGCTGACATATACAACGAGCCTATAAATTCATTCGTCGCTGATTTCATCGGTGAAGCAAATATTCTGAACGGTACTATGATCCGGGACCGTCGCGTATCATTCGCGGGCTATGAATTCGACTGTGTTGACGAGGGCTTCGGAGAAAACGTTCCCGTCGATGTCGTGGTCCGCCCTGAAGATCTTCAGATTCCAAGGGACCAGAAAAAGAGCAGGTTCTACGGAACCGTGACTTCGTGTACCTTTATGGGTGTGCATCACCGTATCTTCATAGATACCGAATCCGGGTACGAACTTATGGCTCAGAGTTACGTCAAGCACGACGTGGGGGAGCGAGTAGGTATGATGATTCTTCCTGAAAACATTCAGGTAATGAAGAAGGAACGCACCTGCAACCGCTTTGAAGCCAAGGTTGTCGATGCTACGCACGTGCGTATGCTCGGGACGGAGTTTGAATGCAGGGAACATTCATTCCCTGAATATTCCGAAGTCATTGCTGAAGTTGAATTTGACAAGGTTGACCTTCAGGACTATCAGGAGGAAGGCCAAATCGATGCAGAGGTCGACTTCATCATTTACAAGGGAGATCACTACCACCTGACAGTCCTGACGGCCAACGGGGATTCAATTTATGTCAATACACACGATGTCTGGGACAAAGGTGACCTTGTCGGTGTGAAAATCGCTCCCAAAGATATCAAACTGGTCGTAGAGGAGAAATGAAGATAAAGCGTTCTACCTGGAGCCTGCCTTACCTGGTATTCCTAGTCCTCTTTGTGGTTCTGCCATTACTTTTGGTGGTGGTATATGCTTTTCAGGACCAGTCCGGCTCATTCTCACTTTCAAATCTGGCAAGGTTCTTCTCTGATGGGGATGCCATCAGGACATTCGCCCTCTCAATGGAGATTGCCATAGAAAATACAGCCATCTGCATCCTGATAGGCTACCCTGCGGCGTGGATTCTGGCGAACAGGAAATACAACAGAAGCGCCGTAACCATAATCCTTTTCATTCTTCCGATGTGGATAAACGCCCTTATGAGGACTCTGGCAACGGCGGAAATCTTCAACGTGCTCGGTATCAGCCTGGGAAAAGGGACCCTTCTCTACGGTATGGTATATGACTATCTTCCGTTTATGATATATCCCATCTACAATGTACTGCAGAAGATGGACAAGTCCTACGAAGAGGCCGCGGCCGATCTCGGTGCGAGCCAGTGGCAGGTTTTCTGCAAGATAACTATCCCTCTCTCAATGCCTGGTGTAGTAAGCGGGATAATGATGGTCTTTATGCCGACAGTAAGCACCTTCGCCATCTCGGAATTCCTTACAAACGGAAAAATCAAGCTGTTCGGTACAATCATTCAGGAGAACATCAATTCGTCGATGTGGAATTACGGAGCGGCTCTCGCTCTGATAATGTTGATTATAATAGGTATCACCTCAGTTTTTGACAACAGCAGGGAGCCCGAAACCAAACTTTCAGTGTGATGAAGAAACTGTTAGCCAAAATATATATCGGGGTGCTTCTTCTGCTGCTCTACGCTCCCATCCTCCTGATAACCATATTCTCTTTCACGGAGTCCAAGGTCATCGGCAACTGGACAGGGTTCTCGACGCAGCTCTATTCCAATGTATTCAACGGTGCAACAAATGGTTCCACTACCTTGATTTCGGCTGTGGAAAACACTTTGTTTATTGCAGTCGTGGCTGCGTTTGTTTCAACCGCGATGGGAACTGTCGCCGCAATCGGAATCTTCAATCTGAGGGGAAGGAAGAAGGGAGCGATGAAGATGCTCAACAATATCCCTATGGTCAACCCCGACGTCATCACTGGCGTGTCGCTTTTCCTGCTGTTCGTGTTCCTGCATATATCTCAGGGGTATCTCACTGTCATTCTGGCACATATCACTTTCTGTACGCCGTACGTGGTGTTAAGTGTGATGCCCAGACTGTCACAGATGAACCCCAATATATATGAAGCCGCGATAGACCTCGGGGCAACACCCTGGCAGGCTCTCAGGAAGGTTATGATTCCGCAGTTGCGTCCCGGAATGATAAGCGGGTTCATTCTGGCTTTCACTATGTCGCTGGATGATTTCGCCGTGACATTCTTCACCCGCGGGTCAATCGGATTGGACACTCTTTCAACCTACATCTACACGGACGCCAGGAAGGGAGGACTCACTCCGGAACTCCGTCCGCTTATGGCAATGATATTCATTTTAATTCTCATACTCCTTCTGATCATCAATGTCAGACAGGCTAAATCAACCAAAAATTCAATAAATTAATCTTGCTATTTTCAGAAAATGAAAAGATTTTTTCTGCTTCTTGCCGCTGCAACGGTGTTGCTCAGCGCCTGCAACAGTAACAGGGAAAATGTCCTGAAAGTTTACAACTGGTCCAGTTACATAGATGAATCTGTGATACCCGAATTCGAGGAGTGGTATCAGCAACAGACCGGTGAACAAATTAAAGTGATTTATCAGACTTTCGACATCAACGAGACAATGCTTTCGAAGATTGAGAAGGGGCACGAAGATTTCGACGTGGTTTGTCCCTCTGATTATATCATAGAGAGGATGCTTAATGAAGGTCTTCTGATTCCGCTTGATTTCAAATCTCTTCCGGCAGACAAGAATTATATTGAGAACAACCGTTCCCCATATATCCAGAATATGTTCTCAAAAATCAATCCTGACGTTGATGCCAACGACTATTCCGTTGCTTTTATGTGGGGCACTACCGGAATCCTGTACAACCCGAAATACGTGACTGACGAGGAGGCCGATTCCTGGGAGATGCTGAAGGATCCCAAGTTCGAAGGAAAAATCTTTATGAAGGATGCTCCCCGTGACGTTTATGGTCCGGTTCTTATGCATATCTATGCGGATAAGATTGCAAAAGGGGAGGTTACTCTCGACGAGTTGATGCTTGATTCGTCCGACGAATCCATTGCTGCAGTCGAACAGTTCATCAAGGAATGCCGTGACAATATTGCAGGGTGGGAAGCTGATTTCGGCAAGGAGCAGATGACCCAGGAAAGAGGTTGGGCTTCGCTCAACTGGAGCGGAGATGCCGTATGGGCAATCGAAGAGGCCGCAGAGGTTGGAGTGGAACTGAAATACAGGGTTCCTGCTGAAGGCAGCAACGTATGGTTCGACGGATGGGTGATTCCCAAATATGCAAAAAATGTGAAAGCCGCCACATATTTCATCGATTTTATGTGCCGCCCGGATATTGCAATCCGCAATATGGACGTTACCGGCTACGTTTCTGCAAATGGTGACCTCTCCGTCCTTGAATCGCAGATTGACGAATCGCTCGAACCAATCGACGTGAGTTATTTCTTCCCGGGACAGACAGCAGTTAGCGTCAGCCCTGCACTCTATCCCGACAAGTCTCTGATTGAACGCTGTTCGATACTTCACGACTGGGGCGATGACACTTCCAAACTCCTTGAAATGTGGTCCAGAGTCAAGGGCGACAATGCCAATTCAATGACATTCATCATTATTGCCGCCACGATCGTTGCCATTGCTCTGATTGTCATCATCCGCCAGCGCAGCCTCAAACGCCGCCGCCGGAAATACGGCAGAAGACATTAAAAAACAATGGCCGGTATCTCACCGGCTGGTAAAACTGAATGCAGACAGGAGCCGGAATTTCAATTGACTTGCCGGTATAGGTCAAGGCACCCGTTTTACAATCAATCGAATAAACCTCAATGCGGTTGTCGTCGCGACAGGCGCAAAGAAGCAAGCGCCCATCAGGAGTAATGGCGAAATTGCGTGGATGACGGCCTGTTTGGATGTATCCCGAGCGAGTAAGAAGTCCGCTGCTTGCGTTGCGCTGAAAAATGGCTATGCCGTCCTCCTTAAGTCTGTGGCTTGTATAAACATACCGGTTGTCGGGACTGACGTGTATGTCCGCGCTTCCACGTCCGTTACCTTCATAGGCTATTTCGGTGCTCAGGTGCTTCAGATTGCCATTGGAATATTAAAATGCAGTCACATAATCACCGGGTTCGCTGATAAGGTAAGCGAATCGGCCGTCTTGGGAGAAAGTCAGATGACGCGGCCCGGGATGCATTTCCCTGTCGAAAGAATATGCAATGCAGAAGTCGTAAGGCGCTCCACGTCCCTCTGGGGGCAGCGTCACGCGATAAATGTTGTCCGCTCCGAGGTCTGTGATGAAAAGATATGACGAATCCGGAGAGACAACGCTGCAGTGAATATGTGAAGCAAGCATCTGGCCGGGAACGAACTGACAGGCCAAGGTATCGATGCCACCGTCGCCAGTCAATGAGAAAACGGATACAACGCCGCCGGAATAGTCGGAAGTTATGACACTTTCTCCAACCGCGACTATGTTGCAGGGATCCGCTCCGGTGCCGCCCCGGAAGTTAAGCACATCTATCCTGTCCTCATTCAGTGCAAACGAATACACACCCTGTCTTCCGTCAGAATACTCGCTTACGGCATAGGCAAAATGCCGGTCAGGGGAGGGTATGATGAATGACGGATTGCCGGCCGCTGCCGTATCGAGCAGTTTCCATTCAAGATTCTCCGTATCGAAGTCATAAAGATAGACTCCCTTGCTGTCGTTTCCTTCAGTATAAGTACCGACAAGCATCTTAAATACTGAGTCTGCAGGCCTTGCACATCCCGTCGCAAATGTGCATAACAGCGAAACGGCCATGAATGTCCCGAATAATCTTTTCATTGCCACTGAAATCAATTTTATCCCAAAGTTACTCATTTCAATGCAACATCTGATTAAGTTTCGCCAGATATATTGACTGCGCAACTTTGTATATTGTTGTTCGGGGGATTGAATAGGGCGTTTTGCCATCCCTTCGATGAAATTTTCATCGTCCGCGGCTGAAAAACCGCCATTTTCGATCCCGTCAGATGTAAAAAAAGCCGGCCAAAATCATTGACCGGCTTTTGATACAGTTGCTTGTGTATTCTATCCGAGGAATCCGAGAAGCATACCTGCTGCAACGGCGGAGCCGATGACACCGGCTACGTTGGGACCCATTGCATGCATCAGAAGATAGTTCTTCGGGTCGTATTCCAATCCTACGTTGTTGGAAACGCGGGCGGCATCCGGCACAGCCGATACACCTGCATTACCGATAAGCGGGTTGATCTTGTTGCCTTCCTTGAGGAAGAGATTGAGAATCTTCACAAAGAACACACCTGCGAATGTCGCGAGGAAGAATGAGAATGCACCGATGATGAAAATCTTTACGGATTCAACGCGGAGGAATTCACTTGCCTGGGTTGACGCACCTACGGTGACACCAATGAGGATTGTGACGATGTCGATGAGCGGACCGCTTGCAGTGTTGGCCAGACGACGTGTCACGCCACTTTCCTTGAGGAGGTTACCGAAGAAGAGCATACCCAGCAACGGAATGCCGGAAGGAACGATGAACGCTGTGAGAAGGAAACCGATGACAGGGAAGAGTCTCTTCTCGGTCGGAGAGACGGCTCTGGGCGGTTTCATCCGGATAAGGCGCTCTTTCTTCGTGGTGAGAAGTCTCATTATAGGAGGCTGAATCACGGGTACGAGAGCCATATATGAGTATGCGGACACGGCGATGGCTCCCATAAGGTTAGGTGCAAGCCTTGAGGAGAGGAAGATGGCTGTAGGACCATCCGCACCTCCGATGATACCGATTGCACCTGCCTGGGCAGGATCGAATCCGAGTGCAAGAGAGACAGCGTATGCGCCAAAGATACCGAACTGTGCGGCGGCTCCGATAAGGAACAGCTTGGGGTTGGCAATAAGCGCGGAGAAGTCTGTCATCGCACCGATTCCAAGAAAAATCAAAGGAGGGTAGAAGCCCTGCTTTACACCCTGATAAAGGATGTTGAGCACGGAGCCCTCTTCATATACACCGACGTTCAAGCCGGCAAAAAGGGGAATGTTACCGATAAGGATACCGAATCCGATGGGGACGAGCAGCATCGGTTCCCAGTCCTTCTTTATTGCAAGATAGATGAACACACACCCGATAACTATCATTATCAGGTAGTTCAATTCAAAGTTTGCAAAACCTGTATAACCCCAGAACTGTTTGAGATTGGTTATGATGTTCTCCATACTATCCGATAACTAACAGAGGTGCTCCTTCAAGCACGGAGTCGCCTTTCTGAACATTTACTGACTTGATTGTTCCGTCGCAAGGAGCGTCGATGGCGTTTTCCATCTTCATAGCCTCGAGAACGATGACTGTGTCACCCTTCTTTACGGCATCACCTTCCTTGACATTGATGCTGAGGATAACGCCCGGAAGAGGTGAGTTGAGAACTTCTCCACCGGCGGCACCGGCAGATGCTGCGGGTTTTGCAGCGGGAGCTGCGGATACGGGAGCGGCTGCGGCAGGAGCAGGACGTCTGACTGCGCTGACAGCCTTGGGTTTTGCTATCGGTCTTTCGAATTCCACGTGGAAAGGAGTGCCGTTTACTTCAACCTTTGCAGAGTTCTCCACGACCTCGTCAATTGCAACGTTATAGTCGTTGCCGTTGATTTTGATTTTATATTCTTTCATTTTCAGATTCTTAAGGGTTACTGGTTAATTTCTCTTGTTGACCTGAGGAGTCTGGCGCAATGTATAAATCTTGGAACTCCAGGGTGAATAGGTGCGGTCCGTATGACGTTGTGTCACCACATCACTCTCCTCGTCGTGAGCCTCATTGTCCTCTATGAACAGGTGAAGGGCAGTGGCAATCGCCGCGTATGTCTCAGCGGGGACTTCACTGTAGCACTGCTGTCCGGCAGAAGAGTCTGATGAAGCCTTGGTTGCCGAGGATTTCTTGTTTGCGGCTTTTACGTTGGCCTTGCCTATGTTCTTGAAGATAAGATAGAGGATAATCAGGGCCAGGAATACGACAGACATTGAAGTCACAGCCATAATCCATCCGTAAGGATCCATCTCCTGCATCGCTTCAGCCTTGCCCGCTTTGTTGACAAGGAGGTTGTTGGTGCTGGGGGAGGTGGACTTGAGTATATCCCATCCTTTGAAACTGCCGTCAATGGAACCTTCGCCATCGGCGGTACGTCCGAATGATACGTTGGCCGGAAGGTCGTGGCGGACAGGAATCCGGTCTATGATGGTCTTGCCGTCACCTTTGAGAAGGATGATTTCCTTAGCATTCTCAAGGTCGAAATTTACGTGGAAAGTACCGCGGAAAGGCTGGTTGTCAGCCCAGAAAAGGACATGCTGGCGAGGTTTTATTTTCGTGGCGATGTCTCCGCTCGGAATACGATATTTCTTCAGATTGTCGGGATCGTCAGTGATGAAGCATCCTGACAAGTCAACTGTGCCGTAGGATGAGTTGAAAAGCTCGAACCAGGAACTCTGCTGTCCGAAATCATCCTGAAAATCATTGGTATTGATTATCAGATATTCATTGATTCGCATAGATTCCTGACTCTGGGCCGATGCACCCAGGGCAATGGTCAAACCGACAACTGTCAAGAATGATTTGAGATTTTTCATTTAGTCGTTTCGGTTTGAATTAGAGAGGAAGGTTGTCGTGTTTCTTGGCGGGATTGCTCAGCTTCTTGGTTGAAAGCTGCTCAAGAGCGCGGATGATGCGGAAACGGGTGTTTCTGGGCTCAATCACGTCGTCAATGTAACCGTATTTGGCGGCATTGTAGGGATTGCAGAACAGATCGTCGTATTCCTTCTTCTTCGCAGCCTTGAGTTCTGCCTGCTTTGCAGGATCCTCTTCAGCCTTGAGTTCCTTTGCATAAAGCACTGCAACGGCGCCGTCTGAACCCATAACTGCGATGTTTGCAGTAGGCCATGCATAGTTGATGTCACCACGGAGCTGCTTGCAGCTCATTACGATATGGCTTCCACCGTAAGACTTGCGGAGGGTGACGGTAACCTTGGGAATAGTGGCTTCGCCGTATGCATAAAGCAGTTTTGCACCGTGAACGATGATTCCACCATATTCCTGCTGGGTTCCGGGAAGAAATCCGGGGACGTCGACAAGCGTCACAACGGGAATGTTGAAAGCGTCGCAGAAACGGACGAAACGGGCACCCTTGCGGCTTGAGTTGATGTCAAGGACACCGGCCAGGTGTTTGGGCTGGTTGGCTACGATACCTACCGCAGTGCCGCCGAAGCGGGCAAAACCGACGATGAGGTTCTTTGCATATTCCTTGTGTACTTCGAGGAACTTGCCGTCATCCACGATGGCATTGATGACCTGATACATATCGTAGGGCTCGTTGGGGCTGTCAGGGATGATTTCATTGAGGAAGTCTTCCTTGCGCTCGATAGGGTCATTTGTGGGAACGTAGGGCGGTTCTTCCATATTGTTCTGGGGAAGATAACCCATAAGATCACGGATTACTGCAATCGCATCCTCTTCGTTCTGTGTGGCGAAGTGTGCGACACCACTCTTTGAAGCGTGGACGGATGCACCGCCGAGCTGCTCCTGAGTCACGTTCTCTCCGAGAACCTGCTTTACTACAGCGGGACCGGTGAGGAACATATAACTTGTGCCTTCAACCATTATGTTGAAGTCGGTGAGGGCAGGGGAGTAAACCGCACCGCCGGCGCAGGGGCCGAGGATTGCGGAAATCTGGGGAACGACACCTGAAGCGAGGATATTGCGCTCAAAAATCTCGGAATATCCTGCAAGAGCGTTGACACCTTCCTGAATACGGGCTCCGCCTGAATCGTTGAGACCGATGACGGGTGCGCCGTTCTTCATGGCCATATCCATCACCTTGCAGATTTTCATTGCGAGAGTTTCGGAAAGAGAGCCTCCGATAACGGTGAAATCCTGGGCAAAAACATATACGAGACGGCCTGCGATTGTACCGTAACCGGTAACGACACCGTCGCCGAGATATGTCTTCTTTTCCATTCCGAAGTTTGTGCAACGATGTGTCACAAACATGTCGAACTCTTCGAAACTGCCTTCATCAAGAAGCATGTTGATTCGTTCGCGGGCTGTGAATTTTCCTTTGGCGTGCTGGCTTTCAATACCTTTTTCGCCGCCGCCCATACGAGCTTTTTCCCTAAGTTCAATAAGCTCTTTTACCTTTTCGAGTTGTGTGCTCATTATATGATACGTATTAAATTATTCACCTTTCATGCAAAGTTCGGTAAGAACACCCATCGTTGACTTGGGATGAAGGAAAGCTATCTTGAGGCCTTCGGCACCGTTTCTGGGAGCCTTGTCGATTGTACGTATCTCCTTGCTTTCGGCTTCTGCCAGGCAAGCGGCAACGTCATCGGTGGCAAATGCGATGTGATGGATGCCTTCACCGCGTTTCTCTATAAAACCGGCGATGGTGCTTTCAGGGCAGGTAGGCTCCAACAATTCTATCTTGGTCTGACCAATCTTGAAGAATGCGGTCTTCACTTTCTGGTCAGCGACTTCTTCGATGTTGTAACATTTGAGTCCGAGGACTTGTTCGTAATAGGGGATTGCGGTCTCAAGAGATTTCACGGCAATCCCGAGGTGCTCGATGTGAGTAAGATTCATGATATGAATGTGTTTATGATATAATAATTAATCGTCAAGGTTGTGATATACATTCTGTACGTCATCATCATCCTCGAGTTTCTCGAGAAGTTTGTCAAGATCCTCGCGGTCGGCGGCTTCAAGGTGTTTCATCTCTCCGTTGGGGAATCTGTCGAAACCGGCCGATACAAGTTCGAATCCTTTGTCCTCGATGAACTTCTGGATTGAGTTGAAGGCGGTGAAATCACCATAGATATTGATTACTTCAGTCTCATTGCCGTCCTTGTCCTCCAGAACATCGGCAAACACTTCGTCCGCACCGTAATCGATGAGCTCGAGCTCGAGCTCCTCAATGTCGATGGAAGGATTGTTCTTTACCTTGAAGGTGCACTTGTGGTCAAACATGAAGGAGACGCTGCCGCTTGTTCCGAGGCTGCCCCCGAATTTGGTGAAATAGCTGCGGATATTGGCTACCGTGCGGTTGGTGTTGTCGGTTGCCGTTTCAACCAGAATTGCGACGCCGTGGGGGCCGTAACCCTCATATACCAGTTCCTTGTAGTCGGCCTGATCCTTGTCGGTCGCCTTCTTTATCGCACGCTCGATGTTTTCCTTGGGCATATTCTCGCTGCGGGCAGTCTGAAGGAGCGCACGCAGACGCGGATTCCCGGTAACGTCCGGACCGCCCTGTTTTACTGCTATCGTTATTTCCTTACCTATCTTGGTAAAAGTACGGGCCATGTGACCCCAACGTTTGAACTTTCTCTCCTTGCGGAATTCAAATGCTCTTCCCATATCGGATTATTTGTTTTCTATACGTGAAATATATTTCTGGATATCGTAACCTTCCAGAGTGTTAGGATAATTGAGTTCAATCTGCTTGTAGAACTTAAGGGCAGCCTGTGCATTTCCTGCGGCCTCGGATGCGATGCCGGCTTTGAGGAGATAACCTGCAGCATACTGTCCGTCATCCTTGGAGGCGGCTTTCTGATAATAGGAGACAGCCTTGTCGGCGGAACCGAGGTTTGAGTAGGCGTCACCGAGGCAGCAGAGAGCCCTTGCCGCCATAATATTGTCGGATGAGGAGTATTTCTTGAGATATCCGATGGCTTCCTGACTGTTGCCAAGCTGCAGCTCGGAAATGCCGGCATAAAGATAGACACTCTTTCCAGCCTTGCTGCCGTACTGTGCAATCACATCCTTGAAACCCAGAACGTTGCCGTCGCCATTGAGAGCTGTCTCGTAGTTGCCGGCGCGGAACTGCTGCTCCGCATTGAACATCTGTGCCTTGGCCTCTTCCTTCACCGGAACGAGATACCACTTGTTCAAGGCAAGGAAGCCGCAGACTACGACAACCACGGCGATGATGATACCTTCCGCCAGTTTTGAGTTGTTCTTGAAAAATTGTTCTACGCTCGAAACGGTTGTAGCAACCTGTTCCTCCTGAGCACTGTTTTGATTCTTTTGTGACATATTTGAATAGATTTATTGTTGTCCATACTATCCGGCAAAAATAGTCAGAAAATATGGTTTTCCCAAACAAATTAGTAAATTTGCCTTATAAACTATAAACATGTTTTTAACCAGAATTTCCCTTTCGGACTTCAAGAACATCGCTTCGGCCGACGTTGAATTCTCTCCCAAAATCAACTGCATTTCCGGAGACAACGGGGCGGGGAAGACAAATGTGCTTGATGCGGTTTACTATCTTTCGATGACAAAGAGTTTCTTTTCCGCTTCGGACAGATATGTGTGCCGTTTCGGAAGCGACGAATCCATTCTCTGCGGATTTTACCGGATGGATAACGGCGCGGAGGAGAAAGTTGCCGCAAGCATAAAAAAAGGAGGGGAGAAGTTCTTCAAGCGTGGATCCAAGAGATATCAGAGGTTCAGCGAACATATCGGACTTCTGCCCATCGTGATGATTTCGCCGGCTGACAGCAGTCTGATCAACGAGTCAGGGGAGCAGAGAAGGAAATATATGAATTTCATCCTCTCCCAGACCGACAGGGGATATCTGCAGCATATCCAGGCATACAACCAGCTTCTGTCGCAGCGTAACGTTTTGCTCAAGTCGGATTCCAGGCTCGGAGAACTTCTTCAGATTTTTTCCGAAAGGATGGAACCACACGCGGAATATGTGCACAATGCCAGGAAATCCCTCTGTGAAGCGCTGATGCCGATGGTCCGGGAGTTTTATTCGAAACTTGCGCCCGAGACGGAAGAGGTTTCAATCACTTACAGGTCTGACTTGAACAACGCATCTCTGGCGGAACTTCTCCTTGCCGATGCGGAAAAGGAGAGGGCGCTGAAGTACACGGTGTCGGGCATACAGAGGGATGACCTTGTTTTCAATCTTGACGGCCACCCGATAAGGGATTGCGGTTCGCAAGGACAGCAGAAGAGTTTCCTGCTTGCGATGAAACTCGCCCAGTTCCTTTTCATCAAGAAAATCTACAATCAGACACCCATAATCCTTCTGGATGACATTTTTGACAAACTCGATATGACAAGGGTGGGGAAGTTGCTGGACATAGTTTCATCCATCGGATTCGGCCAGATATTCATAACTGACTGCAACAAGGTCAGGCTGGACAAGGTTGCGGATGAACTGGGAGCTCCCTGCAGGAATTTCACCGTCAGGAACGGAATTATCTCGGAAATATGAACAGGCAGAGTTCCAAACTCATTGCTGATGTGATTCAGGAATACATCAAAGAGGACAGACTTGAGGATGGTCTGCTCCGCGTGAGGATTTTCGAGGCCTGGGACCTGCTGATGGCTTCGCTCCTTCCGGGAAAATCATATAGCGAGATACGAAGTCTTACGACAAACAGATTCTATAAGGACAAGGTGCTGACCTGCAGGATGTCATCATCCGTCATAAGGAGCCAGTTGAGATTCAGTGCCGGAAATCTTCCGGAAAGGCTGAACAGTCTGCTGCAAGGGCCCTATGTCGAAAAGGTGATACTTCAATGAAAAATCCAAGGTTTCAGGCCTTGGATTTTTTATTGAACATCCTTACGAATTGTGTTATCGTCCCTAGAACGGTCGCCGTCGTTGCCGCAAGGCCTATCAGATTGCGCGAGTTGTTCAGAAACCTGGTAATCTGGCGTACCGGCTTGGAAATTCTCTCCTGTTCAATATCGGCATAGTAGGAGGCCTCCTTGATGTCGCTCTCAATATCCTGCGACTCGACCTTCAGCGTATTGGCCAGAAGTTTCTTGAAAGAACTTCTGAAGAGAGTCTTGCGGAAGAGAAAAAATATTAGGGCCACCAGTACGAGTCCGCCTGCTACGGTAACGACACCCCAGGGCGCGCCCCAAATCTTGTCCAGCCAGTACATAAGGGCTATCGAAACAAGAAGGACGGCGTTCAGGACAAGGATGACGGCAATGAGGACAGACAGTAGCACTGAAAATGAAAACGACAGGCCGCTGACCGACTTGAGTTTCCTCTCCTCAAGCTTGTATTCGATGAAACGTCTTAAACTCGGAAAGGTATCCCTTGCGTTCTTGGAATTATCCTTGTGCGAAGCTGACATCTGGAAAAATGTAATTAATTTTCTGAATTGCTGTCGGATTCTTCGCAGAAACCTTCACAATTGAATTTCTCTTTCAAATCGGAAGAGTATTTGTCAAGAACCTTCTTGCTCTCTTTGACAAACTGTTCGCCTTCCTTGGTCAAAGTCAGAAATACAGCGGCGGCACCGATTGCAGCACCGGCTACGAAAGTGAAAAATGATCCTTTTGCCATGGTCTCAAATGATAGTTGTTTCTGCAAATATACTAAAAAACACATATTCTGACTATCTTTGCCGAAATTTTGAATAGAATGGTTCTGGAAATATTTGCAGATGCACTGAGGAATTCCATCCTGATAACGGGACTGGTGGTGGTGATGATGATGCTCATCGAGTCTATGAACATCGAATCCAAAGGCGATTTTTTCAAGGGGCTGAGACGCAGCCGCATAGGTCAGGTCGTCATTTCCGCGTTCCTCGGAATCATTCCCGGATGTATGGGAGGTTTTGCATCCGTATCTCTCTATACTCACGGCATAATCAGTTTCGGGGCACTTGTGGCAATGGCAATAGCCACCTCAGGTGACGAGTCTTTCGTGCTGCTTGCGACGGTTCCGGACAAGGCTTTGTGGATTTTTCTGGTTCTGTTTGCAATAGCAGTCGCAGTCGGACTTCTGGTCGACTGCGTGTACAAGCCTTCGGGGACAAAGTCCATCTGTGAGGAGCAGTACCGGATACACGCAGAAGACAATCATTCAGATGGAAAAGCGTCAAGGCATCTTTCCTGGAAGCGCGCCATAATGTTCCTCGGGGTAACCGTATTCATCGCAGCGCTGCTGACAGGACATCTCGATCACGAACACGCGGAAGAAGCGCATCACCATCTGCAGGGTGGCATCAACCTTCTGAGTGAAGAGTGGATGAACTGGCTTTTCGGAGGATTGAGCCTCATCGTGCTGGCCGTACTCATTTGGGGAAGAGATCATTTCGTGGACGAACACTTGTGGCATCATATTGTGGTCAAGCACCTTCCATCAGTCTTCCTATGGACTTTCGGCGTCCTGATTCTCATCAATTTCGGCCTTGAATATCTGAATCTGGACAAGTGGATAAGCGACAATACTGCGTGGATGATAATTCTGGCGACACTGGTCGGTATAATACCGGAATCCGGCCCGCATCTGATATTCGTGACACTCTACGCCGCAGGCCTCGTCCCTTTTCCCGTCCTTCTGGCCAGCAGCATAAGCCAGGACGGACACGCCTGCCTTCCGCTTATAGCAGAAAGCAAGAAGAGCTTCCTGTGGTTGAAGTTAATCAATTGCACGGCAGCTCTTCTGGCGGGTTTTGTTACAATGTGGCTTTTCTAACTTTTGAACTGTTCGAAAAGTTCCTCCACCTTGGCTTTTGCATTGTCGCCGTGTGTGGCGAAATAGTATTTGATTTTCGGTTCGGTGCCGGAAGGCCGGACAGTAACCTTGCATCCGTCCTCGCTGAAGAACTGCAGAACGTTGGAATAGGGAAGGCCCGTCTTCTCCGGGAAGGTATAGTCGATGAGCTTGACGACCTTCGAACCGGCCAGTTCCTTCGGGGGATCGGCACGGTATCTCGCCATCATTGCAGCGATTTCAGCAAGTCCGTCCTTGCCTTTCCTCGTTATAGAAACGCCTTTTTCGCAGTACAGTCCGTATTCAGCGTATGTTTCCTGCAGATAGTCGTACAGGGACTTGCCCCTGTCGGCACACCATGCCGCACACTCGCACAGGAGGGAGCAGGTGATGATGCTGTCCTTGTCACGGACGAACTCTCCGGCATTGAAGCCGTTGCTTTCCTCACCTCCGCAGATGAAATAACTGCTGCCTTCGTTGGCGTGCATCACCGATGCAATGTTCTTGAAACCGGTGAGAACGTCATAGATCCGGACATTGTACTTGTTGCAGATGGCCGTCATAAGTTCAGTTGTGACAATTGTCTTGATGACATATTGGTTGCCGTCGAGACGTCTTTCCTCAGCCCAGCGTGTGAGCATATAATTCGTGATCAGAGCAGCTGTCTGATTGCCGTTGAGAAGCACGAGAGAGCCGTCGCCGCCTCTGACTGCACATCCGACACGGTCAGCGTCAGGGTCTGTCCCGAGCGCGATATCAGCGCCAACCTTGTCCGCGAGCTCCATAACCATCTTCATTGCGGTGGGTTCCTCTGGATTAGGGGATACGACGGTAGGGAAATTGCCGTCATTCACTTCCTGTTCGGCCACCTTGAAGACATTCTTGAATCCGATTCTTCCAAGAGCCTCGGGAACAAGCCGTACACCTGTTCCGTGCAGGGGAGTGTAGGCAATCTTCAAATCGCTGTGGCGCGCTATTGACGCAGGTGAGACCAAAGAGGTCAGCACGCTGTCAAGATATGCCTCGTCCACCTCTGAGCCGATTATCTGGGGATTCCCGTCCTCGCTGATGAGGACCTGCTGGGGATCGGTGATTTTATTGACCTCACCCACGATGTTCACGTCGTGAGGTTCCACAATCTGTCCACCGTCCGACCAGAACACCTTGTATCCGTTGTATTCCTTGGGATTGTGTGATGCCGTCACCATAACGCCACTGTTGCATTTCAGGTGGCGGATTGCAAAGCTCAGTTCGGGTGTCGGCCTGATGCCGTCAAAAAGATAAACTTTGATGCCGTTGGCAATCAGAACCTTTGATGTAATCTCGGCAAAATAGCGGCTGTTGTTTCTGCAATCGTATGAGATTACGACAGATATCTCTTCGCCTTTAAAGCATTGCTTGAGATAGTTCGCGAGTCCCTGAGTGGCCATTCCGACCGTATACCGGTTCATCCGGTTAGTTCCGGCACCCATAATCCCGCGGAGACCTCCTGTTCCGAATTCAAGGGTGCGGTAGAATGCATCCTCAAGGAGCTTGGGGTCACCGTCAATCATCGCCTTGACCTCAGTTCTTGTCTGCTCGTCAAAGCTATCCTTCAACCAGGATTTTGCTACATCAAGATAGTTTGACATAGGAAATGAAATTAGATCATCAGACAGGCAACCAGTGCGAGAATTGCGTAGAATTCAGGAAGAGCTGCGTAAATCATTGTATTGGTTCTAACATTGTGACCCTGGCTGATGCCGAGGATACCGTTTGCGCAGACCTGACCCTGACGGATTGCGGAGAAGAGGCAGACAATGCCTGCGGCGATTCCGACTCCGAAATAAATGAGGCCGGATGCCTCCATTGCGGCTATATCCTTGGGCCAGAAAAGGAATGCGACAAATCCGTAAAGACCCTGAGTCGCGGGCATTGCGGAAAGAATCATATAACTTGAAGACATTTCGGGAGCAGTCTTCAACGCTCCTTCAGCGGTATTCGCAGCGATTGTTGTTCCGAGACAGGAACCGATTCCGGCGAGGCAAAGTACGCAAGCCAGACCGACATAACCTAAAATAGTAGTTAACATTGTTTTGGTATTTTATTGATTATTATTTAATTACTTTATCCAAGAGGATTATATTCCGTGCCTTTCCCCTCATATCCGCTGTTCTTGAAATATTCCACGAAAGTCAGACGGAGAGGGTGGACGAACGCACCCAGACAGCTCATCGCAAAATTCAGCGTATGACCGAGAAGCGCAATGAGCAGGAAGGGAATCCAATGCCAGGTGGGATTGTCACCCAAAGTCATCACAGCCAAATCATTGAAGGCGCCTCCGAGCATACCGCCCGCAAGACCGAGAGCATAAAGCCTGATATAACTCAGGACATCTCCCATAAGGCCTGTCACCATACCGTAGGTATCCCACAGACCGGCACCGATATTCAAGAGGGGATTGCGGCCCGGTTTGTTGAATACGAATATGCCTAAGAAAGAGACTATACCTATGATGATTACCGCAATTTTCGTGACGGATGCATCAAGAATGCTTGTAAGTGCACCGGCTGCGACAAGCAGGCCACCGACGATGAGGGTTATCCATCCCCAGGTGCTTATCGATTCCTTGAATCCGAATCTCTTCGTCAGTCCGATGGCTTTGATTACCATCGCAAGGCAGATATGGAAAACTCCGACAGCAAGTGCGGCAACCATAGCCACATCGTATGATGAAGATCCGAACTCCAGTTTTCCGGCCAGCATCAGATTCCTGACATTCTGGGGAATCCAGGAGACTTCAGCCAGAGGTATTCCCATAAAGGTGCCGAGGAAGAAACCGATCACGGTGGCTCCGACACCCAGGGTCACGACCAGTCTCCAATGCTCCTTCAGGCCAAGAATATCCACTTTTTTCAGCAGGAAACCGACGCCTATGAGCGCCAGACCGTATCCGGCGTCTCCCATACAGAATGCCCAGAACAGCAGGAAGAACGGTGCGAGGACCGGGGTAGGGTCGAACTCGTCATATACCGGCATGCCGTACATTCCGGTGAGAGTCTCAAAATTCCGTGCAAACCAGTTGTTCTTCAATTTGATGGGAGGATTGTCCTCAGCCTTCGCCGGCTCGTTGAAATAGAACACGTCCATCCCGTTCAACGCATCCTGGACTTTCCCATCCGCGGAGGTGGGGGCGAACCCCACGAAAGTCTCTATCACATCCTCGGCGGCGGGCTGCGCCGTGCATTTTGCCAGATATATCTGAAGTGACGATTCCAGATTGGAAAGTTTTGAATTCAGAGCGGGAATGTTCTCTTTCTCCTTTGACAGCGTCCTGATTCTGGCATCCAGTTCCGATTGAATTTCACCGATTGACCGGAGTGTCTCCGATGCAGGCCCCTGGGGGACGGCACATTCTTCGGAGCCGGGGACGGATACCTTTCCGGAATCCGATACGGTTACGAAATAGATGTATTTGTTCTCTTCACTGATGACTTCAATCGGATACCGTTCTGTGAATGACGGGTCGAAACGTTTTGAAGCAATCCTATAATAAGACAGAGTCAAACCGTTGGACTCCAGTCGCTTGATATCATCGCAAGAAAACTCTCCCCAAGGTTGGCGCAACTGAAGTTCCCTCTTTTCCTCAGCCAGCCTGGACGAGAGTGAATTGAATGTTTCGTCACGGGAATAGTCATCGTCCGATATCCGTTCAATCTGCCTTTTCAAGGAGTTGATTTCGGCAAGCATCCCGGCAGAGACTTCATCCACGGGTTTGGACGAGCGGACTATGTCCATCATTCCTATCTCTTTCAGGGATGTCAGGAAGTCATTCACGCAACCGTGAAGGAGGACGAACGAATATTTGGTCATTTTCTCTATCATAGGCTTTCCTCCTCTTCTTCCTGAGAATGACGGGTCTTGACTATCTTCTGCGATGCTTTGGACAGATTCTCCTCATCTTCCATGAAACGTTTGATTTTACGAATCGCCTCCTGATAACCGGGAATCTGGACTTTTTCATACAGATTCACCTTCTGGGTCGTCTTTTTCCGCTGGAATTCAAGAATCCTGCTCTTCTCGACGAACACTTCCGACTCGATGCCCAACTGGGCGAGTTTCTTCAGAATCTCCACACCGTCGGAGTACCACATCGGCTTCGCGGCCTTGTCGAAAGGGACGACGTCATAGATGACATTCCTGAGTTCGGGAGTCCTGACTCCGGCGACCTTGACAACATCCAATTCGACGTCCTTGACGCTGATGAGGCCTGCGTCGAACTCATTCCACAGCCTTGAAAGATATTCATAATCCTTTATGGCTGTTTCAAGTTCTCTGAGCAATCTGGCGGATTCAGACTTGGCAGTTATCACGCTGGCACGCAGAGCGGACTCCTTGCTTTTCAGGGTAGGGAGGGCCTTCTGCCTGACCTTCAGCTGTTTGCCAAGGTTTGTCAGAGACGTTTTGTTATATTGGAACTTAATAGCCATTATTCAGCGGTCTACTTTGAGCCATCCGGCCAGTATTTCTCGACAAGAGCCTCCTTTATGCCTGTTTCTGTCCTGTCAAAATGCTTGGCGAACAGAGACCATGCAGTGTTGAGCATCTCCTCGATGGAGATGTTCACGTCAATGGAAAGGATATTCACAGCGTAATCCTTCGCATATTCGAGGCACCGTTTGTCGTAGTCACTCAAATCGAAACCGTTCTCCAGTTTGGTCTTGGCATTCTGTGCGTCAGCATAAAGACGTACGGATGCGTTCATCACCTGGGAGTGGTCCTCTCGGGTCTTCTTTCCCTGAACAAGCTGTTTGAGTCGGGACAGGGAGCGGAACGGGTCGATGATTGTCTTTCCGGTATCGGTATCCGCCCTGAGGAACAATTGCCCCTCGGTTATATACCCGGTGTTGTCAGGGATGGCGTGGGTGATGTCGCCGTCATTGAGGGTTGTCACGGCAATGATGGTGATGGAACCTCCGTCGGGCAACTGTACAGCCTTCTCATAAATCTTTGCAAGGTCGCTGTACAAGCTTCCGGGCATTGAGTCCTTTGAAGGAATCTGGTCCATACGGTTGGATACGATACTCAGAGCGTCTGCATACAGTGTCATGTCCGTCAAAAGAACCAGCACCTTTTCATTTTTGTCAACGGCAAAATATTCCGCCGCCGTCAGGGCCATATCAGGGATAAGCAACCTCTCGACAGGGGGCTGGTCCGTAGTATTGACGAAACTGATGATTTTGTCAAGCGCACCGGCACTTTCGAATTCGTGACGGAAATAAAGGTAATCGTCGTTGCTCAATCCCATTCCACCGAGAATGATCTTGTCGACGTCGGCTCTCAAGGCGACCTGGGCCATCACCTGGTTGTAAGGCTGGTCAGGATCGGCGAAGAAAGGAATCTTCTGTCCGCTGACAAGGGTGTTGTTCAGGTCGATACCGGCAATACCGGTAGGTATGAGCTCTGATGGCTGGCGGCGTTTGTACGGGTTGACGGAAGGTCCGCCGATCTGTCTTGCCTCACCTTCAACCGCCGGGCCGCCGTCTATGGGCTCGCCGTAAGCGTTGAAAAATCTGCCGGAAAGGCTCTCGCTCACGTTCAGGGAGGGAGCTTTGCCGAAGAAGAGCACGTCGGCATTCGTGGGTATGCCCTCGGTTCCGGAGAATATCTGCAAGGTGACAAGATCTCCCTTGATCTTCACCACCTGTGCCAGACGTCCGTCAACTGTTGCCAGTTCGTCATTGCTGACGCCTTGCGCCCTCAATGTCACTGTAGCTTTGGTAATAGCCTCAAGCTCAGTGTATATTCTTTGAAATGCCCTGCTACTCATTGGAGATGATTTTATTTATCTGTTCGAGATAACCGTTGAACTTCCCGCTGTTGAATTCGGAATAGTTCATCTGTCTGAACGTGTTTATCAGATTCTTGTATGTTGACCTGCACTGGTCGAAATCGTCGAAATCGAAGGTTGCGTCGCATACCTTCAATACGAGTTCAAGCATATAACGTTGCCTTTCAAGCGGGGTTATTGCATCTATCTTGTCGAATGCATCCTGCTGGAGAATCACGAAGTCGATGAGTTCGCTTTTCCAGAACTGCTCGTGGTAACTTACGGGAACGCCGTCGTCACCGAGGATATTGATCTGCTCCGCCACTTCCTTTCCTCTTCTGACCAGGTTCTTGGCCTTTGCGACGTTGGCAACCCAGTCCCTGCTGATCTTTGCATTCAGGAATTCCACAACCTCATGGTATTCCAGATATTTCGAATAGGAATCCACCGGGTTGACGGCAGGGTAGCGTTTCTGGTCGGCACGGTTCTGCTCCAGAGCATAGAAACAACGGGCGGCCTTTTTGGTTGACTCGGTCACGGGCTCCTTCAGGTTTCCTCCAGCAGGAGAGACGGTTCCGATGAAGGTGACCGAACCGGTCTGACCGTTCTTGAGCTTCACGATACCGGCGCGTGAATAGAAGTTTGAGATGATTGCCGAAAGGTCGACGGGGAATGCGTCGGCTCCCGGAAGTTCCTCCATACGGTTGCTCATCTCACGCAGAGCCTGTGCCCAGCGGGAGGTGGAGTCAGCAAGAAGCAGCGCTTTCATACCCATCGCGCGGTAGTACTCGCAAATTGTCATAGCGGTGTAGACGGAAGCCTCGCGCGCCGCGACAGGCATATTGGAAGTGTTGCAGATGATGGTGGTACGTTCCATCAGCTTGCGTCCTGTATGGGGATCTATCAGTTCGGGGAATTCGGTGAAGATTTCAACCACCTCGTTGGCACGTTCGCCGCAGGCCGCCATAACTATTATCTCGGCATCGCCCTGCTTTGCTATGGCGTGCTGGAGCACTGTCTTTCCGCATCCGAAAGGTCCGGGAATGAAGCCCGTACCACCTTCGGCGATGGGGTTGAAAGTGTCTATCACCCTTACACCGGTTTCCATTATGCGGTAGGGGCGAGGTTTTTCGACATAGCCTCCGATTGCAATCTTGACAGGCCACTTCTGGACCATTGTGACATCGTGCTTTTCACTCTGTCCGTCAATCAGGACGGCCATCTTGTCGTCAATTTTATAATCCCCTTCGGGTGAGACCGATTCGACCGTGTATTCCCCCTTGAAGGAGAAGGGAACCATAATCTTGTGAGAGAGCCAGCCTTCCTTCACTTCTCCGAGCCAGCAGGCTGCGCTGACCTTGTCACCCGGTTTCGCAATCGGTGTGAAATGCCACAATTTGTCGTGGTCAAGAGGAGCCGTATATTCACCTCTCTTGAGGAAAACGCCTTCCATTGTGGTCAGATTGTTCTGCAGTCCGTCGTAACAGCTCGAGAGCAGGCCGGGGCCGAGGGTGGCCTCCAGCATATGGCCGTCGAATTCGACAGTGTTGCCCTGTTTCAGACCTCTCGTGCTTTCATAAACCTGTACAAAGGCATTCTTTCCGGTAACCTTGATGACCTCGGCCATAAGTTTTGTACCGTCGATGTCAATATAACAGATTTCGTTCTGGGAGACGTGTCCGTCAACCCTGACAGTGACGAGATTTGAAATTATGCCTGTGACAATACCTGTGGTTTTCATATTATTGTTGATCTATTTTTACTCCTTTGAATGTTCCGCGGACTTCCCGTACAAGTTCTCTGAACAGGGTTTCGCCCGCAGTCTGGTCCAGCGCGCTCCATCTTGCGACAATTTTCGCCTTGGCAAGAATGCTCAGGATAATGTCGAAGGTGAAGACATCGAATATGACCGGCTCTGAAATCTTCCGCCAATAAAGCGCGTCGATTTTCTTTTCC
Source organism: Candidatus Cacconaster scatequi (assembly GCA_018065305.1). Taxonomy (GTDB): domain Bacteria; phylum Bacteroidota; class Bacteroidia; order Bacteroidales; family UBA932; genus Cacconaster; species Cacconaster scatequi. The sequence goes on along the minus strand of JAGHTO010000021.1, from coordinate 9,343 downwards.
CTCTCAATCAGGTTCTTCTCGGAAAATACCGGTTCAAATGATTTGTCGTAGGGACGCCCTTCAAGAAATGAGACTTTCGCTTCCCTGAATTCTCTGTCGAATCTGAAATATTCCGCCAGGAATCTGCCGGGATATTTTACGTCGTCAGCCGGTCCGTTGTAAAGAACGTCAATCAGACCGCAGTCCTTTTCAGAGCAGAGGGATTTCACCTCTTCCACAAGGGAAGGAAAGTCGAATTCCCTTGCCTTGAAATCGAGGACAAGGTCGGGGAGGGATGCGATTATGTATTCGTAATTGCGCATTATTCTCCGAACAGGATTTTGCGGGCGGCGGGTCTGAGATATTCACTGAACATCTCCGCGAAATCCTCGCCGGAAAAACTTATCTGGTATCCGCCTTCCTTCGGCCCGATCTTGAATCCGGACTCAATCTTTTTGGAGAATGACACCTCAAGACCCTTTCCGAGTTCTGCAATTATCTGTGATGCCGCTTTTTCCCCAAGTTCCTTCCTGACTTTCTCGGGAAGAATGACGTCAAGGCAGGCACTCTCCGGGTTCGAGGCGTTGAAGGATTTCACGACAGTGGAGAGTATCTCCCTTATGAAAGCCTGATCCGCAAAAGCGTTCTTGACAGGTTCGGCGACAGCCTTGGTGATGACAGAGTTCTCAACCTGCTGCCTGACTTTCGCGATTGTCTGTACAGAAGCCATCTTCAAGTCGCTTTCTGTCTTTACCTTAAGCTGCTGTGCTTCCTTGGTTGCAGCATCCACTATTGCAGCGGCTTCTTTTTTTGCTGCCTCAATCAATGCCGCAGCCTCTTCCTTGGCCTTGTCGACAAGTTGCTGACCATCCTGTCTGCCCTTCGACAAGCCTTCCTGATAAAGCTTGTCAGTGAGTTCCTGTAGTTTGTTTGACATAATCGATTTTTATCTTTTTTAATCTTTGCGAAGTTACTTAAAAACCCTGAAACTCTCAAATTATTTTTGTTTTAAGCGGATTTGTGTTGTTATTTTGCAGACATGAAACGGTTCAATGTCAAATATTGCATATTCCTGCCGATAGTTTTGATTGTCACTGTCGTGCTCTGGTGTGCTCCGCACACTTTTTTCGGAAATTTGGGAAATGTCATCACCGTCACCCAGCAGAGGACTGTCGCGATTTTCGCATTCGCGGCCCTGATGTGGATTTTCGAGATTGTCCCCAATTGGGTGACCTCCCTGATTGTGATAGTCGTCTCCCTTCTGACAATCTCCGACAAGGGACTCTCATTTGCGATGCAACCGGGGGATGACAGCGTCTTTGTCCCTGCCAAAGAGCTGATGCGTGCATTCTCCGATCCTGTGGTAATGCTGTTTCTCGGAGGATTTGTCCTTGCTGCCGTCTCTTCCAAATATGGAATGGACGTGAGATTGGCCCGGATTCTTCTGAAACCTTTCGGGAAAAACCCAAAGTCAGTGCTTCTCGGTTTGCTCTGCGTGATTGCCACTTTCTCGATGTTTATGAGTGACACTGCAACCGCTGCGGTGTTTCTGACTTTTCTGGCACCGGTGCTCTCGACATTGCCGGAAAATGAAAAAGGGAGGACAGGCCTTGCTCTGGCCATTCCTCTGGCGGCCAATATCGGCGGGATAGGCACTCCCATAGGCACTCCTCCGAATGCCACTGCGGTCGGTGTCCTTGACAACAACGGAATTTCAATACAGTTCGCCGAATGGGCGGTCAGGATGATTCCTTTCGTAATCGTGATGATTCTTTTCGCCTGGATGCTCCTTACGTTCTTATTTCCCTTCAAGACAAAGGAAATAGGAATAGAGATCCCGAAGGTATCGCGTCAAAAGAGCTGGAGGGACTATGTCGCGTGGAGCACGTTCGGTCTGACAATTTTATTGTGGATGACGGAGAATCTACACGGGCTCAGCTCATACGTAGTGGCCCTTGTCCCGATAGCCGTATATACCGCCACGGGGGTCTTTACGGCTGATGATATGAAGCAAATCAAGTGGAGCATACTCTGGCTTGTGGCCGGAGGATTCGCCCTGGGCTATGCAATGAATGACACTGGGCTTGCCAAAGCGCTGGTGGACAGCATAGACTTCGCTTCAATGAAAGTCATTTTCGTCTTCGCCGGAGCCTGCCTGATCTGCTACTGTCTGAGCAACTTCATAAGCAATTCCGCGACAGCCGCACTTTTGATACCTATAATGGTGGCATTGGGAAAGGGCCTCCTGCAGTCACCAAACGCCGATTCTTTTGCGGCATTCGGTGGGCAGAAAGCCCTTTCAGTCTTTGTGGCAATGTGCGCTTCCCTTGCGATGTGCCTACCCATATCGACCCCTTCAAATGCAATGGCCTCATCAACCGGACTGGTGAAGACGCACGATATGGCGAAAGTAGGCATAATCATCGGCGTAACCGGAATAATCTTCGGATTCTTCTGGGTGACGAAGATAGCCCCTTTCCCGCAATAGAGGGGAGCTACATCAAATCCAGAGACCTGAGATATCCGACGCTCTTTGCAACGCCTTCGAGACGGGTAAGTCCCTCACAAGGCTCGTCCTGCTCAACGCACAGCCAGTTTGCACCATTCTCAAGAGCGGATTTGATTACAGCGGGAATGTCGACCTGGCCCATTCCGATGGGACGGTATTCGAACCATCCGCCGTCATCCTTCATTGAATTGTCAGTAGATATGCCGATAAGGGCGTAAGGGGCTGAGGAGAGCTTGCCTTCAAGCTTGTAATCCTTCAGATGAACCACGGGAATGCCGCCTTTGTATTTGGCAAGGTATTCTGCGGGATTCTGACCGGCATAGTCAACCCAACAGACGTCAATCTCATTCTGCAGGTTGCTTCTGTCATTGCTGCTGAAGATATAATCATATCCCAGAGAGCCGTTGCCCATATTTACGAATTCAAAATCGTGGTTGTGATAGAGGAGTTGGAAACCGGCCTGCTTGACCTTTCCGCCGATTTCACCGATTTTGGCGACAGTCTTCTTGAACTGCTCGGGATCGACACCGGGACGGCTGGCCTCATCCATATAGGGGAATACGATATACTGGACACCGAGTACAGTGTTTTCTGCAATCACCTTGTCGATGTTGTCAATCATCTCCTGGAAGGGAACGTGGTTGGAGAAGGGGATGAGTCCGAGTTCCGTACACCATTTCTTTATCTGTACGACTGAGTTTCCGTAATATTCGCCGTAAAATTCGACACCGGCATATCCCATCTCCTTCACTGCCTTCAGAGTGCCGTAGAAATCTTTCTCAAGATCGGTACGGACGCTGTAAAGCTGCAAGCCGACGGGAAGTTTCTTTGAAAATTGAGGAGCGTCGCTATCGCAACACTGATTGGCGGTCTTGTTGCCGCAGCATCCTGACAAGGCAATCGCAATTGTCAGGAAAGAGATTAACAGAGCTTTGACTTTCATAGGATTGTGTTGTTAAGGAATGACAAAATAAAAACCCCTGGCTCTCGAAACAGAGCAGGGGAGTCGCCTTCGTGGAGCATAGGAGAATCGAACTCCTGACCTTTTGAATGCCATTCAAACGCTCTACCAACTGAGCTAATACCCCATTCGCGACACAAAGGTAGTCAAAAAAATATTATTTGCAACACCTTCCTCATTCGGTGACATAAAATAGTGTTCGGTCCGAGCGTTTATTTTGATTACTTTTGCATCATAAAACGGACTGTTATGAAAAGATTTTTGTTGTTCACAGGTCTGCTCCTGATTTGCTGCGCCGCGATGTACGGGCAGAACCGCAAGTATGATGTCGCCGCTTTTCTCTATCCCGCATACGCGGCTGACGACCCGAGATTGCGTCCCTTCTGGCCGATGGGTATCGGCGAATGGGAAACGGTTATGACGATGCAGAGCCGTAATCCCGGCCATTACTGGAACAGGACGCCCGTCTGGGGATATATCAATGAAGCCGACCCCGCCGTTATGGAGATGGAAATAGACCAGGCGGCCGGACACGGCATCAATGTGTTCATATTCGACTGGTATTGGTTCGACGGGAGGCCTTTTATGGAGACAACCCTGACCAACGGTTTCCTCAAGGCAAGGAACAGGGACAAGATGAAATTTTACCTGATGTGGGCGAACCACAATGTGAACAATACCTGGGACACCAGAATCTCCCGGGTTCAGGAAGACAATACCATCTGGACCGGAAAGGTGGACCGGCAGGAGTTTGAGAAGATCTGCAGGAGAAACATCGAACTGTTCTTCAAACAGCCGGAATACTACAAGATTGACGGCAAGCCTGTCTTTATGATTTATGAAATCAAGAACCTGATAGAGGGTCTCGGCGGCATCGAGGAGACTAAAGATGCTCTGGCCTGGTTCCGCAGTGAGGTTAAGAAAGCCGGCTTCCCTGATCTGGAACTTCAATTCACGATGTGGGTTTTGAATATGAGGGACTACAGCGGCGTCGATTCTGATAAGTTGGAAAATACGGACGATGCCTTCCTGAAGGGACTCGGTTTCAACAGCTCGTCCCATTATCAGTTCTGCCATTATCTCAATATGAATGATGAGTATCTTCACATTGTAGAACAGGCTGTTTCGGAGTGGGGGAGGCTGGAGAAGGATTTCACGATGCCCTATTATCCCCACGTCTCTATCGGATGGGACAACAGCCCCCGTATGAAGGAGAGTGCCGTCGTCAGGGACAATACTCCGGAAAATTTCGAGTATGCCTTGAGAAAGGCGAAGGAGTATGTGGATGCCCGCCCGAAACTTCACCCTCTCATTACCATCAACAGTTGGAACGAATGGACTGAAACCAGTTATCTGCAACCCGACAATCTCTATGGCTACGGCTATCTGGAAGCGGTCAAGCGCGTTTTCGCGGAATAATGAGTATTTTTGTGCATTAAATCTTATTACATTATGGGAAATTTCATCAGCGTAATAAGCGGAATAACCGAGTCTTTCTACAATAATTTCATTGTGGAAGACAGATATATGCATATTGTCGACGGGTTGAAGACCACGTTGATAATAACCTTTTTTGCGGTTCTATTGGGTACTCTGCTGGGTGGCTGTATCTGCTGGATGAGGATGAACAGGCACAAATGGCTTCGCTGCATTGCTACCGTGTATATTGACATTATGCGCGGTACACCGGTCCTGGTTATGCTTATGATAATGTATTATGTCATCTTCGCTCCCGTAAATGCTTCCGGTGTTGTCGTAGCCATACTGACCTTCGCGATGAACACTGCGGCTTATATATGCGAGATGCTGCGTACTGCGATAGAAGGGATAGACAGGGGACAGACCGAGGCCGGCCTCTCTCTCGGTCTTTCAAAGACACAGACCTTCTTTTACATAGTGCTCCCGCAGGCTGTAAGGAGTATGATACCCGTATATCAGGGAGAGGTGATAAGTCTTCTGAAAAGCACTTCCATTGTCGGATACATCGCTGTGATGGATATGACAAAAGCCTCGGATATCATCCGTGCAAGAACCTTCGAGGCCTTTCTGCCTTTGATTCTCGTGGCTGTCGTGTATTTCATAATCGCCTGGCTGATAGGACTTCTGCTGAAATTCCTGTCGAGACCGCGCAGCCGCAAAATCGCACTGCCGCTTCTTGCGGCATTGCTGGTTGTCACTTCGTGCGGCAAATCCGACAAAAAAGCATCAGACGGAATCACGACCGAAGAGGATTTGGACGGAAGGCCCGTATCGGTCCTTCTCGGTTCTACTCAGGAAAATTACGTCCACAGTAAAAGGGGAGTGGACAATGTATTGTCATTCAACACAACCATCGATTGCATAGAGTCGGTGCTGCGTGGCAAATCCGACGGCTTCTACATAGATGATTCGTTCATTTTCGAACCCTTGATGCTTTATCCCGAACTGGACACAATTCCTACCAGTATTCCGGCCAGTCCGATTGCCGTATGCTTCAGCTTCGAAAACAGGGAACTCTCCCAGCAGTTCAAGGGTTTCATCGAACTCCTGGACAAAACGGGCGAGAACAGGGATATGCAGGGGCGCTGGATGAATGTCAATGATTCGGTCAAACACAGGGACGTGCCTGCAGTTAAATCCGGAAAGTCTTTCAAAGTGGCTGTGCTGGGCACGCTTCCACCCTTTAATTCTATGATAAATGGAGAACTGGACGGCTATGAGATTGAACTGATGCGACGGTTCGCCCTCTATGCAAAAAGACCTGTAGAGTTTGTGATAATGGATTTCAGTGCTGTTATTCCTGCTCTGATATCCAACAAGATAGATGCCGCATTATCCAGCATCAATGTAACTGAGGAACGGCAGAAAATGATTATCCAGATACCCTATTATGCGAGCCGTTCATATGTTCTTGTCAGAAAATCGCAGGAAAAGAAAACTGCTATCAGATGTGAAGAAGATTTGGCAGACGAAAAGGTCGGGTCGCTCCTTGGAACAATCACCGAAACACATCTTTTCAAAAAGTACGGAATGGCCAACGCCAAATCGTTCAACAATGACGTTGACGGAATTACCGCACTGCGTTCGGGGTACATAGCGGCTTATTATCTGGATAATGTCAACGCCATCATACCGTTGCGGGAATACCCGGAGTTGGATACCATCTCTTCAGATATGGATCCGATGCCGGTTGCAGCCTGCTTCCGGCTGGACGACGACTATCTTTCGGCCCAGTTTGAAAAATTCATCAATGAATTCAAACAGACTTCCGAGTATGAAGATATGTATGACCGATGGTTCAGGGGAGACTTACTTGAAGCGCACAAGGAGCTGAAAGGGATTGCCAACGGCCCTGTTCTGAAAGTTGCGACAATACTGGGTTCACCTCCGATGAATTTGATGCTCAACGGCATCCCCGACGGATTTGAACTCGAATTGATGCGCCACTTTGCTCTCCATATCGGCAGACCAATTGAATTTTCAATTATGGATTTCGGCGGAATAATTCCGAGCCTTATTGCGGAAAGAGCAGATGCTGCCATCGGAATAATCAACGTCACGGAGGAGAGGCAGAGAGTAATCCGACAGATTCCTTTTTATGAAAGCAAGGTGGTGGCATTGATAAAGAAACCGGGTATGGACGATGGATCAGAAGGCATCCCTGTCTGGATAATTGCCGTACTGTCGGCCATTATTCTTTCCGGAGCGGCTCTGTATATTGCACCTCGCTGTCGCAGGAAGTCTCCCGAAACGGAAGTCCGGGCTGCCGGAACAGACTCGGATGTCATCATTCGTGTCTCACATCTCAAGAAAACATACAGCGACGGAGTATGTGTCCTGAAGGATGTCAATGCTGAGATTCGGAAAGGGGAGGTGATAAGCATAATCGGTCCGTCCGGTACGGGAAAAAGTACTTTCCTCCGGTGCCTGAATCTGCTTGAACAACCCACAGAAGGCCGTATCGAGATAGACGGATGCAACATAATGGATCCGGGTGTCGACGTACCGAGCCTCAGGAGAAAAATGGTTATGGTGTTCCAGTCATTCAACCTGTTCAACGGGATGAGCATAATGGACAACATCACATTCTGTCCTATTAAACTTTTGGGCAAAACCCGCAAGGAAGCGCAGGCCAGGGCAATGGAGCTGCTTGAACTCGTGGGCCTCGCGGAGAAGTGGGATGCGGTTCCCCAACAGCTCTCTGGAGGACAGAAGCAGCGCGTGGCCATTGCCAGGGCGCTTGCGATGGAACCCGAAATTTTGCTTTTCGATGAGCCCACGTCCGCACTTGACCCGACAATGGTCAGTGAAGTGCTGGGAGTTATGAAGACACTTGCCAGCAAAGGCATAACGATGCTGGTCGTAACCCACGAAATGAGTTTCGCCAGGGAAGTGTGCAACCGCGTGTTCTTTATGAATGAAGGTCTCATTTATGAGGAAGGGACGCCGCAAGAGATTTTCGAGAATCCGAAGAAGGAACTGACGCGCAATTTCATCAACCGGATTCGTGAGTACCGTTATGATATCCGCACAAGCAAATATGATTACTATGAGATGATGGGCGGAATCACCAATTTCTGCAAGAGATACAACCTCTCATCCACGGACATTTACCATTTCAACCAGGTCGTTGAAGAAGGTCTGCTGATGCTGGGCACCGACTCCGGTGCGACCGTGAAAGTGTCATATTCCGAGAAGAACAAGACAAAAGAGGTCGAAATCTCCGTTCCTCGTTTCATTGACGCGGAAACACTTGAGGGAGAAGATTATGCTCTTCAGACTGCAATTTTGAAGGGGATGTGCCGCGAGGTGAATGTCAGCCGCGATGAGCAGACTACCAAGCTTCACTGCGTGCTGATGTAGATCTGACCTGTGTAAAGTTTCTTTACAATCACTGTAAAGAAACTTTACACTTGCATACTCGCTTTAATTCATCAATGTTCTATAAGTCAAAGAGTTAAATGCTCTGGCACAGTGGATGTCACAGTTCTTGCAGATTAGAATCTGCACATGAACTTCCTTTTCATCCCTAAATCATTGGTTTCCGTTATTCTTGCTGCAGGACTCTGCTGCTTCGCCGCAATGGCGCAGGAGCAGAAAGCGTCAGCGATGACTCTGCATGACTGCATGGAGTATGCGGTGAGCAACTCCACGAAGATGAGGATACAGGCGGCGGACCGAAGCGATGAGCAGTGGCAGCGCCGTCACGCTATAATGCAGGCTTTCACGCCTACGCTCTCGGCTCAGACATACGCCTACAATCAGTATGGCCGCAACCTTGACCCTGAGACCAATACTTATAACAATGTCACTACTTTCCATAACGGTTATGGTGTGAGTGCGGGTATCACGCTCTTTGACGGATTCCAGGCAGTGAACAACCTGAGGATGGCTTCTACGTCGGTGAAGATGGGGACCAGCAAGGAGCAGCAGGAGCGTGACCAGATCTGCCTTGCGACGATGGAGGCGTTTGCGAATGTGCTTTATTATTCGGAGATGGTGCAGGTCGTGGCCGATCAGGTGGAGACGGCTAAGACTGCCAGGGACCGTGCTGTGCGTCAGGAGGAACTTGGCCAGAAGGGCCATGCGGATGTGGTGCAGATGGAGTCTGAGCTGGCGCAGAAGGAGTATCTGCTGATTTCCACTACCAATGAGAAGAACAATGCCATCCTCACGCTGAAGGACGTGATGTACTGGCCTGCCGACGAGGAGCTGGTGCTTGACGCCAACGTTCAGGAGCCGATGTGTGGCGGTGTCGATGCCGCAAGCCTGGAGATGACTGCGAAGTCTTTCCTGCCTTCGGCTCAAATAGCATCTTTCAGCGTGAAGAACGCCACGCTTGACCTCAAGAGCGCTCGCGGCGCGTATTCTCCGTCGATAGGACTCTATGGTGGATGGTCAACTACCTATTACAC